>NZ_JAVYJH010000001.1:0-730393 GCF_032621685.1 Pseudomonas sp. zfem002 | reverse complement strand
GCTCATTCAACTGTTCGGGCTTCGGGTCAGAGTGAGAGGTGGATGGCGACTATGCTCCCACACGTGCTCTAGGGCACCGCCGGCATCCAGTCTGCCATCCACCGCTCTCACACCTTGATTTTAAGAGGTCCTGAAGACACAAGCTGGCTTGTCGTGTGACGAACCACTGCGAAGGACCGCACTGCATTCGGGGACCGCTTTGCGGTCCTTCGCAGGCAAGCCAGCTCCTACAGAGACCGCGGTGATCTTCAGTGGCCGTGGCTTCTGCCTACATGCGAATGCTCCGCCTCCGGCACCGACACGGCCCCATTCACCTCCAATCTCTCCAGAATCGCGCAATGCGCGCCCTCCGCACTGCAGCGCCGGCGCAACTCCACCAGTTGTTCCTGCAACGCCAGCAACCCGTCGATCCGCGCCTGCACATGCTCGATATGCTCGTCGACCAGCGCATTGACGCTCTCGCACTGGTCCTGCGGGCTGTCGCGCAACTTCAGCAGGCTGCGGATTTCCTCCAGGGTCATGTCCAGCGTGCGGCAGTTGCGGATGAAGGTCAGGCGCTCGACATGGGCCTGGGTGTAGACCCGGTAGTTGCCCTCGCTGCGTGCCGGTTCCGGCAGCAGGTTCTCCCGCTCGTAGTAACGGATGGTCTCCACCGCACAGTCAGTGGCCTTGGCCAGTTCGCCGATCTTCATCTGGAAACCCCTCGTCGGATTGCTTGACCCTATAGTGGCTACAGGGTGTTCACTTGGCAACAGGACCTTTAGGGATGAACCCTCATGAATCGACCTGTCAGCTTCGACCCGCACAAAGCCCCGCACGATCACGACCATAGCCATCACGCTCACGCCAGCGAGCAGGCCCATGGCTGTTGCGCGCCCAAGCCGCAAGCCCACGACCATGGCCATGGCTGCTGTTCCGCCGCCGAGGCGCCGGCCCTGGTGCAATTGCGCGAAAGCGCCAGTGCCGATGCCCAGCTCAGCCGTTTCCGCATCGAGGCCATGGATTGCCCGACGGAGCAGACGCTGATCCAGAACAAGCTGGGCAAGCTCGCCGGCGTCGAGCAGCTGGAATTCAACCTGATCAACCGCATCCTCGGCGTGCGCCACACCCTGGGCAACACCCGCGGCATCGTCGAGGCCATTGCATCCCTAGGCATGCAGGCCGAGCCGCTGGCCGACGATGCCCCGGAGAAGGCCGCGCCGCCGGCGAAGAAATCCTGGTGGCCGCTGGCGCTGTCCGGGGTGGCCGCGCTGGTCGCGGAGATCGTCCACTTCAGCGCTGCCGCGCCGGAGTGGGTGGTGGCGGTGCTGGCCCTGGCGGCGATCCTCGGCTGCGGCCTGGGTACCTACAAGAAGGGCTGGATCGCCCTGAAGAACCGCAACCTGAACATCAACGCGCTGATGAGCATCGCCGTGACCGGTGCCGTGCTGATCGGCCAGTGGCCGGAAGCGGCCATGGTGATGGTGCTGTTCACCCTCGCCGAGGTGATCGAGGCGCGTTCGCTGGACCGGGCGCGCAATGCCATTGGCGGGCTGATGCAACTGAGTCCGGATGTCGCCACGGTGCAGCAGACTGACGGCGAGTGGCGCGAGGTCGAGGTTACCCAGGTGGCATTGGGCGCGCTGGTGCGTCTGCGGCCGGGCGAGCGGGTCGGTCTCGATGGCGAGGTGATCAGCGGCCAGTCCACCCTCGACCAGGCGCCGATCACCGGCGAAAGCCTGCCGGTGGAGAAAGGCCCGGGCGACAAGGTGTTCGCCGGCACCATCAACCAGTCCGGCGCGCTGGAATATCGGGTCACCGCCGCGGCGGGCGAATCCACCCTGTCGCGGATCATCCGCGCGGTGGAGGAAGCCCAGGGCGCGCGGGCGCCGACCCAGCGTTTCGTCGACCAGTTCTCGCGCATCTACACCCCGGCGGTGTTCGCCTTTGCCCTGGCGGTGGCGGTGATTCCGCCGCTGTTCATGGCCGGCGCCTGGTTCGACTGGATCTACCGCGCCCTGGTCCTGCTGGTGGTGGCGTGCCCCTGCGCGCTGGTGATCTCCACCCCGGTGACCATCGTCAGCGGCCTCGCCGCGGCGGCGCGCAAAGGCATCCTGATCAAGGGCGGCGTGTACCTGGAGGGTGGGCGCAAGCTTGATTTCATTGCCCTCGACAAGACCGGCACCCTGACCCATGGCAAGCCGGTGCAGACCGATATCGAGGTGCTCGATCCGCTGTTCGCCGAGCGCGCCCAGCGCATCGCCGCCAGCCTTGGCGGGCGCTCCGATCACCCGGTCTCGCTGGCGATTGCCCGCAAGGGCAAGGAGCAGGGCCTCGGCGTCGACGCGGTGGACAACTTCCAGGCGCTGATGGGCCGCGGTGTCAGCGGCGAGGTGGACGGCGTGCTCTACCACCTGGGCAATCACCGCCTGGTAGAAGAACAGGGCCTGTGCTCGCCGCAGCTGGAAGCAAAACTCGACGCGCTGGAGCGCCAGGGCAAGACCGTGGTCCTGCTGCTCGACGCTTCCGGCCCGCTGGCGCTGTTCGCCGTGGCCGACACGGTCAAGCAGACCAGCCGCGAAGCCATCGCCGAACTGCACGAACTGGGCATCCGCACGCTCATGCTCACCGGCGACAACCCGCACACCGCCGAGGCCATCGCGGCCCAGGTCGGTATCGACGAGGCCCGTGGCAACCTGCTGCCGGCGGACAAGCTGGCGGCGATCGAGGCGCTCTATGCCAAGGGGCACCGGGTCGGCATGGTCGGTGACGGGATCAACGATGCCCCGGCGCTGGCCCGCAGCGAGATCGGCTTCGCCATGGCCGCGGCCGGCACCGATACCGCCATCGAGACCGCCGACGTCGCCCTGATGGACGACGACTTGCGCAAAATCCCGGCCTTCGTCAGGCTCTCGCGGCAAAGCGCGGCGATCCTGGTGCAGAACATCGTTCTGGCCCTGGGCATCAAGGCGATCTTCCTGGCGATCACCTTTGCCGGCATGGCGACCATGTGGATGGCGGTGTTCGCCGATATGGGCGTCAGCCTGCTGGTGGTCTTCAACGGCCTGCGTCTGCTGAGAAAGTAAGGGGTTTCATGCTGAGTTCCGAGTTGAAGGCGTTTCACATGGTGGCCCGCCTGGGCAGCATCACCCTGGCCGCGAAGAAGCTCGGACTCAGTCAGCCCACGGTGACCACGCAGATCCGCAACCTGGAAAGCCACTACGGCGTCGAGCTGTTCTACCGTGGCGGGCGTCGCCTGGCCTTGAGCGAGGACGGCGCGCGCCTGCTGCCGATGGTACGCACCCTGCTGCAGCAGGAGGCCGATATCGAATTCTTCCTGCGCAACAGCGGCCTGGGGCAGGGCACCTTGCGGGTGGCGGCGACCGCGCCGTACTACATCCTCGATCTGGTGAAGATCTTCCGCGAGCGTCTGCCGCAGGTGGAGGTGTCGGTGGAAATCGGCAACTCGCAGCAGGTGCTGGAGCTGCTCGAGGACTACCGGGTGGATGTGGCGGCGTCCTCGCAGTTGCTGGAGGACACCCGCCTGGTGCGCTGCGTGCTCGGCAGCGATCCGCTGGTGGTGGCGGTGCACCGCAGCCATCCGCTGGCGGCGCGGGAGTCGGTGCCGCTGACGGCGCTGAGCGGGCATTGCCTGCTGATGCGCGAACAGGGCTCGACCACGCGCAAGCTGACCGAGCAGATGCTGGCGGGGGCCGGGGTCAGGGTCGGGGCGCTGCTGGAGATCGGCAGTCGCGAGTCGATCCGCGAGGCGGTGCTGCGCAATATCGGCATCAGCATCATTGCCCGGCATGAAGTGCCGCATAACCCGGCGTTGCGGGTGCTGAGCCTGGAGGGCGCGCCGGTGATGCACGAGTACCTGTACTGCCTGAAGGAGCGGCGCCAGGCGCGCTTGCCGGCGGCGTTCCTGGGGGTGGCGCAGGAGATGTCGGCGCTCGATTCCTGAGGTAGACGCGGTCGGTGTGGGAGCGGATTTATCCGCGATCGGGCGCGAAGCGGCCGTAAACCTGCCTCTGCGGTGTGTCAGGCAAACTCGGGACTCAGGATTTACGACGGCTGCGCCGCCGATCGCGGATGAATCCGCTCCCACAGGGTTCTGTGCGCCAGCGCCAACAAAAATCCGCCAATACCACTATCGGCAGCTTTTGCCTTACCGCCACGGAACCTTCGCAAAGCGCTCCTAGCATGACCTCCACTAGCTCGGTGAGGTCCTGTCATGCACAACACGCACGCAAATCCCGGCGCACATCTGCGCGTTCGCGGTATCCACAAACGCTTCGGCGCCTTCACGGCCCTGCACGACGTCTCCCTCGATGTCGCCGCCGGTGAGCTGGTCTGCCTGCTCGGACCCTCCGGCTGCGGCAAGACCACCCTGCTGCGCTGCATCGCCGGCCTCGAACGCCAGGACCGCGGCGAACTGAGCATCGGCGAGCGCGACATCTCCACCCTGCCGCCGCAAGCCCGTGACTACGGCATCCTGTTCCAGTCCTACGCGCTGTTCCCCAACCTCACCGTCGAGGCCAACATCGCCTACGGCCTGGCCGGCGCCGGCCGCAACGAGGTGCGCCAGCGCGTCGGCGACATGCTCGACCTGGTCGGTCTGACCGGCAGCGAAAAGAAATACCCCGGCCAGCTCTCCGGCGGCCAGCAACAGCGCGTCGCCCTGGCCCGTGCCCTGGCCCCGGCGCCGTCGCTGCTGCTGCTCGACGAGCCGATGTCGGCCCTCGACGCCCGGGTCCGCGAGCATCTGTGCACGGAACTGCGCCAGCTGCAGCGCCAGCTGGGCATCACCACCCTGATGGTCACCCACAACCAGGACGAAGCCATGCTGATGGCCGACCGCATCGCCGTGATGAACAACGGCCAGGTCGAGCAGTACGCCACCGCCCAGCAGATCTACGACAAGCCGGCGACGCCCTTCGTCGCCGAATTCATCGGCCAGGGCAACTGGCTGCCGTTCCAGCGCTGCAGCGACAGCCACGCCCAGGTCGGCGCGCTGAACCTGCGCCTGGCCCCGGGGGCCCGAGCCGCTGGCAACGGACGGCTGTTCTGCCGCCCGGAATCGATCAGCATCAACCCGCTGGTGCATGAAGAAAACCTGTTCCCGGCGCGTCTGCGCGAGATCACCTTCCTCGGCAATCGCTGCCGCATGAGCTTTGAACTGCACCAGTTGCCGGGCCATGCCCTGCTCGCCGAAGTCGCGCCGGAGGCCATGCCGAGCCTGGGCTCGCAGGATATCTGGGTGGCCCTGCCGCCGCGTGCCCTCCAGGTGTTCGCCTGACATGGCCGCGCCAATCACCCTGCCGATCGCACCCGCGAAGGCAAGATCGCGAGCCGGCGTCGCCCTGGGTGATCGTCTGTTCGTGGTCGGCGGCAAATGGCTGCTGCTGATGTTCCTGGTGGTCTCGGTGTTGCTGCCGTTGCTGGCGATCTTCTGGCGCGGCTTCAGCAGCGAAGCCGGTCAGGGCGGTGGCTGGGTCGCGGCCGGCGAGCTGCTGGCCAGTGCGAACTTCCACTGGCTGCTGGGCAACAGCCTCAAGGTTGCGCTCAGCGTCGCTGCCATCGTCGTGCCGCTGGCCTACCTGTTCGCCTACGCCCTGCAACGCACGCTGATTCCCGGCAAGCGCCTGTGGCGCGGGATTTCCCTGCTGCCGCTGCTAGCGCCGTCGATGCTGCCGGCCATCGCCCTGGTCTATCTGTTCGGCAACCAGGGCCTGCTGCGCGGGCTGCTTGCCGACAACATCTATGGTTTCTGGGGCATCGTCCTCGGCGAGGCGATCTACACCTTCCCGCATGCCCTGATGATTCTCCTTTCCGCCCTGTCCCTGGCCGACGCGCGGCTGTTCGACGCGGCGTCGAGCATGGGTGCCGGCCCATGGCGCGCCTTCCGCAGCATCACCTGGCCGGCGACGCGCCAGGCCGTGTTCGCGGCGTTCTGCCTGGTGTTCACCCTGACCATCACCGACTTCGGCGTGCCGGTAGTGGTCGGTGGCGACTACCAGGTACTGGCGCTGGAAGCCTACAAGGCCGTGGTCGGCCAGCAGCAGTTCGGTCGCGGTGCGCTGATCGGCATGGTTCTGCTGGTTCCGGCGCTGCTCAGCTTCGCCGTCGATGCCTGGCTGCGCCGCCGCCAGGGCGACGCCATGAGCGGCCGCGCCCAGGTCTTCGAACCGCAGGTCTCGCGCCGTCGCGACGCCTGGTTCCTGGCCGTCGTACTGGTCGTCTGCGCCGTGCTCCTGCTGGTGGTTGGCATGGCGGTGTACTCGTCGCTGGTGAAGTTCTGGCCGTACAACCTGTCGCTGTCGTTCAGGCACTACCAGTTCGACGAGACCGCCGGCGGCGGCTGGCTGGCCTACCGCAACAGCCTGACCATGGCCGTGGGCACCGCGCTGATCGGCAGCGTGGCGATCTTCAGCGGCGCCTACCTGATGGAAAAGACCCGCGGCCAGCGCAGCCTCAACCTGCTGTTGCGCCTGCTCAGCTTCGTGCCGATGGCGGTGCCGGGGCTGGTGCTCGGTCTGGGCTACGTCTTCTTCTTCAACCTGCCGGGCAACCCGCTGCATGTGTTCTACGGCAGCATGGCGCTGCTGGTGGTGTGCACCGTCGCCCATTACCTGACCACCGCGCAGATGACCGCGACCACCGCCCTGCGCCAGCTCGACGGCGAGTTCGAAGCCGCTGCGCTGTCGCTCAAGGCGCCGCTGTACCGGCACTTCCTGCGGGTCACCGTGCCGATCTGCCTGCCGGCGTTGCTGGACATCGTCCGCTACCTGTTCGTCTCGGCGATGACCACGGTGTCGGCGGCGATCTTCCTCTACAGCCCGGACACCATCCTCGCCGCCGTGGCCGTGCTGAACATGGACGACGCCGGCAACGTCGGCGGAGCTGCCGCCATGTCGACCCTGATCCTGTTCACCAGTGCCGGCGTTTCGCTGCTGCTGGCCTGGGCCTCCCGCGGCCTGCTCAAGCGTTCCCAGGCCTGGCGCCAGCGTGCGCCGGCTCATTGATTGCGCCACCCAACCTGACCAACGTCCCTTCAAAGGAACCCCATCATGTTCAAGCCACTCGCTCTTGCCGCTGCCGTCCTCGGCGCGTTCAGCCTGCAGGCCAGCGCCGCCCAGACCCAGCTGACGGTCTATACCGCGCTGGAAGCCGAACAGCTGAAGAGCTACAAGCAGGCGTTCGAAAAGGCCAACCCGGATATCGAGATCAAGTGGGTGCGTGACTCCACCGGGATCATCACCGCCAAGCTGCTGGCCGAGAAGGAGCGTCCGCAGGCCGACGCGGTCTGGGGCCTGGCGGCGTCCAGCCTGGCGATCCTCGACCAGCAGGGCATGCTGCAAGGCTATGCGCCGAAGGACCTGGGCAAGATCGGTGGCAACTACCGCGACCCTGCCAACCCGCCGGCCTGGGTCGGCATGGACGTGTGGGCCGCGACCATCTGCTTCAACACCGTCGAAGCCGAGAAGCAGGGCCTGAGCAAGCCGGTGAGCTGGCAGGACCTGACCAGGCCTGAATACAAGGGCAAGATCGTCATGCCCAACCCGGCGTCGTCGGGTACCGGCTTCCTCGATGTCAGCGCCTGGCTGCAGACCTTCGGCGAGCCGCAGGGCTGGGCCTACATGGATGCCCTGCACCAGAACATCGGCCAGTACGTCCATTCCGGTTCCAAGCCGTGCAAGCTGGCCGCTGCCGGTGAGTTCCCGATCGGTATCTCCTTCGAGTACCCGGCCGTGCAGCTCAAGCGCCAGGGCGCGCCGCTGGACATCGTCCTGCCGAAGGAAGGCCTGGGCTGGGAGATCGAAGCCACTGCGGTGATCAAGGGCACTCCGCATGAAGACGCGGCCAAGCGCCTGGCCGACTTCTCCGCCAGCTCGGCGGCGATGGAGCTGTACAAGGAAAACTTCGCCGTGCTGGCCCAGCCGGGTATTGCCAAACCGCAGACCGAATTGCCGGCGGACTATGAGCAGCGCCTGATCAAGAACGACTTCGCCTGGGCCTCGAAGAACCGTGACGAGATTTTGAGCGAATGGCGCAAGCGCTATGACGGCAAGTCGGAGAAGGTGGCGCAGCAGTAAGACAAAAGCGGGGACCGCTTTGCGGTCCTTCGCGGGCAAGCCACGCTCCTACGAAAGTAGATCGCGATAATCCCCGTAGGAGCGTGGCTTGCCCGCGAAGGCCTGCAAAGCAGGCCCAAAACGTGAAGGACCCCAGAAATGACCGATTTCCTCATCATCGGCGCCGGCATCCTCGGCCTGTCCCACGCCTACGCCGCCGCCCGGCGTGGCCTGCGGGTCAAGGTCTTCGAGCGCAGCGCCACCCCGCTCGGCGCCTCGGTACGCAACTTCGGCCAGGCCCTGATCAGCGGCCAGCCCCCTGGCCCGATGCTCGACCTGGCGCGCGCCAGCCGCCCGCTGTGGGCGCACTGGGCGGAAACCGCCGGCTTCTCGATCAAACGCAACGGCTCGCTACTGTTGGCCCGCACCGACCAGGAGCGCGACCTGCTGGAAGCCTTCTGCAGCAGCCGCGCCGTCGAACACGGCTACCCCGCGCGCCTGCTCGAAGGCGAAGACCTGCGCGTCCTGTACGACGGCCGCTTCGCCCATCACCGCGCGGCCCTGCACGGCCTCGACGACCAGCAGGTGTTCTCCCGCGAAGCCCTGCCCAGCCTGATCGACTGGCTGCGGGACAAGATGGGCGTGGAGTTCCACTTCTCCACCCTGGTCCGCGGCATCGAACCGGGCCATCTGGACACCACCCAGGGCCGCTTCGCCGGCACGCAGATCGTGGTCTGTTCCGGGCACGACTACCAGACCCTGCTGGCCGAACCGATCGCCGCGCTGCAGCCGCAGGTCTGCCGCCTGCAGATGCTCCGCGCGCGTCCGCGTTTCCCGCTGGACCTGCAGCATGCCCTGCTCACCGGCCTGAGCTGCCTGCACTACGGCGCCTACGCCGACCTGCCGCAGGCGCTCGCCCTGCGCGAGCGGGTCGCGGCCCACAGCCCGCATCTGCTGGAGCACGGCATTCACCTGCTGATCAGCCCGACGCCGTATGGCGAACTGATCATTGGCGACTCCCATGCCTATGGCAGCGATGCCTCGCCGTTCAATGCCGAGCAGGTGGACGAGTGGATGATCGAGCTGGCCGAGCACACCCTGGGCGGGCGCATCCAGGTGCTCGAGCGCTGGCAGGGGGTGTATGGCTCGGGTGGTCCGGGGCCGTTCTCGCTGTTGCCGGTGGCGCCGGGGATCAGCGCCGCGCTGATGCACACCGGCGTCGGCATGAGTGTCGGTCCGGCGCTGGCGGAGCGGCATGTGGCGCGGTTGTTGGGGGAGGGGGGGCTGGCCTAGATTTCCTCGACCAGCTCGTCGATCTGCTCCAGCCGCTCCGCCTGGCTCAACCTCGCCCCCGGGTTCAGCGAAGACCATTGCGGATGCGCCCGCGCCTTGCTCAATGCCGCCGGCAGCTTGCCGTCGCGCCACATCTGATCCGGCGGATTCTCCAGCCGGATCCGCTTCATCGCCGCATGCCCCCGCGTATCCAGCGCCTGCAGCAACTGCCGCTGGCGCACCGCGAGCAAGCGCAGCACCGCATCGTCCACGGTCAGTTCCTGCTGCCCCTTGAGCTTGCCCATCAAGCGCGCGCCATAGCTGCGCGCGGTCCCCAGCGCACCGCCGGCAATGGCCCCGGCAAGTGCCGCGACGCCCAGGGTCAGGCCGCCGACCATCAGGTCGATGCCAGCCCCCGCCGCCGCGCCGGCCATGGCCCCGCCTCCCAGGCGAATACCCAGCAGCTTCAGGGTTTCCGGATTGAACAGGTCATCGCCCCAGCGCCCGTCCAGCAAGGGCAGGTCGCCGGCATTGGCGTCCTCACGCCGGAACGCATACAGCTTGAGCAGCGCCTCGACACAGCGCTGCTCGCGCTGGCGTATGGCATCGCGCAACTCGGCGATGGCCGTGGCTTCCTCCTCTGGCCTGGCCACCACGCTGCGTCGGCAGGCCGCGCAGTCCAGCAGCAACTCGGCGATCAGGCGCTTGCCGCTGTGCTGGCGAACCTGACGCTGCACCTGCTGGTCATCGATCAGCCGTTGCAGGGCCGGGCGGGCGTTTTCCAGCATCAGTTGCAGGCTTTGGTACAGGCGCCGCTCGCCATCTTCCGGCGGCGCGACGCTGTCGAAGCGCACCAGCGCATGCAGGCCGAGGCGGGCCAGGGCTTCGCGCCAGTCCGGCTCGCGATGATCGCTGCTGGCGACGAAGTTGAGCACTGGCAGCAACGGCTTGCCGCAGCCAGCGAGGACTTCCAGCTCGTCGCGGTACTTGGCCAACACCGGCTCGCGGGCATCGATCACGTAGAGCCCGGCATCGCTGGCCATCAACTGCCGCACCACCTTGGCTTCCTGTTCGAAACGCTGGCGCGCCTCGCTGCTCTGCAGGAAGCGTTCGAGGCGTGCCGGGCCGTCGAGGCGCTCGCCTGGTCGCTCCAGGCGTTCGAGGTAATCGAGCAGGGCGATGGCGTCTTCCAGGCCCGGCGTGTCGTACAGCTCCAGCAGCGGCTGGCCGTCCACCGACAGTCGCGCGCCTTCCACGTGGCGGGTGGTGCTGGGGCGATGGGAGACCTCGCCGAAGCCGACGTCGCGGGTCAGGGTGCGCAGCAGCGAGGTCTTGCCGACGTTGGTGTGGCCGACCACGGCCAGTTTCAGGGCATCAGTCATGACCATGCTCCAGCCAGTGGATCGGCGAGCTGTCGGCGTAGGGCAGGGCCAGTTGCTCCAGGGCCTGGTGCCAGTCACCGAGGCGCTCGGCATCCAGGGCCTGGCCCGGCGCTGGCAGCATCAGCCAGATCCGCGTGGCCGCCGCGCTGCGCGCCAGTTCGGCGAGCAGCGCGAGGCTACCGCGATCCGGCGAGCGCCGCGGGTCGCAGGCGATGGCCAGGCGCGCGGGCGGGTAGTGACTCAGTTGCTCCAGCAGGCGGCGGCGCGATTCGCGGCTGTCGAGCACGCCGGCATCGGTCACCGAGGCCGGCAGCGCGGGCGGCCAGGGGCGCTGGTCATCCAGTTCCAGGCCGACCAGCAACGCACCTTCGTGCTGCACATCGTCGTGACCGCGCGGGATCTGCGGCAGTTGCTCCGGCGCGGCATCGTTGACCCCGAGGCGCTCGCTGCTGGGCATCAGCGCTTCACGCAGGCCGCTGTAGCCGGGCAGTTTCAGGTCCAGTGCCAGCCGCGCGCGGCCGCGGCGCCAGCGCCACAGGCACAGCGCCGCCAGCAACAGGCGCGGCAGGATGCCGTACACCACCAGCACCCCCAGTAGCCAGCCGGCCCAGGCCTGGCGGCCGAGGTCGAGGGTCGGCTGGGTGTCGCCGCTGGCGCGGATCATCGCCACGTCCGGGGTGTTGAAACCGAGCAGTGACGGCAGGCCGCCGAGGGTCTGGGTCAGGCTGACGAAGGTGTCTGCCTGGAGCAGGGTGGTTTCCCAGACGAAGCCGTAGCGGCGGGTCGACAGCAGCATCAGCAGCACGACCAGGGCGCTGCCCAGCGCCAGCAACCACAGGCCGTGGACCAGAGTGCCGAGCAGCCAGCGAGTCAGGCGCTGGCGCTGCAGCAGCACCAGCAGCGCGGGCGCCAGGTGCACGCTCTTGGCATCGCCGGCGAATTTCTCGCTGAGCCACAGCCACAGGCGACCGAGGCTGGCCCCTTGGTCGCCGGCCAGGGCCAGTCCGGCGGCCCAGCCCAGGAGCAGGAGCAGGTCCAGGCCGAGCAGGCTGCCCAGGGCCCAGAACACATTGACCGGGCGTTGCCCGTCGCCGAGGGCGGCGAAGGCCAGGCCGGCGCCGCTGAACACGGCCAGCACCAGCAGCACCAGCAGCGCCAGGCGCGCGCCGCGCTTGTAGTGGTCGAGGGCCTGGCGCAGGCCGTCGCGTTCGGCCAGCCACAGCGCGCGGCTTTCGATGCGTTGCGCCAGGTCGCCGCCGTGCTGGCGGGCGCGGCGGTTGGCTTCCTGGTCGTCCAGGGGGCCGGTGTGTTCTTCGCGCAGGCGTACCGCTTCGCTCAGCCAGCGTTTGTCCAGGTCGGTCAGTCCAGTCACGTACAGCTTCCTTGAACCCATTACCGGGGGAAGCATAACCCAGGCATCCTTTGCTATCCTCGCTGCCATGAAAACAACACGCCCCCTCAGCCTGATCGCGGCCCTCGCCGAGAACCGCGTCATCGGCATCGACAACCGCATGCCCTGGCACCTGCCGGGGGACTTCAAGTACTTCAAGGCCACCACCCTGGGCAAGCCGATCATCATGGGGCGCAAGACCTGGGATTCGCTTGGCCGGCCGCTGCCGGGGCGACTGAACCTGGTGGTCAGCCGCCAGGTCGGGCTGCAGCTGCAAGGCGCCGAGGTGTTCGCCTCGCTGGAAGACGCCATCGTCCGGGCCGAGCAATGGGCGGCGCAGCAGGGCGTGGACGAGCTGATGCTGATCGGTGGCGCGCAACTGTATGGGCAGGCGCTGGACAGCGGGTTGGCGGATCGCCTGTACCTGACCCGGGTGGAGATCAGCCCGGAGGGGGATGCCTGGTTCCCTGAAGTGGACGAGGCAATCTGGAAGAAGGTATCGAGCGAGCCAGGGCCGGTGGAGGAAGGGAAGCCGGGGTATCGCTTCGAGGTGTGGGAAAAGCGTTGAGATTCGAGGGCCGCTTTGCGGCCCTTTGCCTACTGTCCCTTGAGTGCCGGATCGAGGTGCAGTGAAAGCACGTAAAGTCCATCGGTGCCTGGAGCGCTGTCTTTGATCCGGTGCAGGAAGAACGTCGCCAGATAGCTGTTTTCTGCTTGCCATAAGGACAACGTGCTGTAGCCGCTTTGATGCAGGTACTCACGCCACTCCGGTGTATCTGCAATAGGCGGCTTTGCCCAAGACAGGAAGGGCGCCCAACCGCGTTTTCGCATCTGCTTTTGCAGCTCGGCGGCGGTCTCGACCGCCTTGTCGAGGCTCATGGGCCCCTCGCCCAGCAACAATCCCGCGGTCTGTACTCGTCCCTTTTTGTTGAGGAAGACGACTATGTCCCGACCGGTCTGCGTCACAAAGCCATGCCGGAGATCGATCAGACGAAGCCGTGCATTGGAGCTGGCAAGCATGATTTGGTCGGATTCAGGGCTCGCGGTAAACGTCACAGCCGAACGCTGTTGCGTGTTTGCCCAAGGTTCTCCGATCGTGACCGCTATTTCCGGATCTTTCGTCCAGAAACAGCCGCTGCTGGCGAGCAGCATCAGGATCAGCAGTCCCCCATATAGCCCTTTTGATTTCATCGCTTTCGTTGAAGCTCGTCAGTTGAAAGCGTGCAACCTTGGAGGCTTTTGGGGCCGAGAACTATCAGTGGCTTCTGATAAAGCGGTGGGAAAAGTTGGCAAGTGGAGGTTCGGGACCGCTTTGCGGTCCTTTCGCCGGCAACGCCGGCTCCTACAAGGTCCGCAGTGCACGCAGTCCTTGTAGGAGCGGGCGTTGCCCGCGATGAGGCCTTTGACCCTTACGAGTGACTCAGCTGCACCTGTTCATCCCCAGCCAGAACAGCCTTGTCGGTCTGCCCGAGCAACTGGCTGGTAATGGTCCCGGCAGTCATCGAACCACTGACGTTCAACGCCGTACGGCCCATGTCGATCAGCGGTTCCACCGAAATCAGCAGCGCCACCAACTCCACCGGCAAGCCCATCGCCGGCAGCACGATCAGCGCGGCGAAGGTCGCGCCGCCGCCGACCCCGGCCACCCCGGCCGAACTCAGGGTCACCACCGCCACCAGCGTGGCGATCCAAAGCGGATCCAGCGGATCGATGCCCACCGCCGGCGCCACCATCACCGCCAGCATCGCCGGGTACAGACCGGCACATCCGTTCTGCCCGATGGTCGCGCCGAATGACGCGGCAAAGCTGGCGATCGCCTGCGGCACGCCCAGGCGACGGGTCTGCGCCTCGATGCTCAGCGGGATGCTGGCGGCACTGGAGCGGCTGGTGAAGGCGAAGGTCAGCACCGGCCAGACCTTGCGCAGGAAGCGCAGCGGGTTGATCCCGGCCAGGCCCAGCAGCACGCCATGCACGCCGAACATCAGCGCCAGGCCGATGTAGGACACCACCACGAAACTGCCCAGCTTGATGATGTCGTCGAGGTTGGAGCTGGCCACCACCTTGGTCATCAGCGCCAGTACGCCGTAGGGCGTCAGCTTCATCACCAGGCGCACCAGGCGGGTGACCCAGGCCTGCAGGGTGTCGATGGCGGCGAGGGCGCGGTTGCCCTTCTCGGCATCGTCCTTGAGCAGTTGCAGGGCGGCGACGCCGAGGAAAGCGGCGAAGATCACCACGCTGATGATCGAGGTCGGCTTGGCCCGCGCCAGGTCGCCCACCGGGTTGCTCGGCAGGAACGAGAGCAGCAGTTGCGGGATGTTCAGGTCGGCGACCTTGCCGGCGTAGTCGCTCTGGATCGTCGCCAGGCGCGCGGTTTCCTGGACACCGGCCACCAGGCCCTCGGCGCTGAGGCCGAACAGGTTGGTCAGGACGATGCCGATCAGCGCCGCGATGGCCGTGGTGAACAGCAGGGTACCGATGGTCAGCACGCTGATCCGGCCCAGGGACGAGGCGTTGTGCAGGCGCGCCACGGCGGAGAGGATCGAGACGAAGATCAGCGGCATGACGATCATCTGCAACAGCTGCACGTAGCCGTTGCCGACCAGGTCCAGCCAGCCGATGGTGGCTTTCAGCAGCGGGTGCCCGGCGCCGTAGATCGTGTGCAGCGCGGTGCCGAACAGCACGCCGAGGATCAGGCCGAACAGCACCTTCTTCGCCAGGCTCCAGCTCGAATTGGTTTTCGCCAGGCCCAGCAGCAATGCGAGGAACACCAGCAGATTGAGAAACAGCGGCAGGTTCATTGAAGCTCCAGTCAAAACGACGCAACCGCCTCCTTGGGCGGTTGCTCAGTCGAAAATGCTAACAGTCTGAAAACAAACGAATTTATATCGTTATGGAATTAAACATGTCGTTTCTGGAATAAACACCAGTCGCTTTCAGGCATGCGCCTGCCGTTTCGACCATTGCCAGGGTCGCTGTCAGAGCGGATCGACGGTGCCGGAGTGCTTAGGGTGGAGCGCTCATCTTTCCAGGAGATCCGCACATGACGTTCGCTCCGAAGATTCGCGCCAACGGCCGCGCCAAAGGCCTCGTCGCCGGTCTGGCCCTGCTGCTGGCCGGCCAGGCCCTCGCGGTGGAGTTGAAGCACTGGCCCGAACCGGCCGCCAAACAGCTCGACGCGATGATCGCTGCCAATGCCCACAAGGGTAACTACGCGGTGTTCGACATGGACAACACCAGCTACCGCTTCGACCTCGAAGAGTCGCTGCTGCCCTTCATGGAGAACAAGGGCGTGCTGACCCGCGACAAGCTCGACCCGTCGCTCAAGCTGATGCCGTTCAAGGACACCGCCGAGCACAAGGAAAGCCTGTTCAGCTACTACTACCGCCTCTGCGAAATCGACGACATGGTCTGCTACCCCTGGGTCGCGCAGGTGTTTTCCGGCTTCACCCTCAAGGAGCTCAAGGGCTACGTCGACGAACTGATGGCCTCGGGCAAGCCGGTGCCGAGCACCTACTTCGAGGGTGATCAGGTCAAGACCATCGAGGTGCAGCCGCCGAAGGTCTTCACCGGGCAGACCGAGCTGTACAACAAGCTGATGGAGAACGGCATCGAGGTCTACGTGATGACCGCGGCCTCGGAGGAACTGGTGCGCATGGTCGCTTCCGATCCGAAGTACGGCTACAACGTCAAGCCGCAGAATGTCATCGGTGTCAGCCTGCTGCTCAAGGACCGCGCCACGGGGGCGTTGACCACCGCGCGCAAGCAGATCAGCGCCGGCAAATACGAGCCTGCCGCCAACCTCGGCCTGGAACTGACCCCGTACCTGTGGACCCCGGCGACCTGGATGGCCGGCAAGCAGGCGGCGATCCTGACCTATATCGATGAATGGAAGAAACCGGTGCTGGTGGGCGGCGACACCCCGAGCAGCGACGGCTACATGCTGTTCCACAGCGTCGATGTGGCCAAGGGCGGCATCCACCTGTGGATCAACCGCAAGGCCAAGTACATGGACCAGATCAACGGGATGATGGCCAGGCACGCAGCGGCGCAGGCCAAGGAAGGGCTGCCGGTGACGGCGGACAAGAACTGGGTGGTGGTGACGCCGGAGGAAATCCAGTAACCCAAGGTGTATGCGGTCAGTGTGGGAGCGGATTCATCCGCGATCGGCGGCGTGAGCCGTCGTAAAACCTGAGTCCCGGGTTTGTCTGATACACCGGGGACTCAGGGTTTATGGCCGCTTTGCGCCCAATCGCGGATGAATCCGCTCCCACGCCGACTGTGTGTGGCCTTAGAAGTGGTATTTGACCAACACGCTGGCCGTGTTCTGGTCCGTCGTGAACCCCTTCGAATCCTCAATCCCGTACTTGTCCGACCAGTAGTCGTACTCCACCCCCACATACAGATGCTTCGCCTCGTACCCCATGGCTTTGCCCAGGTCGTACTTCACCTGCGGATTGATGTGCAGGTTGGCGTGGTAGTCGCTCTGCCCGCGGCGTGAATCGCTGGCATCCCGGTTGTTGACGATCCAGTCGATGTAGCCATCGATCAGCAGGTCCGAACGCCCCAGCGGCACGGTATACGACCACACCGGGGTGACCTGCACGGCGCCCGCGCGAACGCGATGGCCGTCGGGCTTGCGGTAATAGACGTTCAGCTGGAAATAGTCGAACCCGGGAATCGCCAGGTCGAAGCCGGGACCGAGCAGGTAGGTCTCGGTATCGCCTTCACCGAATTCGTAAGTGGCCGCCAGCAGCACATCGCTCACCGGCCCGAAGGCGATCTTCTGCCCGCTCAGCTTGGCGTAGCTCAATCGCCCCTGCAGCTCGCCGTAATAGGTGTTGCGCCCGCTGAGGCCATCTTCCCTGCCGTTGAAATTGATCTGGTCGACGAAGAAGAACAGGTCGCCCCAGCTCCAGCCGCTGGCGCTTTCCAGGGTGAAGGTCTGCTGGATCGGCGGATTGACCTTGAAGTTCTTGCCGTACAGGTAGCTGAGGCTTTCGTCGTGCCAGAGCAGTGGCGAGCCGCCGTCGGCGCAGGCCAGGGTCGAGGCGAGCAGAAGCAGGGCGCCAGCCGGAGCGGCGCGCAGGTCGATAGGCATCGGGTGTTCCCTTGTTGTGGTTGTGGGTGAATACCGGAAGAAAAAGGTGCCCCCGCGAGGAGGGCACAAGACGCGAGGCTCCCCCTCGCGGTATTGCCGGTCAGGCCCCGCCGCGGAAGCAGGACACGCCCCAGGCGGTCAGCTTGAACGGCAGGTGGTAGTGCTGGGCGGTGTCGGCCAGACCGAAGCGGTACAGCAGCACATCGAGAAACGCGGGCTCGGGTAGCGTCATGCCCGTCGAGCGATAGAACGCGGCCACGTCCAGGCGCACTTCATAGACGCCGGCAACGCAGTCCCCGGCGCAGCCGGCCAGCTCGCCGAGCAGGCCATCGGCGCCGATCCGGCCATTGCAGACCGGCACCCACTGTTCGCCCTCGAGCCGCAGCAGACTCAGCGCCAGGCCCTCGGCGACGCAGCCGCTGGCGACGTCGACGACGTGGATGGAGATCCCCCGATTCACTTCCAGAAGCCCTCATGGGCGCCAGCCGCCTCGCTTTCCAGCATCGGCCCGAGCACCGCGACCTGACGCTGGCCGCGGGCGAACACTTCGCGGCAGGGCAGGGAGAAGGTCGGGTTTTCCGGGTGGTCGCCGGTCAGGCCGAGCAAGGCATGCTCGGACAAGGCGTAGACCACCCGGCCGATGCCGGTCCAGTACACCGCGCCGGCGCACATGCAGCAGGGCTCGGCACTGGTGTAGAGGGTGCACTGGGCCAGTTCCTCGGGCGACAGCCGGGTTGCGGCCATGGCGGCGGCGCGCAGCTCGGCGTGCTGGGTCGGGTCGCCTTCGGGCGGCATCGAGTTGTTGCCGGCGCTGGCGATCACCGTGCCTTCACGGTCGGCCACCAGCGCGGCGAACGGATGCCGGCCACTGTCGCGGGAGGTCTGCGACAGGCGGATGGTTTCCCGCAGCAGGGTCAGGTCGAGGGCGGAAACACCGGCGGGGGTGAGGTTGCTGAAGCTGGTCATGGGAACTCCGTTGGGCAGTGGAAAAGGTGCGGCGTGCCGTTCAGTCGCTGAGCCGGGCGGTCTCGCCAGGCGCGCTGTCGACGGCTTTTTCGGGGTTGGGGTTGAGCAGGACGTTGAGCACGATGGCGGTGATTGCACCGAGGAAGATGCCGCTTTCCAGGACCAGCTTGAGCGCGCCGTTGGCATGCTCGAACAGGGCCGGGAAGGACATCGGCAGCACCCCGACGCTGACCGAGACGGCGACGATGATGCCGTTGCGGGTGCCGTCGAACTGCACGCGGGACAGCTCCTGGATACCGGCGACGGTGGTCATGCCGAACATCACGATGGCGCAGCCGCCGAGCACGGGCGTCGGTACCGCGGCGATCAGCGCGCCGAGCTTGGGAAACAGCCCCATCAGCACCATGATTGCCCCGGCCGCGGCCACCACGAAGCGGCTCTTCACGTTGGAGAGGGCGATCAGCCCGGTGTTCTGGGTGAAGGCGTTGTACGGGAAGCTGTTGAACAGGCCGCCGAGCATGGTCGACAGGCCATCGGCGCGGAAGGCGTTGCCCAGGGTGCGCTGGTCGGTCGGCTTGCCGGTGAGCTTGCCGATGGCCAGGCAGTTGCCGGTGGTCTCGGCCATGATCACCAGCATCGCCAGGGTCATGACCAGGATCGGCATGGTCGAGAACTTCGGCACGCCGAAGGCCATCGGTGGGCTCAGTTCGAACCAGGCGGCGCTGCCGATCTGGCTGAAGTCGGTCATGCCGAAGGCGGCGGCGATCAGGCTGCCGACGAACAGGCCGATGAGCACGCTGAGGTTGCCGATGAAGCCGGAGAATTTCGCGTAGATCACCAGCGTGACCGCCACGGTCGCCAGGCCCAGCAGCAGGTTGGCCGGGTTGCCGAAATCGTCGCTGCCCGGGTTGCCACCGCCCAGCCAGATCGCCGCCGCCGGCATCAGCGAGACGCCGATGATGGTGATCAGACTGCCGATCACCACCGGCGGGAAGAAGCGCAGCAGGCGGCTGAACACCGGCGCCAGGGCGATGGTGATGGCCCCGGCGGCGATCACCGCGCCGAAGATCTCGCTGAGGCCGAACTCCTTGCCGATCATGATCATCGGCGCCAGGGCGATGAACGAGCAGCCCTGGATCATTGGCAGGCGGGCGCCGAACTTCCAGAAGCCCAGTGTCTGGATCAGGGTGGCGATGCCCGAGGTGAGCAGGTTGGCGTTGATCAGGGTGATGATCTGCGCCTGGGTCAGGCCCAGGGCACTGCCGAGGATCAGCGGGACGGCCACGGCGCCGGCGTACATCACCAGCACATGTTGCAGACCGAAGGTGAACAGCTGGCGGAGAGGCAGGACCTCGTCCACCGGGTGGGTCGGGATACGGCTCATTGCGCGTGTCTCCTGAAGGTGCGGCTGTTGTTTTTGTAAATGGGCGCCCGTGCTGTTGGCGCAGCGACGATCAGGGATGCGTGCTGGCTGAGGCGGATTCTTTCCGCTTGTGGTCGATGAAACAAATGAGTAACCATCGATCTGGTCGATGGTTCGGGAGAGGGTGGACATGCGTTTTTCACTGGAGCAGTTGCAGGTATTCGTCCTCGCGGTGCAGGCCGGCTCGTTCTCGGCGGCGGCGCGGCGAGTGGGCAAGACCCAGTCGACGGTCAGTGCGGCCATCGCCAACCTGGAAACCGACCTGGGCGTGGTGCTGTTCGACCGCGCCAGCCGCATCCCGACCCTGACTCCGGCCGGGCACAAGCTGCTGCTGGAGGCCGAGGCGGTACTGGAACGCTGCCTGGCCCTGGAGGCGCATGCCGACGGCATGGCGGTGGAGGTCGAGCCGAGCCTGACCCTGGCCATCGAGGTGCCCTACAACACGGTGATGCCGGTGCTCGCCGAGTTCGAGCAGGCGTTTCCCTATGTCGACCTGATCGTCCGTCATCCGGTCTACGGCGATGTCAGCGAGATGGTGCTCAAGGGCGAGGCCAGCCTGGGCATCGCCTTTTCCCAGCCGGAGTACCCGCGGGAGCTGGAATTCCAGCAACTGGGCAAGCTGATCATGGTTCACGTCACTCACCCCCGGCACCCGCTGGCGGCCCTGCCGACGGTCAGCTTCGCCGACCTGCATGCCCACCGCCGCCTGGCCTTCAGCGCCCACGCCAACAAGCTGCCGAGCAGCGAATACCTGCGCGCCACGCAGATGTGGCAGGCGGAAAGCTACCTGGCGCTGATGGAGATGGTGCGTGCCGGGCTGGGCTGGGCGACCCTGCCGCGGCAGTTGATTCGCCGCGAACTGGAGAGCGGCGAGCTGGTGGAACTGCAACTCAGCGCCTACCCGCATACCGACTGGCTGGTGGGCGTCGATCTGATCTGGCCGTTGCGCCAGGGTCGCGGCAAGGCCGAGCGCTGGCTGCGTTCGCGCTTCCAGCAGGGCAAGGTGTTCGAGCTGGACCGCCAGGGCCGCCCGACCACCCTGTAGGCCAACGATATCAATTGCGAATCACTCTTATTCCCTGCTAGCCTGCGCACCTCTTGAGACCCGCCAGGACGTGCCCGTGTCTTCGTGGAATACGCAGATCGCCCGGTTGTTCGCCGAGCAGAAGAAAGCCCTGGAAGCCTTCGTCGCGCGGCGCACTGGCAACAGCCAGGTGGCCGCCGACCTGACCCAGGAGTCTTTCCTGCGCCTGGCGCGGCTGCCTGCCGACAAGAAGGTCGACAACCTGCCGGCCTTTCTCTTCACCATCGCCAGCAACCTGGTGCGCGACCATCAGCGCCAGACCATCCGCCGCGATCGCCTGGACGCTGGCGAGCCCAGCGAAGAGCTGCCATGCAACGCCCCCGGCGCCGAAGAACAACTGGCCAGCCAGCAGGAGCAACGCTTGATGCACGAAGCCATCGAAGCCCTGCCCGAGGCGACCCGGCACATCTTCCTGCTCTATCATGTCGACGAATTGTCCTACCGGGAGATCGGCGAACGTCTGAAGATCTCCCCGCGCAGCGTCGAATACCAACTGCGTCGCGCGCTGGTGGATTGCCGGGCCTTCATCAAGACCCGCCTGTTCGACGACACACCGGGGGCACGATGAACGAGCCCTCCGCCGCCATGGATACGCGCATGTCCCACCCTGACGACCTGTTCGAAGAGGCCAGCGCCTGGTACTACCGCCTGCAGGCCGACGACGTCAGCAGTCGCGACCGCGAAGACTTTGCCGCCTGGCTGGAGCGTGGTCCGCAGCAGGCCCAGGCCTGGGACGAAGTGCTGGCGCTGCTCGGCGCCCTGCGCGCACCGGCGCGGCAACTGCGCGAGGCCGAGCGGGCGCGCTGGCGCCGGCCGACGCCGCGGCTCTGGGCCAGTGCCGCGGCGCTGTTGCTGGCGGTGGGCGCGCTGACCCTGCACAGCCCCTGGCCGGACCGCTGGCGTGCCGACTACGCCACCGCTACCGGCGAGTCGCGCAGCCTGAGCCTGGCCGATGGTTCGCAGGTCCAGCTCAACACCGATACCGCCGTGCAGATCGATCTCGGCCAGGACGAACGGCGCGTGCAGTTGCTGCGCGGCGAGGCCTGGTTCGAGGTCAGCGCCGATCCGGCGCGACCGTTCGTGATCCGTTCCGGTGATGGCTGGGTCAAGGTGGTCGGCACCCGCTTCAGCGTCGCGCGCCAGGGTGAGCAGACCCGCGTGCGGGTCGCCCAGGGCAAGGTGCAGGTGAGCGCCGGCGGTGAGCAGACGGTCTTGCTGGAACCGGGACGGGGTGTCGAGTACCAGGACGCGCGTCTGGCCGCGGTGCACGAGATCGACGCCGCCGCCGAATTCGCCTGGCGCCAGCGGCAACTGGTGTTCCGCCAGCAGCCGCTGGCCGAAGTGGTCGAGGAACTCAACCGCTACTGGCCGGGGCAGACCCTGGTGCTCGGCGATACGCTGCGCCAGCGCAAGGTTTCCGGGGTGTTCGAGATCGACAAGCCGGACGCCGTGCTCAAGGCCCTGAAGCACACCCTCGGGCTCAACGCCGAGCAATACACCCCCTGGCTGCGGGTGCTGCGCGAAGGCTGAAGAAAAAATTTCAGAAAGTTTCAGGGTTTCCCGCAACCCCAACGTCCTTGAACTCGTAGGCGCGAATAACAAGCACTCTCAGATAGTGCGGCGCCGTTCGACGACTTCGACGATTTGGGGGAGCACCACCGATGCCACACACCACCACCCGCCGGCACTTGCCGACGCTGCTCAGCCTGGCCATCGCCATGGGCGGCGGCACCTTTGCGCTGCCGGTTCTGGCCGCCAGCGAGGCGCAGGCGCAGGTCTACCGCTTCGACATTCCGGCGCAGTCCCTCGACGGCGCGCTGGCAGCCTTCAGCGCGGTTACCCGGGTGCAGGTGCTGGTCACGGCGGAGGTCACCCAGGGCCTGCGCTCCTCGGGCCTGAGCGGCAGTTATCCACAGAGCGAGGCGCTGGGCCGCCTGCTCGCCGGCACCGGGCTGTCGGCCAGCTACATCGACGGCGACAGCGTGACCCTGGAAAAGCGCGTCAGTGGTGACGAGGCCGTGCAACTCGGCGCCACGAAGATCAACTCCGACCTGCTCGGCGCCACCACCGAAGGCAGCCGCTCCTACACCACCGGCGCGGTGACCATCGGCAAGGGCGAGCAGAAGCTCAAGGACATTCCGCAGTCGGTCTCGGTGGTCACCCGTCAGCGCATGAACGACCAGAACATGAACAACCTGCAGGACGCCATGCGCCAGGTCACCGGGGTGACGATCAAGTCGTACAACTCCGGCTCCAGCCTGAACGACGTGTACATGCGCGGCTTCCTCGTCGACCAGGTGCAGGTCGACGGCGTGTCCCAGGCCACCGGCCAGGGCGACCTGGCCACCAGCTTCGACCTGGCGATGTACGACCGCGTCGAAGTGCTGCGCGGCCCGAGCGGCCTGTACCAGGGCTCCGGCGAGCCGGGCGGGACCATCAACGTGGTGCGCAAGCGCGCCCTCGGCACCTTCGGCCTGAACGGCGAGGTTTCCGCCGGTTCCTGGGACAACTACCACTCCAGCGTCGACGTCACCGGCCCGCTGAACGCCGACGGCAGCCTGCGCGGTCGCTTCGTCACCGCCTACGAAGACAACCAGTCCTGGGTCGACTACGCCAAGAACGAGCGGCCGATGGTCTATGGCCGGCTGGAATACGACATCACCCCGTCCACCACCCTGTCCCTGGGCGGCACCTACCAGAAGAACCGCTCGACCCCGGCATTCGGCCTGCCGGCCTATGCCGACGGCACCCTGCTGGACGTCAGCCGATCGACCTTCGTCGATGCCAAGTGGAACGAGCTGGACGAGCGGGTCTGGGAAGGTTTTGCCGAAGTCGATCACAGCCTGGACAACGGCGGCCAGTTCAAGACCTCGCTGACCTATCGCGATGCCGAGACGCCGACCCGCAACTTCACCTGGTCGGACGATGCCGTGAACCCGGCCAACGGCGATAGCTGGGCGGTGGCGTATTCCTACTACACCCATATCAAGAGCCTCGGCCTGGACAGCTTCGTCACCCTGCCGGTGGAAGCCTTCGGACGCACCCACGAGTTCACCGTCGGTGCCGAGTACCAGCACCTGAACAAGGACTTCACCTACGGTGGCGGCGAGTACTTCCCGATCAACGTGTTCGATCCGCGCAGCATCGATATTCCCAAGCAGGAATTCGCCATGGGCAACGGCACCTGGTCCACCTCGCGGCAGTACGGCGCCTACGGCCGGGCCAAGATTGCCGCGACCGACGAGCTGGATGTCATCCTTGGCAGCCGGGTGACCTGGTTCGAGGCCGAGGGCAAGAACGCCAACGCCTACTTCAACCAGTTCGGCGAGACCGAGACCAACATCGATCGCAAATTCATCCCGTATGGCGCGCTGGTCTACAAGCTGACCCCGGAGCTTTCGGCCTACGCCAGCTACACCAAGGTGTTCAAGCCGCAAACCGATATCGACGCCAGCGGTTCGGTGATCGCCCCGCGTGAAGGCGAGCAGTACGAGCTGGGCCTCAAGCGCGAGTTCTTCGACGGACGCCTGAACGGCAGCCTCGCCATGTTCCGCATCTACGACGAGAACCGTGCCGAGCTGGTGTCCGGTGGGCAGTACTACCGCGCCCAGGGCAAGGTGCGCAGCCAGGGCTGGGAAACCGAGCTGAGCGGCAACCTGACCGACAACTGGAGCGTGGTGACCGGCTATGCCTACACCATGACCCGCTCGATGAACGGTTCCGAGGAGGCGGAAGGACGCACCTTCAGCACCATCACGCCGAAGCACAACTTCAACCTGTGGACCGATTACCAGTTCAGCGACGGCCTGTTCAAGGACTTCAGTGTCGGTGGTGGCGTGCGTGCGGTGAGTGCGACCTACTACCGGCGCAACGTCGACTTCGAGCAGCGTGGCTATGCGCTGACTTCGGCGCAGATCGGCTACCGGATCAACAAGAACCTGTCGGTGAAACTGACCGGCAACAACCTGTTCGACCGCAAGTACTACGAGCGTGTGGACAGCCCGTGGGGTTCGAACTTCTATGGGGAACCGCGCAACTTCACCTTTACCGTACGGGCCAGCTACTGAGCCTTTGGGCCTGCTTTGCAGGCCTTCGCAGTGGTTCGTCACACGACAAGCCAGCTCCTACAAGAGCGCAGGCCGCGCGATCCCCGTAGGAGCGTGGCTTGTCGTGTGACGAACCACCGCGAAGGACCGCAAAGCGGTCCCCGAACGAAAAAACCGGCACCCAGGGGCGCCGGTTTTTTCATGGCTGACGGAAACTCACAGCCCGTCGAGCAATGCCTTGTTGCGCACCGCACCCTTGTCGGCACTGGTCGCCAGCAGGGCGTAGGCCTTCAGCGCGGTGGTCACCTTGCGTGGACGCTGTTCCACCGGTTTCCAGCCCTTCTTGTCCTGCTCGACACGACGCGCCGCCAGCTCTTCGTCGCTGATCAGCAGGTTGATCGAACGGTTCGGGATGTCGATCAGCACCTTGTCGCCGTCCTGCACCAGGCCGATGGCACCGCCCGCGGCGGCTTCCGGCGAGGCGTGGCCGATGGACAGGCCCGAGGTACCGCCGGAGAAACGACCGTCGGTGAGCAGGGCGCAGGCCTTGCCCAGGCCCTTGGACTTCAGGTAGGAGGTCGGGTAGAGCATTTCCTGCATGCCCGGGCCGCCTTTCGGACCTTCGTAGCGAATGATGACGATGTCGCCTTCCTTCACTTCGTCGGCGAGGATGCCGCGCACCGCGCTGTCCTGGCTTTCGAAGATCTTCGCGTTGCCTTCGAAGACGTGGATCGACTCATCCACACCGGCGGTCTTCACCACGCAGCCGTCGAGGGCGATGTTGCCGTACAGCACGGCCAGGCCGCCTTCCTGCGAGTAGGCGTGCTCGACGCTGCGGATGCAGCCGTTTTCACGGTCGTCGTCGAGGGTGTCCCAGCGGGTCGACTGGCTGAACGCGGTCTGGGTCGGGATACCGGCAGGACCGGCCTTGAAGAAGTGGTGCACGGCCGGGTCGTCGGTCTGGGTGATGTCCCACTTGGCGATGGCTTCTTCCAGGCTCGGCGAATGCACGGTCGGCACGTCGGTGTGCAGCAGGCCGCCACGGGCCAGCGAGCCGAGGATGCTGATGATGCCGCCGGCGCGATGGACGTCTTCCATGTGGTACTTCTGGATGTTCGGCGCCACCTTGCACAGCTGCGGCACCTTGCGCGACAGGCGATCGATGTCGCGCAGGTCGAAGGCCAGCTCGGCTTCCTGGGCCGCGGCCAGCAGGTGCAGGATGGTGTTGGTCGAACCGCCCATGGCGATGTCCAGGGTCATGGCGTTCTCGAACGCCTTGAAGCTGGCGATGCTGCGTGGCAGCACGCTGGCGTCGTTGTCGCCGTAGTAGCGCTTGCACAGCTCGACGATGGTGCGGCCGGCGGTGAGGAACAGCTGCTCGCGATCAGAGTGCGTGGCCAGGGTCGAGCCGTTGCCCGGCAGGGACAGGCCCAGGGCTTCGGTCAGGCAGTTCATCGAGTTGGCGGTGAACATGCCGGAGCAGGAACCGCAGGTCGGGCAGGCGCTGCGCTCGTACTCGGCGACCTTCTCGTCGCTGGCGGTGGAGTCGGCGGCGATGACCATGGCGTCGACCAGGTCGAGGCCGTGGCTGGCCAGCTTGGTCTTGCCGGCTTCCATCGGGCCGCCGGAGACGAAGATCACCGGGATGTTCAGGCGCAGGGCGGCCATCAGCATGCCGGGGGTGATCTTGTCGCAGTTGGAGATGCAGACGATGGCGTCGGCGCAGTGGGCGTTGACCATGTACTCGACGGAGTCGGCGATGATCTCGCGGCTCGGCAGGGAATAGAGCATGCCGTCGTGGCCCATGGCGATGCCGTCATCCACCGCGATGGTGTTGAACTCCTTGGCCACGCCGCCGGCGCGTTCGACTTCGCGGGCGACCAGCTGGCCCAGGTCCTTCAGGTGCACGTGACCCGGGACGAACTGGGTGAAGGAGTTGGCGATGGCGATGATCGGCTTCTTGAAATCCTCGTCCTTCATACCGGTGGCGCGCCACAGCGCGCGGGCACCGGCCATGTTGCGGCCGTGGGTGGACGTTTTGGAACGGTAATCAGGCATGAAGCACTCCTGGCGGCTAATCAGGTAACAAAAAGGGGAGTGAGCTTCTCTTGTCCTTGGTACCGCTAGGCAGGTGGCCGCTGGTACGGATGAGGCCGAAGACGTCGCGGGATCGCCGCGCGCTTGGCCAGAGCTCATAAACCCGCCGGGGATGACTGGCGATGAATAGGCCGATTCTACACCGCTGGCGGGCTTAGGGAATGGCGCAATGGATGGTCGGCGGGATTTGTCATCGGGCTCGCTTTCCGCGTGCTAGAGCGTTACCGTGGCGTCCTTCTTCGAATGATGGCCTTTTTTCACGGAGGAAATATGGTCCACCCTGCCGATGTTCCCGCCAGCAGCGTGCTGCGCATGCTTTCCACCACGGCATGGTTCTTCGACTGTTTCGCCCGCCGGGTCACCCCGGAACAGGGCCTGACCGCGCTGGATGCCTACCAGCGCATGAGCCGCGCGGTGCCGAAATGGATCAACCAGGCATTGTGGTTGCGCGACCTCGTGGTGCGTCCGTTCGGGCTCAAGCCGGTGGCCGGTTTCAACTTGCGCGAGCAGAGGACGCCCCGGGTTGGCGAACAACTGGATTTCTTCCAGGTCGCCGCGGTGACCGACAAGGAACTGATCCTGTCGATCAAGGACAGTCACCTGGATGTGCTGATCTCCGTGCACCTGGACCCGAACAACCAGCTGAGCCTGACCTCCATCGTCGAGCCGCACAACTGGCTGGGACGGATGTACATGCGCCTGATCGCACCGATTCATCGGCGGGTGGTGAAGGCGATGCTGGGTGGGTTGTAAGCGCTCGCAGCTTTGCAAAATATACCTCTAGACACATCTTTTGCTTTGGTGATTTGATGCTCACAGAGGCATGTTGCGTCTTCGCTCACGAATGGAGAGGCGAAGGTGCAAAGCAGACAGCTGATCAGGGAACTTGAAGTCGCTGGATGGGTTTTGAAACGCATCACTGGCAGTCATCACATTTTCAAACACCCAGATAGCCCATACCTGATACCCGTGCCCCACCCAAAGAAAGACTTGCCTATCGGCACGGTCAAAAGCATCAGGCAGCGAGCGGGGCTGAGATGATCAAGTCTGCATCCGAGCAGGAGACAACCATGCAATATCCCATCTGCATCGAGTGGGGTGATGAGAGAACCGCCACCGGCATCCAGGTCCCGGACATCCCTGGTGCCGTCACGGCGGGCGATACCTTCGAGGCGGCCTATGCCGCTGCGGTCGAAGTCGCTCACATCATGCTTGAAGAAATAGCCGGGAGTGGCCAACCCATTCCCATGCCCACCAGCATCGCGAACCACCGGAGCCATCCCGATTTCAAGGAAATGGGCTGGGGAATGCTGGAGATCGACATCACGCCTTACCTGGGCAAGACAGAAAAGGTGAATGTGACTCTGCCTGGTTTCGTCATTCAACAGATCGACCGTTATGTTCGCGACCACAATGTAAAAAGCCGCTCCTCCTTCCTGGCGGATGCAGCGTTGGAAAAATTGGGGCGCTAGGTCTCGGCCCATAAAAAATCCCGGCACCAGGCCGGGATTTTTCATTCAGGCGCGGATCAGCTGTTCGGCAACAACCGGCAGATGATGCTCTTGATGTAGCGCGTCTCCGGAATCGCCGGGTGCACCGGATGGTCCGGACCCTGGCCACCACGCTCCAGCAGCTGGATATTGCGGTCCAGGTGACGGGCGCTGGTCAGCAGGATGTTCTGCAGGTCATCTTCCGGCAGGTGCATCGAGCACGAGGCGCTGACCAGGATGCCGTCCTTGCTCAGCAAACGCATGGCCTGTTCGTTGAGGCGGCGGTAGGCGCCTTCGCCGTTCTTCAGGTCCTTCTTGCGTTTGATGAAGGCGGGCGGGTCGGCGACGATCACGTCGAAGCGCTCTTCGGCGGCCTTCAGTTCACGCAGGGCGGCGAACACGTCGCCTTCGATGCAGGTGACCTTGTCGGCGAAACCATTGAGCGTCGCATTGCGCTCGACACCATCCAGGGCGAAGCCCGAGGCGTCGACGCAGAACACTTCGCTGGCGCCGAAGGCACCGGCCTGCACGCCCCAGCCACCGATGTAGCTGAACAGGTCGAGCACACGCTTGCCCTTGACGTACGGCGCCAGGCGCGCGCGGTTCATGCGGTGGTCGTAGAACCAGCCGGTCTTCTGGCCTTCCAGCACCGGCGCTTCGAACTTCACGCCGTTCTCTTCCAGGGCGACCCAGTCCGGCACCTCGCCGTAGACCGTCTCGACGTAACGCTCCAGGCCTTCGGCATCGCGCGCCGAGGAGTCATTCTTGAACAGCACGCCGCTGGGCTTGAGCACCTGGATCAGGGCAGCGAGGACGTCGTCGCGCTGACGTTCCATGGTCGGCGAGGCGATCTGCACCACCAGAATGTCGCCGAAACGGTCGACCACCAGCCCCGGCAGCAGGTCGGAATCACCGTACACCAGGCGGTAGAACGGCTTGTCGAACAGGCGCTCGCGCAGCGACAGGGCGACGTTCAGGCGGTGCACCAGCAGCGACTTGTCCAGCGACAGCTTGATATCGCGCGACAGCAGGCGTGCGCAGATCAGGTTGTTCGGGCTCACCGCGACGATGCCCAGGGCCTTGCCGCCCGCGGCTTCCAGGAGCGCCTGGTCGCCGGCCTTGAAACCGTGCAGCGGGGTGGCGGCGACGTCGATCTCGTTGCTGTAGACCCACAGGTGGCCGGCGCGCAGACGGCGGTCGGCATTGGCTTTGAGACGAAGGCTGGGCAGGGACATGACGTCGCTCCGGGAAAAAAGAGCGGGAGTATACCGTGTCGGCCGGGGCAGGCACCTGCCGCCGCGACAAATTGCATGGCGACTGGCCGTCACTCGACCGAACGATCAGGTTAGAATCGCCCGTCAGCCGCGAGTGTGAACTTATGCCCCAGGAACTTTCCGCCGAACAGATCCAGCAAGCCTTGCAAGGCATCAGCGTGCCGCCCCAGCCGCAGATCATGGTCGATCTGCAGATGGAGCAGTACATGCCCGACCCCGACCTCGAGACGATCGCCAAGCTGATCGCCCAGGACCCGGGCCTGGCCGGCGCGCTGCTGAAGATCGTCAATTCGGCGCATTACGGGCTGACCAACAAGATCGCCTCGATCCAGCGCGCGGTGAACCTGCTGGGCAGCCGTTCGGTGATCAACCTGATCAACGCGCAATCGATCAAGGGCGAGATGAGCGACGAGACCATCGTCACCCTCAATCGCTTCTGGGACACCGCCCAGGACGTGGCGATGACCTGCCTGACCCTGGCCAAGCGCTTCGGCGCGCAGGCGGTGGACGAGGCCTATGCCCTGGGGCTGTTCCACGATTGTGGCGTGCCGCTGATGCTCAAGCGTTTTCCCGACTACATGAGCGTGCTGGAAGATGCCTATGCCAGCGCCGGCGACCAGCAGCGCGTGGTCGACACCGAGAACCAGGTGTTCAACACCAACCACGCCGTGGTCGGTTACTACACCGCGCGCTCCTGGCGCCTGCCGGAGCATGTCAGCAACGCCATCGCCAACCACCACAACGCCCTTGCGGTGTTCAGCGATGACTCGCCGCGTAGCGCGCCGCTGAAGAACCTGCTGGCGATTTTGAAGATGGCCGAGCACATCTGCGCCTCGTACCGGGTGCTGGGCAACCAGAGCGTCGATCACGAGTGGAACAGCGTCGGGCACCTGGTGCTGGACTATATCGGCCTGTCGGAATACGACTTCGACAACCTCAAGCAAACCATCCAGGAACTCGGTGGCCACTGATCCATGCCTGAATTACCCGAAGTCGAAACCACCCGCCGCGGCATCGCCCCCTATCTCGAAGGCCAGCGCGTCAGCCGCGTGATCGTCCGCGACCGGCGCCTGCGCTGGCCGATTCCCGAAGACCTCGATGTGCGCCTGTCGGGGCAGCGCTTCGTCTCGGTGGAACGGCGCGCCAAGTACCTGCTGCTGAATGCCGAGGTGGGCACGCTGATCAGCCACCTGGGCATGTCCGGCAACCTGCGCCTGGTGGAAATCGGCCTGCCGGCGCAGAAGCATGAGCATGTGGACATCGAGCTGGAGTCGGGCCTGGCCTTGCGCTACACCGATCCGCGGCGCTTTGGCGCGATGCTCTGGAGCCATGCGCCGCTGGAGCACGAACTGCTGGTGCGGCTGGGGCCGGAGCCGCTGACCGACCTGTTCGATGGCGAGCGCCTGTTCCAGCTGTCCCGCGGCCGCTCGATGGCGGTGAAGCCGTTCATCATGGACAACGCGGTGGTGGTTGGCGTGGGCAATATCTATGCGACCGAGGCGTTGTTCGCGGCCGGGATCGATCCGCGGCGCGAGGCGGGGAGCATCTCGCGGGCGCGCTATCTGCGCCTGACCATCGAGATCAAGCGGATCCTGGCGGCAGCCATCGAACGAGGCGGCACCACGCTGCGGGACTTCATCGGCGGCGACGGGCAGCCGGGGTATTTCCAGCAGGAGCTGTTCGTCTATGGGCGGGGCGGGGAGCCGTGCAAGGTGTGTGCGGCGACGCTCAGGGAAGTGAAGCTGGGGCAGCGGGCGAGTGTGTTCTGTCCGCGGTGCCAGACGTAGGATTTGTGCCGGATTTGCCGGCCTCATCGCTGGCAACGCCAGCTCCCACAGGGTTTGGCGTCGTACGCGGACCTTGTGGGAGCCGGCGTTGCCGGCGATGAGGTCCGTCAGTGCACCTCTGAACTGCCGACACCCCGCGGATCACTGGCCGCTTCCAGCGTCCCATCCCGTTTGTCCCAGAACAGCACCTGCTGGTTGCCATAACTGCGACCTACATCCTTCAGGCTGTAGCCCCGCGCCCGCAAGGCCTCCATCTCTGCAGCACTGAACGCCCCGGGCTCATGCTCCACCACATCCGGCAGGTACTGATGGTGATAGCGCGGCACCGCCGGCCAGGTGCTCACCGGCCGCCCGTCCAGGTATTCCAGCATCGACAGCAGCACCATGCTCGGAATCCGGCTGCCGCCCGGCGTGCCGAACGCGGCGAACTGCTGCGGACTCTCGATGAAGCTCGGGCTCATGCTCGACAACGGCCGCTTGCCCGCCGCCACGGCATTGGCCTGGCTGCCCGCCAGGCCATAACTGTTGCTGCCGCGCGGATCGGCGGCGAAGTCATCCATCTCGTTGTTCAGCACCACGCCAGTCCCGGGCGCGGTGAAGGCCGCGCCGAACGGCAGGTTGACCGACAGCGTCGCCGCCACGGCATTGCCCTCGGCATCGATCACCGCGAAATGGGTGGTGTGATCGCCTTCGCGCCAGGCCGGGGACGGCGGCAGGCTGCTGCTGGGCGTGGCGTCGTGGACGTCGATACTGACGGCCAGCGCGGTCAGGTACTGGCGTGAGAGCAACTGCGGGATCGGGTTCGCCACATGGTCCGGGTCCCCCAGCAGGCCGCGATCGCGGTAGGCCCGGCGCAGCACTTCCAGCACGTAGTGGGCACGCTGCACCTTGTCGGCGCTCTGCCACGGCAGGCGCTGCAGCATCGCCAGGCTCTGGGCGATGGCCACGCCACCGGCGGAAGGCGGCGGTGCGCTGATCAGCTCGCGCTGGTCGGCGAGGGCATAGCGCAGCGGCTCGCGGGTGGCCGTGTGGTAATCGGCCAGGTCGTCGACGCTCCAGATACCCCCGGCCGCGTTGACCTCCTTGACCAGCTTCAGCGCCACCGGCCCGCGATAGAAACCGTCGCGGCCCTGGTCCGCCAGGCGCTGCAGGGTCGCCGCCAGTTCCGGCTGGCGGATCACCGTGCCCAGGACCGGGACTTCACCCTTGTCGAGAAACAGCCGGGCGCTTTCCGCGTCGTCGCGCAGGGCACTCTGGCGCATCGCGGCGCGGTCACGGTAGATGCGGTCGACAGCGAAGCCCTGGTTGGCCAGGCGAATCGCCGGGGCCAGGGTGTTCTTCAGCGGCAGCCTGCCGTAGCGCGCGGCCAGTTCATCGAGCGCTGCCGGCAGGCCGGGAATCGCCGCCGCCAGCGGGCCGTTGATCGACAGGCCGGGCTGGACCTTGCCGTCCTTCAGGTACATGTTCGCGGTGGCCCTGGCGGGCGCGCGCTCGCGGGCGTCGATGAAGCGATAGGTGGTCGGCGTACCGGGCTGGCGCAGCAGGAAGAAACCACCGCCACCAAGGCCCGAGCCATAGGGCTCGACTACCGCCAGGGCGGCGCTCACGGCGATCGCCGCGTCGAAGGCGTTGCCGCCCTGCTGGAGGATTTCCCGCGCCGCGGCGGTCGCGTCGGTGTGGGGCGTGGCCACTGCCGCGCGCCCCGGGCCCGCGGCCAGGGCGGCGACACTGCACAGCGCCAGGCTGGCGCCAAGGAACAGGGTGCGAAGCGTGGCGACGCCGGTCATCAGGCCTTGCCGGTGATACGGCGGTACTTGGCCATCAGCTCTTCTTCGGTCTCCGGATGAGCTTCATCCAGCGGGATGCAGTCGACCGGGCAGACTTGCTGGCACTGTGGTTCGTCATAGTGGCCAACGCACTGGGTGCACAGGTTCGGGTCGATCACATAGATCTCTTCGCCCTGGGAAATGGCAGCGTTCGGGCACTCGGGTTCGCAGACGTCGCAGTTGATGCAATCGTCGGTGATGATCAGGGACATGGGGACTCCGGCCAGGAACGTCTGCCCTGGCAATTGAAAACCAATGGGCGCAATTGTGCCGTATTAGCGCCGACAGTGCACGTCGGCGCGGGTTTTCCTGGCCAGATGAGATTACTTCTTGAAACGCTCGGTCAGCGCGTCGGCCACCGCCGGGTGGACGAACTTGGTGATATCGCCGCCCAGCGCCGCGATCTCACGGACCAGCGTCGAGGAAATGAACGAATAGCGTTCCGACGGCGTGAGGAACAGGCTCTCGACGTCGGGCGCCAGTTGCCGGTTCATGTTGGCCAGCTGGAACTCGTACTCGAAGTCCGAGACCGCGCGCAGGCCTCGCAGGAAGACATTGGCCTGCTGCTCCTTGGCGAAGTGCGCCAGCAGCGACGAGAAGCCGAGGACTTCGACGTTGGGCAGGTGCTTGGTCACTTCGCGCGCCAGTTCCACCCGTTGTTCCAGGGGGAACAGCGGATTCTTCTTGGGGCTGGCGGCGACCGCGATGATCACGTGATCGAACAGACGCGAGGCGCGTTCGACCAGATCGCCATGGCCCTTGGTAATAGGGTCGAAAGTACCCGGGTACAACACTCGGTTCATCGCGTCGTCCTGGCAGGAGTGCGTTAGGGACTCGGATGGTAGCGCAGCCGATACGCTCGGGCCAAGTCGCCATCACCGGGCAAAAGGACTAATGGACGGCCACGCCGGCCGCCTGCCGGAGCCGTTCGGCAAGCAACTGGCTGAGCCGCGCGCTGATGGCGTAGATCGACAACTGCGGGTTGGCGCCGATGCTGGTGGGGAACAGCGAGCCGTCGTGGACCGACAGGTTTTCCAGCTGGTGATACCGGCCGAGGCTGTCGCAGACGCTCTGGCGCGGGTCATTGCCCATGGCGCAGCCACCCATGACGTGGGCACTGCCGAGGCGGGTGAGGAACAGCTCCAGGGGCAGCTCGTCGATGTTCCGGCGGGCTTCGGCCAGGGTTTTCGCCGGTCGGGCGTGGCTGTGCAGGGGCAGGACGCTCTCCGCGCCCGCGGCGAACTGGATTTGCGCCATGCTGTGAAACGCCCGGCGCACGCCATCCCAGGCATAGGGGGACACCGCGTAGTCCAGCACCGGCGAGCCGTCGCCGCGCAATTCCACGCTGCCGCCGATGCTGTCCGGATGAAAACCGTCGCGCAGCAGGGCGAGCATCACGTGGGTGTGGGGCAGGTCCTCCATGCGCAGCGCGTTTTGCGTGCCGAAGCCGCCGAGCAGGGTGGCGGCCAGGGCCGGATGCAGCGGCGGCACCTCCAGTTTGTAGCCCATGGGGCCGTCGGTGCCGTTGCGCCACTGGAAGTGATCGCTGTAGATCGACTGCGGCGCGCCGTAGAACGGGTTCACCGGCTCGGCGAAGCGCGCCGCGCTGAAGTTGACCAGGTGCAGGAAGGTGCGCTTGCCCAGGCGCTGGTGCGGGTCCGGTGCCGCCGAGCGCAGCAGCAGGGCCGGGCTGTTGATGCCGCCGCCGGCGACGATGTAGTGCCGGGCACGAACGCGGATGCGCCGGCCGGTGGGCGCCACGCAGCGCGGGTCCATGGCCACGCAATGCAGCGCGCGGATGCGCTGGCCATCGTGTTCCAGCGTGTCGGCACGGGCCAGGTAGAGCAGTTCGCCGCCGTGGTCGAGGGTCGCGGGGATGCTGGTCACCAGCATCGACTGCTTGGCGTTGACCGGGCAGCCCATGCCGCAGTAGCCGAGGTTCCAGCAACCGCGGACATTGCGCGGAATCACCTTCCAGTCCAGGCCAAGGGCCGTGCAGCCCCGGCGCAGCACGTCGTTGTTGGCGTTGGGTGGCAGTTGCCAAGGGGCGATGCCGAGACGTTGCTCCAGGCGTTCGAACCAGGGCGCGAGGTCGTCCACGCCATGGCCTTCGACCCCGTGCTCGCTGGCCCAGTGGCGCAGCGTCGGTTCCGGGGTGCGAAAACTGGAGGTCCAGTTGATCAGCGTGGTGCCGCCCACGGCGCGGCCCTGGAGGATGGTGATGGCGCCGTCCTTGCTCAGGCGACCGATGCCTTCCTGGTAGAGGCTGGCGTAGGCCTCGTGCTCCAGCATCCTGAAATCGCTGCTGGTCTTCAGCGGCCCCTCTTCGATCAGCAGCACACGGAAACCCGCGGCGCTGAGCAACTCGGCACTGGTGGCGCCACCGGCGCCGCTGCCGATGATGGCGATATCGGTTTCCAGCGTGAGGTCCTGGCTCAGGGCCGAACCATCGCGGGTTTTCCAGCCGCGGGCGAGGCCGTCGCGGAACAGGTCGGGTACAGGCATGGGAGGTTCTCGCTCAGATGTTCGGTGGGCCGGGATAACCGCAGGCGCCCCAGGATTCGGGCAGGCTGTACCAGGCCATCAGCAGCAACTGCAGCAGTGAGCAGTAGCCCTGGCGCAGCAGGTTCAGCGAGCTGTCGCGCCAGCGCAGGAGAAACGCCTGGATGCGCTGCGGTTCGGCCTGGTTCCAGGCACTCCAGACACCGGTCAGGGGGCCGCGCGTCAGGGGCAGGGCGAGCACGTCGAACAGTTGCCGGGTCAGCTTGAGCATCTCTTCGGACAGGCTGGCGAGGGTATCGTCGAGGCGGGCCAGGACCCGGTCGATGAGCGAGGCGGTGCCTTCCAGGACCACCGGCGTTATCGCGCGGAGCAGCGGCAGGTCGTCGTCGCGCAGGATGCGAAAGCCATTGGCCGGCGTTCCGGCGGAGCACCCCAGCAGGCTGGCGCCGCCAAGGAACAGGCTGGCGCCGACACTGAACTTGAGCAGGCCGCGGCGGTTCAGCGCGGCGACCTCGGGCAGGCGTGTTGTCATTGTTGTAGGCCTGTGCAGTGATCAGCGGATAAACAAGCGGTACACCAGTTGTTGCAGGCGCTTGCCGTAAGGCGGGTAGACCAGCCGGGCCAGGTTGAGGCGCTGCTTGGCCAGCACCGCCTTGGCCTTGCTGAAGGTCTGGAAGCCCTCGTAGCCGTGGTAATGGCCCATGCCGGACGGGCCGACCCCGCCGAACGGCAGGTCGTCCTGGGCCACATGCAGCAGGGTGTCGTTGAGGCAGGCGCCGCCGGAGTGGGTGTTGTCCAGGACCTGGCGCTGCTCGCCGCGTTCGTAGCCGAAGTAGTACAGGGCCAGCGGACGCGGACGCTGGTTGATGTAGGCAACGGCCTCGTCGATATGGTCGTAGGGCACCACGGGCAGCAGCGGGCCGAAGATCTCGTCCTGCATCACCCGCATGGCGTCGTTCACGTTTTCCAGGACCAGCGGTGGCAGGCGGCGGTCGGACGGGGTCTCGTCCGGATACAGGCTGGTGACTCGCGCGCCCTGGCGCCGGGCGTCGTCGAGGTAGCCGTTGAGCCGGGCCAGGTGGCGCGGGTTGATGATCGCCGTGTAGTCGGGGTTGTCGCTGATCCGCGGATAGAAGCGTCGTACCGCCTCGCGATAGGCATCGATGAAGCCGGGGATGCGCTCGCGCGGCACCAGCACGTAGTCGGGTGCGACGCAGGTCTGCCCGGCATTCAGGGTCTTGCCGAAGGCGATGCGTTCGGCGGCATCGGCCAGCGGCACGCTGGCGGAGACGATGGCCGGGGATTTGCCGCCCAGTTCCAGGGTCACCGGGGTGAGGTTGTCGGCGGCGGCGCGCATCACCTCGCGGCCGATGCTGGTGGCGCCGGTGAACAGCAGGTGATCGAACGGCAGGCGGGAGAAGGCCTGGCCGACCTCGGCCTCGCCCAGCACCACGCACACCATGTCGCTGGGGAACACCGATTCCAGCAGGGACTTGAGCATCTGGCCGCTGGCCGGGGTGGCTTCGCTGAGCTTGAGCATGACCCGGTTGCCGGCGGCGAGGGCGCCGGTGAGCGGGCCGATGGCGAGAAACAGCGGGTAGTTCCACGGCACGATCACCCCGACCACACCCAGCGGCTGGTAGCGCACCTGTGCGCTGGCCGGTTGGAAGGCCAGGCCGACCGCGCGGCGCCGGGGTTTCATCCAGCGGGCCAGGTGTTTCTCCGCGTGGACCAGGCCCTGGACGCTGGGCAGGAGTTCGGCGAGGCGGGTTTCGTCGGCGCTGCGGCCGTTGAAATCCTGGTCGATGGCGGCGATCAGCTCGTCCTGGCGGGCGACCAGGGCCTGGCGCAGGGCCTTGAGCCACTGCCGGCGCTGGGCCAGGGGCGGCATGGGCAGGTGATTGAAGGCGGCGCGCTGTGCGGCGAACAGGGTGTCGAGCCAGTCCAGCTGGGACATCGGGACCTCCAGTGAGGTGTTGTCGTGGCTAGAGCATATACTCTAATCCTGATCTTGTATGGCGCTTGAGGGCCCTGTCGCTGGCAAGCCAGCGATGAAGTCACCACTCACTCAAGAGATGCACCCGGCCATTCGACGCCGTAAGATCAAGCAATCATTTCAAGCTCATGAATGGGGAAGCGCAGTCATGGCCCCGCGAATCAAGACCCGCGAGCGCATCGTGCAGAACAGCCTGGAGCTGTTCAATCAGCAGGGCGAGCGCAGTGTCAGCACCAACCACATCGCCGCGCACATGGAGATTTCGCCCGGCAACCTCTACTACCACTTCGCCAACAAGCAGGAAATCATTGCCGAGTTGTTCAGTCAGTATGAAGAACAGGTGGACAGTTTCCTGCACCCGCCCAAGGGCCGCCTGGCCACGGTCGAGGACAAGCGCTTCTACCTGAAGGCGATCCTCGCGGCGATGTGGAATTTCCGTTTCCTGCACCGCGACCTGGAACACCTGCTCGACAGCGACAAGGAACTGGCCGCCCGCTACCGGCGCTTTTCCCAGCGCAGCCTGTTGCAGGGGCAGGCCATCTACACCGGCTTCGTCGAGGCCGGGATCCTGGAGATGAACACGGTGCAGATCGAGTCGCTGACCCTCAACACCTGGATCGTCCTGACCTCCTGGGTGCGGTTTCTCTGCACCACCCGGGAAAATTCCGCGCACCTGAGTGAAGAAGCCATCAAGCGCGGCGTCTATCAGGTACTGGTGCTGGAACTCGGTTTCGTCACCGCCCCGGCGCGCCCGGCGGTGGACGCGCTGTGTGAAGAATTCTACGTACCGCTGCAGCAGGCGCTGGAGCAGTAACGTGCCCCTTTCAATCGATATGGAGACTGTCATGCCCCTCGCGCAACTGATTGCACCCCGGCAACTGGCGGAACGCCTCGGCGAACCCGGACTGGTGATTCTCGATTGTCGTTTTGCCCTGGAGGACGTCGACTACGGTCAGCGCAGCTACGCCGAGGGCCATATCGCCGGGGCGCATTTCGCCGATCTGGAGCGCGACCTCAGCGGTCCGGTGGTCAAGGGCGTCAGCGGGCGCCATCCGCTGCCGCAGCCGGGGCGGCTGATCGAGCGTCTGCAGCAGTGGGGCATCAGCAACGACAGCGAAGTGGTGCTCTACGACGACGGCCCCGGTGCGTTCGCCGCCCGTGCCTGGTGGCTGCTGGCCTGGCTGGGCAAGCGCAGCGGCGTGTCGATTCTCGATGGCGGCCTCAAGGCCTGGCATGCCGCGGGCCTGCCACTGAGCCTGGACCCGGCGGAGCGTCATGAAGGCACCTTCACCGGCAAACCGGACCCGGCGCTGCTGATCAGTGCCCAGCAACTGCGCGAGCGCCTCGGCGATCCGGCCCTGACCCTGCTGGACGCCCGCGCCCTGCCACGCTTCCGTGGCGAAGTGGAGCCGATCGATCCGGTGGCCGGGCACATTCCCGGCGCACAATGCGCGGTCTTCACCGACAACCTCGGCGCCGATGGCCACTTCCTGCCGGTGGAACAGCTGAAAGCCCGTTTCGCCCGCCTGATCGGCTCGCGCAAGCCGCAGGACCTGGTGGCCTATTGCGGTTCGGGTGTCACTGCCTGTCACAACCTGTTCGCCCTGAGCCTCGCCGGTTATCCACTGGCGCCGCTGTATGCCGGCTCGTGGAGCGAGTGGATCACCGACCCGCAGCGCCAGATCGCTACCGGCGACTGATCAGCCGCCTGCGACCAGCCACTCGGGGATCCGCCGTTCCAGGTAGTACCCCGGCTGGCGCAGGCTGCCGTCGACGAAACCGACATGACCGCCGTGGGCGTGCAGTTCCAGGGTGGTCGTGCTCGCCAGTTCATCGGCTTCCGGCAGGCTGTGCGGGAAGACGAACGGGTCGTCGCTGGACTGGATGATCAGCGTCGGCGTGCGGTTGTCGCCCAGGTAATAGCGGCTGGACGAGCGCTTGTAGTAGTCGTGGGCGTCGCTGAAACCGTTGAGCGGTGCGGTGACGCGCCCGTCGAAGTCCCAGAAGGTGCGCAGGTTGGTCAGCGGGCCGAGGCGGGCGAGGATGTCCAGGCCTTCGTCATGGCCACGGTGCACGAAGTGACGTTCCTTGTTCTTCACGTAGGCGACCATCTCGCGGATGAAGTGCGCCTGGTAGACCCGCGAGAAGCCCAGGCCGATGCGATCGGCACACTGGTCCAGGCGAAACGGCACCGACACCGCGACGGCGGCCTGCAACTGGCTGGCCGAACCGCTCTCGCCCAGATGCTTGAGCAGGACATTGCCCCCCAGCGAGTAACCCACTGCATACAGCGGCGCCGCGGGGCGCTGAGCGCGCAGGTGGGCGATGACTTCGGCGAGGTCCTCGCTGGCCCCGGAGTGATAGCTGCGGGGCAGCAGGTTCGGCTCGCCGGAGCAGCCGCGCCAGTTCACCGCCACGCTGGCCCAGCCGCGGGCCTGCAGGGCATGTTGCAGACCGAGCACATAGTGCGAGGACGACGAGCCGGTCAGGCCATGCAGCACCAGGACCAGCGGGGCGTCGTTGCGGTGCGGGCCACTCCAGTCCAGATCGAGGAAATCGCCATCGGCCAGCCACAAGCGCTCGCGCTGATGGTCCAGCGGCGTCGATTTGCGCCAGAGGGGACCCCAGAGGGTTTGCAGGTGAGGGTTGCGCAGGCCCGTTGCGGGCTTGAAGAACGTGGACTTCATGACGGCATCACTCGGGAACACGCGGCAGCTCTATCAGCCAGTGTAAGTGCTGGTTTCAAGGCCTGCCGCGCGAAATGACGGACAGATGACGGTCAGCCGCGTTCCCACAGTGCGTAGTGCACCTGGCCGGCCTTCTTCTCCCGGTGCAGGCGCCAGTTGCCCGGCAGGTTCAGCGATGACGGCGCGGTTTCGCTTTCGATGTAGATCCACGAGTGATCGGCGAGCCAACCACCGTTTTCCAGCAGTTCGCAGGTCTGCGGCAGCAGGTCCTGGTGGAACGGCGGATCGAGGAAGACCACGTCGAAGCGCTGTTTCGCCTCGCCCTGCAGATAGCGCAGGACATCGCTCTGCACCACCTGGCCGCGGGGGCAGCGCAGCACTTCGAGGTTGTTCCTCAGGCTGGCGATGGCCGCCGGGTTGCTGTCCACGGCAACCGCATCGCCCGCCCCGCGGGACAGGGCTTCGAGGTACAGCGCGCCGCTGCCGGTGAAGGCATCCAGCACCTTGGCCCCTTCGATGTAGGCGGCGAGCCAGTTGAACAGGGTTTCCCGCACCCGGTCCGGCGTCGGACGCAGGCCGGGAGCGTCGGGGAAGTTCAGGCGACGGCTGCGCCATTCGCCGGCGATGATGCGCAACTGGCCTTGGCCCGCGTGCGGCTTGGATGGACTGGCCATTAGTGCTCCGGTACGCCGAGCGGCTGCTCGGCGGGTTTATCGAGCGGCGGCGGCAACGGCTGCTGTGGCACGTTGGGCCCCGCGGTGACGATCACCAGCCTGTCCGCGGACAGGTGGCGATTCAGCGCATCCCGGACCTGCTCGACGGTCAGTGCCTGGGATTGGCGCATGTAGTCTTCCAGCCAGGTCAGCGGCAGATCATAGAAGCCGATCGCCCCCAGTTGGCCGACGATGCTCGCATTGCTGGCGTTGGACAGCGGGAAACTGCCGGCCAATTCGCGCTTGGCGTCGTCCAGTTCCTGCTGGGTCGGGCCGGTCTTCAGGTAGTCACGCAGCAGGTCCTGGACCAGCTTGAGGGTGCCCTCGCTGAGTTCGGCGCGGGTCTGCAGGTTGATCATGAACGGCCCGCGCGCCTGCATCGGCACGAAGGTGGAATAGATGCCGTAGGTCAGGCCGCGCTTCTCGCGGACTTCGCTCATCAGCCGGGTGCCGAAGGAGCCGCCGCCAAGGATCTGGTTGCCCAGGTTCAGCGCCGCGTAGTCCGGATCGGCGCGATCGATGCCCAGCTCCGCGAGCATCAGGTGGGTCTGCTTGGACGGGAAGTCGATATGGCTCTGGCCCGGCTTGGGTTCGGCCGGGGCCGCCACCTTGGCCAGCGCCGGGCCTTTCGGCAGGGCGGCGGACACCTGGGCGGCGATGGCTTCGGCGTCCTGGCGGCTGAGGTCGCCGACCAGGGCGATCACCGTGTTGCCGGCGGCATAGGCCTTGGTGTGGAAGGCGCGCAGCTGCTCGAGGGTGATCGGCGGTACGCTTTTGGCGGTGCCGTCGCTCGGGTGGCCGTAGGGATGCTTGCCGTAGAGGCGTTCGAACAGCTGCAGGCTGGCCAGCTTGCCGGGGTTCTGCTTCTGGTATTCGAAGCCGGCGAGCATCTGGTTCTTGATGCGGGTCAGGGCGTCGGCGGGGAAGGTCGGCTTGCCCACGACCTCGGCGAACAGCTTCAGCGCCGGTTCGCGCTTGTCGGCGACGCTCAGGCTGCGCAGCGAGGCCACCGCCATGTCGCGATAGGCACCATTGCCGAAGTCGGCGCCGAGGCCTTCGAAGCCCTGGGCGATGGCATTGACGTCCTTGCCGGACACGCCTTCGTTGAGCATGGCGTTGGTCAGCGCGGCGACCCCGGGGATATCGCCGTCCTGGCTGCTGCCAGCGGCGAAGATCAGGCGCAGGTCGAACATCGGCAGTTCATGGGCTTCGACGAACAGCACGCGGGCGCCTTCGCGGGTGTTCCAGCTCTGGATGTTCAGCGTGCGGTGGCTGGGCGCCTTGCCGTCGAGTTCGGCCAGGGATTGCAGGGTATTGGCCGGCTTGGCCTCTTCGGCGTGGGCCGGGCCGACCAGGGCCAGCGCCAGTGCGCTGGCCGCGACGAGGCCGCGCAGCGTGAAGCGGGTGATCTGCTGGCTCATTTGGCCTGCTCCTCGGGCAGTACATGGGCAACGCTCAGGCGTTCGCGGACGAAGTAGGTGCGCGCGGCGTTCTGGATGTCCGCCGGGGTCACGTTCTTCAGTTCATCCAGTTCGTTGTCGATCAGCTTCCACGACAGGCCCACGGTTTCCAGCTGGCCGATGGTGGTGGCCTGGCTGCTGATGGAGTCGCGGTCGTAGACCAGGCCGGCGATGACCTGGGCGCGCACGCGCTCCAGTTCCTCGGCACTTGGCGGGGTGGTCTTCAGTTCGTCGAGCAGCTTCCAGATGCCGGCTTCGACCTCGGCGAGGGTCTTTTTCTTCTGGGTGTTGGGCGTTGCCGAGAGGGTGAACAGGCTGTCACCCCGGGCGAACGGGTTGTAGCTGCTGGAGGCACCGGCCACCAGCTCTTCGCCGCGCTCCAGGCGGCTGGCCATGCGCGCGCTGTAGCCGCCGTCGAGCAGGGCGGAGATCAGGCGCAGGGCGTGGATTTCCCGCGGGTTCTTCGCGGTGGCCAGGCCCGGTACGTTGAAGCCGAAGATCAGGCTCGGTAGTTGCGTGCGCACGTGCACGGTGAGCTGGCGCAGGCCGGGCTCGGCCAGTTCCAGCGGCAGCTTGCTCGGCGGCAGGGGGCGTTGCGGGATCTTCGCGAACCAGCGTTCGGCCAGTTTGCGCACCTCATCCACGCTGACGTCGCCGACCACCACCAGGGTGGCGTTGTTCGGCGCATACCAGGACTCGTACCAGTGGCGCAGTTCCTCGACCTTCATGCGCTGCAGGTCGGCCATCCAGCCGATGGTCGGGGTGTGATAGCCGCTGGCCGGGTAGGCCATGGACTTGAACAGTTCGTAGGCCTTGGCGCCGGGGTTGTCGTCGGTGCGCAGGCGACGTTCTTCCTTGATCACTTCGATTTCGCGACTGAACTCGTCGGCAGGCAGGCGCAGGCTGGCCATGCGGTCGGCTTCCAGCTCCAGGGCGACGTTCAGGCGATCGCGGGCCAGCACCTGGTAATAGGCGGTGTAGTCGTCGCTGGTGAAGGCGTTTTCCTCGGCGCCGAGGTCGCGCAGGATGCGCGAGGCCTCGCCGGGGCCGAGTTTGTCGCTGCCCTTGAACATCATGTGTTCCAGGGCGTGGGAAAGACCGGTCTGGCCCGGGGTTTCGTAGCTGGAACCGACCTTGTACCAGACCTGCGAGACCACCACCGGGGCGCGATGGTCTTCGCGCACGACCACTTTCAGGCCGTTGTCGAGGATGAATTCATGGGTCGGTTGCGGGTCGGCGGCGAAGGCCGCGAAGGGCAGACAGATCGTGCCGAGCAGCAGGCCAGCGGCACGGCGGGCTAGAGCATTCATTCGTGATTCAACCTGTTGGGCTGCCCGCTTGGCCTTAGCGTCGGCGGGCTAGGAGGTGCTAGGATACTGATCCGGTTGCCTGGCGACCATGCCTGTCGAGGATGTCGCCGCAAAGGCCCCCCGACAAAATAGACGACGCGCACGAACGAGCCGGATTTATAAGAGTCTGTTCTGCGTTACAAAAGAATTCCGAGTGCGCCGCGCTGGCGCATCGCCACCCTGAGATAGCCGTCTTCCATGTTTGGTTCCAACGACGACAAAAAAACGCCGGGCGCGCCTGGTGAAAAGAAAGGCCTGTTCGGCTGGCTGCGCAAGAAGCCCCAGCAACCTGTTGTCGAACAGCCTGAAACCCCCGTTCCCGCTGCTCCCGAGCCTGCCCCGGCAGTCGCCCCGGAGGCGCCGGTCGTTGCCGCGCCGGTGGTCAGTCCCGAGCCGGTCGCGCCGCTCGTTCAGGAGCCGCCTGTTGCCGCGCCGTCCAGCCTGGTGCTGCCGGTGCCGGAAGAACCGGTAGCGCTGGTTCCCGACCTTGAGCCCAAGGCTCCGCCAGCGATTCCCGAGCTGCCTGCGGCCGTGGTCCAGCCCGCGCCGGAGCCGGCGCCGGTCGTTGTCTCTCCGCCAGCGCCTGTGGTTGCGCCGGCAGCGGTTGTCGTGCCGGAAGCCGTTCCGGAGCCTGTCGCCGCCGTTCCGGCGCCCGCGCCTGTCGAGGAAGCCAAGGCCGGTTTCTTCGCCCGCCTCAAGCAAGGTCTGTCCAAGACCAGCGCCAGCATCGGCGAGGGCATGGCCAGCCTGTTCCTCGGCAAGAAAGCCATCGACGACGACCTGCTCGACGAGATCGAGACCCGCCTGCTGACCGCCGACGTCGGCGTCGAGGCGACCTCGGTGATCGTGCAGAACCTGACCCAGAAGGTCGCGCGCAAGCAGCTGGACGATGCCGACGCCCTGTACAAGTCGCTGCAGAGCGAACTCGCCGGGCTGCTCAAGCCGGTGGAGCAGCCGCTGCGCATCGAGGCGCAGAGCCGGCCGTTCGTCATCCTCGTGGTCGGCGTCAACGGCGCGGGTAAGACCACCACCATCGGCAAGCTGGCGAAAAAGCTCCAGCTCGAAGGCAAGAAGGTCATGCTGGCCGCCGGCGACACCTTCCGCGCCGCGGCGGTGGAGCAGTTGCAGGTCTGGGGCGAGCGCAACCATATTCCGGTCATCGCCCAGCACACCGGGGCCGATTCCGCGTCGGTGATCTTCGATGCCGTGCAGGCCGCCAAGGCCCGGGGCATCGACGTGCTGATCGCCGATACCGCCGGTCGCCTGCACACCAAGGACAACCTGATGGAAGAGCTGAAGAAGGTCCGTCGGGTCATCGGCAAGCTCGACGCCGATGCGCCGCACGAGGTCCTGCTGGTCCTCGACGCCGGTACTGGCCAGAACGCCATCAACCAGGCCAAGCATTTCAACCAGAGCGTCGAGCTGACCGGCCTGGCCCTGACCAAGCTGGACGGCACCGCCAAGGGCGGGGTGATCTTCGCCCTGGCCAAGCAGTTCGGTCTGCCCATTCGCTATATTGGCGTAGGGGAAGGGATCGACGATCTGCGCACGTTCGAAGCAGAACCCTTCGTTAAAGCACTGTTTGCCGAGCGGGAGCATCCATGATCCGATTCGAACAGGTCGCCAAGCGCTATCCGAACGGTCACGTTGGCCTGCATGAGCTGAGTTTTCGGGTACGGCGGGGCGAGTTTCTGTTCGTGACCGGTCACTCGGGGGCCGGCAAGAGCACCTTGCTGCGCCTGCTGCTGGCCATGGAGCGTCCGACCAGCGGCAAGCTGCTGCTGGCCGGCCAGGACCTGGGCCAGATCAGCAACGCGCAGATTCCGTTCCTGCGCCGGCAGATCGGCGTGGTGTTCCAGAACCACCAGTTGCTGTTCGACCGTACCGTGTTCAACAACGTCGCCCTGCCGCTGCAGATCCTCGGCCTGTCCAAGGTCGAGATCGCCAAGCGGGTCGACTCGGCGCTGGAGCGCGTGGCGCTGTCCGACAAGGCCGAGCTGTTCCCCGGCGACCTGTCCACCGGGCAGCAGCAGCGGGTCGGCATCGCCCGCGCCATCGTCCATCGACCGGCCTTGCTGCTGGCGGACGAACCCACCGGCAACCTCGACCCGCGCCTGGCCGCGGAGATCATGGGGGTTTTCGAAGACATCAACCGCCTGGGCACCAGCGTGCTGATCGCCAGTCACGACCTGGCCCTGATCGCGCGCATGCGCCATCGCATGCTGACGCTGCAGCGCGGTCGTCTGATCGGCGACGGGGAGGCCGGGCAATGAGTGCGACACGCAGTCCGAAAGTATCCGAGCGGGTGGCACCGAAGCCTGCCGATCCGCAGCCGCAAAAGAAGAAGGGCCGTGACGAAGACGACGGTCCGGATTTCCGCACCCTGCTGGCCGCCTGGCTGGAAAGCCATCGCTCCAGCCTGCTGGACAGCCTGCGTCGTCTCGGCAAGCAGCCGATCGGCAGCTTCTTCACCTGCCTGGTGATGGCGGTGGCGCTGAGCCTGCCCATGGGCCTGTCGCTGATTCTCGGCAATATCGAGCGTCTAGGGGGCTCCTGGCAGCGTGCGGCGCAGATTTCCCTGTACCTCAAGCTGGACGCCGGCGCCCGTGCCGGTGAAGCCCTGCGCGATCAGATCAAGGCCCTGCCGGGTGTGGCCGATGCCGAGTACGTCAGCCGCGAGCAGGCGCTGAACGAGTTCCAGCAGCAGTCGGGGCTGGGCGAAGCGCTGCGCGAGCTGCCGGACAACCCGTTGCCCGGCGTGGTGGTGGTAACCCCGAACGAAGTCGACAAGCCAGCCCTGGAGGCCCTGCGTCAGCGTCTGGCGGAGCTGCCCCATGTCGAACTGGCCCAACTCGATCTGGTCTGGGTCGAGCGCCTGGCGGCGATTCTCAAGCTCGGCGACCGCTTCGTCTTTGGCCTGACCGTGCTTTTGGTCTCCGCATTGTTGCTGGTGATTGGTAACACGATACGTCTGCACATCGAGAACCGCCGCACGGAAATCGAAGTGATCAAGCTGGTGGGCGGTACTGACAGCTATGTGCGTCGCCCCTTCCTTTATATGGGGGCGCTGTACGGTTTTGGTGCGGGGATCCTGTCCTGGGGCGTGCTGGAATTCGGCCTGAACTGGCTGAACGAGGCGGTCGTCGACCTGTCAGGACTGTATGGCAGCGATTTCGCCCTGGCCGGGGTGCCTGCCGCCGATGGTCTGTCGCTCTTGCTTGGTGCAGTGCTGTTGGGGTATATCGGTGCATGGATCGCGGTGGCCCGCCACCTGAGGGAGCTGGCGCCACGATAGTGTCTTTTTGCTGGTATTGACTATTTTCGTTTTTGGGGAACTTGTTTAGCGGTTTCCGGTCAATGTTGGCAGTGCCCACGGGCACGAGTTCAGTGAGTCGGAGGTTTTTTCGTATGACCACTTCGTTGCAACCTGCTTATGCCTTGGTCCCGGGTGCGAACCTGGAGGCCTACGTGCACACGGTGAACAGCATTCCCCTGCTGACCGCCGAGCAGGAGCGTGAACTGGCCGAGAGTCTCTACTATGAGCAGAACCTTGAGTCCGCTCGGCAAATGGTGCTCGCGCACCTGCGCTTCGTCGTACATATCGCCCGCAGCTATTCCGGCTACGGGCTGGCCCAGGCCGACCTGATCCAGGAAGGCAACGTCGGCCTGATGAAAGCCGTGAAACGCTTCAACCCGGAAATGGGCGTGCGTCTGGTGTCCTTCGCGGTGCACTGGATCAAGGCCGAGATCCACGAGTTCATCCTGCGCAACTGGCGGATCGTCAAGGTCGCCACCACCAAGGCCCAGCGCAAGCTGTTCTTCAACCTGCGCAGCCAGAAGAAACGCCTGGCCTGGCTGAACAACGACGAAGTGCATCGCGTCGCCGAAAGCCTGGGTGTGGAGCCGCGGGAAGTCCGCGAGATGGAAAGTCGCCTGACGGGCCAGGACATGGCCTTCGACCCGGCCTCCGAGGCCGATGACGACAGCGCCTTCCAGTCGCCGGCCAACTACCTGGAAGACCATCGCTACGACCCGGCTCGCCAGCTGGAAGATGCCGATTGGAGCGACAGTTCGTCGAACAACCTGCACGAAGCGCTGCAGGGCCTTGACGAGCGCAGTCGCGACATCCTCTACCAGCGCTGGCTGGCCGAGGAAAAGGCCACCCTGCATGACCTGGCGGCCAAGTACAGTGTCTCGGCGGAGCGTATCCGCCAGCTGGAGAAGAATGCGATGAACAAGGTGAAGGCCTTGATCGCTGCCTGACCGCTCCGGTAGTAGAAACAGAAAACCCGACTCGCAAGGTCGGGTTTTTTATTGCCTGTCTGCTGCTTGCCGCCCCTTTCTCGTAGGAGCGCGGCTTGCCCGCGAAAGGACCGCGCAGCGGTCCCAAATTCGTCCTGGTAACACCATTTTGGGACCGCTGCGCGGTCCTTTCGCGGGCAAGCCACGCTCCTACGGAGAGAGCGAAGCCACACTACTTCAGTTGCGCCAGGTAACTGTCCCCGCCCAACTGACTCATCTGCTGCCGAATCCACCCGGCCCGCCGCGCGACATAACTGCTCGGCCGACTGGCGCTCCAGTTCCGCGGATTGGGCAGCACAGCCGCCAGCAGACTGGCCTGCTGGCGGGTCAGCCGGCTGGCATCCACGCCAAAGTGATGCCGTGCCGCCGCCTGCGCCCCGAATACCCCGTCATCCCACTCGGCACTGTTGAGATAGACCTCGAGAATCCGCTCTTTCGACCACAGCAGTTCGATCAGCGCGGTAAACCATGCCTCCAGCCCCTTGCGCAGCCAACTGCGTCCGGACCAGAGGAACTGGTTCTTCGCCACTTGCTGGCTGAGGGTGCTGGCGCCGCGAATGCTGCCGCCGCGTTCGTTATGCGCCAGGGCGGCCTGGATCGCGCTGAAGTCGAAGCCCCAGTGGCTGGCGAACTTCTGGTCCTCGCCGGCGATGACCGCCACCTTCAGATCGTCGGAAATCCGCTCCCATGGCTCCCAGTCGCGCTGCAGGTCGATGGGCTGGCCGTCGATCCAGGACTCGATCTTGCGCTCCACCATCAACGCCGTACCCGGCGGTGGTACCCAGCGCAGGATCAGCACCAGCACGATGCTGCCGGCAGCGAACCAGAGCGCGGCGCGAAAAAGGCGGCGGAGAACGAGTGACAGCATGATGATGGCTTGGCCGCGGCGGATGAGCGGGCCATTATACAGACCCCGTGTCCCAAGGAGTTCTCCCATGCTGCGTAGCTTCCTGTTGCTGGCCGCCTTCTTCGGCTTCACCGGCGTCGCCCTTGGCGCCTTCGCCGCCCACGGCCTGAAGGCCCGCCTGAGTGCCGAGTACCTGGCGATCTTCCAGACCGGCGTGACCTACCAGCTGATCCATGCGCTGGCCCTGTTCGGCGTCGCCATCCTCAGCGTGCACCTGCCGGGTCGCCTGGTGACCTGGGCTGGCAGCCTGTTCATCCTCGGTATCCTGCTGTTCTCCGGCAGCCTCTACATCCTCACCCTGAGCGGCCTCGGCAAGCTCGGCATGATCACGCCACTGGGCGGTGCGGCTTTTCTCGCCGGCTGGCTGTGCCTGGGCCTGGCAGCCTGGCGCTTGAACTGACTCACGGGTCGAATATCGTGACGAATGGTGTCCACCGGCCTTGGGTTCGGGCGCGGATCGGCGCTAGAATGCGGGCCCCTGAAAACAATGGCGGCCGTGCGCATGCGCATTCAACTGAACGGTGAACCCTACGAATTGCCCGACGGCGAGAGTGTCGCGGCCCTGTTGAGCCGGCTCGAACTGACCGGGCGTCGGGTGGCGGTCGAGCTGAACCTGGATATCGTGCCGCGCAGCCAGCACGACAGCACCGCCCTGAACGAGGGTGACCAGGTCGAAGTGGTTCACGCCATCGGCGGCGGCTAGTCGTCGCGCTTCACCCGCAAGTCCCTCCCCCCACAAGAGGATCTCTGATGAGCAACGTTCGTAGCGACAAGCCCTTCACCCTGGCCGGTCGTACCTTCCAGTCGCGCCTGCTGGTCGGTACCGGCAAGTACCGTGACATGGAAGAAACCCGCCTGGCCATCGAGGCTTCGGGTGCCGAGATCGTCACTGTGGCCGTGCGCCGGACCAACATCGGCCAGAATCCGGGCGAGCCGAACCTGCTCGACGTGCTGCCGCCAGACCGCTACACCATCCTGCCGAACACCGCCGGCTGCTACGACGCAGTCGAGGCCGTGCGTACCTGCCGCCTGGCCCGCGAACTGCTGGATGGTCACAACCTGGTCAAGCTGGAAGTCCTGGCCGACCAGAAGACCCTGTTCCCCAACGTGATCGAAACCCTCAAGGCCGCCGAAGTGCTGGTCAAGGACGGTTTCGACGTGATGGTCTACACCAGCGACGACCCGATCATTGCCCGTCAGCTGGCCGAAGCCGGCTGCATCGCGGTCATGCCGCTGGCCGGCCTGATCGGTACTGGCCTGGGGATCTGCAACCCGTACAACCTGCAGATCATCCTCGAGGAAGCCAAGGTTCCGGTACTGGTGGACGCCGGTGTCGGTACCGCTTCCGATGCCACCATCGCCATGGAGCTGGGTTGCGAAGCGGTGCTGATGAACTCGGCCATCGCCCACGCGCAGCAGCCGATCATGATGGCCGAAGCCATGAAGCACGCCATCATCGCCGGGCGCATGGCCTACCTGGCCGGTCGCATGCCGAAGAAACTCTATGCCAGCGCCTCGTCGCCGCTGGATGGTCTGATCAAGTAAGAGTCCCAGATGACTGAATCGCAAGAAACGCCTGTCACCGCCGAAGGCGAAGAGCGCCAGCACCGCCGCATCAAGAGTTTCGTGATGCGCGCCGGGCGCATGACCGAAGGCCAGCAGCGTGGCCTGGAGCAGGGTGGCCCGCTGTACATCCTCAAGCTGGCCGACAGCCCGGTGGACTACGACCAGGTGTTCGGCCGCTCGGCACCCCGCACCCTGGAAATCGGCTTCGGCATGGGCCACTCCCTGCTGGAGATGGCCGCTGCCGCGCCGGAGCAGGACTTCATCGGTGTCGAAGTGCACCGTCCGGGTGTCGGCGCGCTGCTCAATGGCGTGCTGACCCAGGGCCTGAAGAACCTTCGGGTGTATGACTGCGATGCCATCGAGGTGCTGAATCGCTGCGTCGCCGACGGCAGTCTCGACCGCCTGATGCTGTTCTTCCCCGATCCGTGGCACAAGAGCCGGCACCACAAGCGCCGTATCGTCCAGCCGGAGTTCGCCGAGCTGGTACGGCGCAAGCTGAAGGTCGGTGGTGTGTTCCACATGGCGACCGACTGGGAGCCATATGCCGAGTACATGCTGGAAGTGATGGCCGTGGCACCGGGCTATCGCAACCAGGCGGCGGATGGGGCTTATGTGCCGCGTCCGGAAGAGCGGCCGATCACCAAGTTCGAGCGCCGTGGTGAGCGGCTCGGGCATGGGGTGTGGGATCTGAAGTTCGAAAGGGTTGACTGATTCCGGGACCGCTTTGCGGTCCTTCGCGGTGGTTCGTCACACGACAAGCCACGCTCCTACGACATGCCCGCCGTGGACCGCATTGCTCTTGTAGGAGCGTGGCTGCCCGCGAAGGCCTGCAAAGCAGGCCCAATTACCCCCGCCGATCGGCCACCACACCGATCAACACCAGCACCACCAGCAGCACCGGAGCCAGCGCATAGTTGTTGAACTGGCTCAGTCCCTTCACCACCCACGGGGTGGCATAGATCAGCGCAGCGCCGCTGCCGATCAGCACCAGCAAGGCCATGAACGGCACACGCAGGGCACCGGCCAGGTTGCCCAGGCGGCCTTCGACCCAGCCTTTGATATCGGTGCCGAACAACACCAGCAGACAGCCAACCAACGCCAGGGAAATCTCCGACAGGTTGCTGCGGCTCCAGCGGGAAACGGTCGAGAGCAGGTCGAGTATCAGGTCCATGGGCTTTCCTTAGGTCAAGAAGTACTGCAGCAGATCGTTGAGAAACAGCTGGCCCTTTGGCGTGGCGACCAGCCGCGTCGGTTCGACTTGCAAAAGGCCCTTTTGTTCGGCCTCCCGTCGCGCCTCGCGCAGGTTTTCCAGGGGCAGTCCGGTACGCAGGGTGAACAGCTCGGCATCCACGCCCTCGGTCAGGCGCAGGGCATTCATCAGGAACTCGAACGGCAGCTCGTCCAGCGGCAGCAGCTTTTCCCCGGCCTTGAAGGCCTTGGTCGGGTTCAGGTAGTCCTTCGGTAGACGGGTCTTCCAGGTGCGCAGGATACGTCCGTCCGGATGACTGAGCTTGCCGTGGGCACCGGCGCCGATACCGATGAAATCGCCGAAGCTCCAGTAGTTCAGATTGTGCCGCGCCGCCCGGCCGGGCTGGGCGTAGGCGGAGATCTCGTACTGGCGATAGCCGTGCCGCGCCATCAGCGCCTGGCCGGCCTCCTGGATATCCCAGAGGATGTCGTCTTCCGGCAGTTCGGGCGGCTGGTTCCAGAACACCGTGTTCGGCTCCAGGGTCAGCTGGTACCAGGACAGGTGCGTCGGGCCGAGATCAATGGCCTGTTGCAGATCGCCCAGCGCGTCCTCCAGGGACTGGTCCGGCAGGCCGTGCATCAGGTCGAGGTTGAAGTTGTCGAACCCGGCATTGCGCGCCATCCCGGCGGCGCGCACCGCTTCGTCACCGTTGTGGATGCGCCCCAGTGCCTCCAGCTTGCGCTGCTGGAAGCTCTGGATGCCGATGGACAGGCGATTGATCCCCAACTGCCGGTAGGCCTTGAATTTCTCCTGCTCGAAAGTGCCTGGGTTGGCTTCCAGGGTGATCTCGATGTCGCTGGCGAACGGGATGCGCTGCTCGACCCCGGTCAGCAGCCGGCCCAGGGCCTTGGCGCTGAACAGGCTGGGGGTACCGCCACCGAAGAAGATGGTGCTGATGGGCCGGCCGTAGACCGCCGGCAACTCCTGGTCGAGGTCGGCCAGCAGCGCGTCGACATAGGCGTCTTCAGGCAGCTCGGCGCTGGCGGTGTGGGAGTTGAAGTCGCAGTACGGGCATTTGCGCACGCACCACGGGATATGGATGTACAGCGCCAAAGGCGGCAGCTGTGGCAGGGCCGCCCGTGGTGACTGGGTGGTGAAGCCAGCCTCGCCGGCATGCAGCGGCTGGGCCGGGTGTTTTTCGGTCATGCCAGGCCCAGACGTTGACGCAGCAGGCTCATGGCGCGGGCGCGGTGACTCAGTTGGTTCTTGTCGGCCGGGGCCAGCTCGGCGCTCGAGCAGTTGCGCTCCGGTACCCAGAACAGCGGGTCGTAGCCGAAACCGTGCTCGCCGCTGGCAGCGGTGAGGATGCGCCCGTGCCACAGGCCTTCGCAGAGGATCGGCAGCGGGTCATCGGCGTGCCGCACCAGGGCGAGGACGCAGACGAACTGCGCGCCGCGCTCGGCCTGCGGAACATCCTTGAGAGCGTCGAGCAGCTTGGCGTTGTTCGCCGCGTCGCCCTTGCCGTCGGCGTAGCGCGCCGAATAGATGCCCGGCGCGCCGCCGAGGAAGTCCACGGCCAGGCCGGAGTCGTCGGCCAGCGCCGGCAGGCCGGAGATGCGCGCGGCGTTGCGGGCCTTGAGGATGGCGTTCTCGACGAACGACAGGCCGGTTTCTTCCGGCTCGACGCTGCTGAATTCACCGATGGAACGCAGTTGCACGGTGTCACCGAGCATGGCCTGCAGTTCCTTGAGTTTGCCGGCGTTGTGGCTGGCCAATACGAGTTGCTGGATATTCATCATTCGCCTGGGAAGACTTCCTGGTTGAAGCTGAAGGAGTGGCTGCTGTCGCCGGAGCCGACGGTGATCGAGAAGGTCAGGGTTTCCTGCTGCTCGACGGGGAACTGCGCCAGGTAATAGATCGCGCCCTGGTCGGGGACCTGCTTGAAGCTCAGCGGGGTCTTGCGGCTGGTCAGGTCGGTGTAGCTGCCGCTGACCGAGGCGACGCTTGGCTTGCCGGCCTTGAGCACGGTGACGTTGATCACGCCCTGGTTCTTGCTGCGCACCAGCTGTGCGGCCTGGGCCGTGTCCGGCTGCACGAAGGTGGAATTGAACACGCTGTAATGCACGGTCACGTCGCCGAAGACTTCCTTGCGCTCCGGTTTCGCGGCATCGGCGGCCAGTACCGGTAGGGCCAGGCACAGGCTGAACAGAAACATGACTAGACGACGCATGATCGCATTCCTCTGATGGACGACGGTTATACCGCGACCTTGTGCTCCTGCAGGCCGGGGCTGCTGACACGATAGATACCGATTTCACCTAGAAGATTAGGCCAAAGGCGCCCGGCCCATCCGTTGCGGTGACGATTGTCCACCGCCAGGCGGTTGAGGACCTGGGCACGCCGCTCGCTGCACAGCGCCTCGAAGTCCTCGAAGGTGCAGAAGTGGATGTTCGGCGTGTTGTACCAGGTATACGGCATGAAGTCGGAAACCGGCATGCGACCCTTGGTCGCCAGGTACCAGCGGCAGCGCCAGTGGCCGAAGTTGGGGAAGGTGATGATGCACTGGCGGCCGACGCGAAGCATTTCGTCGAGGATGCGGTCCGGGTATTCCACGGCCTGCAGGGCCTGGGTCATGACCACCACGTCGAAGCTGTTGCTGGCGAAGTTGCCCAGGCCCTTGTCGAGGTCCTGCTCGATGACGTTGACGCCCTTGGCCACGCACTGGGCGATGTTGTCGGCGTCGATTTCCAGGCCATAGCCGGTGACCTGCTTGGTGTCGCGCAGCGAGGCCAGCAGTTCGCCATTGCCGCAACCCAGGTCGAGGACGCGGCTGCCGGCGGGGATCCAGTCCTGGATGATTTCCAAATCGGCTCTCATGGAGTCCTCAGCAGGTGATGCGGTTCATGTAGTTGGCGAAACCCTGGATATAGCGTGGCGTCGGGATCAGGAAGGCGTCGTGGCCGTAGGGCGATTCGATGTCCAGGTAGCAGACGTTCTTGCGCGCGGCGATCAGCGCATCGACGATTTCCCGCGAGCGGGCCGGGGAGAAGCGCCAGTCGGTGGTGAAGGACATCACGCAGTAGTCCGCGGTGACATGCGCCAGGCTCGCCGCCAGGTCGCCACCATGACGGGCGGCCGGGTCGAAGTAGTCCAGCGCCTTGGTCATCAGCAGGTAGGTGTTGGCGTCGAAGCGTCCGGAGAACTCCTCGCCCTGGTAGCGCAGGTAGCTTTCCACCTGGAACTCGACGCTGTGGAAGTCGTAGTTGAGCTTGTCGCTCTTCAGCTCGCGGCCGAATTTCTCGCCCATGGAGTCATCGGAGAGGTAGGTGATGTGCCCGACCATGCGCGCCAGCATCAGGCCGCGCTTGGGGATCACGCCCTGGTCCTGGAACGAGCCGCCGTGGAATTCCGGGTCGGTGAGGATGGCCTGGCGGGCGACCTCGTTGAAGGCGATGTTCTGCGCCGAGAGCTTGGGTGCCGAGGCGATGTCCACGCAGTGGCGCACGCGATCCGGGTAGGTGATGGTCCACTGCAGCGCCTGCATGCCGCCGAGGCTGCCACCGACGATCGCGGCCCATTGCTGGATGCCGAGGCGATCGGCCAGGCGGGCCTGGCTGTGCACCCAGTCCTCCACGGTCAGCACCGGGAAGTCGGCGCCGTAGGGCTTGCCGGTGGCCGGGTTGATGCTGCTCGGGCCGGTGCTGCCGTTGCAGCCGCCGAGGTTGTTCAGGCTGACCACGAAGAAGCGATTGGTGTCGATCGGCTTGCCGGGGCCGATGCAGCTGTCCCACCAGCCCGGCTTGCGGTCGCTGGGGCTGTGGTAACCGGCGGCGTGGTGATGGCCGGACAGCGCGTGGCAGATCAGCACGGCGTTGCTGGCCGCGCTGTTGAGCGTGCCGTAGGTTTCGTAGATCAGTTCGTAGGACGCCAGCGAGCGGCCGCAGGCCAGGGCCAGCGGCTCATCGAACCGGGCGATTTGCGGTGTTACCAGACCGACGGAATCTTCGGGAAGGACAGTGGACATCGACCCTGCTCACGCATGAAAGAGGCGTAAGTCTAAAGACCCGCGGGGGCAAGCGGCAAGCAATCGGAAGGCCAGGGAGCGCTTTGCGCTCCTTCGCAGGCAAACCACGCTCTGTAGGCGCTGGCTTGCCTGCGAACGACCGTGCAGCGGTCCCCAGGGCCCCACGGATCAGATCAGGCGACGCAGCACTTCCGGCATCCCGGTCATGGCCGCCAGGTTGTTGATCACCAGCATGTCGATCAGCTTCAGCGCCATGAACGCCAGGATCGGCGAAATATCCAGGCCGCCGAGGTTCGGCAGGATGCGGCGGAACGGTGCGAGGAACGGGTCGCAGATCTGGTTGATCAGTTCCGCGCCTGGGTTGTGGCTGCCCGGCGCGACCCAGGACAGGATCACGCTGACGATCAGCGCATAGAAGAAAATGTTGAGGAACAGCGCGGTGACGCCGATCAGCGACCAGATCAGCAGCTGCACCGGGTTGCCCGCGGTACCGTAGAGCAGCAGCAGAATCACGCTCATCAGCAGCATCTGCACGATCACCGCCAGCAGCAGCGAGGACATGTCCAGGCCGAACAGGCTCGGAATGACCCGGCGCATCGGCTTGAGCAGCGGCTGGGTGGCGCGCACGGCGAACTGGCTCAGCGGGTTGTAGAAATCCGCGCGCACCAGTTGCAGGATGAAACGCAGCATGATCACCAGCAGATAGAGGCTGCCGATGGTCTGCAGGATGAAAACGAGGGCGGTACTCGGTCCGATCATTGAATGCTCCTTAATTGCCCAGTTGTTCGGCCATCTCGGCCGAGCGATGTGCCGCGGCGCCCAGTGCTTTCTCCACCAGGGCTTCGAAACCGTCGGCCTGGAACGACTTGATCGCCGCTTCGGTGGTGCCGTTCGGCGAGGTCACGCGGCGGCGCAGTTCGGCGGCGTCGACATCACTGGAAGTCGCCATGTGCGCGGCGCCGAGGGCGGTTTGCAGGGTCAGCTTCGAGGCGATTTCGCGGGACAGGCCGAGCTTCTCGCCGGCGGCGGTCATCGCTTCGATCAGCAGGAAGAAGTACGCCGGGCCGCTGCCGGAAACAGCGGTGACCGCGTCCAGTTGCGCTTCGCTGTCCAGCCACAGGGCGATGCCCACCGCCGACAGCAGTTGCTCGGCCTGCTGGCGCTGTTCGGCGCTGACTTCGCCGGTGGCGTACAGGCCGCTGACGCCCTGGCGCAGCAGCGCCGGGGTGTTGGGCATGCAGCGCACGATCGGCTGGGCGCCGAGCCACTTGTTCATGCTGGCGCAGGTGATGCCAGCGGCGATGGAGACCACCAGCTGACCTGGCTTCAGGTTCGGCTTGAGGGCTTCGCAGACGGCTTTCATCGCCTGCGGCTTGACCGACAGCACGACCACGTCGGCGCCTTCGACGGCTTCGGCGTTGCTTTCGAACAGGGCAATGCCGTGTTCGGCATGGATCTTTGCGCGTTGCTCGGCGCCCGGGTCGCTGGCGCGGATCTGCGCGGCTTCCAGGCCCTGGGCGCGCAGGCCGCCGATCAGGCTGGCGGCCATGTTGCCGGCGCCGATAAAGGCAATACGAGTCTTGCTCATGTCAGGTCCTTGAGAGAAGAAGGAGGGGTAAGCATGGATCAGGCCTGGCCGTAGTCGCGGGCACCGAACAGCGCGGTGCCGATGCGGACCCAGGTCGCGCCCTGGGCGATGGCGCTCTCCAGGTCGTGGCTCATGCCCATGGACAGGGTGTCGAGGCCCAGCCCGAGGCTGTCCTGCAGTTCGCGCACGCGGGCGAAGGCAGCATCCTGCGCGGCGCGGTCGTCGGTAGGTTCGGGGATCGCCATCAGGCCACGCAGGCGCAGCTTCGGCAGCGCGCTGATGGCCTGGGCCAGGGCCGGCAGTTGTTCCGGGGTGCAGCCGGACTTGCTGTCCTCGCCGCTGACATTGACCTGCAGGCACAGGTTCAGCGGCGGCAGGTGGTCCGGACGCTGTTCCGAGAGGCGTTGTGCGATTTTCAGTCGATCCACCGAATGTACCCAGTCGAAATGCTCGGCGATGGCGCGAGTCTTGTTCGACTGAATGGGGCCGATGAAGTGCCAGGTCAAGGGCAGGTCGGACAATTGCGCCTGTTTGCCCAGGGCTTCCTGAAGATAGTTCTCACCGACGTCGCGTACCCCGGCGGCGAAGGCTTCGCGCACGGCGGTGGCGGGCTTGGTCTTGCTCACGGCCAGCAGGTGGATGCTCGCCGGGTCGCGTCCGCTCGCCGCGGCAGCGCTGTGGATGCGCCCGGCGAGGGTGGAAAGGTTGTCTGCGATGGTGGACATGGAAAGAATGCCAGCAGCTTTTGGGTCTGCGGCATTCTACCCGCTTGGCGGGGTTTGGGAATCTCGCGAAGGGCCGCAAGGCGGCCCCGGAAGCACTCAGCGCTTGGCCACCCGCAGCTGTGGCTGCTCCTTCGGCAGCACCCGCTTGGCCACGACGTAATGCTTCTGCCAGTACGGCTTGTTCAGCGTGTCGATGGTCACCGACTTGCCGCGGCGCGGCGCGTGGATGAAGCGGTCGTTGCCCAGGTAGATGGCGACGTGGTTGACCCGGCGGCTCTTGATGTTGAAGAACAGCAGGTCACCCGGCTTGAGATCGCTGCGGGCCACCTTCACCCCATGATCGCCATTGGCCATGGCATTGGAGGTGCGCGGCAGGTCGACTTCATCGATGTCGTTGAAGGCGTACTTCACCAGCCCGCTGCAATCGAAGCCCTTGCCCGGCGTGCTGCCGCCCCAGCGATAGGGCGTGCCCAGCTGGTTGACGGCGCGGCTGAGCACGTCGCTGCTCTGGCTGGCGGGCATCTGCGCGACCTGCTTGAGCGCGGCGCTGTTGCTGTGGCGGCCGGTTCGGGCCTTGGCGGAAGCGCTCTTGTTCGAGCGGACCGCGGTGGAACTGGCGGTGTATCCGACGTAGCCGTTGGGAAGACGTTGCTCACGATTGGTGGCGTGGGCGGCCAGGGGCAATAATAGGCAAATAGTCAGCCATGTCTTGAAAAAAGAATGCATTAGGCAAGGCTCTTATAGTGTTGGCGCGCAACTTTATAACAGCTTTTTGGTCAATTTTTGATCCGCTGGTCGTCTCAAAAGTGTCATCTGTCGGCAAGTTCCCTAAAAGTCACATTTTTGCTTAGAAAATTTTTCTCTAACCCGTCGAGGCTATGAATGAACGGTTATCAACAGGGCCCACGTCCAGACACCCACAGCAAGGTCATCGGTTACCTGCTCTGGATTTTCGGTTTCCTCGGAGCGCACCGCTTTTATTACGGCAAGCCGGTGACCGGAACCATCTGGTTCTTCACCCTCGGTCTGCTGGGCATTGGCTGGCTGATCGACCTGCTGCTGATCCCGGCCATGGACCGCGAAGCCGACCTGCGTTTCCACGCCGGTCCCATCAACTACAGCGTCGCCTGGCTGCTGCTGACGTTCCTTGGCGTCTTCGGTGTGCACCGCATGTACCAGGGCAAGTGGATCACCGGCCTGATCTACCTGTGCACCGGCGGGCTGTTCCTGATCGGCGTGTTGTACGACTTCTGGACGCTGAACACCCAGGTTTCGATGAAGAACGCGCAGGAACGCTACTGAAAAAAAGGCCCTGATCCGGATCAGGGCCTTTTCGCATGGGCGGGGACTTACTGCTGGCGGGTCTGGCGCTGTTGCAGCAGCAGGTTGTTGAAACCACTGCCGGCCAGTTGCTTTTGCGCCACGGTCAGCTGTTCGCGGTTGCTGAACGGACCGACCAGCACGCGGTACCAGGTCTCTTCCTTGACCGTGCCGGATTCCACCTGCACTGACTGGCCCAGCAGGATGATCTGCGCGCGCACCTTGTCCGCATCCGCCTGTTTGCGGAACGAGCCGGCCTGCAGATAGAACTGCGTGGTGGCTGCCGGCTTGATCACCGGTGGTGCCGGGGGCGGCGTTTCGCCGTTGAGCGCGGCCTGGGCGCGAGCGGTGTCGATCTTCGCCGCTTCCGCCGGGGTGACCGGAGGTTGCGCCGGGACCGGCGGGGTTTTCTCCGGCACCGCTTCCGGTGGCACGATCACTTCCGACTCCGGCAGCAGGGTGTAGAAGTCGTACTTCGGCTTCACTGGCTGCTGCGGGCTGGGCGGGGTCTTGTTCGCTTCGGCGATCTTCTCGGCCTTCTGCTGCTCCGGTTTCTCCCGCTTCACCTCATCCCGGCCCGGCTCCAGCTTCATCAGGAAGACGATGAAGGCGCCGATGGTCAGGCCGGCGGCCAGCCACATCCAGCCCGGAATCGGCTGTTTCGCCGGGGGCTGGTTGCGGCTGGCGCCGCGCTTGGGCGCTGGTTTTTTCTTGGCAGCCAACTTACATGCGCTCCAGGGTTTCCAGGCCCAGCAGTTCCAGGCCCTGTTTCAGGGTGCGGCCGGTCAGGGCCGCGAGGCGCAGGCGGCTCTGCTGCTGTTCCGGCGTTTCTGCGGCGAGGATCGGGCAGTTCTCGTAGAAGCTGGAGAACAGGCCGGCCACGTCGTACAGGTAGCTGCACAGCACGTGCGGGGTGCCTTTTTCGGCGACGTTGTTGAGGATCTCGGCGAATTGCGCCAGGCGCGCAGCCAGGTCCTGTTCCTGCGCGGCCTGCAGAGCGATCTGACCGTCGATTTCGCTGAAGTCCTTGCCCAGCTTGCGGAACACGCCGGCGACGCGGGTGTAGGCGTAGAGCAGGTATGGCGCGGTGTTGCCTTCGAAGTTCAGCATCAGGTCGAAGTTGAAGCTGTAGTCGCTGGTCCGGTGCTTGGACAGGTCGGCGTATTTCACCGCGCCGATGCCGACCACCTTGGCGATGGCACGCAGGTCGTCTTCCGGCAGCTCAGGGTTCTTTTCCTTCACCAGGGTGTAGGCGCGTTCCTTGGCTTCGGTGAGCAGGTCGATCAGCTTCACGGTGCCGCCGTCGCGGGTCTTGAACGGACGGCCGTCGGCGCCGTTCATGGTGCCGAAGCCCATGTGCTCGGTCTGCATCGGATGGCTGATGAAGCCGGCGCGACGGGCCACCTCGAACACCTGCTGGAAGTGCAGGGCCTGGCGCTGGTCGACGAAGTACAGGGTGCGGTCGGCGTGCAGCACGTTGCTGCGGTAGCGCACGGCCGCCAGGTCGGTGGTGGCGTAGAGATAGCCGCCGTCGGCCTTCTGCACGATCACCGGCAGCGGCTCGCCGTCGGCAGTCTTGAATTCTTCGAGGAACACGCACTGGGCACCGTTGCTCTCGACCAGCAGGCCCTTGGCCTTGAGGTCGCTGACCACATTGGCCAGGTCGTCGTTGTAGGCGCTTTCGCCCATCACGTCGGCCATGGTCAGCTTGACGTTGAGCAGTTCGTAGGTCTTCTGGCAGTGCGACAGCGAGATGTCCTTGAAGCGCGTCCACAGTGTCATGCACTCGGCATCGCCGGCCTGCAGCTTGACCACCAGGCCGCGGGCGCGGTCGGCGAACTCGGGGGACTCGTCGAAGCGTTTCTTCGCCGCGCGGTAGAAGTTCTCCAGGTCCGACAGCTCGTCGCTGGTGATCGGGTTCTCCTCCAGGTAGGCCAGGAGCATGCCGAACTGGGTGCCCCAGTCGCCCACGTGGTTCTGCCGGATCACCTCGTCGCCGAGAAACTCCAGGACCCGCGCCACGGCGTCGCCGATGATGGTGGAACGCAGGTGGCCGACGTGCATTTCCTTGGCCAGGTTCGGCGCGGACAGGTCGACGACCACTTTCTGCAGTGCGCCGGCCTTGTGCACGCCCAGCTTGGCGTCGGCCAGGGCGGCATCCAGGCGCGAAGCCAGGGCCTGGGTGTTCTGGAAGAAATTGAGGAAGCCAGGGCCGGCGATCTCGACCTTGCTCACCTGCGGATCGGCCGGCAGTGCGGCGATCAGCTTCTCGGCCAGGTCGCGCGGCTTCATGCCGGCGGGCTTGGCCAGCATCATGGCGATGTTGCTGGCGAAATCGCCGTGGGTCTTGTCCCGGGCGTTCTCCACCTGGATCGCCGGCGTCAGCCCTTCAGGCAGCACACCGTCGGAGGTGAGTCGGGTCAGGGCTTGCTGGATAAGCTGGCGAATGGTGTCTTTCATGGGATTCTCTTTCGACCGCAAGCGCGGTGGCGCTTCGAGGCGCAGGTGGAAAAACTGGGCATTATCCGTTGCCGGGCATGGGTTGCCAACCTTTGCCGCCGCGCTCAGTACAGGTCCACGGGATCCACGTCGACGGACCAGCGCACCTGGCGACCGCTCGGCAGCCCCTCCAACACTAGCAGCCAGGCACTGACAAGGCGGTGCAGGGGCGCTCGCGCGTTGGCCTGCAGCAGCAGTTGCGCGCGGAAGCGTCCGGCCCGGCGCTCCATCGGCGCGGGTACCGGGCCGAGCAGTTCGATGCCCTGCAGGCCCTGTTCGGCCAGCAGTCGTTCGGCGGCCGAGCAGGCTTCATCGAGAAAAGCCTCCGCCTGCCCCGGCTTGTGCGCCTCGGCGCGCAGCAGGGCGAGGTGGGCGAACGGCGGCAGGCCGGCGGCGCGGCGCTCGCTCAGGGCCTGCTCGGCAAAGGCGAAATAGCCTTCCTCGGTCAGTTGCACCAGCAGCGGGTGATCGGCCAGGTGGGTCTGGATGATCACCTTGCCCGGCTCCTCGGCGCGTCCGGCACGGCCGGCGACCTGCACGATCAACTGCGCCATGCGCTCGCTGGCGCGGAAATCGCCGGAAAACAGCCCGCCATCGGCATCGAGGATCGCCACCAGGGTGACCCGCGGAAAGTGGTGCCCCTTGGCGAGCATCTGCGTGCCGACCAGGATGCACGGCTGGCCGCGCTGGATGGTGTTGAACAGCTGGTTCATCGCGTCCTTGCGCGAGGTGCTGTCGCGATCGACGCGCAATACCGGGTAGTCGGGGAACAGGATGCTCAGGCGCTCCTCGGCCCGCTCGGTGCCGGCGCCCACCGGGCGCAGGTCGACATGACTGCACTGCGGGCACTGGCGCGGGATGCGCTCTTCATGGCCGCAGTGGTGACAGCGCAGCTCGCCGGAGCGCTGGTGCACGGTCATCCGCGCATCGCAGCGCGGGCATTCGGACAGCCAGCCGCAATCGTGGCAGAGCAGGGTCGGGGCGAAACCACGGCGGTTGAGGAACACCAGCACCTGCTGGCCGGCCGCCAGGGTCTGGCCGATGGCCTGTTGCATCGGCCCGCTGATACCGCTGTCCAGTGGCCGGCTCTTCACGTCCAGGCGCAGGAAACGCGGCGCCTGGGCCGCGCCGGCGCGGTGATTGAGGCGCAACAGGCCGTAGCGGCCGGTGTGGGCGTTGTGCAGGCTTTCCAGGGAGGGCGTCGCCGAGCCCAGCACGATCGGGATGTTCTCCTGGCGCGCGCGCACCAGGGCCAGGTCGCGGGCGTGGTAGCGCAGGCCTTCCTGCTGCTTGTAGGAGCCGTCGTGCTCCTCGTCGATGATGATCAGTCCCGGATGCTTCATCGGGGTGAACAGCGCCGAACGGGTGCCGATGATGATGTCGGCCTCGCCGTCGCGCGCGGCGAGCCAGGCGTCCAGGCGCTCGCGGTCGTTGACCGCGGAATGCAGCAGGGCGATGCGGGCGTTGAAGCGCTGCTCGAAGCGCGCCAGGGTCTGCGGTCCGAGGTTGATCTCGGGGATGAGGATCAGCGCCTGCTTGCCGGCTTCCAGGGTTTCGCGGATCAGTTGCAGGTAGACCTCGGTCTTGCCGCTGCCGGTCACGCCGGCCAGGAGGAAGGCATGAAATGCGTCGAAGCTGGCGCGCACGGCATGGAAGGCGGCGCGTTGTTCGTCGTTCAGCGGCAGCTCCGGCTGGGCCAGCCAGTGCTCGTGGCGGGCCTGCGGCGCGTGGCGGCGTACTTCCACCTGGACCAGCTCCTTGGCCAGCAGCAGGTCGAGGCTGTCCTTGCTCAGGCCGAGCTTGCCCAGCAAACCATGGGCAACGCCGTGGGGGTGCTGCGCCAGTGTCGTCAGGGCCTCGCGCTGACGCGGCGCGCGGGCAATGCGCGGATCGTCGAAGCGGGCATTCGGCGCCACCTGCCAGAAGCGTTCCTGGCGCGCCTCGGCCGGTTCGCCCTGGCGCAGCAGCACCGGCAGCGCCCAACTGAGGGTGTCGCCGAGGCTGTGCTGGTAATACTGGGCAGTCCACAGGCACAGCCTGAACAGCGCCGGCGGCAATGGCGAGACGGGGTCGAGCAGGGCGATGGCGGGTTTCAGCTTGTCCGCCGGGACTTCGCTAGTCTGCGCCACTTCCACGAGGATACCGATCATCTCCCGGCGCCCGAACGGCACGCGCACGCGCATGCCTGGGGTCAGAGCCTGGCGGGCCATGCTCGCCGTCGCCCTGTAGTCGAACAGTCGCCGCAGTGGCGAGGGCAGGGCAAGGCGAAGAATGACGTCGGACACGCGGGGTTTTCTCTGTAGGGAGGATTCCAGATGCCCGCGAGCCTAGCAGACGACAGTCGGTGCGAGCGACAACTTGCGTTGATGGCCGCCTCTGGTATTATTCGCCGCCTAATTACGTGCGGTATTCAACAATGGTGTTGGGTGGCGGCACGCAGTCGAGGAAATCACCATGAAACCAGACGTTCATCCGACTTACGAAGTAGTTGCAGTCACCTGCAGCTGCGGCAACAAATTCGAAACCCGTTCGACTCTGGCCAAGCCACTGCCGATCGACGTTTGCTCTGAGTGCCACCCGTTCTACACCGGTAAGCAGAAAGTCCTGGACACCGGCGGCCGCGTACAGAAGTTCGCAGACCGTTTCGGCGCGTTCAGCACCAAGAAGTAAGACTGCGCGTGGGCTTACCCACGTTGCTGAAGAAGGCGCTCCTTGTGGGCGCCTTTTTTGTGGGCGCAATCTGGCAGGCGGCGGCCCTGGCGTTCTGTCCGGCGCCGGTCGGCGGGCAGATGGTCAGCGTGCGGCATGTGATCGATGGCGACACCCTGCGCCTGAAAGACGGTCGCAGCGTGCGACTGATCGGCATCAATGCACCGGAAATCGGCCGCAATGGCCGGCGCGGCGAGCCTTTGGCCGACACCGCTCGTCGGCGCCTGGCGGCGTTGGTGCGGGAGAGCGGCGGCCAGGTCCGGCTGATCCGCGGTGTGGAATCCCGCGACAAATATGGGCGCACCCTGGCGCATCTGTACAACCGCTCTGGCGACAATCTTGCCGCCCGGTTGCTCGGTGAAGGTCTCGGCTATCGCGTGGCGGTAGCGCCGAACGTGCGTCTGGTCGCCTGCCAGCGCCAGGCCGAGCAGGCTGCGCGCAAGGCCGGGCGCGGGCTCTGGGGCAAGCCGGCGGTCCTCGCCACGAGCGAACTGCGGCGTTCCGGATTTGCCGTGCTCAGCGGGCAGGTCAGGGCTGTACAGCGCAATCGCGCAGGCATCCGCATCGAAATCGACGATACGCTGGTAGTGCAGGTGCCGGCAAAACTGCAAGGCACCTGGCCAGCTTCGTTTATCTCCACGCTCAAGGGGCGCCGTGTCGAAGTGCGCGGCTGGGTGCTGGATCGTTCCCGCAACCACGGCTCGTCAGCAGGCCGGAAACGCTGGTTGCTGCCGTTGAGCGATGCGAGCATGCTGGAGAAGCTCTAAAGCTGAAAAATTGTGAACATTTTTTCGCGCTGATTGTACACACTGAAAGCCTTGAATTACGTGGGTCTTGGCTGAAAGTCGTAGCTTAAAGGCCTTGACACCCGTGACCGGTCAGTCTTGTCGGCCCATTGCTCTTTGCGTATCCTCGGCGGTCCGTCAGAACAGTAAACAAGCGGAATGCCCACCATGTCAGACCTGAAAACCGCCGCTCTCGAATATCATGCTCAGCCTCGTCCGGGGAAATTGAGCGTCGAGCTCACCAAACCGACCGCAACCGCACGTGACCTGGCGCTGGCCTACAGCCCGGGCGTCGCCGAGCCGGTGCGTGAAATCGGTCGCGATCCTGAGCTGGCATACCAGTACACCGGCAAGGGCAACCTGGTCGCGGTGATCTCCGACGGTACCGCCATTCTCGGCCTGGGTAACCTCGGCCCACTGGCGTCCAAGCCGGTCATGGAAGGCAAGGGTGTTCTGTTCAAGCGTTTCGCCGGTATCGACGTGTTCGACATCGAAGTCGACTCGGAAAGCCCGCAGGCCTTCATCGACACCGTCAAGCGCATCTCCATCACCTTCGGTGGCATCAACCTGGAAGACATCAAGGCGCCAGAGTGCTTCGAGATCGAGCGCGCCCTGATCGAACAGTGCGACATCCCGGTGTTCCACGATGACCAGCACGGCACCGCGATCGTTACCGCCGCCGGCATGATCAACGCCCTGGAAATCGCTGGCAAAACCCTGGGCGACGCCAAGATCGTCTGTCTGGGCGCCGGCGCCGCGGCCATCTCCTGCATGAAACTGCTGGTGAGCATGGGCGCCAAGGTCGAGAACATCTTCATGATCGACCGTACCGGCGTGATCCACGCTGGCCGTGACGACCTGAACCAGTACAAGGCCGTGTTCGCCCACGCGACCGACAAGCGCACCCTGGCCGATGCCCTGGATGGCGCTGACGTGTTCGTCGGCCTGTCCGGTCCGAACCTGCTGAGCCCTGAAGGCCTGAAATCCATGGCCGCCAACCCGATCGTGTTCGCCTGCTCCAACCCGGATCCGGAAATCTCCCCGGAACTGGCGCACGCGACCCGCGACGACGTGATCATGGCGACCGGTCGTTCCGACTACCCGAACCAGGTCAACAACGTACTGGGCTTCCCGTTCATCTTCCGTGGTGCCCTGGACGTTCGCGCCAAGCGCATCAACGAAGAAATGAAGATCGCTGCCGCCAACGCCCTGAAAGACCTGGCCAAGCTGCCAGTGCCGAAGGAAGTCTGCGACGCCTACAAGGTCGACGCCCTGGAATTCGGCCGTGGCTACATCATTCCGAAGCCACTGGACCCACGCCTGCTCAACGTCGTTTCCGACGCCGTGGCCAAGGCGGCCATCGAGTCCGGCGTAGCGACCCTGCCGTATCCGAAGCACTACCCGCTGAACAGCGTGGATGAAGTGTTCAACGGTTGATCCGCTGACGCAGTAAACAAAAAGCCCCGGCTCGCGAGAGCCGGGGCTTTTTGTTTTGGGACCGCTTTGCGGGCAAGCCACGCTCCTACGGGTGAGGCGTACATTCTGTAGGAGCTGGCTTGCCTGCGAAGGGCCGCAAAGCGGCCCCGGTTCCCTGAATCAGAACAGATCCATCGGCGCCGCCTCGTCCGCCGGCAGCGGGCTGCCCGGCGCGCCGCCGTTGCCCAGTTCATTCACCGACGGTGGCGTGTCTTCGGCCTTGAACAGTTCGAAATAGGCATTCGGCGTGCTCGGCGTCGCTGCGCGGCCGCTCACCGGGTCGATGCGCAGGCTGAGGATGCCTTCCGGCTCGGGCAATCGATGCTCTGGCCGGTCCTTGAGCGCCGGGCCCATGAAATTCATCCAGATCGGCAGCGCCACGGTGCCGCCGTACTCGCGGCGGCCGAGGGTTTCCGGCTGGTCGAAGCCGGTCCACACGGTGGTCACGTAATCGGCGTTGTAGCCGGAGAACCAGGCGTCCTTGGACTCGTTGGTGGTACCGGTCTTGCCCGCCAGGTCACTGCGACCCAGGGCCATGGCGCGGCGCCCGGTGCCGCGCTTGATCACGTCCTCGAGCATGCTGGTGAGGATGTAGCTGGTGCGGGCGTCGATGATTCGCTCGGCGCTCAGCGGCGCCTGTGGCAGGCCGGAAGCGACCGGCTGGGTATCGGTGACGAGCGGCTGGGCCTGTGGCGCGGCGATGCCGGCCTCGGCCTCATGGCCCGTAGGCACCCGCGCCGGGTTGGCGGTGAACAGGGTTTCGCCGTTGCGGCTCTCGATACGCTCGATCAGGTACGGGCTGATCTTGTAGCCGCCGTTGGCGAAGGCGCTCCAGCCGGTGGCGATTTCCATCGGCGTCAGGGTCGCAGTGCCGAGGGCCAGGGACAGGTTGCGCGGCAGATCCTGCTTGTTGAAGCCGAACTTGGCGATGTAATCGATGGTGCTGTCCACGCCCATGCTCTGCAGCAGGCGGATCGACACCAGGTTGCGCGACTTGTACAGCGCCTCGCGCATGCGGATCGGGCCGAGGAAGGTGTTGGTATCGTTCTTCGGCCGCCAGACCTTGTCCAGGTACTCGTCGACGAACACGATCGGCGCATCGTTGACCAGGCTGGCAGCGGTATAGCCGTTATCCAGCGCGGCGCTGTAGACGAATGGCTTGAAGCTCGAGCCCGGTTGGCGCTTGGCCTGCATGGCGCGGTTGTAGTTGCTCTGCTCGAAGGAGAAACCGCCGACCAGGGCGCGGATGGCGCCGCTGTTCGGGTCCAGGGTCACCAGCGCGCTTTGCGCACCCGGCACCTGGCTGAAGGCCAGCTGGCCATCGGCGGTATGGCGCACGCGGATCAGGTCGCCGACCTGGGCGACGTCGGCCGGTTGCTGCGGAGCGCGACCCTGGCTATTGGTGTTGAGGAACGGTCGGGCCCATTTCATGGTGTCCCAGGCCACGCTCGCTTCCTCGCCGGAACGGGTCAGCACGCGCAGGCCGCTCTTGTCGACCTGGGTCACGATGACCGGCTCCAGACCGCCCATGTTGCGCTGCTTGATCAGCTCCTGCTGCCAGGCTGCGCGGGTCTTGCCCGGCAGGCGCGACTCGGGACCGCGGTAACCATGACGCTGGTCATAGCTGGTGAGGCCGTCGAGCACCGCGGCGTTGGCGATTTCCTGCAGGTTGCTCGGTACCGTCGTGGTAACGCGGAAGCCTTCGGTGTAGGCGTCGCTGCCGTAGCGGCCGACCATTTCGGCGCGGGCCATCTCGGCGATGTACGGCGCGTTCACTTCCGGTGTCGGCACGTGATAGCTGGCATTCAGCGGCTCGGCGAGGGCGGCCTGGTAGCTGGCCTCGTCGATCTTGCCCAGCTTGTACATGCGCCCGAGGATCCAGTCGCGACGCTCCTTGGCGCGGGCCGGGTTGGCCAGCGGGTTGAAGCGCGACGGCGCCTTGGGCAGGCCGGCGATCATCGCCATCTGCGCCAGGCTGATGTCGCGGATCGACTTGCCGTAGTACACCTGCGCCGCCGCCTCGATGCCGTAGGCGCGGTTACCCAGGTAGATCTTGTTGACGTAGAGCTCGAGGATCTCGTCCTTGGTCAGTTCGCGTTCGATCTGCAGGGCCAGGAGGATCTCGTTGGTCTTGCGCGAGAAGCTGCGCTCGCTGGTCAGGAAGAAGTTCTTCGCCACCTGCATGGTGATGGTGCTGCCGCCGGTCTGGATATGCCCGGACTTGAGCAGTTGCGTGGCGGCGCGCATGAGGCTGCTGGGGTCGACACCATAGTGGTTGAGGAAATTGTCGTCCTCGGCTGACAGCAAAGCCTGAATGAAGTGTGGGGGAATATCCGCGAAACGGATTGGAGACCGCCGCATTTCGCCGAACTCGGCAATCAGCTTGCCGTCACTGCTGTAGACCCTCAGCGGTATCTGCAACTGGATGCTTCGCAGCGCCTCGACCGAAGGCAGGCTGGGACTAAGATACAGAAACGCGCCGCTCAGACCGAGGACGGCTGCGCTAATGACTGCGACGAAAGACCACCAGAAGAACTTCAGCAGGCGTATCAAGGCGTTGGGGTGTCCAGTTGGAGTTTTGAGTTGGGCGCAGGGCCTGACGGGCCGGAAAAAGCGCTCGGCATTATAAGCAATTTTCACTTTCCCGCGTGATTTGCACCCCGGTGTCAAGGTCGGCCATTGCCCCCTTCACCAGGACGGCGGCGTGCGGCCTCTTTTCAGGACAGGACGAGGAAACAGGATGTTTGGACGCACAGGCGGTAATGCCGGTTCACTGCTGGGGGTGGAAATCGCCTTCGGTACGGTCAGGTTGCTGCAACTGGAGCGCCGCCCGCAGGGTCCGGGGCTGCGCGGCTGGGCCATCGAGCCCTTGCCAGCGGGTGCCCTGGACGACGGGCGAGTGGTAGCGCCCGCGGCGGTGGCCGAGGCTCTGGCCAGGGCCCTGGAACGCAGCGGGGCCAGCGTCCGCGAGGCGGCATTGGCGGTGCCGGCCGCAGCGGTGATCCAGCGTTCGTTGCAGATGCCGCCGGGGCTGGACGAGGATGAAATCGACGAGCGGCTGCGTGACGAGGTCGAGCCGTTCATTCCGTTTGCGGTGCAGGAGGCCGCCCTGGACTACCGGGTGATCCCCGGAGTGTCCGGCAGCCTCGACGTGGCCTTCACCGCCTGTCGCCAGGAGTGGCTGGACAGCCTGGACACCGTGATGGGATTGGCCGGCCTGCACGCCCGCATCGTCGATGTCGACAGCCACGCCTGGCAGCGCGTGCTCGGCCGCCAGGCATCGGGCGTGTCCGCGGTGGTGCTGCTGGAGACGGATGCCTGGGTCTTCCATGGTTTTCGTGCGGATGGCTCGGTGCTGTTCAGCGACCACAGGGTGCCTGCCCAACCCTATGCGGAATGTTTGCTGGATTTCGTTGACCTGTGCCTGCTGCGCGAACCCGGAACGATGCCGGACCAGCTCTGGCTGGCGGGAACCCATGCCCGCCAGGATGGGCTGGCCGGACAACTGCAGCAGTGGCTGGGGATCCCGACCCGGATCTGCGATCCGCTGGCGAGCGTGCTGCCCCCTCGCGGTGAGCGCAGCGGCCTGGAGCAGGCCTCACCCTTGCTCGGCGTCGCCTGCGGCCTGGCGCTACGGGGATTCTGCTGATGGGCGAGGTCAATCTTCTACCGTGGCGCGAGTGGCAGCGCCTGCGGGCGGTGCGGCGTTGGCAGGCAGCGCTGCTTGGCTGCCTGGTGTCAGGCCTGCTGCTGACGCTGGTGCTCGCCGCGCTGCTCAGTCAGCACCTGGAGCGCTGGCGTACCGACAATCAAGTGTTGGAGACGCGCATCACCGGGTTGGCCGAAGGTCTGGCGCAGGTCGCCGTGCTGCGCGAGCGGGGTGAGGACCTGCAGGTGCAACTGGAGGCATTGCGCGAACTGCAGGCGCAGCGCACCTCGGGGAGCGATCTGCTGTCGACCCTGATGGCGATCGTTCCGGCGGGTGTCCGCCTGGAGGAACTGACGTGGGCGGACGGCGAGCTGCGCCTCACCGGGCTGGCTCGTGGCGGTGCCGATGTCGCGCAACTGCTGCACCATCTGCGCATGTCGCCTGGGCTGGGCATGGCCGATTTGCAGGCGCTGACCTCGTCATCCGCCGGAGAACGCTTTCGCCTGCTGGCCGGTCGCCGCACCGGGACGGCGCCATGAGCCTCTCGCTGATCGATGACGCCGTTGACTGGTCGGCCCTGCTGCGCTGGTCGTGGCTGGCGAAGTCGGGGTTGCTGGCGGTCTGTCTGCTGGTGTTCCCGGTGGCGGGTCATGGGCTCTGGGGGCGCGAGTGGCATGCCGAGATCATTCGGGAACGGGCTCGCCACGAACAGTCGCAGCAGCAATGGCAGGCCGGGTCGGGGGAGGTGGGGCGACTGGCTGCCCACGAGACGAAGAACCGTGAGTTGCAGAACGACCTTGAACGCCGGCGCCGCCAACTATTCGACGCTGATGGCCTGGCGAGCCTGCTGCAGGGGCTGGCTCGCTCGGGCGCAGGGTTGTCGTTCGAACAGGTCGAGGTTCTGGAGCCCGAGGTGGGGGCACATCATGTCCGGCTTCCGCTGCGGGTGCAGGTGCTGGGCGAATACCCGTCATTGAAACGCTTCCTCACGGAACTCGAGGGCCTGGACATGCTGGTCACCCTGCATGAATTGCAACTGGCGGCGGCGGACGAGCTGTCACCCGGGGCCTTGCGTCTGCAACTGCAGTTGCATGCCTACCGTGCCCTGGAAGTACAGGCGCTGGCAGACCAGACGGTGCCTGTGTCGGCGCGGCCGCGCAATCCGTTCGAGCCTCTCGACGCCCTGGTCACGGGGAGCACGGGGATACCGTTGGAGCAGGCGCGCATGGTGGGGTATCTGCGTGACCGAAAGGGGCAGGCGGCGCTGGTGCGCTGGGGCGACAAGGTCCATCTGTTGCGCGAAGGCGACCCGCTGGGGTCTGGGCGGGTGAGCGCTATCGATGAGGAACGGCTAGAGCTTCTGGGCGCCACGGACGGCGTGGCAGGCATCCCGCGGGTATTGGCCCTGCTGTCGCCGGTCAGGGAATGAATAGATATAAGGAAGGATGAATGAACAGGATGTTCATGCTGGTGTTGTGTCTGGTGCTGCTTGCACCGTCGGTCGTCGCCGTTCCGCTGCCAGGTGGGAGCGCGGGCAAGCCGCTGTCGCTGAATTTCCAGGATGTCGAGGTCAGGGCCGTGCTGCAGGTACTGGCCGACTTCGTCGGGGTCAACCTGGTGGTCAGCGACGAAGTTCGCGGCAATGTAACCCTGCGTCTGCAGGAAGTCCCATGGGAGCAGGCGCTGGACACCGTGCTGCGCAGCAAGGGCCTGGGCAAACGCATGGATGGCAATGTCCTGCTGGTGGCGCCGTTGGCGGAACTGGCGGATACCGCCAGGCCGCAGTCGTTTTTCAGGGAGCAGGCGCTGCTCCAGGTCAATCACGCCAGCGCCGCTGACCTTGCCGCGTTGCTCCAGCCGCTGCTGGAGGCCAACCCGGACGAGGAGCCCTGGGGTGCGATCAGCGTCGATGAACGCACCAATACCCTCGTCACCAGCCAGAGCCCGCAGCGCCTCGATACGCTGCGCCGGCTCCTGGGGCAACTGGATGTGCCGGTACGGCAGGTACTGATAGAAGCGCGGGTCGTCGAGGCCAACGTCGACTACGAGCGTGGTCTGGGTGTGCGCTGGGGTGGTTCCCTGGGCGGTGGCCGCTTGAACGCCCGGGGCTTGGGGGTAGAGTCGCCGACCTTCGTCGACCTGGGCCTGGACCGCCCGGCGTCGGGTATCGGCTTCGGCCTGATCGGTGACAGCGGCCTGCTCGACCTGGAGCTCAGCGCGATGGAGAAGTCCGGCAACGGTGAAATCATCTCCCAGCCCAAGGTGCTCACCGCCGACAAGGAAACCGCGCGAATCCTCAAGGGCTCCGAGGTGCCGTACCAGGAGTCGGGGGCCAACGGCACCACCTCCATCACCTTCCGCGAAGCCTCGCTGTCGCTGGAGGTTACGCCGCAGATCATGCCGGGCGGCGAAGTGAGCATGCAGGTCAAGGTGACCAAGGATGAGCCGGACTACCTGAATGTCCAGGGCACGGTGCCGCCGATCCGCAAGAACGAGGTCAATGCCCGGGTTCGCGTGGGCGATGGCCAGACCATCGTCATCGGTGGCGTTTACTCCACCAGCAAAAGTAATGTGCAGGACAAGGTGCCATTTTTCGGCGATGTGCCGTATGTTGGACGGCTGTTTCGTCGCTCCACCATCCAAGAGAAAAAATCCGAGCTGCTGGTCTTCCTGACTCCGCGTATCATGAGTGACCAGGCGATTGCTGTGAGTCATTGATTCTGTGCGAAATTTGATACTTGTTGGGCCGATGGGTGCTGGCAAAAGCACCATCGGCCGCCTGCTTGCCAAAGAGCTGCGCCTGCCTTTCAAGGATTCCGATAAGGAAATTGAACTGCGCACCGGCGCGAATATCCCGTGGATCTTCGACAAGGAAGGCGAACCGGGCTTCCGCGACCGTGAGCAGGCGATGATCGCCGAGCTGTGCGCCGCGGACGGCGTGGTTCTGGCCACCGGTGGCGGTGCGGTGATGCGCGATGCCAACCGCAAGGCGTTGCACGAAGGCGGCCGGGTCATCTACCTGCATGCCTCGGTCGAGCAGCAGGTCGGGCGTACTGCCCGTGACCGCAATCGCCCCTTGCTGCGGACCGCCAATCCCGAGGAAACCCTGCGCAATCTCCTGGCGCTGCGCGATCCGCTGTACCGGGAGATCGCCGACCTGGTCGTGGAAACCGACGAACGGCCGCCACGCATGGTGGTGCTGGATATTCTCGAGCGCTTGCAGAAGTTGCCGCCCCGCTGACGCATGACTATCCTCGGCGACCAGTCATGCCGTGACAGGGCACTTTGTTATCACGCGGGCCAGGATTCGAGGCCCGCGTCTTCGTTCTATGTGGGGATACATGCAGACACTTAAGGTCGACCTGGGCGAACGCAGCTACCCGATCTACATCGGTGAAGGGCTGCTGGAACAACCTGAACTGCTGGCGCCGCATATTGCCGGTCGGCAGGTCGCCATCGTTTCCAACGAGACCGTCGCGCCCCTGTATCTGGAGCGCCTGAGCAAGACCCTCGGTGCCTACTCGGTGCTGCCGGTGGTGCTGCCGGATGGCGAGGCCCACAAGAACTGGGAAACCCTGCAACTGATCTTCGATGCCCTGCTCACCGCGCGGCACGACCGTCGCACCACCGTGGTTGCCCTCGGTGGCGGTGTCATCGGCGACATGGCCGGCTTCGCCGCCGCCTGCTACCAGCGCGGGGTCGACTTCATCCAGGTGCCGACCACCCTGCTGTCCCAGGTCGATTCTTCCGTCGGCGGCAAGACCGGGATCAATCACCCGCTGGGCAAGAACATGGTCGGTGCCTTCTATCAGCCCAACGCGGTGCTGATCGACACCGCCAGCCTGCGCACCCTGCCGCCACGTGAACTGTCCGCTGGCCTGGCCGAGGTGATCAAGTACGGCCTGATCTGCGACGAACCTTTCCTCGGCTGGCTCGAAGCCAATGTCGATGCCCTGCGCGGCCTCGACACCGTGGCCCTGACCGAAGCCATCCGGCGCTCCTGCGCCGCCAAGGCTGCGGTGGTGGGTGCCGATGAGCGCGAGTCCGGGGTGCGTGCCACGCTGAACCTCGGGCATACCTTCGGCCACGCGATCGAAACCCAGATGGGCTATGGTGTGTGGCTGCATGGCGAGGCAGTGGCCGCGGGCACGGTGATGGCCCTGGAAATGTCCATGCGCCTGGGCTGGATCAGCCAGCAGGACCGTGACCGCGGCATTCGCCTGCTGCAGCGCGCCGGCCTGCCGGTGGTTCCGCCGCAGGACATGACGCCGGCGCAGTTCATGCAGCACATGGCGGTGGACAAGAAAGTCCTCGATGGTCGTCTGCGTCTGGTCCTGCTGAGCAAGCTGGGCGAGGCGGTGGTCACCGATGACTACCCGCAAGAGATTCTTCAGGCCACGCTGGCGGCGGATTACCCCGCGATCGTGGCTCAGCTTTGAGGTCGATGAGAGCCCGATGACTAGTTTGCATGCCGACGAGGCCTTTCTCGGCCACTACCAGTTGAATCACGACCCCTTCGCCGCGCGCGTGCCGGGGTTCAAGTTCTTCCCCGCCCAGCGCAAGCCGGTGCTGGGGCAACTGCATCACCTCGCCCGCTACAGCCAGTTGCTGCTGGTGGTGACGGGGCCGCAGGGCAGCGGCAAGACCCTGCTGCGCCAGGCGCTGGTGGCCAGCACCAACAAGCAGACGGTGCAGAGCGTGGTGATTTCCGCCCGCGGCGCCAGCGACGCCGCCGCTGTGCTGGCCCAGGCGGCGCAGTCGCTGAACGTGGCCAAGGCCGAAGTCCCGGCGATCCTGTCCCAGGTGGTCCAGCTCGGCCTGACCGGCCAGGAAGTCTATCTGCTGGTCGACGACGCGGAACAACTGGGCGAATCGGCGCTCCAAGCGTTGCTGGAACTGGCGGCGGGCACCGCGGAAGGTCGCCCTCACGTGTTCCTGTTCGGCGAGCCGTCGCTGATCGCCAGCCTGGACGGGCTGGAGATCGAGGAAGAGCGCTTCCACGTCATCGAACTGCAGCCCTACAGCGAAGACGAGACCCGGGAATACCTGGAGCAGCGTCTGGAAGGCGCGGGACGCGGCATCGAAGTGTTCACCGCCGAGCAGATCGCCGACATCCAGCAAAACTCCGAAGGCTGGCCCGGGAATATCAACCAGGTCGCCCGCGATACCTTGATCGAAGCCATGATCGCCAGCCGCTCGACGGTGAAGCGACCATCAGTGGGGTTCTCTATGCCGAAGAAACATGTGCTGGCGCTGTCCGCCGTGGTGATTGTCGCCGTCGGTGCCGCCGTGCTGATGCCGAAGAAAGGCGACCAGCCGAAGACCGGCGCACCTGCCGAGCAGGCGCAATTGCCGCTGGGCCAGGGTCAGCCGGGCAACGCGCAGTCGAACAATGGCGGTCCGGCGATCGAGTTCGCCGGCTCGTCGCAGCCGATGCCGCTGCCACTGGTGGGGCAGTCCCAGCCGGTGATGCGCGGTCCGTTGGCGGAAGCCGCGGGCATGAACGAGGGTGAGGAAGGCGGTCCGGCCGGCAATACCGCGCTGCAGCCGCCCACCGTGACCACCACCGCGCCGCCGGAAGGTGCCACGGCGGGCCCTGCGCCGACTCCGGCGCAGCCGATCCAGCCGGCACAGACCCTGGCCTCCGCGCAGCCGGTTGCACCGGTTCATCAACCTGCCGCACCTGTCGCCAGCAAGCCGGTTGCACCTGCGCCGAAGCCGGCGGAAGTCGCTGTCGCCAAACCGGTCGCTCCGGCCGCCAAGCCCGTGGAAAAACCGGCCGCCAAACCGGCTGCCGCACCGGCTGGTGGAAGCACCGGTGGTGGCTGGTATGCCGCGCAGGCACCGGGCAATTACGTGGTGCAGATCCTCGGTACCAGCTCCGAGGCCACGGCTCAGGCTTATGTGAAGGCGCAAGGTGGCGACTATCGCTACTTCAAGAAAAACCTCCAGGGCAAGCCGCTGTATGTCATCACCTACGGCAGTTTCTCCAGTCGCGATGCTGCACTGAATGCCATCAAGGCCTTGCCAGCCAAGGTCCAGGCTGGTAAACCTTGGCCTCGCACTGTCGCAAGCGTCCAACAAGAGCTCGCTGCGACGCGCTGATAAATAGCCTGATCCAGGTGGCATCCTACCCCCGCCACCTGATCAACCTCTGAATTCACAGGCAGCCTGCTGTGCAAATGCGCGGCAGGCTTTTCTGTCCCAGACTGCCGGCCACAAGCCCGTCTTGCAGTCATGGCTGAAACGCTTCAGACTCAAGCCAAGTCGTTACCACGACACTCGCTTAAAAACATTCAAAAATGCGACATAGATTTTCGATGATTCGTCATCAAATTTGTGGGCTTCCCTGTCGCTGTGCAACAATGGCACCCGTATTGCCCCCGCAAAGCTGGCGTTCGTTCGGCGTGGATGGTAAGTGGTTGAATTAAAAGAGATTTGCCTACTTGAGAGGCGAACCTGGTGAGAAAGTGTCTATGAAAACAGGTCTGTACCATCCCGAAGAGTTCAAGGACAACTGTGGATTCGGTCTGATCGCCCACATGACGGGCGAGCCCAGCCACCACCTTTTGACAACGGCTATCGAAGCCCTGACCTGCATGACCCACCGCGGCGGCATCAACGCCGACGGCAAGACCGGCGACGGTTGCGGTCTGCTGATGCAGAAGCCCGATGCGTTCCTGCGCGCCATCGCCCAGGAAACCTTCAGCGCCGAGCTGCCGAAGCAATACGCCGTGGGCATGGTGTTCTTCAACCAGGACAACGCCAAGGCCGAAGCCGCGCGCGCAAACATGAACCGCGAGATCCTCGCCGCTGGCCTGCAACTGGTGGGCTGGCGCAAGGTGCCGATCGACACCAGCGTCCTCGGCCGCCTGGCCCTGGAGCGCCTGCCGCAGATCGAGCAGGTGTTCGTCGGCGGTGAAGGCCTGAGCGATCAGGAATTCGCCATCAAGCTGTTCAGTGCCCGTCGCCGTTCCTCGGTGGCCAACGCCGAAGACAGCGACCACTACATCTGCAGCTTTTCGCACAAGACCATCATCTATAAAGGCCTGATGATGCCGGCGGACCTCGCCGCCTTCTATCCGGACCTGGGTGACGAGCGCCTGCAGACTGCGATCTGCGTGTTCCACCAGCGCTTCTCCACCAATACCCTGCCGAAATGGCCGCTGGCGCAGCCATTCCGCTTCCTCGCCCACAACGGCGAGATCAACACCATCACCGGTAACCGCAACTGGGCCCAGGCCCGTCGCACCAAGTTCGCCAACGAACTGATCCCGGACCTGGAAGAGCTCGGCCCGCTGGTCAACCGCGTAGGTTCCGACTCGTCCTCGATGGACAACATGCTCGAACTGATGGTCACCGGTGGTATCGACCTGTTCCGTGGCGTGCGGATGATCATTCCGCCGGCCTGGCAGAACGTCGAGACCATGGACGCTGACCTGCGCGCCTTCTACGAATACAACTCCATGCACATGGAGCCGTGGGACGGCCCGGCCGGCGTGGTGATGACCGAAGGTCGCCACGCGGTCTGCCTGCTCGACCGCAACGGCCTGCGCCCGGCGCGCTGGGTCACCACCAAGAACGGCTACATCACCCTGGCCTCGGAAATCGGCGTGTGGAACTACAAGCCGGAAGACGTCATCGCCAAGGGCCGCGTGGGCCCTGGGCAGATCTTCGCCGTCGACACCGAGACCGGTCAGATTCTCGACACCAATGCCATCGACGACCGTCTGAAATCGCGCCACCCGTACAAGCGCTGGCTGCGCCAGAATGCCCTGCGCATCCAGGCCGATTTGAGCGACGACCAGGGCGTGGCCAGCTACGACGCCGACCAGCTCAAGCAATACATGAAGATGTTCCAGGTCACCTTCGAAGAGCGTGACCAGGTCCTGCGTCCGCTCGGCGAGCAGGGCCAGGAAGCGGTCGGCTCGATGGGCGACGACACGCCGATGGCGATCCTGTCGCAGCGCGTGCGTTCGACCTACGACTATTTCCGCCAGCAGTTCGCCCAGGTGACCAACCCGCCGATCGACCCACTGCGCGAAGCCATCGTCATGTCGCTGGAGATCTGCCTCGGTGCCGAGCGCAACATCTTCCAGGAATCCCCTGAGCACGCCTCGCGGGTGATCCTCAGCTCGCCGGTGATCTCGCCGGCCAAGTGGCGTTCGTTGACCAACCTCGACCGTCCAGGTTTCGAGCGTCACGTCATCGACCTCAACTACGAGGAAAGCCTGGGTCTGGAAGCCGCGGTGCGCAGCGTCGCCGACCAGGCCGAGGAGGCCGTGCGCGCAGGCAAGACCCTGCTGGTGCTGAGCGACCGTCATATCGCCCCGGGCAAGCTGCCGGTCCACGCTTCGCTGGCCGTCGGCGCGGTGCACCACCGCCTGACCGAAAAAGGCCTGCGCTGCGACAGCAACATCCTCGTCGAAACCGCGACCGCCCGTGACCCGCATCACTTCGCCGTGCTGCTCGGTTTCGGCGCCTCGGCGGTCTACCCGTACCTGGCCTACGAAGTGCTGGCCGATCTGATCCGTACCGGCGAAGTGCTGGGCGATCTGGACGAAGTCTTCAAGTACTACCGCAAGGGCATCTCCAAGGGCCTGCTGAAGATCCTGTCGAAGATGGGCATCTCCACCATCGGCTCGTACCGCGGCGCGCAGCTGTTCGAAGCGGTCGGCCTGTCCGAGGAAGTGGTCAACCTGAGCTTCCGTGGTGTCCCGAGCCGCCTGAAAGGCGCGCGCTTCGTCGACATCGAGAACGAGCAGAAGCTGCTCGCCGCCGAAGCCTGGAGCGCGCGCAAGCCGATCCAGCAGGGCGGCCTGCTGAAGTTCGTCCACGGTGGCGAATACCACGCCTACAACCCGGACGTGGTCAACACCCTGCAGGCCGCCGTGCAGCAGGGCGACTACGAGAAGTTCAAGGAATACACCGCGCTGGTCGACAACCGTCCGGTGTCGATGATCCGCGACCTGCTCAAGGTCAAGACCGCCGAGCAGGCCCTGGACCTCAGCGAAATCGAGCCGCTGCAAGCCATCCTGCAGCGCTTCGACTCCGCCGGTATCTCCCTCGGCGCGCTGTCGCCGGAAGCCCACGAAGCCCTGGCCGAGGCGATGAACCGCCTGGGCGCGCGTTCCAACTCCGGTGAAGGCGGTGAAGATCCGTCGCGCTACGGCACCATCCGCAGCTCGAAGATCAAGCAGGTCGCTACCGGTCGCTTCGGGGTCACCCCGGAGTACCTGGTCAACGCCGAAGTGCTGCAGATCAAGGTGGCCCAGGGCGCCAAGCCGGGCGAGGGCGGCCAGCTGCCGGGCGGCAAGGTCAACGGCCTGATCGCCAAGCTGCGCTACGCGGTACCGGGCGTGACCCTGATCTCGCCACCGCCGCACCACGACATCTACTCGATCGAAGACCTGTCGCAACTGATCTTCGACCTCAAGCAGGTCAACCCGCAGGCGCTGGTCTCGGTCAAGCTGGTGGCGGAAGCCGGTGTCGGCACCATCGCCGCCGGCGTGGCCAAGGCCTATGCCGACCTCATCACTATCTCCGGTTATGACGGCGGTACCGGCGCTTCGCCGCTGACCTCGATCAAGTACGCCGGCGCCCCGTGGGAACTGGGCCTGGCCGAGACCCACCAGACCCTGCGCGGCAACGACCTGCGTGGCAAGGTCCGGGTGCAGACCGACGGCGGCTTGAAGACCGGCCTCGACGTGATCAAGGCGGCCATCCTCGGCGCCGAAAGCTTCGGCTTCGGTACCGCGCCGATGATCGCCCTGGGCTGCAAGTACCTGCGCATCTGCCACCTGAACAACTGCGCCACCGGCGTAGCCACCCAGAACGACAAGCTGCGCAAGGACCACTACATCGGTACCGTCGACATGGTGGTGAACTTCTTCACCTACGTCGCCGAGGAAACCCGTGAATGGCTGGCCAAACTGGGCGTGCGCAGCCTCGGCGAGCTGATCGGGCGTACCGACCTGCTGGAAATGCTCCCGGGTGAAACCGAGAAGCAGAAACACCTCGACCTCAGCCCGCTGCTGGGCAGCTCGCACGTGCCGGCCGACAAGCCGCAGTTCTGCGAGGTCGACCGCAACCCGCCATTCGACAAGGGTGTGCTGGCCGAGAAGATGGTGCAGATGGCCCTGCCGGCCATTCGCGACCTGAGCGGCGGCGAGTTCGAACTGGATATCTGCAACTGCGACCGTTCCATCGGCGCGCGGATTTCCGGCGAGATCGCCCGCCTGCACGGCAACCAGGGCATGGCCAAGGCGCCGGTCACCTTCCGCTTCAAGGGCACCGCGGGCCAGAGCTTCGGCGTGTGGAACGCCGGTGGCCTGCACATGCACCTGGAAGGTGACGCCAACGACTACGTCGGCAAGGGCATGACCGGTGGCAAGCTGACCATCGTGCCGCCTGCCGGCAGCCCGTTCGCCACCCAGGACAGCGCCATTGTCGGCAACACCTGCCTGTACGGCGCCACCGGCGGCAAGCTGTTCGCCGCCGGCACCGCGGGCGAGCGCTTCGCGGTGCGCAACTCCGGTGCCCACGCTATCGTCGAAGGCACTGGCGATCACTGCTGCGAATACATGACCGGTGGTTTTGTCTGCGTTCTGGGCAAGACCGGCTACAACTTCGGCTCCGGCATGACGGGCGGTTTCGCCTACGTGCTGGACATGGACAACAGCTTCGTCGACAAGCTGAACCATGAACTGGTGGAAATCCAGCGGATCACCGGCGAGGCGATGGAGGCTTACCGCAGCCATCTGCACCGCGTGCTGACCGAGTACGTCGAGGAAACCGGTAGTGCGTGGGGCCGTGAGCTCTGGGAAAACCTGGACGACTACGTGCGTCGCTTCTGGCTGGTCAAGCCGAAGGCGGCGAACCTGAAGAACCTGTTGTCCAGCACCCGGGCCAACCCGCAATAACGCAGTTGCAAGCGGCGACCTCGCCCTGTGCGAGGCTCGCCGGCTAAACGTGATCGTCTGGCAGCTTGCAGCGTGAAGCTAGCAACTGCGGTAAAGAGGTTTTTAAAAATGGCTGAACGTCTGAGTAATGACTTCCAGTTCATCGAAGTCGGGCGCAAGGATCCGAAGAAGAAGCTGCTGCGCCAGCGCAAGAAAGAGTTCGTGGAGATCTACGAGCCTTTCAAACCCCAGCAATCGTCCGAGCAGGCGCACCGCTGCCTGGGTTGCGGCAACCCGTACTGCGAGTGGAAGTGCCCGGTCCACAACTTCATCCCCAACTGGCTGAAGCTGGTCTCCGAAGGCAATATCCTCGCCGCCGCGGAGCTGTCGCACCAGACCAACACCCTGCCTGAAGTCTGCGGCCGCGTGTGCCCGCAGGACCGTCTGTGCGAGGGCGCCTGCACCCTGAACGACGGCTTCGGCGCGGTGACCATCGGTTCGGTGGAGAAGTACATCACCGACACCGCCTTCGCCATGGGCTGGCGTCCGGACATGTCCAAGGTCAAGCCGACCGGCAAGCGCGTCGCCATCATCGGCGCCGGTCCCGCGGGCCTCGGCTGTGCCGACATCCTGGTGCGCGGCGGCGTGACCCCGGTGGTGTTCGACAGGAACCCGGAAATCGGTGGCCTGCTGACCTTCGGCATCCCCGAGTTCAAGCTGGAGAAGACCGTGCTGAGCAATCGCCGCGAAGTCTTCAGCGGCATGGGCATCGAGTTCCGCCTGAACACCGAGGTGGGCAAGGACGTGACCATGGAGCAACTGCTCGCCGAATACGATGCCGTGTTCATGGGCATGGGCACCTACACCTACATGAAGGGCGGCTTCCCCGGTGAAGACCTGCCGGGCGTGCACGACGCGCTGGACTTCCTGGTCGCCAACGTCAACCGCAACCTGGGCTTCGAGAAGTCGCCGGAAGACTTCGTCGACATGAAGGGCAAGAAGGTCGTGGTCCTCGGCGGCGGCGACACCGCGATGGACTGCAACCGCACTTCCATTCGCCAGGGCGCCAAGGCCGTGACCTGCGCCTACCGTCGCGACGAGGCGAACATGCCCGGCTCGCGCAAAGAGGTGAAGAACGCCAAGGAAGAAGGCGTGAAGTTCCTCTACAACCGCCAGCCGATCGCCATTGTCGGCGAAGACAAGGTCGAAGGCGTCAAGGTGGTCGAGACCCGTCTCGGCGAGCCGGATGCCCGTGGCCGTCGCAGCCCCGAGCCGATCCCGGGCTCCGAAGAGATCATCCCGGCCGATGCCGTGGTCATCGCCTTCGGTTTCCGTCCGAGCCCGGCGCCGTGGTTCGAGCAGTTCGACATCCAGACCGACAGCCAGGGCCGTGTCGTCGCGCCGGAGCAAGGCAAGTTCAAGCACCAGACCAGCAACCCGAAGATCTTCGCCGGTGGCGACATGGTTCGTGGTTCCGACCTGGTGGTGACGGCGATCTACGAAGGCCGCAACGCTGCCGAAGGGATCCTCGACTACCTGGGCGTCTGATTTGCCGCCTGGGCACTACAACAAAAACTATTGACCCAGGGCATCCTGATAGACAAAAGGCACGGTAACCACCGTGCCTTTTCTTTGTCCGTCTGAGAAAATGCCCGCACTTTTTTTCCGGATGCCGACATGACTGCCTTGAAGAACGATCGTTTCCTGCGCGCCCTGCTCAAGCAACCCGTAGACGTCACCCCGGTGTGGATGATGCGCCAGGCCGGCCGCTACCTGCCGGAATACCGCGCCAGCCGTGCCAAGGCCGGTGATTTCATGAGCCTGTGCATGAACCCGCAGTTCGCCTGCGAAGTGACCCTGCAGCCGCTGGACCGCTACCCGCTGGACGCCGCGATCCTCTTCTCCGACATCCTCACCATTCCCGATGCCATGGGCCAGGGCCTGTACTTCGAGACCGGCGAAGGCCCGCGTTTCAAGAAAGTGGTGAGCACCCTGGCCGACATCGAGGCCCTGCCGATCCCCGATCCGCAGAAGGACCTCGGCTACGTCATGGACGCGGTCAGCACCATCCGCCGCGAACTGAACGGCCGTGTACCGCTGATCGGCTTCTCCGGCAGCCCGTGGACCCTGGCCACCTACATGGTCGAAGGCGGCTCGTCGAAGGACTTCCGCAAGACCAAGGCCATGCTCTACGACAACCCGCAGGCCATGCACCTGCTGCTGGACAAGCTGGCGCAGTCGGTGACGTCCTACCTCAACGGGCAGATCCAGGCCGGCGCGCAAGCGGTGCAGATCTTCGACACCTGGGGCGGCAACCTGTCGGCGGCGGCGTACCAGGAGTTCTCCCTGGCCTACATGCGCAAGATCGTCAGCGGCCTGATCCGCGAGCACGACGGGCGCAAGGTGCCGGTGATCCTCTTCACCAAGAACGGCGGCCTGTGGCTGGAAAGCATCGCCGAAGCCGGTGCCGACGCACTGGGCCTGGACTGGACCTGCGAGATCGGTGACGCCCGCCGCCGCGTCGGTGACAAGGTCGCGCTGCAGGGCAACATGGACCCGACCGTGCTCTACGCCAAGCCCGAGGCGATCCGCGCCGAGGTCGCGCGTATCCTCGCCAGCTACGGCCATGGCACTGGCCATGTGTTCAACCTCGGCCACGGCATCACCCCGGAAGTCGATCCGGAGCATGCCGGTGCGTTCATCAACGCGGTGCATGAGTTGTCGGCGCAGTACCACGCCTGAGCCTCGGCTTGATTCATGAATGCCGCCCTTTCGGGCGGCATTTTCATTTTGGCTGGGTGGTCGTCGGCGTAGGCGGTTGCACGGCCTGGTCCTTTGGCGAGTAGTAGAAGACCGGATCCTGGGTCAGCTCGATCCTCACCACGGGAATGAACTTGCCGGTGGCGCGGATGAAGCTGTCCTGCATCTGACGGGCTCCAGACAGCCCGTCCCCGCTGTAGAACAGGGCTTCGATTGGCAATCGTTCAGGTATGTCCTGCGGCCAGGCGGCGATTACCACCTCGTTCCAGTATTTGCGGTTTTCCGGCTGGGGAAAATGGGCACGGACGTCGATGCTGAATTGAAACCACTCGGTAGTCGGTGCGAAATAGCAGGATTTGACCGGACCGTATTGTTCGTAGTGGGCCTGCCAGGTAGGGATGTCGGTCACTCCGCTGAGATGGCAAGGCAGAGGGAATTCTTCGGTCGCGCAGCTATCGGCGCGCATGGAAGTATTTGCATTGGAGGGGAACACGCAACGCACGGACAGCCGCTGTTCTGACGGAGCTCCCAGTTCGCGCATTATCAACCCCGCGTTACCCGCCAGATGAAGGCTGCCGACATCCGCCCGGATATAGGAGAACGCTACACCGTCACGCTCGACACCGCCCGGCGATGGATTCCAGAACGTTGGATTGGACGGATCGCGGATGGCGCGAACGATCACCCCGCTGCAGTTGTAGGCGGCACTGCCGTCCTCGCACGCCGCGCGGGTGTCGTCGAAGCGTTGCTGCAGGCGGTGGACCACGCTGCGTCCCGGGTCCTCGGCGCTCGTTGCGGGAATCGCCGTACATCCCAGGCCCGCCGCCAGCGTGAGCAGTGCGAGACGGCGGATAGACAGGCGCTTCACCGCGCCGCCCCGCTCTGCGGTTTTCCTGTCAGGACCTTCGTTCCGGTCGTTCCGCGTGCCCTGGCCGGCAGTTCCAACTGATCCTTGGGCGTGTAGAGAAAGACGTCCGCGCTGCCCAGGTCCACCCGCACGATGGGGATGAACAGGCCAGTGCCCCTGATGAAGTTGTCCTGCATGGTGCGGGCACGCATGAGACCTTCTTCGCTGCCGTTGTACCAGAGGACTTCCAGCGGCAGGCGTTCGGGAACGTTCTGTGCCCAGGGCCGGATGATTACCTCGTTCCAGTCGCTGCGCAGCTTGTCGGCGTGGTCCCGGCGGATTTCGATGCTCAACTGGAACCACCTGGCGGTCGGGTCGAAGGAGCAAACGAAGTCCAGAGCATACTCGTAGTAGCCGAGCCAGCTCTCTGCGGTCCACACCCGTCGTTTCTGGCAGGACATCGGGCGCTTGGAGGTATAGCAACTGTCATCCCGCACATTGGTCTGAGCATTGATCGGGAATGCGCAGCCGACCACCAGCTTTTCCTGGGTATGGGCATCGAACTCGCTCATGATGATCCCCGCCATGCCGGGGACCTCTTCGATCCTGGCATCTTCGCGCATGTAGATGAACGACACGCCGTTGCGCTCGATGTCCTTGGCGACCGGATTCCAGAATGTCGGGCTGTTCCAGTCGATATTCAATGCGCGCACGAATACACCATCGCAGTAGAACGCCGCTTTGCCGTCCGGCGGGCACTCGCTGCGCGTATCGCGGTAGCGCTCCCTCAGGCGCAGCACCGCGCGTTGACCAACCTGAGTCTTTTCCTGCGCGGTCAGGTAGTGATGGTCGGCGTGGGCTGTCGTGGATGATGGTGATCTGGTGTTCACCGTGCATGCCTGCAGTCCGAGGACGAGTGCGAGCACGCCGTAGTGGAGCACGTGATGTTTCCGAGCAGGCTGGCTGGTCATGATGCCTCCGTTTCCCGAAGCGAATCGTTGCAGGCTCAGCAGACCATTTGCCCAACTGGGGCACAACTGACAGAAATACCAGGTAGGACCACGGGTTAAGTTTGAATTCAGGCTCCCCGGGTAATCTGATCCCATCAAAACCCCTACAGGATCAGCACCATGAAAATTCGTTACCTCGCCCTCGTTCTCGCCCCGCTGTTCAGCACCGCCGCCCTGGCCGCCGGCAGCGGCTACACCGGGCCCGGCGCGCAGGCGGTGACCACCGTGGCCGCGTCCAGCGACGCCGCCGACGATACCCCGGTGGTGCTCACCGGCTATGTGATCAAGAAGATCAACAACGACGACAAGTACGAGTTCAAGGACAACACCGGGACCATCACCGTGGAGATCGACAACGAGGACCTGCCACCGGTGGCGTTCAATGACAAGACCAGGGTCAAGCTGACGGGCGAGGTGGAGAAGCACCTGATGTCGCGGGAAGTGGATGTGGATCTGGTCGAGGTCGTGAACTGACCCCGAATCTCGTGACACCACGGTCGGTGTGGGAGCGGATTCATCCGCGATTGGGCGCGAAGCGGCCATAAAACCTGAGTCCCGGTTGTTTCAGGTAGATCCGGGACTCAGGTTCTACGACGGCTTCGCCGCCGATCGCGGATGAATCCGCTCCCACGCCGACCGCGGCGCTATTTAGCTGATTGGCTCTTTCCAGCTCTCCTGTTCGATGCCTTCGAGCAACCCGTCCACTACCGCTTTCGCGGCTTCCACGGCATGCATCGTCAGCCAGGGAAAGCTGCTGCTGCCGGAGTCCGGGCTGAGGGATTGCTGGGCCGATTCGTAGGCGCAGCGCAGGAACATCGAGGTGTGCACCAACGCGCTATGCGGGTCGATGCCGGCGTTGACGGAGAATAACGGCGGATGGCTGGGACATTCGCCGAAGGCTCGGCTGCAGGTGGGTGAGAGGGGTGGGTCGGGGACGATTTTCTTCATTGGCGTGTCTACTCGGTTCGGGCCTCCAGCCTTTCGTTTCCACACGAAAGGGTGGCAGCTGTACGCGGGGTGGAAAACCGAGCGAGTAGGAACCCGGCAGACCCGAAGGTCTCCCGCGCACAGCCGCCATAGACGGACCAACTCGATGAAGCCAAGGTTTCCACACCCCGATCGCTGACGATTCAGCGACCGACAAAGCCTAGAAGGAGTGGTTTCCATGGGCAAGGAAGCCAGGACCGACAGATTGCGTAGGGTACGTCCTAGGATTTTCATGTTCCACAAACTTTATGTTTGTGGGTGTCTGGAATGGGCCTGCTGCGCAGGCCTTCGCGGGCAAGCCTCGCTCCTACAACGGACTGCACGGGCTCTGTAGGAGCGTGGCTTGCCCGCGAAGGACCGCAAAGCGGTCCCCGACAACTACGCCGTCTTCGGCGGCAACTTGCTCAGATACACCGCCACCCCCAGCGCCACCGCCAGCAGGCTGCCAATGAACAGCCCGATCCCGTTCCACCCGCCGTAGTGCCAGAACACCCCGCCCGCCGTCCCCGCCACGCTCGACCCCGCGTAGTAACTGAACAGGTACAGCGACGACGCCTGCCCCTTGGCCTTGAACGCGCGGCGGCCGATCCAGCTGCTGGCCACCGAGTGCGCGCCGAAGAAGCCGAAGGTGAACACCAGCATGCCGACGATCACCAGCGGCAACGCGCTGAACAGGGTCAGCAGCATGCCGCCGAGCATCAGCACGATGGTGCCCCAGAACACCCGGCGCCGACCCAGCCGGTCGGCCAGCGCGCCGATCTGCGCCGAGCTGTAGATGCCCGACAGGTAGACGATCGACAGCAACCCCACCAACGCCTGGCTCATGTGATACGGCTCGGCCAGCAGGCGATAGCCGATGTAGTTGAACAAGGTGACAAAGGCGCCCATCAGCAGGAAGGCTTCGAGGAACAGCCACGGCAGCCCGGCATCGCGCAAATGCAGGAGGAACCCATCCAGCAGGCTGCGCGGGTTCATCGAGCGCGCACGGAAGTTGCGCGATTCCGGCAGCACCTTCCAGAACAGCGCCGCCGCCAGCAGGGCCAGGCCGCCGATCACCAGCATCGCCGTGTGCCAGCTGACGAAGTCGATCAGCACCCCGGTGATCAGCCGCCCGCTCATCCCGCCAATGGCGTTGCCACCGATGTACAGGCCCATGGCCAGGCCGATGTGCTGCGGATGGATTTCCTCGCTCAGGTAGGTCATCGCCACCGCCGCCAGCCCGCTCAGCGACAGGCCCACCAGCGCGCGCATCGCCAGCACGCCTTCCCAGGTCGGCATCAGGGCGCTGGCGAGGGTGCTCAGGGCCGCGCAGAACAGGGCGAAGACCATCACCGGCTTGCGCCCGATACGGTCGGAAATCGGCCCGGTGATCAACAGCCCGAAGGCCAGCAGCCCGGTGGACACCGACAGCACCAGGCTGCTCTGCGCCGCGTTGATGGCAAAGTCGCGGGACAGCAGCGGCATCATCGGCTGCACGCAGTAGAGCAGGGCGAAGGTGGCGAAACCGCCGCAGAACAGCGCCAGCACCGTGCGCATGAACGCCGGGGTGCCTTTTTCGATCCAGGTTTCTGTCAGGTTGGCGGCAACGTCGGCCACCGTTTGCGGGGGAAGATCATGAACGTGGGGCGCTACAGCAGTTTTCACGGGAACCTCGGCGGGGTGCGGCCTCGGGGGCAACTGGAAAAATCATATAGCTGGCTAATGATCATTTCCAATATATTGTTCGACCTGTTTAAGACGTTTGGCGACTTATTGGAGCGCTTATGGAGTTACGCCACCTGCGGTATTTCATCGCCGTCGCCGAAGAGCTGCATTTCGGCCGGGCCGCGCAGGCCCTGGGGATTTCCCAGCCGCCGCTGAGCCAGCAGATCCAGGCCCTGGAACAGGAGCTGGGGGCCCGCCTGTTCGAGCGCACCAACCGACGAGTGGAACTCAGCGAGGCCGGCCGGCTGTTTCTCGAAGAGGCCCGCCAGGTGCTGGCGCAGGTGGACAAGGCCGCCGATGTGGCGCGTCGCGCGCAGTTGGGCGAGCTGGGCGAGATGAAGATCGGCTTCACCTCGTCGGCGCCGTTCAACTCGAGCATTCCCAGGGCGATCTACAGCTTCCGCCAGCGTTTCCCTGCCGTGCACCTGAATCTCAAGGAAATGAGCAGCCGCGACGTTGCCGAAGCGCTGCTCGACGAACGCATCGAGGTCGGCCTGATGCGGCCGTTGCCGCTGCCGGACAGCCTGGTCGCCACCGAACTGCTGCGCGAGCCGCTGGTGGCCGTGCTGAATGCCGATCACCCGCTGGCGCAGGGCTCGGCAAACGGCCTGCACCTGGCGGCACTGGCCAACGAGCCCTTCGTGTTCTTCCCGCGCAGCTACGGCAGCGGCCTGCACGCACAGTTGCTGAGCCTGGCGCGGCAAGCCGGGTTCACCCCGCATTTCGCCCAGGAGGCGGCGGAGGTGATGACCATCATCGGTCTGGTTTCGGCGGGCTTGGGTGTGTCGGTGCTGCCGGCGTCGTTCCAGCGCATGCGTATCGACGGTGTGGTCTATCGCACGCTGCTGGACCCCGACGCCGACACCGCGGTGTGGCTGGTACAGCGCCGGGAGCAGGGCTCGGCGATGGCGGACGCCTTCGTCGAGCTGCTGACCCGAAAGACCTGAATCAGTCGACGCGGGACAGGTCGCCCCTGATCGCGACACCGGCCATCACGGCGCCGGCGTGGCACTCGTAGGTGACGGCATCTTTACGCTCGTTCTTCTTGTAGTAGCTGGCGATATTGGTCACGGCGTTGGCGTTCACCTTTTTCGCGGCGTCCTGCATGGTCAGCAGGGCCGACTGCAGGGCCCATTCACAGGCCGCTTCGTCGGACTTGTTGAAGGCGTTGGTCTTCTTGTTGGTGACCGCGCCCGGGCTGACCACGGTGACCTTGCCCTTGGGCTGCACGCCGGCCAGGTAGAACTTCACCGAACCGTCGAGCTTCTTCTCGGCGGTCATCTGCTGCACGACCTTCTCGAACGGCAGGTACAGCGCGGTATCGCGGGCCTGGCTGAGGCCGGGCAGGGCGCAGAGCATGAGGGCGGCGGTGGCGGTCCAGGTTTTCAGACGCATGGTTTCGTTCCTTGATCAGTGGTTGTTCGAGCGTTGTTCGTTGACGGCGCGCTGCACCATGCGGTTGGTCTCGATGCGCTGCAGTTCGCGCATGATGCTTTTGTCGAGGTTGTACACCCAGCGGTTGTAGTTGCGATGGATCTTGCCGTTGTTGTAGTCCAGGCCCCGGCTGTCGCGGTAGTCGATGCGGAAGTTGCTCAGGCTGTAGCGGATATCCACCGCGGCATAGAAGGTGTTGCGCACGGTGATGTCGGCCTGGACCAGGCCCGGCACCACGTTGCGCGCGGTCCAGCCGCGCTCGGCCACGGCCTGGAGGATGGCGCGCTGGATCTCGTCGTTGCTGTACGAATGGCCGACCACCAGCAGTTCCTTGGGCGCCATCACCGGCTTCGAGGTACAGCCCGCCGCGAAGGCCAGCGCCAGGCCCAGCAGGGCCATGCGAATCATCGAAGACATTCCTTTCTCTCCTGTTCGTTTCAGGGCCAGCGACGGAAGATCAACGAGGTGTTGACGCCGCCGAAGGCGAAGTTGTTGCTCATGACGTACTGGTTGCTGATGCCGCGGAACTCCCCGCAAAGGTAGTCCAGCTCGCCGCAGCGCGGGTCGATGTTGACCAGGTTGAGGGTGTGCACGTAGCGGTCACTGTTCATCATTTCGATGCTGAACCAGGCCTCCAGCGCGCCGCAAGCGCCGAGGGTGTGGCCGAGGAAGCTTTTCTGTGAACTGATCGGCATCCGTGGTCCGAACAGGCTGCTGGTGGCCAGGGTCTCGGCGATATCGCCCTGTTCGGTGGCGGTGCCGTGACCGTTGACGTAGCCGATGGCCTGCGGCGCCAGCTCGGCATCTTCCAGGGCCAGTTCCATCGCCCGGCGCATGGTCGCCTGCTCGGGGCGGGTGGTGTGCTGGCCGTCGGCATTGCTGCCGAAGCCGACGATCTCGGCGTAGATATGCGCGCCGCGGGCCAGGGCGTGCTCCAGTTCTTCCAGCACCAGCATGCCGGCACCCTCGCCGATCACCAGGCCGTCGCGGCCGCTGTCGTAGGGGCTCGGGGTGCTGTGCGGGGCGTCGTTCTTCAGGCTGGTGGCGTACAGCGCGTCGAACACCATGGCCTCGGTCGGGCACAGCTCCTCGGCGCCGCCGGCGAGCATCAGCGGCAGGCGGCCGAACTTGATCGCCTCGTAGGCGTAGCCGATGCCCTGGCTGCCGCTGGTGCAGGCGCTGGAGGTAGGGATCAGGCGTCCGGTGAGGCCGAAGAAGATGCTGATATTGGCCGCGGTGGTGTGCGGCATCATGCGCACGTAGGAGTTGGCGTTGAGGCCTTCGGCCACCGAGTTGAGCAGCATGTTGCCGAACGCCTTGATCTCGTCGGTGCTGCCGGTGGACGAGCCGCAGGCCACGCCCATGCGCCCGTCGCGGATCGACGGGGCGTCGAGCAGGCCGGCGTCGAGCAGCGCATTCTGCGAGGCGGCGACCGCGAGCCGGGAGACCCGGCCCATGCTGCGCAGCTGCTTGCGGGTCCAGCTGGCCGGCACGGCGAAGTCATCTACCGGGCCGGCCAGGCGGGTGTTCAGTTCTTCGAAACGGTCCCATTCGTCCATGCGCCGGATGCCGCTGCGGTTGGCGGCGAAATTTGCGGCGATGGTCGCCCAGTCGCTGCCCAGGGAAGTGATGCCGGCCATGCCGGTGACGACCACACGCTTCATCAGCACAGGCCTCCGTTGACGGCCAGGACCTGGCGGGTGATGTAGGCGGCCTCGGCGGACATGAGGAAGTTCACCGCGCCGGCGACTTCCTCGGGGGTGCCCATGCGCTGTGCCGGGATCATTTTCAGCAGTTCTTCCACCGGCACGTGCTCGTCCAGCATGGCGGTGTCGATCAGCCCCGGGGCCACGCAGTTGACCGTGATCCTGCGCTTGCCCAGCTCGATCGCCAGGGCCTTGGCCGCGCCGATCACGCCGGCCTTGGAGGCGCTGTAGTTGACCTGGCCGCGGTTGCCGATCAGCCCCGACACCGAGGTGATGCAGACGATGCGCCCCGGCGCGCGGCGACGGATCATCGGCATCATCACCGGGTGCAGGACGTTGTAGAAGCCGTCGAGGTTGGTGCGCAGGACCTGGTCCCAGTCTTCCTCGGTCAGCGCCGGGAAGGCACCGTCGCGGGTCAGGCCGGCGTTGCACACCACGCCGTAGTAGGCGCCATGGGTTTCCACGTCGTCGCTGAGGATCGCCGCGCAGGCGGCGCGGTCGGCCACGTCGAACTGCAGGACCCGGGCCTGCTGGCCGAGGCCGCGGACTTCCTCGGCGACCGCCTCGGCCTCGGCGCGGCCGCTGCGGCAGTGCAGCACCAGGTCGAAGCCGGCACGGGCCAGGCGCAGGGCGATGGCGCGGCCGATGCCACGGCTGGAACCGGTGACCAGGATGGTGTCGGTCATTGTGGGGACTCCTCGTCGCCCGCTTCGGCCAGGTATGCGGTGGCCTGCGGCGGGCGGAAAACATTCAGGCGGGCCGTGGCGTGCAGCCCCGGTCCGTACAGGTGGCACTCGAACACGCCCATGCCGTTGTCGTCTTCCAGCGAGCGCAGGGCATGCACGCGCAGCTGCGCGCCGGCGGGGAAATGCTCGACATCGCATTCGAACTTGCGCGTGCCGAGCAGGAAGCCCAGCTCCACCGGCTTGCCCTGCTGGCGCGCGCGGCAGCCGGCATAGGCGGCGACGGTCTGCGCCATCAGCTCGATGCCGACCCAGGCCGGCAGGCTGCCGTCGGGCCGATTGAACAGGCCGCCGGGGCGCACGGTGAGGTGGGTGTGGATCTGCTCCTCGTCGAACGACTCGATCCCGTCGATGAGGATCATGTCGCCGGCGTGGGGCAGGAGTTCGGCCAGTGGCCAGGCAATCATGGGGTGTCTCCGAGAATCAGGCTGACGTTGTTGCCACCGAAGGCGAACGAGTTGCTCATCAGGTGCCGCGGCCCGCTGGCGGGCAGGCGGCGGCCTGGCTCGATCAGGTCGAGGGCGGCCAGTTGCGGGTCGGCGTGGCCGTCCCAGAGGTGTGGCGGCAGCAGGCCGTCGTGCTGCTCCCGGGCCAGGGCCAGCCAGCAGAACGCGGCTTCCAGGGCACCGGCGGCGCCGAGGGTGTGACCGGTCATGGGCTTGGTCGAGGAGCAGGCCAGGCCAGGGCCGAACAGGCGGTTCACGGCGATGCTCTCCATGGCGTCGTTGTGCCGGGTGGCGGTGCCGTGGAGGTTCAGGTAGTCGATCTGCCCAGGCTTGAGGCCGGCGTGGGCCAGGGCCTCGGCCATGGCGCGCAGGGCACCGGCACCGCTCGGGTCCGGGGCGGAAATATGGTGGGCGTCGGAGCTGGCACCGGCGCCGAGCAGGGCCACGCTGCGGCCTTCGGCATTGGCCTGGCGGGTCATCAGGAACACCGCGGCGGCCTCGCCGATGTTGATCCCGTCGCGGTTGACCGAGAACGGATTGCAGCGCGCGGCGCTGACCGCTTCCAGGGCGGTGAAGCCATTCAGGGTCAGCTTGCACAGGCTGTCGACGCCGCCGCAGATCACTGCGTCGCAGAGGTTCAGATCGAGCAGGCGGCGGGCGCTGATCAGGGCGCGGGCGCCGGAGGTGCAGGCGGTGGAGATCACGTAGGCCGGGCCGCCGAGGCCCAGCCAGCGGGCGAGGAAGGCCGCCGGCGCAGCGAGTTCCTGCTGCGCGTAGTCGTAGCTCGGCGGCAGCTGGCCCTGGTGCAGGTAATGGGCGATGCCCTGGCTGGCTTCCTCGATCCCCGAGGTGCTGGTGCCGAGGACCACGCCGATGCGCCGCGCGCCGAAGCGGGCGATGGCGTCGCGCAGCGGCGCTTCGATCTGCGCACAGGCCGCGTACAGCAGCTGGTTGTTGCGGCTCTGCTGGTCCTGGACCGGGCTGGGCAAGGACGGCAATTCACCCGGCACCGCGCCGACGATCACCTGTTTTTCCGGTACCCAGCCCGCTTCGGCGCGCATGCCGGAGCTGTCGCCGGCGAACAGGCGGCGGGCGACTTCGGCCTGATCACGCCCCAGGGCGCAGACCAGGCCCAGGGCGTTGAGGTAAGCGGTCATGGTGGACTCTCGCCGGGCAGGGGGGTGACTTGATAACGCAGGCCTTGCTGCAGATTCAAGGTGAAGTCGTCGGCCTGGCGGTAGGTGACCTGCCAGCGCTCGTCGAGCCAGCGCCGATTATCCTGCTGTCGCGCCGCGGGATAAAGCGCCGTCAGGCGCTCGGCCGGGGTCAGGGCGAAGAGCAGGGCGGCGAACAGCTCGCGGGCCGCCGGGTTGGGTGGCAACAGGCCGTCGGCCTGCCAGGTGCCGTCGCCGAGCAGCTGGCGGGCCTGGGGGATGCCCAGCAGGTCGAGCAGCGACCAGCGCAGGCGCTGGTCCTCGCGCTGGATCACCAGCAGCCAGTCCTGGCGTTGTCCGGCCTGTTCGCGCTGCACATGCAGGGTCATCGGCAACTGCAGCGGCGGCACCTGCTCGGGCAGCGGCGGGCTGCCGGCGCAGGCGCCGAGGATCAGGCAGGCGAGCAGCAACAGCAGGCGTTTCATGCGGCGTCCACGGGCTTGCGCGCGACCACGTTGACCAGGGTTTCCTCGCGCTGCCCCGGCGGCGGTGGCCGGCGCAGGCCGAAGCGTTCGAGCAGGCCGAAATCCTTCGAGCGGCTCCACCACAGGTAGGGGTAGGAGACATTGCGCTCGCCGAACACGAAGCCCTGCTCACGCAGCATCTGCAGGTAACCCTCGGCGCTCTTCTGCACATGCATCGGGTGGCGGAACAGCCAGCGGATCACCCAGGTGTCGATATAGGCCTCGGTGGACTCGGCGAACAGCAGGTAACCGCCGGGCTTGAGCACGCGCCAGAACTCGGCCAGGGCCTTTTCCTGCTCCACCAGGTGGTGGAAGGTCTGGTGGCAGAACAGCAGGTCGACGCTGGCATCGGCAAATTGCAGCTGGGCGCAGTCGCTGCCCTTGAGCTCGACCTTCAGGCCCTGGTTCACCGCCTCGGCCCCGCTGCACTCCAGGCTGTGCGGGTCGGCGTCGGTGCCGAGCAGCCGGCCCGGTTTGAACACCTGGTGCAGGTGGCGGAACGAGCGCCCCTGGCCGCAGCCGACATCGAGCAGCACGGGGGCCTGCGGCGGCTCTTCGTCGAACAGGCGGCGCAGGTCGTTGATCGCCACCCGCAGCACATGGTGCTGCCAGGTGTGGCTGCGCAGGAACCAGAAGCCGAAGCGGGTTTCCTCGACGTAGGTGTCGCTGAAGAAGCGCTGCTCGCTCATGCCTCTTCCCTCGCGCAGATCTCGGCGAGCATGCGCAGGCGCCGCTTGGGTTCGCTGACGAAGGGATTGCGCTGGTCCCAGGCGTAGCCGGCGAGGATCGAGCTGATCATGGCGCGGATTTCCGGCGAGCTGTCGGGGTGGTAGATGACGTCCTGGAAGCTGCCGTTGTACCAACCCTCGACATAGCAGCGGAAGGTATCGACGCCGCGCTTGAGCGGGGTGGCGAACTCGCTTTCCCAGTCCACCGCCTCACCCTGCAACTGACGGTGCAGGACGCCGGCGGCCATGCTCGCCGAGCGCATGGCGATGGTGACGCCGGAGGAGAACACCGGGTCGAGGAATTCCGCGGCGTTGCCGAGCAGGGCGAAGCCCGGGCCGTGCAGGGTCTTGACGTTGGCCGAGTAGCCGCCGATGGTCCGCGCCGGGGTGTCCCAGACGGCATGCTCCAGCACCTTCGACAGGCTCGGGGTCTGCGCGACGAAGCCCTTCAGGCAGGCATCCAGGTCGTCCGGGGCGTGGTCGTAGTGCTCGGCGGCGGCGACCACGCCGAGGGAGCAGCGGCCATCGCTGAAGGGGATGGTCCAGAACCAGATATCGCGATGTTCCGGGTGGGTGGTGATGAGGATCTTGTCGCGGTCGAAGCCGGGATGGTCGATGCGGTCCTCGATATGGGTGAACACCGCCTGGCGCACCGGGAAGCTCGACGGTGCTTCCAGGTCGAGCAGGCGCGGCAGCACGCGGCCGTAGCCGCTGGCATCCAGCACGAACTGCGCTTCGACCAGGTATTCGCTGCCGTCCGGGCGACGTACCTGAACCTGGGGTCGCTCGCGCTCGAAGTCGGCGCCGACGATTTCCTCTTCGTAGCGGATCTCCACACCCTGCAGGGCGGCCTGGTCGGCCAGCAACTGGTCGAAGCGCGCGCGCTGGACCTGGAAGGTGGTCGGCCGGCCCTTGCTGAAGGTCTCGCCGAAGTCGAAGGCGCTGTACGCCTCGCCCCAGGCGAAGGCGGCGCCGTTCTTCAGCTGGAAACCGGCCGCCAGCAGGGCGTCGAGCATGCCGGCTTCCTCGACGAAGTCGATGCAGTGCGACAGCAGGCTCTCGCCGATGGAAAAGCGCGGGAAGCGCTGGCGTTCGATGATCAGTACATCGTGACCCTGGCGCTTGAGCAGCGCCGCGGCGATGGCGCCGGACGGGCCGGCGCCGATGACCAGTACCTGCCGTTGTTGCAGTTCAGTGTTCGGCATGAGGCCTCCTTGCCGTGGTAAGGGTGTTGAGCGGAATCCGGTGCAGCCCGGCCAGCGCGGGCATCAAGGTGGCGACCAGGCTCATCAGCATCAGGGCGAAATACAGCGCCGGGCTGATCAGCTGCTGTTGCAGGAGCAGGTTGAGGAAGACGATCTCGCTCAGGCCGCGAATGTTCAGCAACAGGTTCTCGCGCCAGCGACTGGCGCCGGGGAATGATGGTTCGGCCCACGTCAGGCCCAGCCAGTTGCCGAGCATCTTGCTGGCGATCGGCAGCGCCACCAGGGTGCCCAGTTGCAGCAGGTCGAGGTGCTGCAGCAGGTGCTGGAAGTCGATCTGGATGATGCCGAAGGTCAGGATCAGCGGGATGGCCACGCCGTTCTGCAGGCGCCTGATCCACTGCGCCGATATCGGCAGGCGCAGCGGCACCTTGAGCCAGGCCAGGCAGGCCAGGTAGGCGATGCCGAAGATCAGCGCGTTGAGCTTGTAGTGCTCGGCGACGAACAGCAGGGCGAGAAAGGTCAGGCCGAATACCCAGGGCTTGCGCAGGCCCAGCAGGTACAGGGGCAGCGGCGCGCAGGCGGCCAGCAGCGGCCAGGCCAGGCTCAGCGGGTCGAGGCTGCCCTGGCCCAGGCCGAACAGCAGCCAGCAGACCAGGTCGATGCCGATCGCCACCTGCATCAGCCGGCGCGTGGCGGCGGGGGGGTAGTCGATATTGCGCAGGTACAGGTAGAGCACCGGCACCGCGGTGATGGCGAACACCAGGCCGAGGGCCAGCGAGGTCAGCCACGGCTGCTCGGGCAGCAGCAGGGCGCCGCAGGCCAGGCCGCAGACGAAGGGTACGAGGAAGCTGGGCAGGGCGATCTTCAGGCTCTGGCGATCGACCTTCAGCTCGACCACGTCGGAGAGGATGTGCCCCAGCAGCAGGGCGAAGCTCAGGCCGTACAGGGTCTTCAGCCAGCCGGGGGCGATCAGCGCGGCGCCGTTGAGCTGCCAGTGCGGCTCGACCCACAGCAGCATCAGCAGGGGCAGGCCGAGGGTCGCCAGCAGCAGGTGGCTGACGATGCTGATCAGGCCCAGGCGCCGGCCGATTTCCCCGGCGATCAGGAACAGCGACAGGGCCAGGGCCCAGAACAGCACGATGCTCAAGCCGACTTCTCCCTGTGGCGTGGCGCGGCCCATGGGGCCAAGGCGAAACTGAAGACCAGGCCGAGACTCACGGCCAGGCCGAAATTGCTCACCGCCGGCGTGCTCGACACCGCCAGCAGGCCGAACGACAGCCAGGTGGTGACGGCCGCCAGCAGGGTGCCGAGCAGGCTCACCGCGGCGCCGCCGATCTGCTCGTGCATGAGGATCGCGTAGTCGACGCTGATCGCCGTCACCAGGAGCAGACCGAACAGGCTGAACAGGGTCAGCGGCTGCCCCAGCCAGCCCAGGCTGGCCAGGCTGCACAGCGCCGCCAGCAGCGGCAGGGCGACGATGCGCAGCGCGCCGCCGAGGCCGAAGGGCAGGATCAGCAGGGCGACGATCAGCGCGCAGGACAACAGCTTGAGTTCCGCGGCGCTGACCTGGGTGGCGGCGAACAACTGGTTCAGCTCGCCGAGGCGATCGACCAGTTGTACACCTTCCAGGCCCTCGGCCTGTTGACGCAGGACACTGGCGTCGCTCAGGCCTTGCAGGCTGACGATGGCGGCGACGCCCTGTTCATCAGAGGCACAGGTAACCAATTGATTTGTAGGAGCTGGCTTGCCTGCGAAGGACCGCGAAGCGGTCCCGGTTCCAGATTCGGAGCCGGGTAGAGACCATTGGCCTGGCTGTAGATCAGGAACCGGGACCGCGTCGCGGTCCTTCGCAGGCAAGCCAGCTCCTACAAGAGCGCGCATGCCCTCTCCCTGGGCATGGCAGCCCAGCCACAGGGGGCGGAAGGCCTCGCCGAGGGGGCCGGCAAGAACCTGGTCGATATCCAGCGTCGGCAGCGCCTGTAGTTGCGCCAGTTCAGCCTCCAGCGCAGCTTGCGGTACACCCCCGGCCAGCAGTGGTTGCCAGTGGGCGGGCAGGCTGCCGAGCGCGGCGCGGGTCTGGTCCTGCTCGGCAGCGCTGGCGAGCAACTGGTCGAGGGCCATGTAGCCCTTCAGATGGCCCGCCGCGACTTGCTGGTCCAGACGTTCGCCAAGTCCTTGCAGACGATCGAGCAACTGGCCCTGGTCAGCGCCGCGCACCAGGTAGAACTGGCTGGTGGGCTGGTAGCCGGTGATCCGCGCCACGGCCATGGCTTCTTCCTGCAGCTGCGGCGGGCTGGCGACCCACTGGCGCACGTCGTTGCGGTTCTGCAGGTGCCACAGGCCGCCGATGCAGAACAGCGCCAGAAGGCCTGGCAGGACCACCGCCGGCAGCCGCTCCAGCAGGCGCAGGCGCAGGTTCACCAGGGTTTCGGCGATACGCAGTGGCCACTGCGCCGGTTGCAGGTCGACCGTGCGCAGCAGCGCCGGCAGCAGGCACACCGAGCTCAGGTAGGCGCCGATCAGCCCGGCGGCGGAGAACGCGGCGATCTGGGTCAGGGCCGGGAAGGGCGTGAAGCCCAGGGCCAGGTAGCCGACGCAACTGGTCGCCAGGCTCAGGCTCAGGCCGGGCAGGGTCCGGCGCACCGCCTGCCAGGTGTTCCACGGGCGCAGGCTCCAGCTTTTCGAGAGGAAGTGCAGTGGATAGTCCACGGCCACGCCGATCAGGCTGGCGCCGAGGACCAGGGTCATGACGTGCATCTGGCCGAACAGGGCGATGCACGCGGTGGCGCCGAACAGCATGCCGATCAGCACCGGGATGAAGGCCAGCAGCACGCGCAGGCGGCGGAAGGCCAGGAGCAGGATGGCCAGGATACCCAGCGTCGCACCGCCGCCGATCCAGGTCATTTCATGGCTGGCCTGGCGCTGGCCGTTGGCGGCGTAGAGCAGGCCGCTGGCGGCGAGCAGGCGGGCGTCGCGCTGCGCGGCGAGGCTGCGGCTGCTGTCCAGCAGGTCGGCGACCCGCAGCGGCAGCTTCATGTCGAAGGCATTGCCCTCGGTGCGGGCGCGCAGCAGCACCCAGTAGCGGTCGTCGGCTTTCGCCAGGAGCGCGCCGCTGGCGGTATCCAACTCGATATTGGCCGGGCGCGGCTGGCTGTTCTGGATGCGCCCGGTCAGCCCCAGCCAGTCATCCTGGCTGGATACCAGGCTGAAGCCGGCGAAGGGGTCGAAGAGGCTTTGCAGGCGTTGCTGGACGAAGGCGTCCGGAGCCTCGGCGAGGGTCGCGCGGTCGGTGCGCGAGAGCATCGCCAGGCGGCCCTGCAGCAGTTGTTCGCGCAGGGCCTGGAGGTCGGTCTGCAGGCTCCACTGGACTTTCTCGAACAGGCCGCTGGCCTGCCATTGCGTGGCCAGCTCGCGGGCCAGGTCGATGGCCTTGTCGCGCTCGGCGTGGCCGACCAGCACCAGCATCTCGCGGTTGAGCGGTTCCTGCATGCGCTGTTCGGCGCGCTTGACCAGCGGGTCCTGGGTCGCCCCGGGGACCAGGGTCATCAGGTCGGCGGACAGCGCCGGACCGCGCTGCCACTGCCAGCCGGCGAGGGCCAGGACCGCGAGCAGCAGGACGAGGAACAGGCGCGGCAGCAGGCGCTCAATCGACAAGGTCGTGGCGCTCCGCATCGTTCAGGCTGGCGCTGACGCTGGACGGCATGCGCAGCACGGTGCTGTCGCCCTGGGTTTCCAGCAGCTCGATGCGCTCGACAAACTGGCCGCCATGGATCTCGATGCGCGTGAAGATCTGCTTGAGCACCAGCGAACGTGGGGTCAGGTCGAGTTTCCAGGCCTTGGCGTCGCCCTCCAGGGCCAGTTCGAAGTCACGCTCCAGGCCGCTGCTGTCGCCTTGCAGCACGGCGAAGAACAGCTTGTTCTGCTCGCTGCCGGCGGTGCGGGTCGGCAAGGTCTGCCAGCCGTTGGCGTCGCGCCGGGCAATGCCCTGGCCATTGAGGCGGTAGTCCTGCTTCAGCGGGGTCTGCAGCAGCCACAGCAGGCCGTGGTCGCGGGCGAGGACGAACTGGCCGTTGCTGACCAGCGGTTGCGGCAGGGCGCGCAGGTGTTTTTCCTGGACGAACGGGCCCTTGATCACTTCCGGCGCGCTCAGCTGCTTGCGCAGGTCGTCGAGGCCGAAGGCCTGGGCCAGGCCGCAGACGCACAGCAGGCCGAGGCCGAGCAGCAGGCGCTTCATGGCAGCGCCCCTCATGGCAGCGCTCTGGCGACGGCGTCGAGCATCACCTGCGGCGAGGCCAGCTGCATCTCGCGGCTGGCGATATGCACCGCGACCTGCACGGAGCTGGCGCGGGTCATGCGCTCGCCGGTGGCGGCGTCGCTGATCAGGTAGTTGATCTTCAGGCGGTTCTCCCACTCCACCAGGCTGGCGCGCACCTTCAGGCGCTGGCCGAAGGTGGCGCCGCGCATGTAGCGCAGCTGCAGGTCGATCACCGGCCAGGCATAGCCGGACTCCTGCATCTGCAGGTAGTTGTGGCCGAGGTGGTCGAGCAGCGCGCAGCGCGCCACTTCCAGGTATTTCACGTAGTGGCCGTGCCAGACCACCAGCATGCTGTCGACATCGAAGAAGGGCACCAGCACTTCAGTGTCGACATGCAGCACACCCTGACTACGCATGGAGCCTCCAGTGCTGCGCGGTGATGCGTTGCAGGCAGCGGCGCAGGTCGCTTTCCAGGGCGCGGTCCTCGATCACCGGGGCGAACTCGTCGAGCAGGGCGCGGTGCATCGCATCCAGCGCCGGCGGCAGCGGCCGCGCATCGGCCTCGCGCGCGCGCAGCCAGACACCCTGGTTGGCCGCCAGCAGGGTCGCCGCGGCGACCTGCTCGGTCAGCTCCAGGACGCGCAGGGCGTCGCGGGCGGCGATGGTGCCCATGCTCACCTTGTCCTGGTTGTGGCATTCGGTGGAGCGCGAGAACACGCTGGCCGGCAGGGTGTTCTTCAGGGCTTCGGCGGTCCAGGCGCTGGCGCCGATCTGCACCGCCTTGAAGCCGTGGTTGATCATCGCGCGGTCGGCCGGGGCGCCGGACAGGTTGCTCGGCAGGCCGTGGTTGTAGCGCACGTCCACCAGCAGGGCGAGCTGCCGGTCGAGCAGGTCGGCGACGTTGGCGACGAGGTTCTTCAGGCTGTCCATGGCGAAGGCGATATGCCCGCCGTAGAAGTGCCCGCCATGCAGGACGCGCTCGGCGTCGCCGTCGATGATCGGGTTGTCGTTGGCGCTGTTCAGCTCGGTCTCGATGAAGCCGCGCAGCCAGCCCAGGCTGTCGGCCAGCACGCCGAGCACATGCGGCGCGCAGCGCAGCGAGTAGCGATCCTGCAAGCGGTGCAGGGGCGCGGTCGGCGCGTCGATGGCCAGGTCCTGGCGCAGCCAGGCGGCGACCTGGGTCTGCCCCGGGTGCGGCTTGGCGGCGAACAGGCGCTCGTCGAAGTGTTCCGGATTGCCCTGCAAGGCCACCACGTTGAGCGCGGTGATGCGCGTGGCGAGCTTGAGCAGGTAGCCGGCGCGGGTCCAGGCCAGGCAGGCCAGGCCGGTCATCACCGCGGTGCCGTTCATCAGCGCCAGGGCCTCTTTCGGGCGCAGCACCAGCGGCTGCCAGCCCAGCTCGCGGTGCACATCGGCGGCCAGGCGGCGCTCACCGCGGTACAGCACTTCGCGCTCGCCAGACAGGGTCGCGGCCACGTAGGACAGCGGCGTCAGGTCGCCGCTGGCGCCGACCGAGCCCTCTTCCGGGACTGCCGGCAGGATGTCGTGGGCGATGAACGCCTGCAGGCGCTCCAGCAGCTCCACGCGCACCCCGGACACACCGTGGCACAGCGACTGCAGCCGCGCGGCAAGCAAGGCGCGGGTCGACGGCGCATCGAACTCCCGGCCCAGGCCGCAGCCGTGGAAGGTGAACAGGTGCCTGGGCAGCGCCTCGACATGCTCCAGCGGCACCGCCACCACGCAGGAATCGCCGTAGCCGGTGGTCACGCCGTAGATCACCCCTTCCTTGTCCAGCAGGGTGTCGAGGAACTGCGCGCCGCGGGCAATGCGCGCGCGGTACTCGGCGTCGTCCTGCAGGCGCGACTCGGCCTGGCGCTGGGCCAGGGCCTGGATGTCTTCGATCGAAAGCGGCGACTCGCCGAAGGTTACGGGCTCACGCGGATGCATCGTCATCGTTCTTCCAGAAAGGGTAGAAATTGAACCACTGCCGCGGGGCCTGCAGGCAGTAGTGGCCGAGCCGTTCGGCGTAGCGCGCGGCGTGCTCGGCGATCACCTGGTCGCGCTGGCTGCGGCGCCATTGCACGGACTCGGCGAAGGGTTCGAGGGTGACCTGGTAGCGGCCCTGGCGCTTGAGGCAGAACAGCAGGTTGACCGGGCACTTGAGCAGCCCGGCGAGCAGCCAGGGCCCCTGCGGGAAGGCCGCCGGCCGACCGAGGAAGTCCACCGTCACGGTGCGCGCGCCATGCAGCGGCACGCGGTCGCCGGCGATCGCCAGCCACTCGCCGCGCTCCAGGCGCTGGCTCAGTTGCAGCATGGTCGCCGGGTCCAGCTCGCTGACCTGGATCAGGCGCAGGTGGGTCGCCCCGGCCTCGCCCAGCAGGCGGTTGAAGCGCTCGGCATGGCGGGTGTGGACCAGCACGTTCATGGTCACCTGCTGGCCCATTTCGGCCAGGGCGCGACAGACTTCGAGGTTGCCCAGGTGCGCGCCCACCAGCATCTGCCCGCGCTCGGCGCGCAGCTGGCTGTGCAACTGGCCGGGATCGACGATCTCGATCTGCTCCAGGCCGAGCTTGCCGTTCCACACGTCGAGCTTGTCCAGCAGGGCGTCGGCGAAGGCCATGAACTGGGCGAATACCCGGCCTGTGGTCGGGCGCAGTTCGGCCTGGCCGCTCCAGTCGGCGAGGTGGCGCTGGTAGGCCCAGGCGGCGCGGCGGGCGCGGCGGCCGAAGAGGAAGAAGTACAGGACGATGCCGTACAGCACCGGGCTCAGCAGGCGCCGGCCGAGCAGGCGCACGCCGAAGGCGGTGAGCTTCATCAGCAGGAAGCTGCCGCGCTCCTCGTGGTCGGCCCAGTGGCGTTGCGGGCTGCTCATGCCGTCCACCGCCGCCAGAGGATCAGCGGGGCGCGCAGCAGCATGCCGAAGAACAGCTTGGTGTGCATCTTCGAGATCAGCGCGTTGTCGTGGAACAGGCGGAAATGCGACAGGCCGTCCTGCGGGTAATGCACCTTGGTCGGCAGCCACTGCATCGGCTGGTTGCGCCAGGCCAGGCGCACCAGCACCTCGGGGTCGAAGTCCATGCGCCGGCCCAGCTCGACCTTGTCGATCAAGGCCAGCACCGGTGGCAGCGGGTAGACGCGGAAGCCGCACATGGAGTCGGGAATCTTCAGCGACAGGCTGTTGATCCACACCCACACGTGGGTCAGGTAGCGCGCGTACAGGCGGCCCTTGGGCACGCTGGCGTCGTACTGCGGATAACCGCAGATCAGCGACTCGGGATGGGCACGGGACTGGTCGAGAAAGCGGCTGACATCGGCCAGGTCGTGCTGGCCGTCGGCATCCACCTGCAGGGCGTGGCTGAAGCCCAGGCGCGCCGCCTCGCGCAGGCCGGCCATGACCGCGCCGCCCTTGCCCTGGTTGACTGGCAGTTGCACCAGCCAGGTGTCCGGCTCGCTCGCCAGCTGGCGCAGCACCGCGGCGCAGGCCGGGCTGCTGGCGTCGTCCACCAGCACGCAGGGCAGGCCGGCGGCGCGCAGGTCGGCGACCACCGCCGGCAGCGCGAGCTCGTGGTTGTACACGGGAATCACCGCGCAGGGCTTGTTCACTGGCCGGCCTCCAGGAGGATGCGGCCGCTGGAGCACGGCTTGCCGTCGCAGGTGTAGGCGAAGTACAGCTTGCCGCGCTCGACGTCGAAACGCAGGGTCAGCAGCAACTGGTCACCGGGGCGCACCAGTTGCTGGAACTTCAGCACTTCCATGCCGGCGAAACGCCGCGGCTGGTCGAGCAGGGCCTGGCCGAGGGCGATGGCCCAGTCCACCTGGACCACCCCGGGCAGCACCGGGGTCTGCGGGAAGTGGCCGTTGAAATAGGCGAGGTCGCCGGAGATGGCCAGTGTCAGGTGCAGTTCGTCGCCGTGGCGTTGTTCACCGAGCAGGTCCGGTCCGGTCGGCCGCGGCGCCGTCAGCAGGGTTTCCACCAGCGACTGCGGCAGCTTGCCCTGGGCGGTGTACGGCAGTTGCCGCAGCAGGCGCCAGCGGCGCGGCAGGGCCAGGGCTTCGCAATGCGGGACGAGGTGCGCGCGCAGGGCTTCGGTGACCGCGCGGCGGCCTTGGTTGCGCAGGGCATGCAGGCCCCTGGCGCTGAGCTGCAGGAGGGCGCCGAGGGCGGCGCGGCCGCCGTGGATGACGCCCAGGCGTGCCTCCTCGACCCACGGGTGCTGGAGCAGCGCCTGTTCCAGCATGGGCAGGGCGATGCGCTTTTCTTCCAGCTTGACGATGCGGTCGAGGCGCCCGAGCAGGCGGAAATGGCCGTTGGCGTCGAAGCTCACCGCATCGGCGCTCTGCTCGACCTGCCCGGCGGGCAGGTAGGGCGACTCGATGCACAGCGCGCCGTCGTCGTTCTGGCTCAGGCGGATGCCGGAGAACGGCTGCCACAGGCTGTCGCCCTGGCGCCAGGCGATACCGCCGGTTTCCGAGCTGCCGAGGATTTCCGTCGGCCACTGGCCGAGGCGCTGGTTCAGGGCCTGGGCGGCGTCGGCGGGCAGTTCGCCGCCGGAGGAAAATACCCGGCTGACCTCGCTCAGGGCCGGCCAGTCGAGGTTGTCGCCCATGCGCTTGAGCAGCGCCGGGCTGGCGACCCAGGCGAAGGCCGGGTGTTCGCGGCTGGCCCGTTGCAGGTCCTCGGGGAACGGCAGTTGGTGGCGGACGAAGCTGCGTCCGGCGCACAGCGGCCACAGCACGCGGAACAGCAGGCCGTAGATATGCTGGGTGGACACGCTGCCGATGATGCAGGCCTCATCCAGTCCGGCGCCCCACAGCGCTTCGAGGGTGTTCACTTCGTTGGCCAGCTGGCGCAGGCACTTGTCGATGCGCTTGGGCTGGCCGGTGGAGCCGGAGGTGCACAGGCTCAGGCGGCAGGCGTCGAGGTCCAGGTCGGCGGCGGCCAGCGGCTCGGCGAACAGCGCGTGGGGCCGCTGGTCCTGCTCGCTCAGCCACAGGTCGACTTCGCCGTCCCAGCGCTGGCGGGTCTGCGCCTGCAGGTCGGCGGGCAGCAGCACCTCGACCCCGGCGCGCCAGGCGCCGAGCAGGGCCACGGCCAGCTCGGCGGCGTCTTCCAGGTAGATCGCCAGGCGCCGCACGCCGCGCTGTTGCAGGCCGGCGGCCAGGCGCAGGGCCTGCTCGCAGAGTTGCGCATGGCTCAGCGCCGGGGCGTGGCTGACCCGGCGCGCGTCCGCACTCGGCCACAGCAGTTGCTCAAGGTTGATCCATTTCATGAGCGTCCTCGCACACGTTGTCGTACCAGCCATTCGATGGCGAACAGCAGGCCCATCAGCCCGTAGGCGATCAGGCCGTTGTAAAGGGTCCACCAGGCCAGCGGCGCCCACAGGGTCAGCGCCGCGGCGACCAGGCCGTTGGCCAGGAAGAAGGCGCTCCACACCTCGGTCACCCGTCGCGTGTAGCGCACCGCCCGGTCGGGCAGCTCGGGGTCGCTCAGGCGCGCCAGGCGCTCGGCCATGGGCATGCCGAACTTCAGGCTGGAGCCGAACAGGGCCAGCATGAAGGCGCTGATCAGCACCGGGTACCAGCGCAGCAGCGCCGGGTCATCGAACAGCGCCAGCAGCGCGCAGAAGGCGATGGCCACCAGGGCCATCCAGCGTCCGCCGGGGTTGTGCGGCTGGGTCATGGCGCGCGCCAGCCACAGCCCGCCGAGCAGCAGGCCGAACTGCCAGGGCGCGAAGTGCGCCATGCCGAAGTGCACCGCGAACGGGTACAGCAGGCCGGCCAGGACCAGCCCGAGCCCGATCAGGCGTTTCATGCCGCCGGGGCGACCAGGCGGTACACCGCTTCGACCACATCGTTGACGGTACGCACGGCCTTGAATTCCTCGGCGGCGATCTTCTTGCCGGTCTGGCGCTTGATGTGATCGATCAGGTCGACCGCGTCGATGCTGTCGATCTCCAGGTCCTCGTAGAGGTTGGCGTCGAGGGTGACGCGCGCGGCGTCCAGTTCGAACAGTTCCACCAGCGCGTCGCGCAGGGTGTTGAAGATGTCTTCGCGGGTTTGCATGGTGCGGTCTCAGGCGGCCTGTTTGGCGGTAACGAACGCAGCCAGGCTGGCCACGTTGGTGAAGTGGGAGCGGGTGTCCTTGGCGTCGGCGTCGATCTTGATGCCGTAGCGCTTCTGGATCGCCAGGCCGAGTTCGAGGGCGTCCACCGAGTCCAGGCCCAGGCCTTCGCCGAACAGGGTCTGCTCGTCGCCGATGTCGTCCGCGCTGATGTCTTCCAGGCCCAGGGCCTCGATGATCAGGTCCTTGATGTCACGGTTCAGTTGGGGGTTGCTCATCTTCTGCGAGCTCCTTGATGAAGTACTGGTGCAGATGGTCGTTGAGTTGGCGCGACGCACGCGGGGCCGGGCCCTGGCTGGCGAAGGCCTGTGGGTCGATGTCGGCACCGACGCGCAGGCTGAAGTGCACGCGGCGGTCCGGGATGCGGTACCAGGGTTCGCACCGGGTCAGGGTGGTGGGGTTGACCTTGATGGTCACCGGGGTGATCACCCGCGCGCCGCGCAGGGCGATGGCCGCCGCGCCGCGATGGAAGGACGGCGCCCGGCCGGGCTCGGTGCGCGTGCCTTCGGGGAAGATCACCAGGGTCTGGCCGTCCTGCAGCGAGGCGACGGCGCGGTCGAGCATGTCCATGCTGCCGTCGTTGCCGATGTACTGCGCCGAGCTCACCGGGCCGCGGGTGAACGGATTGCTGAACAGGCTCTGCTTGACCACGCAGTTGCTCCGGCGGACCAGGCCGATGAGGAACACCACGTCGATCAGCGAAGGATGGTTGGCGATGATCATCTGCCCGGGGCGGCCCAGGCGCTCGGCACCCTGGACGTCGTAGGTGAGCACGCCGCAGGCGGCCATGAAGCGGATGAAGCGCCAGAACAGCCAGCTGATGGTGTGCCGCGCCCGCTCGCGCTGGCGCTGGCGGTCGCCGGGCAGGCAGGCCAGCAGGGGAAAGACCAGCAGGCGCAGGCACAGCCCGCCCAGGCCGAACAGGAGAAAGCTCAGCGCGGTGGCCAGCAGACGCCAGAGCCAGGCGTCGCGTGGCCGGTTCAGGCCTTGCGTTGCCAGTTCCATGTGCGGTCCTTGAGGGTGTGGGTGCAGGTCGTGCGTTCGTCGAGCAGGCTGCGCAGCCAGCTCAGGGCATGGGGTTCGACGGCGACGGCGGTGGGCTCGCCCTGCAGCGACAGGCTCCACTCCTCGCCGGGGGTCAGCAGCAGGCCGAGGGCGTAGTCGCAGGGAACATCGCTGATCCACGGGCGATAGACTTCGGGCGGCTGTTCCTCGGCGACGATCAGCAGCACCGCCGGGGCGCCGTCGTGCAGCAGGCCGGCAGCTTCCAGCACGCCCTGTTCGAAGCCGTCGCCATCGGCGGCGATGGCGGTCATTTCGCTGGTTTCACCGCGCAGGATCGACCACAGGCCGATCACCGCGTTGTGCACGGACAGGCTGAACTGGGTCGGTGACAGCGGCTGGCCGTGGCTGAGGTCGCTGAGGATCTCGAAGGTGCGCGGGGTTTCGCCGTGGCGCGAGACGAACACCAGCGGCAGGCGTTCCAGGCCCTCGGCCAGCGGCCAGCCCACGGCGAACGCCATGCGCGCCAGGCGGCTGAGGCGGCGGCGCTGCATGGCGGGCAGGAACGACACGTCCGGCGCTGCGTCGGCGCTGTCGATCGCACACTCGCCGCGGCTCCACTGGCGCCAGTGCGCAGTCGTCTGGAGGCCGGGCGCCCAGGCGCGCCACTGACTGATATTGAATGTGATCACGGTGTGTATCTCGCCCTGAGGGACTTCCATGCCGAGGGGGACTCGGAGCAACGGCCTGCGGGCGAAATCGCCGAGTGCCGGGCATTATCCCGGTGCAAGGGGCCTGTAGCAAACAATGTATTGCCATTGATTGCGAAGCCGGTGACTCAACAGAGACCACTGCGGGCTTCGCGCATTGCATCCGCCCGCACTTTCCCGACAGGCGGCCCAGACGTGTTGTCGGTCGTTTTTGCGATCTCTTGAGCCTTTCTGTGCTGGTCAATCCCTCGGGCGGAACACATACTCGGTCATTCTTTGAAACACGGAGGTCTTTCCATGCGGCGCGTGGTGTTCAATCAGAAAGGCGGCGTCGGCAAGTCCAGCATCGCCTGCAATCTCGCGGCGGTGAGTGCCAGTGAAGGCTATCGGACCCTGCTCATCGACCTGGATGCCCAGGCCAACTCCACCCAGTATCTCACCGGCCTGACCGGTGCGGACATTCCCATGGGCATCGCCGACTTCTTCAAGCAGACCCTGTCCTCCGGGCCGTTCGCCAAGAAGAACAAGGTGGATATCTACGAGACCCCGTTCGACAACCTGCATGTGGTGACCGCCACCCCGGAGCTGGCCGACCTGCAGCCCAAGCTCGAGGCCAAGCACAAGATCAACAAGCTGCGCAAACTGCTCGACGAACTGGACGAGGAGTACGACCGGATCTACCTGGATACGCCGCCAGCCTTGAATTTTTATGCGGTTTCCGCGCTGATCGCCGCCGATCGCGTGTTGATCCCCTTCGATTGCGACAGCTTCTCGCGCCAGGCGCTGTATGGCCTGCTCTCGGAGATCGAGGAGTTGAAGGACGACCACAACGAGGACCTCAAGGTCGAGGGCATCGTGGTCAACCAGTTCCAGCCCCGCGCCAGCCTGCCGCAGCAGATGCTCGAGGAGTTGCTGGCCGAGGGTCTACCGGTGCTGCCGGTGTACCTCAACAGTTCGGTGAAGATGCGTGAGTCGCATGAAGCCAGCCTGCCGCTGATTCACCTGGAACCGCGGCACAAGCTGACCCAGCAGTTCGTCGAGTTGCATTCGCTGCTTGAAGAGAACGCTTAAACACCCTGTGCGCGCAGCCACTCCAGCAACTGCTGGAGTGGGATCATCTTACGGCTGTTGTTTGTAATCCATCTGTAGAGGCCTTACCTCTTAGTCATGACCGAGATCAATCAAGCGAAAAGCCATGCCAGCAACAGACTTGTCTGCCAGGAACTGAATGGCAACTTCAGCATTGTGATGCAGAGATCGATCAAGGCGATAAGCGTCCCATCCACCGGTCATGCCAATGGGGAGTGGAAGCTTTACAGGGCCTTTCGAGTCATCTGGAGTGCCTAGCTTCGCATGAATTCCTGATTGATCCATCTTGTGGGTGAAAGGCAGCGGAAGTTCGCCTTTGTACACATGTTCGCCTTCAAATTGCGCAGTCAGAGTGATCGTGATTCGCTCCAGTCGTTCTGTATGTGCCCAGAACCATAACTCGATACCAGGCTCGGCCGTTTGAATCAGATCTTCATTCTCACCTTCCTTGAATAGAGGGCGTAGCGCTTCGTCGCGGACTAGTCCTTCCTGAACAAGCTCGCGATAGGTACGACCCAGACTTTTAACCAGGTTGATTAGTTTGTTGGCATTCATTCAATACCATCCTTGCTTTTCGTTGATTTTATGCATCTTGGCCCGCCCATCCTCAAGCGTGAACTCTGCAAAACCCTCTTCGAGTAGATAGGGTTTAATTGCATCGAAATTACTATCCACTGCCGCGCGCAGATCACCCGCATCCAGCAACTGTTTTTCGCGAGTATTTCGCCCACCGTAGGTTTCGCTGAATTTTTGATGTACTGCTGCTGGTATTGCGATGCTCGCTACGTCGTTCACCAATCGATCAACCTGTTCGCTTGTGAGGTACGCCATCCTGGAACGCAGATAACGGCGGATCGCTGCCTGAGATGGCATATGGTCCACATGTAGCCCATTACGTGGACGGCCAGTGAATGCTCCGTAGGTATCAACCTCCAGCACTTCCACCGCCAGCTTGGCAAACACCAGATACAGCGGCGGCACCCCCGAATCCGCCGGGAACGTGAGGATCACGTCCTGCCAGGTGATGTCCTCGGCATCGTGCCCGGGGTAGGTGGTGATCTGACTGTTCCGCCCTGTGGGGATCGGATGAACCAGGATGTTGTCCAGCACATCCGGTCGCGCGCCGGGGTAGGTGGTCGGCGCCGTCACCAGCGGGCCGTTGTTGGGCGTCCAGGTGATGGTCAGGCCGCCGAGGCGCGCCTCCATTGCACTCTTGTCGGCATTCCAGTTGGCCTGCCTGACCGCTACCCGGTCCTCACCGCCGTAGTGACTGAAGGTGTGGAAACCATGGATCTGCACCACGCCCTGGGCATCGCGGCGGAACTGGAAGCGCACGCGGGTCAGCGCTTCGCTCATCTGCCGCAGTTGCTCCTCGGTGTAGAGCGTGCCGTCGGCCAGATCGGACGGCCACAGGGCCAGCAGCAACGGGCTGGCCGCGCTGGCGAACGAGGAGGCGCCGCGTACCGTCCATGTCCCCAGTCCCTCGAGCAGACCGCTGCCAGCGACACGGCCAATCGCCACGCCGCCAAGGGCGATACCGGCAGCGGTTTCCCGCGCCGTCGGGCCGATGACCGCGACCCGTCCGAAATTCTCGATGGGCTCCTGGGTGCAGGTGGATTTGGTGGTGCCGAGACAGGATCTGGCGAATACCCGGTCATGCAGCGCCACGGTGCTTTCGGAAGTTGTGCCCGGACCCGGCGCCACGTTGGCTGCGCTGGGCATCGCACGGAAGTTCGCCGATTGGGCGGCAGCAGACTGCTCCGGCGGCAGGCTCGTGCTGATCATCCGGGTCGAGCCGTACACCACATGATCCGGACAGCGGCAGGCAACCCGGTCGCCGGTGGCGGCGTAGGGCTGCTTTTCCGACCACTCGAAGGCGGTGCCGATGATGGGAAAGGTCCCGTTGCATTTTTCGCAGTGGGCCAGGTCACCCGACTGCACGATGGGTTTGTCGCCCTCGCACCAGATTGCCGTGGCCGAGACGACCTGACCGTAGGTGGTCTTGTCGCCCAGGCATGCCAATGGTCTTCCCATAACCCCTCCATAGTCGTGTGAGGGGCGGAATCATTGATGTGAAGGGGAATGCAGTCAGCAGGGCGTTTCCCAGCTATCTATAGGAAATCTCAGCAGTGCTTCGGAATTTTCATTAGAAAGGGCTGAATGCCTTGTAGGTTATCGGCCAGCTAGACGCCTTGAGTACGTAGCCACTCCAGCAATTGCTGGAGTGGAAATGCACCGCTCTGGCGTGCGACTTCCCGGCCGTTCCTGAACAGGATCAGGCTGGGGATCGAGCGGATGCCCAATTGGCCAGCCAGTTCGCGGTTGGCTTCACTGTCCAGTTTCGCCAGCCGGCAACGCCCGGCCAGTTGCCGTGCGGCCTGCTCGAAGACCGGCGCGAAGGACTTGCACGGCCCGCACCAGTCGGCCCAGACATCGATCAGCAGCGGCAGGTCGCCCTTGATCTGGCTGGCGTAGTCGGCCTGTTCCAGTTCGAAGGGTTGGGCCAGCAGGACCGGGCTCTTGCAGCGGCCGCACTTGGGGGTGTCGCCGAGGCGGTCGGCGGGGAGGCGGTTGAGGCCGTTGCAGTGGGGGCAGGGGATCAGCAGTGGGTCGGTCATGGGAGCGGGTCCGGAAATGGATTGTTGCAGGGTATGTGGCGGTGTTTCCCGGGGTTTTCAATGGCTCTGCCGCCGCCGCGCCGTAGGAGCGTGGCTTGCACGCGAAGGGCCTGTAGGAGCTGGCTTGCCTGCGAAGGACCGCACAGCGGTCCCCGATAGCAGCGAGGTCCGGGACCGCTACGCGGTCCTTCGCGGGCAAGCCACGCTCCTACAGGGCGGTGGCGCTCGTGTTGCTATGAGGAACAACTGATCTCCAGATGCTTGCCCCACTCCGGCGGCCGCTCGGCATAGGCCTCCATCCCCGGCTGTTCCTCGAACGGTCGGCGCAGCACTTCATGCAGGCGCCGAACCTCGGTGAAATCCCCACCCTGCGCCGCCTCGATGGCCCGCTGCGCCAGGTAGTTGCGCAGCACATACAGCGGGTTCACTGCATGCATCCGCTCACGCCGCCCGTCGGCATTGCCCGGCTCGCGCCGCACCCGCTCCAGGTAATCCGCGCTCCACTGGTCGAAACCGCTCAGCTCGACGAAATCGTCGCGCACCACCCGCAAGGCCTGCTCCACCGGCTGATCGCCGAGCTTGCGGAAGAACAGGCTGTAATCCACAGCCCCCGGCTGCATCAGGCTGAGCAGGCGCTGGATCAGCACCTTGTCGCCCTCTTCGGCGCTGGTCAGGCCGAGGCGACGGCGCATCAGGTCGAGGTAGTGCGCCTCGTACAGCGGCAGGAACAGCCCCAGCGCTTCCTGCAGCGCCTCGACGCTGATGAACGGCGTCAGTGCCTGGGCCAGGGCACTGAGGTTCCAGTGGGCGATCGGCACCTGGTTGCTGTAGCTGTAGCGCCCCTGGTCGTCGGAATGGTTGCAGATGAACCCGGCATCGAAGTCGTCGAGGAAGGCATAGGGGCCGAAGTCGAAGGTGATGCCGAGGATCGACATGTTGTCGGTGTTCATCACCCCATGGCAGAAACCGTAGGCCTGCCATTTGCCGATCAGCTCGGCATTGCGCTCGACGATGGTGCGGAACATCGCCAGGTACGGCTCGTCCGCCGCGCGGCACTCGGGGTAGTGCTGCTCCAGCACATGGTCGACGAGGATGCGCTGCTGCTCCGGCTGGCGGGTGTAGTAGAAGTACTCGAAATGGCCGAAACGGATATGGCTCGGCGCCAGGCGCAGGAGCATCGCCGCGGTCTCGCGGGTTTCCCGCCACACCGGGGTGCTCGAACCGATCACGCACAGCGCCCGGCTGCTGGGGATGCCCAGGGCGTGCAGGGCTTCGGAGGCGAGGAATTCGCGGATCGACGAGCGCAGCACCGCGCGGCCATCACCCATGCGCGAGTAAGGCGTCTGGCCCGCGCCTTTCAGGTGCAGGTCCCAGGATTCGCCGGCGTCGTTGCGCACTTCGCCCAGCAGCAGGCCGCGACCATCGCCCAGGCGCGGGTTGTAGGAGCCGAACTGATGCCCGGAATAGATCATCGCCCGCGGCTCGGCCTCGGACCACAGCTTGTGCCCGGAAAACAGCTCGGCGAACACCGGCGAATACGCCTCGGTGGGCTCCAGGTCGAGCAGGGCCATGGCCTCTGCGCTGGCCACCACCAGTTGCGGAGCATCGATCGGCTCCGGCAGCACTTCGGTGGAAAACCCGTCGCCCAGGCGGGCGAAGCGGTTGTCGAAGGTCAGTTCGTCGAGGGCTTTCACGCGGGGGCTCCTGGCGTGCCATCGGGTTTGAGCGCGTCGCCCATGGGAATCAACTGCTTCTTGTTGCCCTGGGTGTCCATGATGAACACCTCCACCTGGCGCACGGAAATCTTGATGTTGTGCGCCTTGAACTCGCGGTTGATGTAGCGGTTCAGTTCGTCGAGGGTCGGGTTGCGGTCGCCGAGGTCACGCACGTGCATGCGCAGTTCGTGGTCCAGCGAGCTTTCGCCGAAGTTGAGGAAGTACACGATCGGTTCCGGATCCTTCAGTACCCGCGGGTTCTCGCGAGCGCCCTTGAGCAGCAGGTCGCGCACCAGGTCGAGGTCCGAGCCGTAGTCGATGCCGAGCTTGAGGGTGACCCGGGTGACCGTGTCGGTCAGCGACCAGTTGATCAGCTGGCCGGTGATGAAGGTCTTGTTCGGGACGATGATGTCCTTGCGGTCGAAGTCGGTGATGGTAGTGGCGCGGATGCGGATCTTGCTCACCGTGCCGGACAGGTTGCCGATGGTGATGGTGTCGCCGATCCGCACCGGACGCTCGAACAGGATCATGATGCCGGAGATGAAGTTGGCGAAGATCTCCTGCATGCCGAAGCCGAGGCCGACCGATAGCGCGGCCACCAGCCACTGCAACTTGTCCCAGCTGACGCCGAGGGTCGACAGGGTCGAGACGAAACCGACGCCGACGATGACGTAGGAGAGCAGGGTGGTGGTGGCGTAGGCGCTGCCCTGGGCCAGGTCCAGCTTGGACAGCACCAGCACCTCCAGCAGGCCGGGCAGGTTGCGCGCCAGGGCCAGGGTGATGCCGACGATGACCAGGGCGCCGAGCAGGTCGCCGAGGCTGATCGGCACCATGCTCGCGGTGGCGCCGGTGCCGCTGGTGTACTCGTAGAGGGTGAAGTTGTTCAGGTAGGCGAACACCGTGATCAGGTCGGCCCAGACGAAGTACAGGCCGCCGATGAACACGCCGAGCAGGGCCAGGCGGATCAGGCGCAGGGACTGCTGGTTGACCTGTTCGATGTCCAGGTTCGGCTCTTCCACCGGCACTTCGCCGTCCAGGCCTTCCTTGGCCTGCTGGCGCTTGGTCAGGGCGCGCTGGTAGGCCAGGCGCCGCGCCGCCACGGCCAGGCCGCGGACGAAGGTGGCCTCGATCACCAGCCAGAACATCAGCAGGTACAGGGTGTAGATCAGCCGGTCGCTGAGTTTCAGCGCGGTGTAGTAGTAGCCGAAGCACACTGCGACGAACAGGGCGATGGGCAGGGCGGTGAAGGCCACGCCCACGGCCTTGCGGAACAGCGAGGTGTTGCGGTGGGTCGGGCTGCTCAGCAGCAGGCGGCTGAGCAGCCAGGCCATCAGGGCGTAGCAGGTCAGCACCACGCCGATGCCCAGCACGTCGTCGGCCAGGGCTGACGGCTGGTGTTCGGCCACCGCGACCACGCCGACCAGGGCCAGGACCACCGCGCCGAGGCGACGGATCCAGCGGCGGAGGAATTCCACCTGGGGCTTTTCCCAGCGGAAATGCAGCTCGGCCACGCCGCCCGGTGCGAGGATCCGGTAGGCGGTGTAGAACACCAGCCAGGCCTGGGCGATCTGCCAGAGGGCGGCGCCGAGGTTGGCGTTCTGGCCGCGGGCGTCGATCTGCAGGGCGTAGCCGCACAAGGCGAGGAACAGGCTCAGCGGCAGGGCCAGGAGGATGTTGATCAGGATCGCCTGTGGCGTGTGCCACTGGCTGTCACGCTTGAAGTGGCCGATATCGCTGTGCACCTTGCTCAGCCGTGCGTACAGGTACTTGCGCCGCCACAGCAGGGCACCGATCAACAGCAGCAGCGGCAGGAACAGCAGCGGTCGCTCCAGCAGGCCGTCGGCCAGTTCGCTGACGCCCGCGCCCCAAGGCAGGCTCACCACCTGCTTCGGTAGGCGCTCGGGGATGTAGCGCAGCCACTCCAGGTCCAGCGGCTTGTTGCTGGGGATCCAGAACATCTGCTCGTCGAGGGTCGCGCGCAGGTTTTGCGCGGTGCTCAGCAGTTGCTTCTGGTTCAGTTGCAGGGTGATGGATTCGTTGAGCAGGGAGCTCAGTTCGCGGTTCAGGCGTTCGAGCAGGTCGGAGCGGGTGATCGCCACGTCCAGCAGGGCCTTGCGCAGCGCCGGGGTGACCTGCTCGGCGGGCTGGTTCTCCAGCAGCTTGTCGACGTACTGGCTGGGGCTGGCGATCAGCTCGCGCTGCTGGTTGACCTCGAACTGGTACAGGCGGATATCGGCGATCTGGTCGGCCAGGTCGCGGTCCAGCTTGAGGTGCGGCAGGGCCTGCTTCTGCTTGTAGAGGATCTTCGACAGCAGCAGGCTGCCCTTGAGCACGTTGATCTGCTCGTCCAGGGCCTGGTCGGCCTGGCTCAGGCTGTCCAGTTGCTGCTTGGCCTTGAGGTTCTGCTGGGTCACTTCGTTGAGGCGGTCGGTGCTGCGCAGCAGGTAGTCGGAGAGCTTCAGGTTGGCCGCGCTCTCGGTGGCCAGGACGGTGCTGCCGCCGGCCTTCTGCGCTTCGATGGACTGCTGGGTGACGGTCTGCTGTGACTGTGCCAGGCGCTTTTCGTTGATCAGCGTCTGCAGGTCCTGGATTTCCTGTTCCATGCGCGCGACGCGCTCGATCAGCAGGTCGTGCCGGGCGTTGCCGAGGTCCTGCAGCAGGCTGTTGCCGGCCAGTTCCTGGCGGCGCAGCAGGGTCAGGGCGTTGAGCGAGGCCAGTTCGGCGTTGAGCTGGTTGCGCTGGTCGGCGGACAGCGGCTTGCCGCCGTCCTTGCCGGCCTTGAGGATGCTGTTGATCTGCTGGCTGCGGGTCTGGTTGTTGCTGATCTCGGCCTGGGCCCGCTCGGGACGGGTCTGCGCGTTGATGGTCAGGCTGTTGGCTTCGGACAGGGCCTTCTGCAGCTCGCCCTGTTCGGTGGTCCGTTCGGACAGCAACTGCTCCAGCTGCGGCACGCTCATTGCCGCGTAGCGCTGTGGCGCCGGCGTCTGCTTGCTGGCCAGCAGGCGCGCCAGTTCGCGCTGGCTCTCGGTGGTCTGCTTGGGCGCGTCGAGCAACTGCTGCTTGAGCGCGGCCAGGCGTTTTTCGTAGTCAGCCTTGTTGGTCAGAAACGCCAGGGTCTGTTCGAGTACCTGCTGCAGGGCCTTCTGGTCGGCCTCCGGCAGCTTGCGCTCGGCGATCTTGTCGAGGCTCCGCTGGACGCTCTCGGTGGTGGGTGGCTCCGCGGCGAAGGCGGTGGACAGGGACAGGCACAGCCCGATCAGGGCTGCGCCGACAAGCGTGCGCAGGGACATAGGCAGAAAATTCGTACAGTCGAACTGGAAAGGGCAGTGTAAAGGAGCCGCTTTTACAGGAACAGACCGGGGCCTGGGCGGCTGCCTTCGGGGAATCTGATCCCCACTTTCTGGATCTTGTTCCCGTCCATGAGTGCAACAGTCCATGTCGTGTTGTTCCACTCGATCTGGTCGCCGACCACCGGCGCGCCACCGACTTTCTGCTGGATGAAGCGGGCCAGCGGCATGTGCGGATCCTGGCCGTCCAGTTGCAGGCCGTAGAGCGCCGCGACCGCGCCCAGCTCGGCGTCGCCTTCGAGGACGAAGTCACCGAAGAAACGCAGGTCCAGGCCGCGCTGCGGCGCCTGGCTGAACAGCTTGCCGAGGGCCGGCAGGTTGTGTTCGTGGCCGATTACGCAGAGCAGGTCGCCCACTTCCAGGGTGGTACTTCCCGACGGATGGAGCAGTTGCTGGCCGCGGAACAGCGCGGCGATGCGCGTGCCTTCGGGCATCTTCAGCTCGCGCAGGGCGGCGCCGATGCACCACTTTTCCGCGCCGAGGCGGTAGACGAACAGCTCCCATTCGCTGGTGATATGGACTTCCAGGGCCGAACGGGAGATCGGCGCCGGGTCCGGCGGTACCGTCACTTTCAGCAGGCGCGCGACCCACGGCAGGCTGGTGCCTTGCACCAGCAGCGACACGAGGACGATGAAGAACGCCAGGTTGAAGTACAGCTGGGCCTGGGGCAGGCCGGCCATCAGCGGGAACACGGCGAGAATGATCGGCACCGCGCCGCGCAGGCCGACCCAGGAAATGAAGGCTTTCTCGCGGCCATGGAAAGCCTTGAACGGCAGCAGGCCGGCGACCACCGACAGCGGCCGCGCCACCAGGATCATCCACAGCGCCAGGGCCAGGGCCGGCAGAGCGATTGGCAGCAGGTCGTGGGGTGTGACCAGCAGGCCGAGGACCAGGAACATGCCGATCTGCGCCAGCCAGGCCATGCCGTCGAGCATGTGCAGGATGCCGTGGCGGCTGCGGATCGGACGGTTGCCGAGGACCAGGCCGAACAGGTAGACGGCGAGGAAGCCGCTGCCGTGCAGGGCGTTGGTCAGGGCGAAGATCACCAGGCCGCCGGCGATCACCAGGATCGGGTAGAGGCCGCCGGCCAGGTTGATGCGGTTGACCAGCTGCAGCATCAGCCATCCGCCGCCGAGGCCCAGCACGCCGCCGATGCCGAATTCCTGCACCAGGTGCAGCAGCAGGCTCCAGTGCAGGCCGGTCTGGCCGCTGGCGATCATGTCGATCAGGGTCACGGTGAGGAACACCGCCATCGGGTCGTTGCTGCCGGATTCGATTTCCAGGCTGGCGGTGACCCGCTCGTTGAGGCCCTTGCCGCCGAGCAGGGAGAACACCGCGGCGGCGTCGGTGGAGCCGACGATGGCGCCGATCAGCAGGCCCTGCATCAGGTTGAGGTCGAACAGCCAGGCCGCGGCCATGCCGGTGAGGCCGGTGGTGATCAGCACGCCCACCGTGGCCAGCGACAGCGCCGGCCACAGCGCCACGCGGAAGCTCGCGACCCGCGTGCGCAGGCCGCCGTCGAGGAGGATCACGGCGAGGGCGAGGTTGCCGACCAGGTAGGCGACCGGATAGTTGTTGAAGATGATGCCGCCGCCATCGACCCCGGCGACCATGCCGACGGCGAGGATGATGACGAGAATCGGGATGCCCAGGCGCGAAGACAGCGAGCTGACCAGGATACTTGCCCCCACCAGCAATGCGCCGATGAGGAACAGGCTGTTGATGGTGCTCGCATCCAAAGGCAGTACTCCGGGAACATCGCGGGAAAGAGGACCTGACCGATAAGCAGGTCGCATGCCAACCGATTCTAACCTGATGAATTGGCGGGCTGTAAAGCGTTTCCGCAGATGTAGAAAAGGCACCTGGGACAGGTGCCTTTTTCGGTGTTACCAGTGCTGGCCTCATCGCCGGCAACGCCGGCTCCCACAGGGTTCGGCGGTGCACGCGATACCTGTGGGAGCGGGCGTTGCCCGCGATGGGGCCGGTACAGGCCCCATCAAACCATCAGGCCTGCTTCACTTCCCGCAGCGCCTTGCCCTTCACCGGCGCGCCATTGGCCACGTAGTACTTGGCGGTGCTGCGCGGCAGCGGCTGGCGGCCACGGATCTTGTCGGCGATTTTCTCGGCGATCATGATCGTGGTGGCGTTCAGGTTGCCGGTGATGATGATCGGCATGATCGACGCATCCACCACCCGCAGGCCTTGCATGCCATGCACACGGCCCTGGCCATCGACCACCGCCATGTCGTCCTCGCCCATCTTGCACGAGCAGGAGGGGTGGAACGCGGTCTCGGCGTGTTCGCGGATGAACTTGTCCAGTTCCTCGTCGGTCTGCACGTGCTCGCCCGGGCTGATCTCGCGGCCGCGGTAGGCGTCCAGCGCCGGCTGGGCCATGATTTCGCGGGTCAGGCGGATGCCGTCGCGGAATTCCTGCCAGTCCTGCTCGGTGGCCATGTAGTTGAACAGGATGCTCGGGTGCTGGCGCGGATCGCGGGACTTCAGCTTGATCCGGCCGCGGCTCGGCGAACGCATCGAACCCATGTGCGCCTGGAAGCCGTGTTCCTTCACGCCGTTGGAGCCGTTGTAGTTAATCGCCACCGGCAGGAAGTGGTACTGGATGTTCGGCCATTCGAACTCCGGACGGGTACGGATGAATCCGCCGGCTTCGAACTGGTTGCTGGCGCCGATGCCGGTGCCGTTGAACAGCCACTCGGCACCGATGGCCGGCTGGTTCCACCACAGCAGCGACGGATACAGCGACACCGGCTGGGTGCAGGCGTACTGCAGGTACAGCTCGAGGTGGTCCTGCAGGTTCTCGCCGACGCCCGGCAGTTCGTGGACCAGCGGGATGCCCAGGCTGTCCATCAGCTCGCGCGAGCCAACGCCGGAGCGCTGCAGCAGTTGCGGCGAGGCGATGGCGCCGCTGCAGACGATGACTTCCTTGCGCGCGCGGGCTTCCACGCGCTCTTCGCTGGAGCCGACCAGGTAGGTCACGCCAACGGCGCGCTTGCCTTCGAACAGCACGCGATCGCTCAGGGCGTGGGTGACGATGGTCAGGGTCGGACGCTTCTTGGCGGTGTCCAGGTAGCCACGGGCGGTGCTGGAACGGCGGCCGTTCTTGGTCACGCTGCGGTCCATCGGGCCGAAGCCTTCCTGCTGGTAGCCGTTGAGGTCTTCGGTGCGCGGGTAACCGGCCTGCACGCCGGCTTCGACCATGGCGTGGAACAGCGGGTTGTTGCCGGCCTTGGGCGTGGCCACGCTGACCGGGCCTTCGCCGCCGTGGTAGTCGTTGGGGCCGATGTCACGGGTTTCCGCCTTGCGGAAATACGGCAGGCAGTCCAGGTAGGTCCAGTCTTCCAGGCCCGGCAGTTGCGCCCAGCCGTCGAAGTCCATGGCGTTGCCGCGGATGTAGCACATGCCGTTGATCAGCGAGGAACCGCCCAGGCCCTTGCCGCGACCGCATTCCATGCGGCGGCCGTCCATGTGCGGCTCCGGATCGGTCTCGTAGGCCCAGTTGTAGCGGCGACCCTGCAGCGGGAAGGCCAGCGCGGCCGGCATCTGCGTGCGGAAGTCGGCACGGTAGTCCGGGCCGCCGGCTTCCAGCAGCAGGACGGTGACGCCTTCGTCTTCGGTCAGGCGTGTGGCCAGGGTGTTACCGGCCGAGCCGGCACCGACGATGATGTAGTCGAAAATATGGGAGGACATGTTCTGTTCCCTCTTTGAGCAGGCAGGTGGGAGAGCGGGGAGGCGCCCGGTCGGCAGGGACCGGGCGCGACTACAAGGGGGCGCTTAGAACACCGAGTTGTAGTTGCCCAGCTCGACCTGGACCGACTTGATGCGGGTGTACTGGGCCAGCGAGCTGATCCCGTTTTCGCGGCCGACACCGGACTGCTTGTAGCCACCGACCGGCATTTCCGCCGGCGACTCGCCCCAGGCGTTGATCCAGCAGATACCGGCTTCCAGCTGGTGGATGATGCGGTGGGCGCGGCTGATGTCGTTGGTGCAGACGCCGGCGGCCAGGCCGTATTCGGTGTCGTTGGCGCGACGGATGACTTCTTCCTCGGTCTCGTAGCTGAGGATGCTCATCACCGGGCCGAAGATCTCTTCCTTGACGATGGTCATGTCGTCGCGGCAGTCGGTGAACACGGTCGGCGCGACGAAGGCGCCCTTGGCGAATTCACCCTCGGTCAGGCGCTCGCCGCCGCACAGCACGCGGGCACCTTCTTCCTTGCCCTTGGCGATGTACGACAGGACGCTTTCCATGTGCGGGAAGCTGACCAGCGGACCGAAGTTGGTGTTTTCGTCTTCCGGGTTGCCAACGCGGATGCGCGCGACACGTTCAACGATTTTCGCTTCGAAAGCCGCCTTCATCGATGCAGGAACGAAGACGCGGGTGCCGTTGGTGCAGACCTGACCGGAGCTGTAGAAGTTGGCCATCATGGCGATGTCGGCGGCCTTGTCCAGGTCGGCGTCCTCGCAGATGATCAGCGGCGACTTGCCGCCCAGTTCCATGGTCACTTCCTTCAGCGACGAGCTGGAGGCGCTGGCCATGACCTTCTTGCCGGTGGTGGTGCCGCCGGTGAAGGAGACTTTCTCGATGCGCGGGTGCTCGGTCAGCCAGGTGCCGACTTCGCGGCCGCTGCCGGTGAGGACGTTGAACACGCCGTCCGGCAGGCCGGCTTCGGTGTAGATCTCGGCCAGTTTCAGGGTGGTCAGCGAAGTGACTTCCGACGGCTTGAAGATCATCGCGTTGCCGGCGGCCAGGGCCGGGGCGGATTTCCACAGGGCGATCTGGATCGGGTAGTTCCACGCGCCGATGCCGACGGTGACGCCCAGCGGCTCGCGGCGGGTGTAGACGAACGACGATTCGCGCAGCGGGATCTGCTCGCCTTCGATGGCTGGCACCAGGCCTGCGTAGTACTCCAGCACGTCGGCGCCGGTGACGATGTCGACGTAGCGGGTTTCCGAGTAGGACTTGCCGGTGTCCAGGGTTTCCAGGGCGGCCAGCTCGTCGTTGCGCTCGCGCAGGATGTCCACGGCGCGGCGCAGGATGCGCGAGCGCTGCATGGCGGTCATCGCGGCCCAGACTTTCTGGCCGCGCTCGGCGCTTGCCACGGCGCGCTCGACGTCGGCCTGGGTGGCGCGTTGCACATGGGCGAGGACTTCGCCGTTGGCCGGGTTGATGGCTTCGAAGGTGGCATCGCTGCCAGCGTCGACGTAACCGCCATCAATGTAGAGTTTTTGCGTTTCGAAACGGGCCATAGTGTCCTCGCAAGTGCAATGTGGGGGGCTATCCGGCAGCGGCTCCCGACTTCTTCCGGGAGGGCTTGCGCGGGGCTTCAGAGGCCTGGGTCTGTGTGTCCGGGCTCGTCTGTTTAGCCAGTTGTAGATCCATGTATTCGTAAGCGATTTGCTGCGCCTGGTGGGTATCGAAGGCGTCTCCGGAGAGCGCACCGCGCAGCCACAGACCGTCGATCAGAGCTGCCAGGCCGCGGGCTGCGCTGCGTGCATCGGCAAGCGGCAGGACGCGGCGGAACTGGCAGCACAGGTTGGAATACAGGCGGTGATCGTTGATCCGCTGCAACCTGTGCAAGGACGGCTGGTGCATGCTGGTGGCCCAGAACGCCAACCAGGTTTTCATTGCCGGGCCATTGACCTGGCTGGCGTCGAAGTTGCCTTCGATGATCACCTGCAGGTGGGCGCGCGGGCTGTTGTCCGTGAGTGCCTGGCGACGGGCGGCGACGCCCTCGCTCAATACCGTCATCAAGTACTGCATGGTCGCTGCGATCAGGCCGTTCTTGTCCTGAAAGTAGTGACTGATGATGCCATTCGACACACCGGCCAAACGGGCGATCAGCGCAATGCTGGCATCCCCCATGCCGACCTGGTCGATAGCCGTCAACGTGGCTTCGATCAACTGCTGGCGGCGAATGGGTTGCATACCGACCTTGGGCATCTTGCAAATCTCCTCAGGCCTGCGAGCAGACGACAGGCGGCTGACTCGGCGAAGGCCAGTCTATTTTGTTTTGATTGAACGTTCAATCAACAAAGAATAAGCTCTGCGACAATTCGTACCCTTGACAGGCTTTTGCGCCCGTCAGAAAGCGCGAATCGGCACCCCCGAAAAGACGTGTAACCCCCGTAGAACAAGGTTGTTGGCGCGCACAGACGCAACGTTGAACAGCTCCGCCGAACGGCCCAGGGCCCTGCGGCGAAACCCTCGAGCCGGGGTTTTCCACGCTGTTTTCAACGCATTCGATTTGGGATCACGGTTTTTCAAGGTGCTTTTATATCACCTGCGGCGATGGGGCTATTGCACCAATTGCCCGGGTGACGGGTTGTTTCTCTTTTTCCTACGCACCGCCTTGGAGCATCCGTGCAATGAGTTCTGCCTCCCTGATCAAGACCCCCGCCGAGAGGGTTCGGGTCAACAGCGTGGTGTTTTTCACCTCGACGCTGCTGATCCTCTGTTTGACTGCCTTGCTGATCGCGGTCCCGGAAACCGCCGGTCGCGTGCTCGGGCAGGCGCAAGCCTGGCTGTCGCGCAGCTTCGGCTGGTACTACATGCTGGTGATCGGCGGCTACCTGCTGTTCGTCATCGCCATCGCCTTCTCCCGCTACGGCAAGCTCAAGCTGGGCGGCAAGGACGACAAGCCGGACTTCAGCTACGGCGCCTGGGCCGGCATGCTGTTTTCCTCGGGCATCGGTATCTCGCTGCTGTACTTCGGTGCTTCCGAGCCGCTGGACCACTACTTCAATCCGCCGGGCGGCGCTTCGCCGAGCCTGCAGACCGCTCGTGAAGGCCTGCAACTGACCTTCCTCCACTGGGGCCTGCACGGCTGGGCGATCTACGCCCTGGTCGGCCTCGCCGTGGCCTACTTCGCCTACCGTCACAACCAGCCGCTGGCCCTGCGCTCGGCGCTGTATCCGCTGGTCGGCGAGCGCTGGGTCAAGGGTGCCGCCGGGCACATGGTCGATATCTTCGGCATGTTCGTGACCCTGCTGGGCCTGGTGACCAACCTCGGCATCGGCTCGATGCAGGTGTCGTCCGGCCTGGAATACCTGTTCGGCATGGAGCACAGCAACACCAACCTGCTGATCGTGATCCTGGTGATGAGCACCGTGGCGACCATCGCCGCGGTGTCGGGTGTGGAGAACGGCATTCGCCGCCTGTCCAACCTGAACATCCTGCTGTTCAGCGGCCTGCTGCTGTTCGTCCTGCTCAACGGCCCGACCCTGCACCTGCTCAACGGCTTCGTGCAGAACATCGGCGACTACCTCAACGGCGTGGTGCTGAAGACCTTCGACCTCTATGTCTATGAAGGCGACGCGGCCAAGTCCGAGCGCTGGCTGGGCCTGTGGACCGTGTTCTACTGGGCCTGGTGGATCTCCTGGGGTCCGTTCGTCGGCATGTTCATCGCGCGGATTTCCCGTGGCCGTACCGTCGGCGAGCTGGTCGCCGGCGTGCTCCTGATCCCGCTGGGCTTCACCCTGGCCTGGCTGTCGATCTTCGGTAACACCGCGCTGGACCTGGTGATCAACCAGGGGGCCGTGGAACTGGGGCGCACGGCCCTGGAACAGCCGTCGATGTCGATCTACCAACTGCTGGAACACTTCCCGGCGGCGAAGATCGTCGTCGGTGTCGCGGTGTTCGTCGGCTTCGTGCTGTTCCTCACCCCGGCCGACTCCGGCGCGGTGATGATGGCCAACCTGTCGTGCAAGGGCGGCAACGTCGACGAAGACGCGCCGCACTGGCTGCGTATCCTCTGGTCCGCGATCATCACCCTGGTGACCATCGGCCTGTTGTTCGCCGGCAACTTCGAAGCCATGCAGACCATGGTGGTGCTGGCCGGCCTGCCGTTCTCGGTGGTGCTGGTGGTGTTCATGTTCGGCCTGTACAAGGCGATGAAGCAGGACAGCCAGATCGAACAGGAGCAGGCCGAACTGGCTGCCCGTGGTCGTCGTGGTTTCAGCGAACGCCTCAGCCAGCTGGACTTGCAGCCGACCCAGGCGATGGTCCAGCGTTTCATGGACAAGCGGGTCAGCCCGGCGTTGAAAGAGGCCGCCGAGCAGCTGCGCAACATGGGGCTGAACGTGCAGACCCGTGTGGGCCAGTCGCGCGAGGCCATGGGCCTGCGCATCGAGATGGAAGAGGGCAACCCGTTCGTCTACGAAGTCAGCCTCGACGGCTACCTGGCCGCGCCGAGCGAAGCGCCGGTGGAAGGCGAGAGCGAAGTGCGCCAGCGCTTCTATCGCGCCGAGGTGTACCTGCACAACGGCAGTCAGGAATACGACCTGATGGGCTTCACCCCGGAGCAGATCACCCGGGATGTGCTGGATCAGTTCGAGAGTCACCGGCAGTTGTTGGGTCGGGTCTATAGCTGATCGTTGACGTAGAAAAAGGGCCTTGCCGGTGACGGTGAGGCCCTTTTTTCATGGGGTTGTGGTGGGGCTGGTTTGCTGGTGATGGGGTCGTGTCAAGGCTGCCAGGTGTCTGTCTTGAGTCTTGCAGCGCCCTTGAGATCGAGCGCCGCCCGCGCGGCGCATCGCTTGTGCATGTCGATGCTTTTCTAGCGCTCTCAAGATCGAGCGCCGTCCGCACGGCGCTCGATCTCCAGGACGCTAGAAGAGCATCGTCATGCACAGCGATGCGCCGCTCGATCTCCAGGGCGCTGCAAGATCAAGACAGGCACCTGGCAGCCTTGACGCGGTTCCCCGGCAAGCCTTCAGCGATGCGTGAACAGGTGGGGCCTGCAGAGTGGGACCGCTCTGCGGTCCTTCGCGAGCAAGCTCGCTCCCACGAGGATGGGAGCGAGCTTGTAGGGGGAGGGGCGTCGAGGTCAGCCGTGGTTCTTGCCCAGCAGCGCGTGATACAGCTCGCTGTCGCCGAGAATACCGACCACCTTGTTGCCTTCCTGCAGCACCAGCTTGTTGCCGGTCTGGTAACGGATCTGCAGGGCTTCGCGCATGCCGATGTTGACGTTGACCAGGGTCGGCTTGCGGCCCAGGTCTTCCACCGCCTGGCCCGGTGCCCAGTTCTGCAGGTCCAGGCCGTTGACGCCCTGGCGCGCGCCCTTGATCACGCCGTCGGCCAGGTCCAGCCAGGAGTCGCCGCCCGGGTCGATGCACACCGAGCCATTGACCCGCTTGCAGTTGTCCAGGGTGCGCATCAGGCTGCGGCCGCACAGCACGTTGAGCGGGTTGGTATGGGCGACGAAGGTGCGCACATAGTCATCCGCCGGGTTGAGCACGATCTCTTCCGGCTTGCTGTACTGGATGATCTTGCCGTCCTTCATGATGGCGATACGGCTACCCAGCTTCAGCGCTTCGTCGAGGTCGTGGCTGACGAACACGATGGTCTTGCTCAGCTTGGTCTGCAGCTCCAGCAGCTCGTCCTGCAGGCCCTGGCGGATCAGCGGGTCGAGGGCGGAGAAGGGTTCGTCCATCAGCAGGATGTCGGCGTCCATCGCCAGGGCGCGGGCCAGGCCGACACGCTGCTGCATGCCGCCGGAGAGTTCGTCGGGCTTCTTGTTGCGCCACTGGGTCAGGCCCACCAGCTCCAGTTTCTCGTCCACCAGCTTGCGCCGTTCCTTCTCCGGCCGGCCCTGCATTTCCAGGCCAAAGCTGATGTTCTCGCGCACCGTCAGCCAGGGCATCAGGGCGAACTTCTGGAACACCATGGCGATGCGCTTGGTGCGCATCATCTTCAGTTCCGCCGGGGTGCAGTGGGCGATATCGATGTGCGAGCCTTCGTGCTCGACGAACAGCTTGCCGCGGCTGACGGTGTTGAGGCCGTTGATGCAGCGCAGCAGGCTCGACTTGCCCGAACCCGACAGGCCCATCAGCACGCAAATCTCGCCCTTGTTGATATCCAGGTTGGCTTTTTCCACGCCCACCACCAGGCCGGTCTTCTTCAGGATCTGCTCCCGCGAAAGGCCCTGGTCAAGCAGGCTGAGGGCCTCCCGCGGTCGGTTGGAGAAGATGACGTCTACGTCTTCGAAGCGAATGATGCTCATGCCTCACCCCTTACCTGTACATCGGGTTGTTTGCAGATACGGTCGAGCATGATTGCCAGCAGGACGATCGCCAGCCCGGCTTCGAAGCCCAGGGCGATATCGGCAGTGTTCAGTGCGTTGACCACGGGTTTGCCCAGGCCGTCGGCACCCACCAGCGCGGCGATCACCACCATCGACAACGACAGCATGATGCACTGGGTGACACCGGCCGCGATGCTCGGCATCGCATGGGGCAGTTCGATACGGGACAGCAGTTGCCGGCGCGAGCAGCCGAAGGCCTTGCCGGCGTCGAGCAGTTCCTGGGGCACGTCGCAGATGCCCAGGTAGGTCAGGCGGATCGGCGCGGCGATGGCGAACACCACCGTGGAGATCAGCCCGGGAACCACGCCCAGCCCGAACAGGGTCAGGGTCGGGATCAGGTAGACGAAGGTGGGGACCGTCTGCATCAGGTCGAGTACCGGGCGCATGGCGGTGTAGAACATCGGCTTGTGCGCCGCGACGATGCCCAGTGGCACGCCGATGGCCACGCAGACCAGGGTGGCGAACATCACCTGGGCCAGGGTCTCCATGGTTTCCTGCCAGTACCCCAGGTTGAGGATCAGCAGGAACGAGGCGACGCAGAACGCGGTCAGCGCCCACTTGCGCTGGATCAGGTGTGCGCCCACCGCGATCAGCCCGATGAGGACGAACGGATTGAACCAGGTCAGGGCCCCGGTCACGCCGTGGATCATCCATTCCAGCGCCGCGGCGAAGGCATCGAAGTAATTGGCGCCGTGTTGGGTCAGCCATTCAACGAAGGCCGCGATGTGCTGGCCCAGGGGTATTTTTTGATCGATCAGCATGATAGCGAGCGTCCACCTGCAAGGATTCGGAAACTCCCCGCGGCGGTCGTGGCCGCCGCGGGGACGTGCTTACTGCGTGAGTTTGGCCTTGGCGGCTTCCAGGCCGGGTTTGCCGTCCACGGTGGTGACACCGGCCAGCCAGGTGTCGAGCACCTGTGGGTTCTGTTTCAGCCAGGCCTTGGCGGCGGCATCGGCCTTCATCTTGTCGTCGAGTACGTTGCCCATCAGCGTGCTTTCCATGTCCAGGGTGAAGGACAGGTTCTTCAGCAACTGGCCGACGTTCGGGCATTCCTGCACATAGCCCTTGCGGGTGTTGGTCAGGACCGTGGCCTTGCCGAAATCGGGACCGAAGTAGTCATCACCGCCCGTGAGGTACTTCATCTTGAAACGGGTGTTCATCGGGTGCGGTTCCCAGCCGAGGAACACCACGGCCTGGTCGCGTTTCTGCGCACGATCGACCTGCGACAGCATGCCGGCCTCGCTCGACTCGACCACCTTGAAGCCGGCGTCCTTCAGGCCGAAGGCGTTCTTGTCGATCATGCTCTGGATGGTGCGGTTGCCGTCGTTGCCCGGCTCGATGCCGTAGATCTTGCCGTCGAGTTCCTTCTTGAACTTGGCGATATCGGCGAAGTCCTTCAGGCCCTTGTCGTACAGCGCCTGGGGTACCGCGAGGGTGTACTTGGCGTTCTCCAGGTTGGCGCGCACGGTTTCCACGGTGCCGGCATCGCGGTACTGCTTGATGTCGTTTTCCATGGTCGGCATCCAGTTGCCGAGGAACACGTCCATGTTCTTGCCGTCGGCCAGCGACTTGTAGGTCACCGGAACCGAGATCATGGTGGTGCGGGTCTTGTAGCCAAGGGATTGGAGGACTGCGCTGGTCACCGCGGTGGTGACCGTGATGTCGGTCCAGCCGACATCGGAGAAGTTGACCGTGTGACATTGTTCAGGCTCCGCGGCCTGGGCCAGCACCGGAAGACTCAATAGCGCGGCCAGTAACAACGAGGGTGAACCTTTCATGTATGGACTCCTGAGTGTTTTTTTTCGGATGTCCCAGGGACCGCCGTGCTTTATCTCTGCATTCGGTCGGGCCGGCTGCCGGACGACAGCGGGACGAGTGCCGTGCAATCGAGTCGATAACGATCATCTACCAGCGAAAAACAAACGCCTACAGGGTGCGTCGTAACCAGTACAGGCAGGGTCGCATCCAGTGCCGATGAGGTCGCTTATGGATCAAACGGCCCCGATACAGGCTCCTTCCCGTGAACTGCACCGCAAAAAACGGCGCTTTTCGACCCGCCGCGAGGGGCGGCGTTGCTGGACAAGAGTGAGTCGGTTGCAGACGTCAGAGGTGCCGACAAAAGCCTGATGATGCGCGGAATCGGCGGATTGCCGCCCAGTCAGCGTAGCAGCTGTGGCACCCGTGTCCGGGCTGTGCGCACCTGCCCAATCAGGAGGTTCGTGGCCATGGCCATCAGTGTGTTCGACCTGTTCAAGATCGGTGTCGGCCCGTCCAGTTCCCATACCGTCGGGCCCATGCGCGCCGCCGCCCTGTTCGTCCAGGGCCTGCGTGAACGCGGCGAGCTGGAACGGGTGCGGCGCATCGAAGTACGCCTCTATGGATCGCTGTCCGCCACCGGTGTCGGACACGGCAGCGACAACGCGGTGATCATGGGCCTGATGGGCGAATGGCCGGATGCGATCGACCCTTCCACCATCCCTCAGCGTATCGCTGAACTGCGCGAAACAGACACCTTGCAGCTCGATGGCCGGTTGCCCGTCGAGTTCGTCTGGAGGCGCGACATGCGCCTGCTCGACGAGAACCTGCCCTACCATCCCAACGCCATGACCCTGGTCGCCGAGCACGCCGAAGGCGAGCTGCACAGCGATACCTACTACTCGGTCGGCGGCGGCTTCGTGGTCGATGCGGCCCAGGCCGCCAGCGGTGTGCTGGACAGCGACACCACGGTGTTGCCCTACGATTTCAACAGCGCCGCGGAGCTGCTCGAACGCTGCAAGCAAAACGACATGCGCGTGTCGCAATTGATGCTGGAAAACGAGAAAGTCTGGCGCAGCGAGGCGGAGATTCGCGCGGGTCTGATGAAGCTCTGGAAGGCCATGCAGGAGTGCGTGGAAAACGGCCTCAAATATGAAGGCACGCTGCCCGGCGGACTCAATGTGAAGCGTCGTGCGGCCAAGCTGCACCGCAGCCTGCAGGAGCTGGGCAAGCCCAACGTGATCGGCTCGACCCTGAGCGCCATGGAATGGGTCAACCTGTATGCCCTGGCGGTCAACGAAGAGAACGCCGCCGGCGGGCGCATGGTCACCGCACCGACCAACGGCGCGGCGGGGATCATCCCGGCGGTGCTGCACTACTACATGCGCTTCAGCGACGAAGTCAGCGAGGCCTGCGTGGTGGACTTCTTCCTCGGTGCCGCGGCGGTCGGGATCCTGTGCAAGAAGAACGCCTCGATTTCCGGCGCCGAAGTGGGTTGCCAGGGTGAGGTCGGTTCGGCCTGTGCCATGGCGGCGGCAGGGCTGGCCGAAGTGCTCGGGGCGACCCCGGAGCAATTGGAGAACGCCGCGGAAATCGGTCTGGAGCACAACCTCGGCCTGACCTGCGACCCGGTCGGCGGGCTGGTCCAGGTGCCGTGCATCGAGCGCAACGCGATCGCCGCGGTGAAGGCGATCAACGCCGCGCAGATGGCCCTGCGGGGTGACGGCGAGCACTTCATTTCCCTCGACCGGGTGATCCGCACCATGCGCGATACCGGTGCCGACATGCACGACAAATACAAGGAAACCTCGCGCGGCGGCCTGGCGGTCAGCGCCATCGAGTGCTGATTTCGCTGCGCTGTTTTCGCTCATTGCTACGCACCCGCGCCGCCTTTTGGCGCGCGGGTTCGGAAGTGTCTTTCACGCATTGGAAACAATTCCCGCAGTACCAGCGGTGACATTCCGATGTGTCGTTTCTGGATATCCCACACAGTGGTGATACCGATCTGCCCACGAAATCGCTGGGCATGCTTTGGTCCGCGCCTCTTCGCCTGATTTGCATGACGTTGCAAGTCGCTTCTTAGACGTATCGCGACGTCGCTTTCAGGATTTATTGAATGCCCATTCAATTTCAGGCACGGCAATTGCGAGTGGAAAGCCCATGCCCTGCAATCGAGTCGACAGGGCCCATAACAAGAAAGCCCACGTCTGGGGCGCAACCTGCTTTGTGTGAGGAGAGATCGCGATGACGTCGTACAACTCCGGGACCCCATCCCAAGCCCGCACACCTCAATCCATCGGCTTTCTGCTGCTGGACAACTTCACCCTGATTTCCCTGGCTTCCGCAGTGGAGCCACTGCGCATGGCCAACCAGCTGTCCGGTCGCGAGCTGTACCGCTGGCATACCCTGAGCGTGGATGGAGGGCAGGTGTGGGCCAGCGACGGTCTGCAGATCACCCCCGACGCGGCGATGCACAAGGCGCCACCGATGGACACCGTGATCGTCTGCGGCGGCATCGGCATCCAGCGTACCGTTACCCGCGAACACGTGACTTGGCTGCAGAGCCAGGCCCGCCAGTCGCGCCGCCTGGGCGCGGTGTGCACCGGCAGTTGGGCGCTGGCCTGCGCCGGGCTGCTCGACGGCTTCGACTGCAGCGTCCACTGGGAATGCCTGGCGGCGATGCAGGAAGCCTTCCCGCGGGTGAGCATGAGCACGCGCCTGTTCACCCTCGACCGTAACCGTTTCACCAGCTCCGGCGGCACCGCGCCGCTGGACATGATGCTGCACCTGATCAGCCGCGATCATGGCCGCGAGCTGTCGGCGGCGATCTCGGAAATGTTCGTCTACGAGCGCATCCGCAACGAGCAGGATCACCAGCGCGTGCCGCTCAAGCACATGCTCGGCACCAACCAGCCGAAGCTGCAGGAAATCGTCGCGCTGATGGAAGCCAACCTGGAAGAGCCGATCGACCTGGACGAACTGGCGGTGTACGTCTCGGTCTCGCGGCGTCAGCTGGAGCGGTTGTTCCAGAAGTACCTGCATTGTTCGCCGTCGCGCTACTACCTGAAGCTGCGCCTGATCCGTGCGCGGCAGCTGCTCAAGCAGACGCCGATGTCGATCATCGAAGTGGCCTCGGTGTGCGGCTTCGTGTCCACGCCGCACTTCTCCAAGTGCTACCGCGAGTACTTCGGCATTCCGCCGCGGGATGAGCGTGTGGGTTCGAATACCGCGCAGCAGGTGGCGATGATGCCGATTCCGCAGGCGCTGGTGCTGTCGCCGATGGCCGGGCCGATGGCGGCGCTGAGCCAGGCGCGCAATGAGTCGACGTTTGCCAGTGTGAGGTTGTGAGCGGAACCTTGTGCTGAATGTGAGGGCCTCATCGCGGGCAACGCCCCACACAATGGGATCACCCTGTGGGAGCGGGCGTTGCCCGCGATGAGGCTCTTCAGTTCACTGATGACTGGCCTTGTACTCGGCCAGCGCAGGCAGCAGCTGCTTTTCGATGGCCTGGCGCACCGCCGGCAGGATCGTCGCGCTGCCGGTGTACATCTGCTCCACCATCCCTTTCAGCGCCTTCGCCTGTGGTTCGTCCAGCCCGCGTACCGCGTGCTCGCACGCCTGTTCGGCACTGACCCCGGACGGCGTCTCGAAACCCAGGGCCCGCAGGTGCCCAACCAGGTCTTCCTGATCAATCAAATCCGCATGCATCATGGTGTTTGTCCTTGTGACAGGTGTGGTCTCGAACCGATTCTGGAAGCGCCCGGCAGACGGGGCAAGGACAGTTTGTCGCGATGGCCGCTTTACCTATGAACAGGTCGTTTTCGGCAAAATCGAGTGACGCGGGAGTGTGCACACTGGGAGCCATGTACAGATCGAGGGCGGTTTGGTCACCACCCTTCTGAACACGGTAGGTTGCTCGCTCTTTGCCCCGGCTGCGTCACGGCTTGCCGGGGCTGTTTTTTGTCTGCGATTCCTGAACAGAGGCCGCCAGCACGCCGCAACCGGTGTGGGAGCGGATTCATCCGCGATGGCGGACCACGCGATCGGCGGCGAAGCCGTCGTAAACCCTGAGTCCCGAGTTTTCCTGACACACCCGGGACTCAGGGTTTATGGCCGCTTCGCGCCCAATCGCGGATGAATCCGCTCCCACAGGGTTTTGTGCTAGCCAGGCAGTTTTATTACCCGCCCGACAAACTCAGGCACCGGCAAGTCCACCTGCTCCGCCACGATCCCGCGCAACCGCTCCAGCACTTCCTCCACGAACGGCGCCGACTTCGGCCCCGCCAGATCCACATGCAGGAGCATCTGCTCGTTCGCCGCCAGCGCCTCGTCGAAGCCTTCCCGGTGCAGGCTGTGATACAGGTGCACGCGCTTGCGGTCATGCCCGAGCACCTGGGTGCGTACGGTCACCTCTGTGCCCAGTTTCACCTCGTGCAGGTAATTCAGATGGCACTCCAGGGTGAACAGCGAATGCCCGGTGGCCTCGCGGTTGTCGCCATCCAGGCCGATGCATTCCATGAACGCATCGGTGGCATAGCTGAAGATCAGCAGGTAGAAGGCATCGCGCAGATGCCCGTTGTAGTCGACCCAGTCCGGCATCAACGGGGTTCGGTAGGTCTGCAGGGCAGGCATCGCAGGTCTCTCCTCAATCGCTGAAGTTCAGGCCATGGCGGGCCTTGGTGGTTTTCACCGCGTCCAGTACCGCCAGCAGGCAGTCATCACGATAGCGCTCCAGCGAGGCAATGCTGCGCTCGCCGCGCTGTTCGCTGGTACCGTCGACCACCGCGTCGATCAGTTCCTCGGTCAGTTCCGGTGCCGGCAGGTAGGTCCACGGCAGTTGCAGCGCCGGGCCGAACTGGGCCATGAAGTGACGCATGCCGGCGTCGCCACCGGCCAGGGTGTAGGTCAGGAAGGTGCCCATGAACGACCAGCGCAGACCGGCGCCGAAGCGGATCGCATCGTCGATCTCGCCGGTGGTCGCCACGCCGTCGTTGACCAGGTGCAGCGCCTCGCGCCACAGCGCTTCGAGCAGGCGGTCGGCAATGAAACCGGGGACTTCCTTGCGCACGTGCAGCGGTTGCATGCCCAGGGCGCTGTAGACCTGTTTTGCCGCCTCGATCGCCGCTGGCGCGGTGTTGCGTCCACCGACGATCTCCACCAGCGGCAGCAGGTAGACGGGGTTGAACGGGTGGCCGACGATGCAGCGCTCGGGATGGCTCGACGACTCGTAGAACTCGCTGGGCAGCAGGCCCGAGGTGCTGGAGGCGATCAGTGCGTTCGGCTTGGCCGCGGCGCTGATCCTGCCGTGCAGGTCGAGCTTGAGCTCCAGGCGTTCCGGTGCGCTTTCCTGGATGAAGTCGGCGTCGCGCACGCATTCCTCGATGGTTGCGACGAAGCGCAGGCGCGATTGCGCGGCGCCAGGTTTCAGGCCCTGTTTCTCCAGGGCCGGCCAGGCATTGGCGATGCGCTTGCGCAAGGCCTCCTCGGCGCCGGGCGCCGGGTCCCAGGCCACTACGTCGAGGCCGTTGGCCAGGGCGCGGGCGACCCAGCCGCTGCCAATCACGCCGCTGCCGAGGGCGGCGAAGGTCTTGATGTCGGTAATGAAGCTCATGAAATTCTCCAGGGGATCAGCGACGGGTCAGGTTCATTTTGGCGCGGCCTTCGGCGGGGCTGAGGACCCGGGCGCCAAGGCGGTGAAGGATTTCTGCGGCGCGCTCGACCAGTTGGCCGTTGCTGGCCAGCACGCCTTTTTCCAGCCACAGGTTGTCTTCCAGGCCGACCCGCACGTTGCCGCCGAGCAGCACTGCCTGCGCGGCCATCGGCATCTGCATGCGACCGATGCCGAAGCCGGCCCAGGTCACGTCTGGCGGCAGGTTGTCGACCATGGCCTTCATGCTGGTGGTGTCCGCCGGCGCGCCCCACGGGATGCCCAGGCACAGTTGGAACAGCGGGTCGTCGAGCAGGCCTTCCTTGATCATCTGCTTGGCGAACCACAGGTGGCCGGTGTCGAAGATTTCCAGTTCGGCTTTCACACCCAGTTCGGTGATGCGTTTGGCGCCGGCGCGTAGCTGCGACGGGGTGGACACGTAGATGCTGTTGCCGTCGCCGAAGTTGAGGGTGCCGCAGTCCAGGGTGCAGATTTCCGGGAGCAGGGCCTCGACGTGGGCCAGGCGTTCCAGCGGGCCGACCAGGTCGGTGCCGGCGCCGAACTCCATGGGCATTTCGCCGGGGCCGATCTCCAGGTCGCCACCCATGCCGGCGGTGAGGTTGACGATGATATCGACGTCGGACTCGCGGATGCGCTCCATGACCTCGCGGTACAGGTTGACGTCGCGGCTGAAGCGCCCGGTCTGCGGGTCGCGGACGTGGCAGTGGACCACGGTGGCGCCGGCCTTGGCCGCTTCCACGGCGGCCTCGGCGATCTGTTTCGGGGTGACCGGGACGAAGTGGCTCTTGCTGGCGGTGTCGCCGGCGCCGGTGAGGGCGCAGGTGATGATGACGTCGTGGTTCATTGCGGTTTCCTTCAGGCGTGTTTGGTTGTTTCGTTGCCCGCAAGGACAACGAAGAAATTTGTTCGAAAGTGGGGTCGCCTGTAGGAGCTGGCTTGCCTGCGAAAGGACCGCGCAGCGGTCCCTTATAGCGGTGAAGTCTGGGACCGCTTCGCAGTCCTTCGCAGGCAAGCCAGCTCCTACACGGGAGTGCAGCTTCTAGTTGGCGGTGAGCTTGAGGTTGTCCGCCGCCGGCTTGCCGTCGAAGGTAGTCACACCCTCGAGCCAGCGCGCCTTGTCCTCGGGATGGTCCTTGAGCCACTGGCGTGCCGATTCCAGCGCGTCCTTGTGGTCGAGCAGCGGCTGCATCATGCGACTCTCGTCCTCGGCGCTGAAGGTCAGGTTGGTCAGCAGGCGACCGATGTTCGGACAACGGCTGGCGTAGTCCGGCGCGGTCACCGTCCATACCGTGGCGCGGCCTTCGTCCGGGCCGAGGGCGCCTTCGCTGCCGCTGAGGTACTGCATGTCGATATTCACGTTCATCGGATGCGGTGCCCAGCCGAAGAACACCACCGCTTCATTGCGCCGCACCGCGCGATCGACCGCGGCGAGCATGCCGGCCTCGCTGGACTCCACCAACTGGAACTTGCCGAGGCCGAACTGGTTCTTGGCGATCATCGCCTTGATCTGCGTGTTGGCGCCGGAGCCGGGTTCGATACCGTAGATCTTGCCGCCCAGTTCCTTCTCGAACTTGTGGATGTCGGCGAAGCTCTGCAGGCCCTTGTCGGCCAGGTACTTGGGCACGGCGAGGGTGGCGCGGGCGTCGTTCAGGCTCGGTGCGTCGAGGACCTTGACCTGGCCGGCATCGACGAACGGGGTGATGGTCTGGGTCATGATCGGGTTCCAGTAGCCAAGGAACAGGTCCAGGCGCTGGTCGCGGATACCGGCGAAGATGATCTGCTGCGAAGCGCTGGTCTGTTTGGTCTGGTAGCCGAGGCCGTCGAGCAGGACCTGGGTCATGGCGCTGGTGGCCATCACATCGGTCCAGTTGACGACGCCCAGGCGCACGTTCTTGCAGGCGGCCGGCTCCGCGGCCATCACGTTGGTGCTGAGGATTGCGGTACCGACGAGCATCAGAAGCGAACGACTGATCGATTGCATGGTGGCTCCTCCAACGGCAGTTCTAATTGTTATGGGGGGCGGCTTCTGCGAGCCGTGATGCTCAAGTTACGCGGGGATGGCCCGATGAAATCGCACTCTGGCGACCAGCTCTTGCACAGTGGCGACCGGGGGAGTATTAACCGGGAACTCTTGGTCAGCGAGCAGCGTTCATGCCCCGGGAATTCCACTTTCTGCTGTTGCCGGGTTTCTCCGCCCTGGGCTTCATTTCGGCGCTGGAACCGCTGCGCGTGGCCAACCGCTTTCGCACCGGGCTGTACCGCTGGCGGGTGTTGAGTGTGGATGGCGGGGCGGTGCTGGCCAGCAACGGCATGTCGGTCAACGCCGACGGTCCGCTGGAGGCCCTGGGCAAGGGCGCGACCTTGCTGGTGGTGGCCGGTTTCGAGCCGCTGCAGAGCTACAGTCCGGGCCTGGCGCACTGGCTGCGCCGGCTCGATCACGAGGGTGTGGTACTGGGCGGCATCGACACCGGCACGCTGCTGCTGGCCGAGGCCGGCCTGCTCGACGGGCATCGGGTGACCCTGCACTGGGAAGCGCTGGATGCCTTCAAGGAGCGCTATCCGCGCCTGGAGGCGACCCAGGAGCTGTTCGAGGTCGATCGCCGGCGCATCACCTCGGCTGGCGGTACCGCATCCATCGACCTGATGCTCGACCTGATCGCCCAGGCCCATGGCGCCGAGCTGGCGATCCAGGTGTCGGAACAGTTCGTGCTCGGGCGCATCCGCCCGCGTCAGGACCACCAGCGCATGCAGATCGCCTCGCGCTACGGGATCAGCAACAGCAAGCTGGTGCAGGTGATCGGCGCCATGGAGCGCAACACCGAAACGCCGCTCAATACCCTGGACCTGGCCGACTCCGTGCAGGTCAGCCGGCGCCAGCTGGAGCGCCTGTTCCGCCTGTACCTGAACGACACGCCCAGCGGCTTCTACCTGCGCCTGCGCCTGGACAAGGCGCGGCAGCTGCTGCGCCAGACCGAGATGAGCGTGCTCGACGTGAGCATCGCCTGTGGCTTCGACTCACCGTCGTACTTCACCCGCAGCTACCGGGCGCGTTTCCAGCGTTGTCCGCGGGAAGACCGGCGGGCGGTCAGCGGCGGCTGAAGAGCAGCGCACAGGCGCTCTTCCACGCCTCATGCTGATACTTGTTGAGCGCCACCGGCGGGGTCAGGTCGTGTTTCTTGCCCTGGGCGGTGATGGTCTGTGGCGACACCAGGTGCACTTCGCAGCCGTCGAGCAGTTGCAGCAGGCCTTCCAGCTTGAAGGTCACCGGACCGCCGGCGAAATCGCCCTTCTTGCTGCGTTTCTTGATCGCCAGGTGAGTGATGCCGTGTTCGCCGACGAAGGCCTGGACACGGGCGGCGAAGGCGCGGACCTGGGCGGCGTCCTCGTCGTCGTCGAGGCCGATTTTCTTGATCGTCGTGGCCAGGTGCACCGGTTGCCCGGCTTCAAGGCTGGCCACCGCCAGCAGGGCTTCGCTGCCCTTGAGTTCGATACCGCAGATGGTCATGTCGTCGCTCAGTCGGAAGTCGGCAGGCCGAGGGATTGCAGGTACTCGGAACGGTCGTCGTTGCGCTGCGCCAGGCAGGTGTTCTGCGCCGCTTCGAAGGCCTTGCCGGCAGCGATGTCGTAGGTCTCGACCTTGCAGTCGGCGTCGCGCAGCTGTTTCCAGATCGCCTCGGCGTCGCCCAGGCGCTTGCTCAGCTCGGCGATTTTCGCGCCCTTGCCGGCGTACTGCTCCTTGATGCGCTCCTGCAGGTCGGCGAAGGCGGCCTCCAGCTCGCGCTCGGAGGCGCTGCGGCTGTAGCGCGCGCATTCGTAGTTCTGCTGATCGGTTTCAACGTTGTCGCACGGCGTGCTTTCTTCTTCCGCGGCATGGGCGCCCACGGCCAGGGTAGCCAGCATCAGCCAGACCATCGATTTCATCGAATTCATCTCCCAAAGGAACATGGGGGGCGATTCTCGCTCTTTGCCCAGGCAAAGAACAGGGTGGCTGGATGAAGGTTTTGCGCCGTCGTGATGCGCGGCACGGCCCCCGGGGCGGCGGGGGCCGTGGCTGGAGGCGGGCCTCAGAGGCTCAGGTGGGCCAGAAAACGGTTGGCGTTGTCCCCCAGCTTGGCGATCACCGCCTCGCGTACCTGGCTGTAGGCCTGGGTGTTGAGCACCGCGGTCTGGGCCGCGCGGAAGATCTGCACGTCGTTGCTCTGGAAGGTGACGAACAGAATGCTGGTGTTGGAGCTGTTGCGCACCACCTGCATGCAGTTCATCAGCATGGTCACGTCCCCTTCGGCGTTCTGCGTGCAGGGCATGATCTGGAAGGTGCCGACGTTGCCGTTGTTGCAGTGGCCGAGAAACAGCTGCAGGGCATGCGGTTGCTTGCGCAGCGCCTCGAAGGTGCGCCGGGCGATGGGGGCGAAGGCGGAACCGCCGGCGACGCTGTCGATGATGTCCAGCGCCACGTCGTCCAGGGTGAACGCCTGGCGGTTCGGCTGGTAGCGCTGCATTTCGTTGTGCGACAGGGTCCAGCCGAGCTTGCCCAGGCCCTCTGTGTAGAAGTTGAACCATTCCTCGCGCTGGCTGGCCTTGTCGAAGCGCTTGCTGGCCGCCAGTTGCATCAGCAGGGTGCTGTTGAGCACGTCCTCGCGGGCCTGCCGGTCGAGACCGGAGACGAAGGACACCAGGCTGTCGCCGAGCACCACGGCGCTGTCGGACCGGCGGGTGCTGTTGTCCGCCTGCGACGGCGGGCTCTGCAGAAACGGCCGCTGGGCGGTATCCGGAAACTGCAGCGAGGCGATGAAATCATGAATGTCGCTCATGGGGTGACTCCTGTCGTGGTGGAAAGCCTGCGAAGCTAGCCCAACCAGCCAGCCATGGCAGGCGGACAGGCTTCCCGGACGCTCCCGGCAGCGCGCCGCGGCGCCCTTTGTCGGCCTTTGACGCTTTCGGCAATTCCCCTGTCGTTTTTGCATCGGGGCGACAATCACCCGAGGCATATGCTGACCCCCAATAGCGCCGGCAGACGATTCGGCGCGGGAATGCCAAAAAAGGGGACTGCCTGATGAGCCCAGCCGAATTACACGCAGACAGCATCGTTATCGACGGGCTGATCATCGCCAAATGGAACCGCGAACTGTTCGAGGACATGCGCAAGGGCGGCCTGACCGCGGCCAACTGCACCGTGTCGGTCTGGGAAGGCTTCAAGGCCACCGTCGACCAGATCGCCGCCAGCCAGAAGCTGATCCGCGACAACAGCGACCTGGTGATGCCGGTGCGCACCACCGCCGACATCCGCAAGGCCAAGGAACTGGGCAAGACCGGCATCCTCTTCGGCTTCCAGAACGCTCATGCGTTCGAGGACCAGATCGCCTACGTGGACGTGTTCAAGCAGCTCGGCGTGGGCATCGTGCAGATGTGCTACAACACCCAGAACCTGGTCGGCACCGGTTGCTACGAGCGTGACGGCGGGCTGTCCGGCTTCGGCCGCGAGATCGTTGCCGAGATGAACCGCGTCGGCATCATGTGCGACCTGTCCCATGTCGGCTCCAAGACCAGCGAGGAAGTCATCCTCGAATCGAAGAAGCCGGTCTGCTACTCCCACTGCCTGCCTTCGGGCCTCAAGGAACACCCGCGCAACAAGTCCGACGAAGAACTGAAGTTCATCGCCGACCACGGCGGTTTCGTCGGCGTGACCATGTTCGCGCCGTTCCTGGCCAAGGGCATCGACTCGACCATCGACGACTACGCCGAGGCCATCGAGTACACCATGAACATCGTCGGTGAAGACGCCATCGGTATCGGTACCGACTTCACCCAGGGCCATGGCCAGGACTTCTTCGAGTACCTGACCCACGACAAGGGCTACGCCCGTCGCCTGACCAACTTCGGCAAGATCATCAACCCGCTGGGCATCCGCACCGTGGGCGAGTTCCCCAACCTCACCGAGACCCTGCTCAAGCGCGGCCATTCCGAGCGCGTTGTCAGGAAAATCATGGGTGAAAACTGGGTGAACGTCCTCAAGGATGTGTGGGGCGAGTAAGCCTCCGAAGCCTCTCTACCGACCCCCGCATCAGGGCGGGGGCAGCCAATAAAAATTTTCTGGAGTTGAGTTTCCATGGCCAAGATCGCCCCGCAATTGCCAATCGAAGTCGACAGCGAGACCGGTGTCTGGACCAGCGATGCCCTGCCGATGCTGTACGTACCGCGGCATTTCTTCGTCAACAACCACATCGGCATCGAGGAAGTGCTGGGCGCCGACGCCTACGCCGAGATCCTCTACAAGGCCGGCTACAAGTCCGCCTGGCACTGGTGCGAGAAGGAAGCCGAATGCCATGGCCTGGAAGGCGTGGCGGTGTTCGAGCACTACATGAAGCGCCTGTCCCAGCGCGGCTGGGGCCTATTCAAGATCCAGGACATCGACCTCGACCAGGGCACCGCCAGCGTCAAGCTCGAGCACTCGGCGTTCGTCTACGTCTACGGCAAGGTCGGGCGCAAGGTCGACTACATGTTCACCGGCTGGTTCGCCGGGGCGATGGACCAGATCCTCGCCGCCCGCGGCAGCAAGATCCGCACCGTCGCCGAGCAGGTCTACGGCGGTTCCGAAGAAGGCCACGACGACGGCCTGTTCATCGTCAAGCCGCTGTAAGTCGAGGAGCCCGCGCCATGGCGTTCGAAGCTATGTTCCAGCCGATCCAGATCGGCAAACTGACCATCCGCAACCGCGTGCTGAGTACTGCGCACGCCGAGGTCTACGCCACCGACGGCGGCATGACCACCGAGCGCTATGTGAAGTACTACGAGGAGAAGGCCAAGGGCGGTATCGGCCTGGCCATCTGCGGTGGATCTTCCGTGGTCGCCATCGACAGCCCGCAGCAGTGGTGGTCGTCGGTGAACCTGTCCACCGACCGCATCATCCCGCACTTCCAGAACCTCGCCGACGCCATGCACAAGCATGGCGCCAAGATCATGATCCAGATTACCCACATGGGTCGTCGCTCGCGTTGGGACGGCTACCACTGGCCGACCCTGATGTCGCCGTCCGGTATCCGCGAACCGGTGCACCGCGCCACCTGCAAGACCATCGAGCCGGAGGAGATCTGGCGGGTGATCGGCAACTACGCCCAGGCCGCGCGCCGGGCGAAGGAAGGCGGCCTGGACGGTGTCGAACTGTCCGCCGTGCACCAGCACATGATCGACCAGTTCTGGAGCCCGCGGGTCAACAAGCGCACCGACGAATGGGGCGGCAGCTTCGAAGGCCGCATGAAGTTCGGCCTGGAAGTGCTCAAGGCGGTGCGCGCCGAGGTCGGTCCGGACTTCTGCGTCGGCATGCGCATCTGTGGTGACGAATTCCACCCCGATGGCCTCAGCCACGAGGACATGAAGGAAATCGCCAAGTACTACGATGCCACCGGCATGGTCGACTTCTTCGGCGTGATCGGCTCGGGTTGCGACACCCACAACACCCTGGCCAACGTCATTCCCAACATGAGCTACCCGCCGGAGCCGTTCCTGCACCTGGCGGCGGGCATCAAGGAAGTGGTCAAGGCCCCGGTGCTGCACGCGCAGAACATCAAGGACCCGAACCAGGCCACGCGCATCCTCGAGGGCGGCTATGTCGACATGGTCGGCATGACCCGTGCGCACATCGCCGACCCGCACCTGATCGCCAAGATCAAGATGGGCCAGGTCGACCAGATCAAGCAGTGCGTCGGTGCCAACTACTGCATCGACCGTCAGTACCAGGGCCTGGATGTGCTGTGCATCCAGAACGCCGCGACCTCCCGTGAGTACATGGGCGTGCCGCACATCATCGAGAAATCCACCGGAGCGAAGCGCAAGGTGGTGATCGTCGGTGCCGGCCCGGCCGGCATGGAAGCGGCGCGGGTCGCCGCCGAACGGGGCCACGACGTGACCCTGTTCGAGAAGAAGGAACAGATCGGCGGGCAGATCACCATCGCCGCCAAGGCACCGCAGCGCGACCAGATCGCCGGCATCACCCGCTGGTACCAGCTGGAGCTGGCGCGCCTGAAGGTCGACCTGCGCCTGGGCACCGCCGCCGACGCCGCGACCATCATGGACCTGCGTCCGGACATCGTCGTGCTGGCGGTGGGCGGGCATCCGTTCCTCGAACAGAACGAGCACTGGGGCGCCGCCGAAGGGCTGGTGGTCAGCAGCTGGGACGTGCTCGACGGCAAGGTCGCGCCGGGCAAGAACGTGCTGGTCTACGACACCATCTGCGAATTCACCGGCATGTCGGTGGCCGACTTCATCGCCGACAAGGGCAGCCAGGTGGAGATCGTCACCGACGACATCAAGCCGGGCGTGGCCATCGGCGGTACGTCGTTCCCGACCTACTACCGCAGCATGTACCCCAAGGAAGTGATCATGACCGGCGACCTGATGCTGGAAAAGGTCTACCGCGAAGGGGACAAGCTGGTCGCGGTGCTGGAGAACGAATACACCGGGGCCAAGGAAGAGCGGGTGGTCGACCAGGTGGTGATCGAGAACGGCGTGCGGCCTGACGAAGCGCTGTACTACGCGCTCAAGGAAGGTTCGCGGAACAAGGGCCAGATCGATGTCGAGGCGCTGTTCGCCATCCAGCCGCAGCCGATCCTCGGCCAGGCCGGCGAGGGCTACCTGCTGTACCGCATCGGCGACTGCGTGGCGCAGCGCAATACCCATGCGGCGATCTATGACGCCTTGCGGTTGTGCAAGGACTTCTGATCGAGCCGGGGCAATTGGGACCGCTTTGCGGTCCTTCGCGGGCAAGCCACGCTCCTACAGGTGACGCAGTGCTCTTGTAGGAGCGTGGCTTGCCCGCGAAGGCCTGCAAAGCAGGCCCAGACATGCAACTGAATACCCGAGTGGGAGCTTCCCATGCTGAACCTTATCCTCCCCATCCTGCTGTTCGCCGCCCTCGGCCTGGCCGTGCTCGGCGCCGTGCGGCGCGTGCGCATGTGGCGCCAGGGTCGGCCGTCGCCGGTCAATCTGCTGGGCGGCCTGCTGGCCATGCCGCGGCGCTACCTGGTCGACCTCCACCACGTGGTGGAACGCGACAAGTACATGTCGAAAACCCACGTGGCCACCGCCGGTGGCTTCGTCCTCTCCGCCGTGCTGGCGATCGTCGTGCACGGTTTCGGCCTGCGCAGCCAGATCCTCGGCTACGCCCTGCTGGCCGCCACCGTGCTGATGTTCTGCGGTGCGCTGTTCGTCTTCAAGCGGCGCCTGAACCCGCCGTCGCGCCTGTCCAAAGGCCCGTGGATGCGCCTGCCGAAGAGCCTGCTGGTGTTCTCCGCGACCTTCTTCATCGCCACCCTGCCGGTGGCCGGCATCCTCCCCGAGGGCTTCGGCGGCTGGTTCCTCGTCGCCCTGCTGGGCCTGGGCGTGGTCTGGGGCGTGTCCGAGCTGTTCCTCGGCATGACCTGGGGCGGGCCGATGAAGCACGCCTTCGCCGGTGCCCTGCACCTGGCCTGGCACCGCCGTGCCGAACGCTTCGGCGGCGGTCGTTCCACCGGCCTCAAGCCACTCGACCTGGAAGACCGTTCGGCGCCGCTGGGCGTGGAAAAACCCAAGGATTTCACCTGGAACCAGCTGCTCGGCTTCGACGCCTGCGTGCAGTGCGGTAAATGCGAAGCCATGTGCCCGGCCTTTGCCGCCGGCCAGCCGCTGAACCCGAAAAAACTCATCCAGGACATGGTCATTGGCCTGGCCGGTGGCACCGACGCGCAGTTCGCCGGCAGCCCCTACCCTGGCAAGCCGATCGGCGAGCACGGCGGCCATCCGCACCAGCCGATCGTCAATGGCCTGGTCGATGCCGAGACCCTGTGGTCGTGCACCACCTGCCGCGCCTGCGTCGAGGAGTGCCCGATGATGATCGAGCACGTCGATGCCATCGTCGACATGCGCCGCCACCTGACCCTGGAGAAGGGCGCCACGCCGAACAAGGGCGCGGAAGTCCTCGATAACTTGATCGCCACCGACAACCCCGGCGGCTTCAACCCCGGCGGACGGATGAACTGGGCCGCCGACCTCAACCTGAAAGTGCTGTCGGACGTGAAGAGCACCGAAGTGCTGTTCTGGGTCGGCGACGGTGCCTTCGACATGCGCAACCAGCGCACCCTGCGCGCGTTCGTCAAGGTGCTGAAAGCCTCTGGCGTCGACTTCGCCGTGCTTGGCCTGGAGGAACGCGACAGCGGCGACGTGGCCCGGCGCCTGGGTGATGAAGCGACCTTCCAGACCCTGGCCAAACGCAATATCCAGACCCTCGGCAAGTACCGCTTCCAGCGCATCGTCACCTGCGACCCGCACAGCTTCCATGTGCTGAAGAACGAGTACGGCGCCTTCGGCGGCGAATACCTGGTGCAGCACCACAGCACCTGGATCGCCGAGCTGCTCGACGCTGGCAAGCTGAACCTCGACGCGCACAAGGGCGGCAGCGTGACCTATCACGACCCATGCTACCTGGGTCGCTACAACGGCGAATACGAGGCGCCGCGCCAGGTGCTGCGCGCCCTCGGTATCGAGGTCAAGGAGATGCAGCGTTCCGGCTTCCGCTCGCGCTGCTGCGGCGGTGGCGGCGGTGCGCCGATCACCGACATCCCGGGCAAGCAGCGCATCCCCGACATGCGCATGGAGGACATCCGCGAGACCGGCGCCGAGCTGGTGGCGGTGGGTTGTCCACAGTGCACGGCGATGCTCGAAGGTGTGGTCGAACCGCGTCCGCTGATCAAGGACCTGGCCGAACTGGTCGCCGACGCCCTGCTGGAAACCCCGGCGGCGAGCAAGCCGGCCCCGAGCAAACGTGAACCCGCGGAGGTGCACTGATGAGTGACATTATTCGCCGCGACCCGCGTGCCGAATGGATCGCGCGCAACCGCCTGCACCCGCTGCACGTGGCCATGCAGGTACAGCAGGACAGCTGGATGGGCCCCAACGGGGTGATCCGCAAGAACCCCCACGCCGTGGGCTTCATCGGCCCCAACGGGATCAAGCGCATCGACCGCAGCGGCGCCCAGCAGGGCGGCAGCAGCGGCAAGCGCAGCGCGGCGGCCGAGGTGCAGCTACCGCTGCACCAGGTGCCGGCGCCGGCGTTCTACATCGCCGTGGTCCCGGACATGGTCGGCGGTCGCCTGAGCAGCCACGACCGCGACCTGCTCGGCCTGGCCCACAGCCTCGCCGGCAGCGACGGCGCGGTACTGGTCGTGGTGTTCGGCGAGCACAAGGAGAGCAACTTCGCCGGGAATGGTGTCGACCGCCTGCTGGTGATCGACGGCGAGCAGTTCCAGGGTTATGCACCGGAGCAGCGTGTCCAGGGCCTGCGCGCTGTGGATAACCAGTTTTCCCCACGGCACTGGCTGCTGCCGGACAGCCGCACCGGTGGCGGCGAGCTGGGCCGGCGCTTCGCCGCGACCCTCGGCGAGCGCCCGGCGACGCGGGTCTGGCAGGTCAAGGACGGCCTCAGCAGCGGCCGCGCCGGTGCTGGCCAGCAGGACCTGGTGCGCAACCTGCCGCGCCTGATCCTGGCCGCCGCCGAGTGCGCCGACCCGGTCAGCGAAACCCGTCACGAAGCGCTGCCGGTGGAGTTGTCCACAGGCGTGGCGCGCAGCCTGTCGCGCATCGAGGACCTTGGCCCGGTGGCCGTGGACCCGGCCGCCATTGCCATGGCCGAATCCGAGTTCATCGTCTCCGGTGGCAACGGCGTCAAGGACTGGGAGCTGTTCCACCGTGCCACGGCGGCCCTCGGCGCCACCGAAGGCGCTTCGCGGGTGGCGGTGGACGACGGCTTCATGCCGCGCAACCGCCAGGTCGGTGCCACCGGTACCTGGGTCACCGCGCGGGTCTACGTGGCGGTGGGCATTTCCGGGGCGATCCAGCACCTGCAGGGCATCGGTGCCTGCGACAAGGTGGTGGCGATCAACATGGACCCCGGTTGCGACATGATCAAACGCGCCGATCTCTCGGTGATCGGTGACAGCGCGGCGATCCTGCAGGCGCTGATCGAGGCTGTGGACAACTTCCGCAACGCCGCCAGACGCGATGCGGCATAAGGGCAGGGGACAAGCATGAACACGAAGGTCATCAGCCTGGTTTCGGTCGGCGCCCACCCCACCTCGGGGCGCAGCCGCCGGGCCGAACAGGACGCCCGCGCCGTGGAGCTGGGCCTGCAGCTGGCCGGCGACGCGCTGCAGGTATTGCACGCCGGCGATCCCCGCGAGGAAGCCCTGCGCGCCTACCTGGGCATGGGCCTGGCCCAGCTCGATGTACTGGAGCAGCCGGCCGGCGCCGATGTGCTCGGCGTGCTCGGCGATTACCTGCGCGAGGCCGGTGCGCAACTGGTGCTCACCGGCAGCCAGGCGGAAACCGGCGAAGGCTCGGGCATGCTCCCGTACCTGCTGGCCGAGCGCCTGGGCTGGCCGCTGGTGGTGGGCCTGGCCGAGGTGGAATCCATCGACAACGGCACCGCCCAGGTGCTGCAGGCGCTGCCCCGTGGCCAGCGGCGGCGGCTGAAGGTACGCCTGCCGTTTCTCGCCTCTGTGGATAACGCCGCGCCGAAGCCACGGCAGAGCGCCTTCGGTCCGGCGCGCCGCGGTGTGCTGGCGGCCCGCGAGGTGGAGATCGTCGACGACGAGCTGTTCGCCAGTGCCGAGCTGCTGCCCGCCAAGCCGCGGCCCAAGCGGCTCAAGGTGATTAAGGCGAAGAGCGGTGCCGACCGCATGAAAGCCGCCACGGCCAAGGCCAGTGGCGGCGGTGGACAAGTGCTCAAGGACGTCAGTCCGCAGGCCGGGGCCGAAGCCATTCTCAAGCTGTTGATGGAAGAAGGCGTGCTGCGCTGAGGCTTGTGCACAAAGTCTGTTGGCGATTCTGTGGATAAAATGTTCGCTGCCTTCCGGAAGCCTTGCCCTGCAAGGCTTTCGTGCATTTGGTCAAATTTCGTACAGGTCACTTTCAGGCTATTCCCTGCTGAATAACCGTTTCGAATGAAGCAGTTGCCCACAATCCTTGTTGGCGGCTTTGTGGATAAACTGTTTTGTCAGCCTTTAAATCCTTTTAAAACAATAGCTTGTCGTTTTTGTTCAAAAAACGATCAATCGTTCTTCCTGGGGCTTCCAGCTGCCCTGAAAGCCCTCTGAAACAAGGTCATAGCGCTGTTATCAACAGGGCCGGAAAGGGCGTTTGCGGTTGCACACAAAGTCTGTTGGCGGCTTTGTGGATAAGGTGTTCGCCGACGACCAGGAGCCTTGAATTCAAAGGCTTGCAGAGATTCGATCAAAAAATGATCAGATGCAGACTGTACAAGGGAAGCGGATTTCACCCCGTTTTCCCACAGTTGCTGTGGGCCGACCTGTGGATAAAGTGTTCGTCAGTGCGGACGCCCCAGCAAATACGGGGGCTCTGGGCGGTTGGTCAAATTTCGTACAGGTTTTCTACCTGTCAGAACTGCCAGTAGCCGTGGACGTTGCCGGGTTCTAAGGTAGACGCAGAGGGACTGTCGACCCCCGCGAGAAGCCCATGATGCAGGCGCCTACCGATACCCGCACCCTGTTGCTGGTGACCGACCGGCAACACACGCCGTTGCACGAAGTGGATGGCGCGGACAGCCGTGCACGGGTCCACAGCCCCTACGGCAACCGGCCCGAGACCCACCCGGCGCTGTCGCACCTGGGGTTCACCGGGCAGTTGCGGGAGCCGTGGGACCGTTACCAGTTGGGCAACGGGCATCGGCTCTACAACCCGGCCCTGATGCGTTTCCACAGTCCCGACCGCCACAGCCCGTTCGACCGTGGCGGCCTGAATGCCTACGCCTACTGTGGCGGTGATCCGGTCAACCATACCGACTCGAGCGGGCGTTTCATCGACGGGGAGCAGGTCGGTCCGCTGCTGACAATGTTCCTGCACAGCGGCCTGATGATGGGTTCCGTGTTCGGCATGTTCTTCACCAAGATGAAGGGACCGCTGCAACTGGCCAATGGCGCCAGCATCCTCGGCTCTGGCCTCAGCCTGGTGGGCGGTGGTGCGGCCCTGGGCGGCGCCGATGGCGCGCAGAATCTGATCTACATGGGGACGATGATCGCTGGATTGGTGGGGCACGGTCGTTTCGCCATCAATGCGCGGGGCGAGTACAAGAAGCGGCATCCGATGGCGAACAAGCCAACTGCCACCGAAACGCCGCCGCCGACGCCGGACCAGCCCTGGCCACCGGCAGCGCTGCAACCCGTAGCAGGCGCCGCACCGGGATTGGTGCTGCAGCCATCCCCCCTGTCCGTAAGCCGGTTGTTTCAGCAGAAGCGGCTTTCGGACATCTCGACCGTCAGCCTGCCGACACTCCCGGGGGCCGGGGGGGCGGACGTGAAAGGCAGGAGTCACCAGGTGCTCCAGAAGCTCAAGTTGATTCGTGATCACCATGCGGCGCAGAACACATGAACCGCGCAACTCCCAACAGGAAGACATGCCGTGCCCAGCGCCACACCGAGCCAACACAACCCTTTGCTGCTGGCGACCGATGCCAGCCAGACCCCCGTGTTCGAAACCCTCGCTGCCGAGTTCAATCCCCTGCGCCATTCGCCCTATGGCTCGCGGCAGGGCGAGCGCGCGGCGCAAGGTCACCTGGGTTTCAACGGGCAACTGCGCGAGCAGCCGTCAGGCTGGTATCACCTCGGCCATGGCCACCGCATCTACAACCCGGTGCTGCGGCGTTTCCACAGCCCTGACGCGCTGAGCCCGTTCGGCGCGGGCGGGCTGAACCCCTACGCCTACTGCCAGGGCGACCCGGTGAACTTCACCGATCCCAGCGGACGCGAAGTGGAGGGCACGCAGATCCTGAGCTTCGTCCTGCATGGGCTGTTGCTGGCGATGGGGGGGGCCTTGCTGGCCACCCCCCACCTGCTGCAGCGAGCCAAAACGGGGACCTTCTGGGCCCGCTACCGGGACAGGAACCCACAGCTCGCCACCCCGCTCGGTGGCCTCGATCGCGTTGGCACGATAGCCGGCATGGCCGGTTCAGTGGCCGCCATCGGTGCGAATGCCGCGGGCGATAGCAGATCCGGAGTAGACCAGTTGTATTCGGCGCTAGGGATCGCTGTCGGTGTGGTGATGCTCAAGAGCGCGGTGCTGGTCACGCCGACGAAGAATTTCACGTCCATGAGGCAGGAGAAGTTCGCCACCTTCATCCATGGCAGGAAAGCCATCAAGGATGCGAGGCTGACCGACAGCCCTGCGTCCGCCCCAGCCAGCCCCCCGCGTTCGCCTTCGGGCACGAGTCTCTGGGAGACGCCCGAGTCAGGCTGGATTGAACTGCAGCAGAGACGTCAAACACCGTTGCCGCTAACCGGGCAACGGGGAGCTGCCCGCAAGATAGCCCAGTGGCGGCGACAGGGGCAGGGGCGGCGGGAGCGGGTCACCCCTCTATGAACCGCATGCCCCCAGAAGCACGAAACGCGGCACCAGGCCGCGTTGCGTGGACAGACCGTGCCGGCCTTACTGCACCGACACATCCTTCAGGTACGGCGCCGGCTCGGCCCCGAGGTTGTTCAGCACGCGCTGGCTGTACCAGTCGATGAAGTTGACCACACCGAACTCATAGGTCTTCGAGTAAGGCCCGGGCTGGTAGGCGGTGGAGTTGATGCCGCGCTGGTTTTCCTCGGCCAGGCGACGGTCCTGGTCGTTGGTCGCGTCCCATACCTCGCGCATGCGCTGCGGGTCGTAGTCGACGCCCTCGACGGCATCCTTGCGCACCAGCCACTTGGTGGTGACCTTGGTTTCCTGGGCGCTGATCGGCCACACGGTGAAGACGATCATGTGATCGCCCATGCAGTGGTTCCACGAGTGCGGCAGGTGCAGGATGCGCATCGAACCGAGGTCGGGGTTCTGGATGCGCCCCATCAGCTTGGAGCAGGCCTGCTTGCCGTCCATGGTCATCGACACGGTGCCCTTGAGCAGCGGCATGCGCACGATGCGGTTGCGCAGGCCGTGGCTCTTGTGCAGGTACGGGATCTTCTCGGCTTCCCAGGCGGCGGCGGACGCGGCGACGTGGTCCTTGAACGACTGGGTGGCACGCGGGTCGTTGGTGTCGTCCCACTCCAGCAGGGTGTTGAGCAGTTCCGGGTGCGAACCGTTGCAGTGGTAGCACTCGCGGTTGTTTTCCAGGACCAGCTTCCAGTTGGCCTTTTCCATCAGGGTGGTCTGCACCGCGACCTTGGCGTTCTCCATGTCGTACGGTTCCATGTAGTGCGCCAGGGTGGCGAGGAACTCGTCGATGGCCGGCGGGTTCTCCGCCAGGCTGATGAAGATGTAGCCGCCGGCGACCTTCACATGCACCGGTTTCAGGCCGTACTGCTTCATGTCGAAGTCGGCGCCCATCTCGGTGCCGGCGAACAGCAGGCGGCCGTCCAGTTCGTAGGTCCACTGGTGGTACGGGCAGACCAGCTTGGCCACCTTGCCTTTGTCGCTGGTGCACAGCCGCGAGCCGCGGTGGCGGCAGACGTTGTGGAAGGCATGCACCTGGCCCTCGGCACCGCGCACCACCATGATCGGGTTCTTGCCGATCTCCAGGGTGAGGAAGTTGCCCTTGGCCGGGATCTCGCAAGTCATGCCGGCGATCAGCCATTCCTTGTGGAAGATCTCCTGCATGTCGATCTGGAACAGGCGCTCGTCGGTGTAGAACGGCTGTGGCAGCGAATAGGTGCGCTCGCGGTTCTGCAGCATCTCGGCGGTGGCCTTGCGTGCTGGTTCCAGCGGATCGTCCAGGCTCAGGGTGGTGACGTCCATCGTGTAAGTCCTCATGGCCTCGGCGGCCGGCGAAAGTGGCTAATCGTTGTTATGCGACGCAAGGCATTTGTGCACGGATCATTTGCGACGGAGTGTGCGATTGCCGGCGACGCGAACCATATCCATGGGCGACATGATCGAATCCGTTTCCGACGCGCCAGCCCTTGCCGGCAGGGGCTGGTCGCGATAAGCACGCCGATGTCGTGAATGGGTAAGTGAAGCGCCCGTTCCTTGCGCATTATCGTGACCATCAAGCCGCAGTCGGCCGTGGAGACGAAGAACAATGTCCAATCCCTTTCTGAATCCGGTGACCACCCAGACCTGGGCCAACGGTCGCCACATCGTCCGCTGCGTGAAAGTCATCCAGGAAACCTGGGACGTGCGCACCTTCTGCTTCATGGCCGACCAGCCGATCATGTTCTTCTTCAAGCCCGGGCAGTTCGTCACCCTGGAGCTGGAGATCGAAGGCCAGCCGGTGATGCGCTCGTACACCATCTCCAGCTCGCCGTCGGTGCCCTACAGCTTCTCGGTGACCATCAAGCGCGTGCCCGGTGGCAAGGTCTCCAACTACCTGCACGACACCCTGCACGAAGGCCAGGAGCTGGCGGTGCACGGGCCGGTCGGGCTGTTCAACGCCATCGACTTCCCCAGCCCGAAAGTGCTCTACCTCAGCGGCGGTGTCGGCATCACCCCGGTGATGTCCATGGCCCGCTGGTTCTACGACACCAACGGCAATGTCGACATGGTCTTCGTGCACAGCGCGCGCTCGCCGAAGGACATCATCTATCACCGCGAGCTGGAGCACATGGCCTCGCGGATCGAGAACTTCAGCCTGCACATCATCTGCGAGAAGCATGGCCTGGGCGAGCCGTGGGCCGGTTATCGCGGCTACCTGAACCACAAGCTGATGGAGCTGATCGCCCCCGACTTCATGGAGCGCGAGATCTTCTGCTGCGGCCCGACGCCCTACATGACCGCGGTCAAGCGCCTGCTGGAAGGCGCCGGCTACGACATGCGCCGCTACCACGAGGAATCGTTCGGCGCCACGCCGCCGGAGGCCAAGGCCGACGCGGTGGAGCATGCCGAGCAGGCGGCGGAAGCGGCCGAGGAAATCAGCGTCGGCGACCTGCACCTGGTGGAGTTCACCGCCACCGGCAAGAGCAGCCGCATTGCCCCCGGCGAGACCGTGCATGCCGCCGCGGCGAAGGTTGGCCTGATGATTCCCAAGGCCTGCGGCATGGGTATCTGCGGCACCTGCAAGGTGCTCAAGCTGGGTGGCGAGGTGGAGATGGAGCACAACGGCGGGATCACCGACGAAGACGTGGCCGAAGGCTACATCCTCTCCTGCTGCAGCGTGCCGAAGGGAGATGTGCGCATCGAGTACTGAGCTTCAGTACAGGGTGAAGTGCAACGGGTTCCACATCACCACCAGCACCATGAAGGCCGCGAGCAGAAGCAAGCGGCCTTTGGCTTTCAGGGGCGTGTCGGAGAAGGCGAAGAACTGTGCGTGGCCGTACAGGCCCATGCTGCCGATCATGCTCAGCGCGAGCAGCAGCAAGGCCGTCGTCCCCAGCCCGGGGATGAACCACTCCCCGAGCATTTTCAGGCCCGTCACGGTATCCACGGCCGGTATCGCCGAGGCCATCAGCGCCCCCAGCGACATCATCCACAGCGCCGGCACGGTCATGCCGGCGTAGCTGGGGGTTCCGGTGTTGGCGAGCGGTGTCAGGGCGAGCTGCCACAACCCCGCCAGCAAGGCCAGCAAGCCGAAGGCCGGCCAGGAAAAGTCCAGATGGCGCGGTGCGCTGTCCACCTCCAGTTGCACCACCGCGCCCAGGGTCAGCAGGGCGAACACCAGGATCGACGGCAGGGCCAGCAGCGCCTGCCAGCGGTACAGCAGGGGTGGCCCGAGAAAGGCCAGCAGCGCCGCGCCGACCAGCGCCAGCACGGCCCAGTTGACGGGCATGCCGGGCAGCAGGTGCTGGGCCATGCGCGTGAGGATTTCCAGATGAATCATGTGCAGTACCAGGCCGATGGGCAGCAGCAGGCGGCTGATGGACCTGTCGCGAAACCGCGCGGGCGCGAGGCTCGCCAGCAGGACCACGGGAATGATCGCCAGCAGCGACTGCCACAGGGTGAGGCCCTGCAGCGGACCGAGAAAACCGATCAGCAGGGGCCCCGGGAGGAAGTTGCTGGTGAACCAGAACGCAGCGGTCTGACGGGGTTGGTCGAGCGTCGTGTGGGAAGATTCGACGGTGCTGCTGGCGGCGGCCTTGTTCATGGGGGTCTCGACGTTCAGAGGAGGGTTGGGACGGCGAGAGGGTAGGGAGTGCGGGGGGAGGATGGCTGAGGGAAATTGATTCAAATCGTGCGGGGGCAAAGCGGTGGATCAGGTGTCCGCGGGGTGGTTTCTGTCGGGAATGGCCGATTTTGTAGGAATTGGTTTTCAGGCTTGGCGTTGGGTGTTGTTCAGTGGTGTAGGTGGGGTTGGGAAATTTCGATGGAATCTGAAATTTTCCTACCTGTGCTGTCGAGGATATGAACCTGTAGGAGCGGGCTTGCCCGCGAAAGGACCGCGTAGCGGTCCCAAAATTGCGTTGTCGACTCGATTTTGGGGCCGCTGTGCGGTCCTTTCGCAGGCAAGCCAGCTCCTACGGGGGTTTTTGCGTGTCTGTCCGTTCGGAATCAGACCCTGAACCGCGCCACCAGCCCGTTCAAGCCCACCGCCAGCCGCGACAGCTCGGCACTGGCCGCGCTGGTCTGGTGCGCGCCGGTCGCCGACTGCACCGACAGGTCGTTTATGTTGACCAGGTTGCGGTCCACTTCCCGCGCCACCTGGGCCTGTTCTTCGGCGGCGCTGGCGATCACCAGGTTGCGCTCGTTGATCTGCGCCACCGCGCCGGTGATGGTTTCCAGGGCGCTGCCGGCACCACGGGCGATGCTCAGGGTCGACTCGGCACGCTCGGTGCTGTTGCGCATCGAGCCCACGGCCTGCTCGGTGCCGCCCTGGATGCTGCTGACCATGCGCTCGATTTCCGCGGTGGACTGCTGGGTACGGTGCGCCAGCGCGCGCACTTCGTCGGCGACCACGGCGAAGCCGCGTCCGGCTTCACCGGCGCGGGCCGCCTCGATGGCGGCGTTGAGGGCGAGCAGGTTGGTCTGGTCGGCCAGGCCGCGGATCACGTCGAGCACCTTGCCGATATCGCGGGACTGCTCGGCCAGGTTGCCCACCAGCACCGAGGTGCTCTGCACGTCAGTGCTCATGCGTTCGATGGCGCTGACGGTCTCCATCACCAGGTCGCGACCGTCGGTGGCCGAGCGGGTCGCCTCGGCGGACGCCTCGGAGGTACTGACCGCGTTGCGTGCCACTTCCTCGACGGCGCTGGTCATCTCGGTGACCGCCGTGGCGGCCTGCTCGATCTCGTTGTTCTGCTGCTGCAGGCCGCGGGCGCTTTCTTCGGTGACGCTGTTCAGCTCTTCCGCGGCCGAGGCCAGCTGGGTGGCGGAACCGGCGATCTGCTGCAGGGTGTCGCGCAGTTGCTCCTGCATCTTCGCCATCGCCTGCTGCAGGCGCGCGGCTTCGTCCTTGCCTTCCGGGCGGATGCTGTGGGTCAGGTTGCCGGCGGCGATCTGCTCGGCCACGCCCAGCACTTCCTCGATCGGCTTGACGATGCTGCGGGTCAGGATGATGGCGCAGAGGAAGGTCAGTACGGTGGCGGCGATCAGCAGTCCGATGACCAGGGTGAAGGCGCTGGTGTACTGGTCGGTGGCGGCCTGGTTGATGTCGCGGGTCTGGTCGGTGTTGATCTGCACCAGCTTGTCCAGGTTCGCGGTGATCTGCTCCATGTTCTGCAGCAGTTCGCGGTTGATCATCTCACGGATCGCCGGCAGGTCGTTGGCCTGGGAGTGCTGGACCATGCGGCTTTCCAGCTGGCGGTACTGGCCGAGGGCCTGGACGTACTGGTTGTACACGTTGCGCTCTTCGTCGCTGGCGATCAGCGGCTCGTAGACCTTGCGCGCGGCGTCGATCTGGTTGTTGCGCTCGGCCAGCTGGCTGACGGTGTTCTGCAGCAGGTCCGCTTCGCGGTTGATCATCAGGCGATAGGACAGGGTGCGCAGGCGCAGGGTCAGCAGGTTGATCTGGTCGAGGGCCTTGATGCTCGGCACGGTGATCTGTTCGATGTCTTCGCCGGCCTGGCGAATCTTGCTCATCTGGGTCAGGGCGAAGGTACCCAGGGCGAGCATCAGCGCGCCGATCAGGGCAAACCCCAACAGCGCACGCGGGGCGATGTTCATGTTGCGTAGGGACATGGTCGGATCCAAATCAAGGGACGCGATCCATGCGCCGAGGGAGAGATTGCTTTTAAAACTATCGGTATTAACCGATCGGACTTGAGGGTTTGTCCTACAAAAAACATCGCCTTTTCCTCGCTTTACCGACCAAATGCAGGAACCGGGTGATCCAGATCAGGTCAATGTGCACCAGCGCGGGGCTCTGGCCCCGATATTTCTGGCGGCTCGGTCACGTTTTCTTTATCGTGTGCGCCCCCGTAATTTCCCCCCTTGGAGACGGCGATCATGCTGGACACCACCCTGAGTCAACTGGAACAACTGGTCGGCGAACTGCTGCAGAAAAATCAGCAGCTGGCCGAGCGCAATGCACAACTGGAGGCCGAACTGGCCCAGGCCAAGGATGAAAACGAAAGCCTGCAACTGAACCTGATGGAGCAGGAAGAAAAGTACGGCGCCACCAACGCCCGCATCCAGGCCCTGATTGAACGTGCCAGCGGTACCGTCAGCGCATGAACGAGTCCGCGCAGACGATCAATGTCGTCTCGATCATGGGCAACGACTACTCGATCAAGGCCCCGGCGGGGCAGGAGCGGGTACTGGCCGAAGCGGTGCGGATGCTCAAGACGTCCCTGGCCGACACCAAGCGCAGCTACCCGTCGCTGATCGGGGACAAATTGCTGGTTCTCGCGGCGCTGAACCTGTGCTCCCAGCAGATCGCCCTGCAGCAGGCGCATCAGCAAACCCTTGACCGTTATCAAGAGCAAGTCAGCGCCACGGTCGAGGCTATCTCCCAGGCAATCGACAACGCCTGATCCCTGTCGTGGGAGCCACCCTTCGCGGCTCCCACTGCCACTTCATCCTTCTCTGCCTGCCAGCGGTGGCGTTGCCGTCAGCGATCCTGACCGATAGGTCTGGAAAAATCGTATACCTCTGATGTATACAATTGGCCTGTCACTTGCAGTACAGGTTCTATTTCTCAGAGGACGACCCATGCAGTTCTGGCGGCGCAGTATTCAATGGCAACTGATCGCAAGCATGGGCGCAGCCCTGTTGGTCAGCATTTTGATCGTGGTTGGCATCTACACCGTGGCGGTCAATCGCCTGACCGAGCGTTACCTGGTCGACACGGCCTTGCCGGCGAGCATTGAGGCGATTCGTAACGACATCGAGCGCATGCTCGGCCGGCCCCTCACCGCTGCCGCCGACATCGCCCACAACACCCTGCTGCGCGACTGGCTGGCCGCCGGGGAAAACCCCGAACAGGCCCCGGCCTTCGTCGACTACCTGCACGCGCTGAAAGAGCAGAACCAGGCGTTCACCGCCTTGTTCGCGTCCACCGTGAGCAACCACTACTACAACGAGAAGGGCCTGGATCGCACGCTAAGTCGGGACAATCCGAAGGATAAGTGGTTCTACGGTTTCATCGATAGTGGCGACAATCGCATGCTCAACATCGATATCGACGGCAGCACCGGCGAGCTCGCGCTGTTCATCGACTATCGGGTGGAGAAGGACGGCAAGCTGGTGGGCATTGCCGGCCTGGGCCTGCGCATGACGGAAATGTCCGAGCTGATCCACAACTTCAGCTTCGGCGAGCGCGGGCGGGTCATGCTGGTGCGTGGCGACGGCCTGATCCAGGTCCATCCGCAGAACGAATTCGGGGGCAAGCGGCACCTGGCGGAGCAGATCGGCGAGGCCGCGGCGCAGGCCGCCCTGGCACCGCATGACGGTTTGCAGAGCAGCCGCTTCGAGCGCGATGGCGAATCCTTCGTCGCCCTCAGCCTGCCGCTGCGCGGCCTGAACTGGCATCTGGTGGCCGAAGTGCCGGAGGCGCAGATCTATGCCGAGGTGCATGAAACCGTATGGCTGACCAGCCTGATCGGCGGGGCGGTGGCGCTGTTGTCGCTGCTGCTGGTGGTGCTGCTGGCGCGGGGCATCGTGCGGCCGATCCGCCAGGTCACCGCCGCGCTGGTGGCCATCGGCGATGGTGGTGGCGACCTCAGCCACCGTCTCGACGACAGCCGTCGCGACGAACTGGGCGACCTGGCCCGCGGTTTCAACCGTTTCCTCGACAGCCAGCGCAAGCTGATCGGCGAAGTGCTGGGCACCAGCGAGCAGCTGCGCACGGCGGTGGGGCAGGTGATCCATGTGGTGGTGAGTACCGCCGAGCGGTCCGGCAAGCAGCAGGAAATGACCGAGATGGTCGCCACCGCGGTGCATGAAATGGGCCTGACCGTGCAGGACATCGCGCGCAATGCCGGCGAAGCGGCGCACGCCTCGCAGACCGCGCGGGACGAGGCGCTGGAAGCGCGCCAGGTGGTGCAGCGGTCGATTGCGCATATCGAGGGCATGTCCGGCGAGATCGGCACCGCGGCCGCGGCGGTGAGCCAGCTGGCCGAGGAAGTGGCCTCGATCGACAAGGTGCTGGCGGTGATCCGCAGCATTTCCGAACAGACCAACCTGCTGGCGCTGAACGCCGCGATCGAGGCGGCGCGGGCTGGCGAGATGGGGCGTGGCTTCGCCGTGGTGGCGGATGAAGTGCGCACCCTGGCGCAGCGCACGCAGGTGTCCACCGGCGAGATCCAGCAGATGATCCAGCGCCTCAAGCAGGGTACCGGTACGGCGGTGGAGTCGATGCATGCCGGGCAGGCCGCGACCGGCACCGGGGTGGAGTCGAGCCAGCGCACGGGGGATTCCTTGAGCGCCATCACCGGGCAGGTGGACCGGATCAGCGACATGAACCTGCAGGTGGCGACGGCGACCGAGGAGCAGTCGGCGGTGACCGAGGAGATCAACCGCAATGTCCAGGGTATTTCCGACCTGGCGCGGGAGACGGCGGCGCAGGTGCAAGGGTGTCGGGAGGATTGTGCGGCACTGCAGCGCCTGGCCGATGACCTGGCGCGGCAGATGGGCGGGTTCCGCCTTTAATTCGGGGACCGCTTTGCGGTCCTTCGCGGTGGCTTGTCGTGTGACGAACCACCGCGAAGGGCCGCAGGGCGGCCCCCAGACCAGGCAACGCGGATCAGGCCCCCATCACCGCCCGGATATCCGCCGCCAGCTCGCGCACCCGCGCCTCCTCGGTATCCCAAGAACACATGAACCGCGCGCCACCGCTGCCGATGAAGGTATAGAAGCGCCAGCCCTTGTTGCGCAGCTGCTCCAGCGCCGCTTCCGGCATCTGCAGGAACACGCCGTTGGCCTCCACCGGGAACATCAGCTCCACCCCCGGGACATCCGCCACCAGCGCGCTGAGCAGTTGCGCGCACTGGTTGGCGTGAACCCCGTGGCGCAGCCAGGCGCCGTTCTCCAGCAGGCCCACCCAGGGCGCCGAGAGGAAGCGCATCTTCGACGCCAGTTGCCCGGCCTGCTTGCAGCGGTAGTCGAAGTCTTCGGCCAGCTTGCGGTTGAAGAACAGGATCGCCTCACCCACGGCCATGCCGTTCTTGGTCCCGCCGAAGCACAGCACGTCGATCCCGGCCTTCCAGGTCAGCTCCGCCGGCGAGCAGCCGAGGAAGGCGCAGGCGTTGGAAAAACGCGCGCCGTCCATGTGCAGGTTGAGGCCCAGTTCCTTGCAGGTGGCGCTGATCGCCTTGAGCTCGTCGGGGCGGTAGACGCTGCCGACCTCGGTGGCCTGGGTGATGGTCACCACCCGCGGCTTGGGGTAGTGGATGTCCTGGCGCTTGAGCGCCACTTCGCGGATCGAGGCCGGGGTCAGCTTGCCGTTCTCGCTGCGCGCGGTGAGCAGTTTCGAGCCGTTGGAGAAGAATTCCGGGGCGCCGCATTCGTCGGTCTCGACGTGGGCGGTCTCCGAGCAGATCACGCTGTGGTAGCTCTGGCACAGCGACGACAGGGCCAGGGAGTTGGCCGCGGTGCCGTTGAAGGCGAAGAACACTTCGCAGTCGGTTTCGAACAACTGGCGGAAATGGTCGGCGGCGCGGGCCGTCCACTGGTCGTCGCCGTAGGCGCGTTCGTGCCCCTGGTTGGCCTTTTCCATGGCGGCCCAGGCTTCCGGGCAGATTCCCGAATAGTTGTCGCTGGCGAATTGTTGGCTTTGTTCTGTCATGGCTCAGGTCCTGTTAGCGAGGCAGGAGAGCACTCTAATGCATCGTTTGCGAGGTTGCCTATACAAGTAGGCGGAAACGGTTCGCCGGCGCGTTACGCCTGTAGGAGCGAGGCTTGCCCGCGAAGGACCGCGCAGCGGTCCCCGATAGCGGTGAAGTCCGGGACCGTTGCACGGTCCTTCGCAGGCAAGCCAGCGCCTACGGGGTGATGAGCAGCCATTGCCCCCCGACTATCGCAAACAAGACAAAACAATGTCGTAAACGCACCTTTGCGTGGCGTGCGCAGGCATCTGGCCGCGCGGGTCCGGTCATACCATCGCTGCAAAGGACACCCGTCAATGTCACGGGTTCCACTCAATAAGAGACTCACCGCTGCCGGGAGAAATGCGATGTTCAGCAAGCAAGACCAGATCCAGGGTTACGACGATGCACTGCTGGCGGCGATGAATGCCGAAGAGCAGCGTCAGGAAGATCACATCGAACTGATCGCCTCGGAAAACTACACCAGCAAGCGCGTCATGCAGGCCCAGGGCAGCGGCCTCACCAACAAGTACGCCGAAGGCTATCCGGGCAAGCGCTACTACGGCGGCTGCGAGCACGTCGACAAGGTCGAGGCGCTGGCCATCGAGCGCGCCAAGCAGCTGTTCGGCGCCGACTACGCCAACGTCCAGCCGCACTCCGGCTCCTCGGCCAACGGCGCGGTCTACCTGGCCCTGCTGCAGGCCGGCGACACCATCCTGGGCATGAGCCTGGCCCACGGCGGCCACCTGACCCACGGCGCCAAGGTGTCGTCCTCGGGCAAGCTGTACAACGCCGTGCAGTACGGCATCGACACCAACACCGGGCTGATCGACTACGACGAAGTCGAGCGCCTGGCCGTCGAGCACAAGCCGAAGATGATCGTCGCCGGCTTCTCCGCCTACTCCAAGACCCTGGACTTCCCGCGCTTCCGCCAGATCGCCGACAAGGTCGGTGCTCTGCTGTTCGTCGACATGGCCCACGTCGCCGGCCTGGTCGCCGCCGGCCTGTACCCCAACCCGATTCCGTTCGCCGACGTGGTCACCACCACCACCCACAAGACCCTGCGCGGTCCGCGTGGCGGCCTGATCCTGGCCAAGGCCAACGAGGAGATCGAGAAGAAACTCAACGCCGCGGTCTTCCCTGGTGCCCAGGGCGGCCCGCTGATGCACGTCATCGCGGCCAAGGCCGTGTGCTTCAAGGAAGCCCTGGAGCCTGGCTTCAAGGCCTACCAGCAGCAGGTCATCGACAACGCCCAGGCCATGGCTGGCGTGTTCATCGATCGTGGCTACGATGTAGTGTCCGGCGGCACCGACAACCACCTGTTCCTGGTCAGCCTGATCCGTCAGGGCCTGACCGGCAAGGACGCCGACGCGGCCCTGGGTCGCGCCCATATCACCGTCAACAAGAACGCCGTGCCGAACGACCCGCAGTCGCCGTTCGTGACCTCGGGCCTGCGCATCGGCACCCCGGCCGTCACCACCCGCGGCTTCAAGGTCGCCCAGTGCGTGGAACTGGCCGGCTGGATCTGCGACATCCTCGACAACCTCGGCGATGCCGATGTGGAAGCCGATGTGGCGCGCAACGTGTCGGCACTGTGTGCGGACTTCCCGGTTTACCGCTGAGTGGAGCAACAGACCATGCAACGTTATTCGGGCTTCGGCCTCTTCAAGCACTCCCTCAGCCACCACGAGAACTGGCAGCGCATGTGGCGCACGCCGACGCCGAAGAAGGTCTACGACGTGGTCATCGTTGGCGGTGGCGGTCACGGTCTGGCGACCGCGTACTACCTGGCGAAAGAGCACGGCATCACCAACGTCGCGGTGATCGAGAAGGGCTGGCTGGGCGGCGGCAACACCGCGCGCAACACCACCATCGTGCGTTCCAACTACCTGTGGGACGAGTCGGCGCACCTCTACGAACACGCCATGAAGCTGTGGGAAGGCCTGTCCCAGGACATCAACTACAACGTGATGTTCTCCCAGCGCGGCGTCTACAACCTGTGCCACACCCTGCAGGACATCCGTGATTCCGAGCGTCGGGTCAACGCCAACCGCCTCAACGGCGTGGACGGCGAACTGCTCAACGCCAAGCAGGTGGCGGACGAGATCCCGTACCTGGACTGCTCGAAGAACACCCGCTATCCGATTCTCGGCGCCACCGTGCAGCGCCGTGGCGGCGTCGCCCGTCACGATGCCGTGGCCTGGGGCTTTGCCCGCGCCGCCGACGCCCTGGGCGTCGACCTGATCCAGCAGACCGAGGTGATCGGTTTCCGCAAGGAAAACAACACCGTGATCGGCGTGGAAACCAACAAGGGCTTCATCGGCGCCAAGCGCGTCGGCGTGGTCACCGCCGGTAACTCCGGGCACATGGCGCGCCTCGCCGGCTTCCGCCTGCCGCTGGAATCCCACCCGCTGCAGGCGCTGGTCTCCGAGCCGATCAAGCCGATCATCGACAGCGTGATCATGTCCAACGCCGTGCACGGCTACATCAGCCAGTCGGACAAGGGCGACCTGGTCATCGGCGCCGGTATCGACGGCTGGGTCGGCTACGGCCAGCGCGGTTCGTACCCGGTCATCGAACACACCCTGCAGGCGATCGTCGAGATGTTCCCGATCCTCTCCCGCGTGCGCATGAACCGCCAGTGGGGCGGCATCGTCGACACCAGCCCGGACGCCTGCCCGATCATCTCCAAGACCCCGGTGAAGAACATGTTCTTCAACTGCGGCTGGGGTACCGGCGGCTTCAAGGCCACCCCGGGCTCGGGCAACGTCTTCGCCGCCAGCCTGGCCAAAGGCGAGATGCACCCGCTGGCCAAGCCGTTTTCCATCGACCGTTTCCACAACGGCGCCCTGATCGACGAACACGGCGCAGCCGCCGTCGCCCACTAACAGGAGAAACCACCATGCTGCACATCTTCTGTCCACACTGCGGCGAACTGCGGTCCGAGGAAGAGTTCCACTCGTCCGGCCAGGCGCACATCCCGCGTCCGCTGGACCCGAACGCCTGCACCGACGAGCAGTGGGGCGACTACATGTTCTTCCGCGACAACCCGCGCGGCCTGCACCACGAGCTGTGGATCCACGCCGCCGGTTGCCGCCAGTACTTCAACGCCACCCGCGACACCGTGACCTACGAGATCCTGGAAACCTACAAGATCGGCAGCAAGCCACAGGTCACCGGCAAGAGCAGCGCCCCGCAGTTGGTCGCCAACGGCCAGGGAGAAAAGGTATGAGCCAGGTTTATCGCCTCTCCAGCGGCGGTCGCATCGACCGCAGCAAAGTCTTGAATTTCACCTTCAACGGCCAGAGCTACCAGGGCTACGCCGGTGACAGCCTGGCCGCCGCGCTGCTGGCCAACGGCGTCGACATCGTCGGGCGCAGCTTCAAGTACTCGCGTCCGCGCGGCATCATCGCCGCCGGTGCCGAGGAGCCGAACGCGATCCTGCAGATCGGCGCCAGCGAAGCCACGCAGATCCCCAACGTGCGTGCCACCCAGCAGGCCCTGTATTCCGGCCTGGTCGCCACCAGCACCAACGGCTGGCCGAACGTGAACAACGACGTCATGGGCATCATCGGTAAGGTCGGCGGCAAGATGATGCCCCCCGGCTTCTACTACAAGACGTTCATGTACCCGCAGTCGTTCTGGATGACCTACGAGAAGTACATCCGCAAGGCCGCCGGCCTCGGTCGCGCGCCGCTGCAGAACGACCCGGACACCTACGACTACATGAACCAGCACTGCGACGTGCTGATCGTCGGCGCCGGCCCTGCCGGTCTCGCCGCGGCCCTGGCTGCTGCGCGCAGCGGGGCGCGGGTGATCCTCGCCGACGAACAGGAAGAGTTCGGCGGCAGCCTGCTCGACAGCCGCGAGAGCCTCGACGGCAAGCCGGCGGCCGAATGGGTCGCCGCGGTGGTCGCCGAGCTGAAGAGCCTGCGCGAAGTGACCCTGCTGCCACGGGCTACGGTCAACGGCTACCACGACCACAACTTCCTGACCATTCACGAGCGCCTGACCGACCACCTCGGCGATCGCGCACCGATGGGCCAGGTGCGTCAGCGCATGCACCGGGTCCGCGCCAAGCGCGTGGTCCTGGCCACCGGCGCCCACGAGCGTCCGCTGGTGTACGCCAACAACGACGTGCCGGGCAACATGCTGGCCGGCGCCGTCTCCGTCTACGTTCGCCGCTACGGCGTGGCCCCGGGCCGCAAGCTGGTGCTGGCGACCAACAACGACCACGCCTACCGCGTCGCCCTCGACTGGCACGACGCCGGCCTGCAGGTCGTCGCCATCGCCGACGCACGCCACAACCCGCGCGGTTCGCTGGTGGAAGAAGCCCGTGCCAAGGGCATCCGCATCCTGACCTCCAGCTCGGTGATCGAGGCTCGCGGCAGCAAGCGCGTCAGCGGTGCCCGTGTCGCCGCCATCGACGTGAAGGCGCACAAGGTCACCAGCCCTGGCGAGTGGCTTGAATGCGACCTGGTCGCCAGCTCCGGCGGCTACAGCCCGGTGGTCCACCTGGCCTCGCACCTGGGCGGCAAGCCGGTCTGGCGTGAAGACATCCTCGGCTTCGTGCCGGGCGACGCACCGCAGAAGCGCGTGTGCGTCGGTGGTATCAACGGCGTGTTCGGCCTGGGCGAGAGCCTGGCCGACGGTTTCGAGGGCGGCGCCCGCGCGGCCAGCGAGGCCGGCTTCAAGGCCGCTGCCGTCAGCGCGCCGAAAGTCCTGGCGCGCCAGGAAGAAGCCACTGTGGCGCTGTTCCAGGTTCCCCACGAGAAGAACACCGCTCGCGCGCCGAAGCAGTTCGTCGACCAGCAGAACGACGTCACCGCCGCCGCCATCGAGCTGGCGACCCGCGAAGGCTTCGAGTCGGTCGAGCACGTCAAGCGCTACACCGCGCTGGGCTTCGGTACCGACCAGGGCAAGCTGGGCAACATCAACGGCCTGGCCATCGCCGCCCGCTCGCTGGGCATCGGCATCCCGGAAATGGGCACCACCATGTTCCGTCCGAACTACACGCCGATCACCTTCGGCGCGGTCGCCGGGCGTCACTGCGGTCACCTGTTCGAGCCGGTGCGCTTCACCGCGCTGCATGCCTGGCATGTGAAGAACGGTGCCGAGTTCGAAGACGTCGGCCAGTGGAAACGGCCGTGGTACTTCCCCCGCGCCGGCGAGGACATCCACGCCGCCGTGGCCCGTGAATGCAAGGCCGTGCGCGACAGCGTGGGCCTGCTGGACGCCTCGACCCTGGGCAAGATCGACATCCAGGGTCCGGATGCCCGCGAGTTCCTCAACCGCATCTACACCAACGCCTGGACCAAGCTCGACGTGGGCAAGGCCCGCTACGGCCTGATGTGCAAGGAAGACGGCATGGTCTTCGACGACGGCGTGACCGCCTGCGTCGGCGACAACCACTTCATCATGACCACCACCACTGGCGGCGCGGCGCGCGTCCTGCAGTGGCTGGAGATCTACCAGCAGACCGAATGGCCGGACCTGAAGGTGTACTTCACCTCGGTCACCGACCACTACGCGACCCTGACCCTGTCCGGCCCGAACAGCCGCAAGCTGCTCGCCGAAGTCAGCGACATCGACCTGGACAAGGACGCCTTCCCGTTCATGAGCTGGAAGGAAGGCCTGGTCGGCGGCGTGCCGGCGCGGGTGTTCCGGATCTCGTTCACCGGCGAGCTGTCCTACGAGGTGAACATCCAGGCCAACTACGCCATGGGCGTGCTGGAGAAGATCGTCGAGGCCGGCAAGAAGTACAACCTGACCCCGTATGGCACCGAGACCATGCACGTCCTGCGTGCCGAGAAGGGCTTCATCATCGTCGGCCAGGACACCGACGGCTCGATGACCCCGGACGACCTGAACATGAGCTGGTGCGTCGGCCGCAACAAGCCGTTCTCCTGGATCGGCCTGCGTGGCATGAACCGCGAGGACTGCGTGCGCGAGAACCGCAAGCAGCTGGTGGGCCTCAAGCCGGTCGACCCGAACAAGTGGCTGCCGGAAGGTGCGCAACTGGTGTTCGATCCGAAGCAGCCGATCCCGATGGACATGGTCGGTCACGTCACCTCCAGCTACGCGGCCAACTCGCTGGGTTATTCCTTCGCCATGGGTGTGGTCAAGGGTGGCCTGCAGCGCATCGGCGAGCGGGTCTACTCGCCACAGGCCGACGGCAGCGTGATCGAGGCGGAGATCTGTTCTTCGGTGTTCTTCGATCCCAAGGGTGAGCGGCAGAACGTTTGAGGCCCAGGTGGGCTGCGCTCCTCCCCCGTAGGAGCGTGGCTTGCCCGCGAAGGACCGCAACGCGGTCCCAAAACGGTTTCCAGAATTCAGGCAGGTATAAAAAGATGAGCGCCATCAACGTCTACGAACAACGCCCCGGCGGCGACGCCAAAGCCGAATCGCCGCTGCACCACGCCGACCTGTCCAGCCTGGTCGGCAAGGGCCGCAAGAACGCCGGGGTGACCCTGCGCGAGAAGAAATTCCTCGGTCACCTGACCATCCGTGGCGATGCCCACGACCCGGCCTTCGCCGGCGGCGTGTTCAAGGCCATCGGCCTGGAACTGCCGGTGGCCCTGACCGTGGTCGCCAATGGCGACATGTCGCTGCAGTGGCTCGGCCCCGACGAGTGGCTGCTGATCGTCCCCGGCGGCCAGGAGTTCGCCGTGGAGAACGCCCTGCGCGACGCGCTGCAGGGCCAGCACATCCAGGTGGTCAACGTCAGCGGCGGCCAGACCCTGCTGGAACTGAGCGGTCCGAAAGTGCGTGAAGTGCTGATGAAATCCACCAGCTACGACGTGCACCCGAACAACTTCCCGGTGGGCAAGGCGGTCGGTACCGTGTTCGCCAAGTCGCAACTGGTGATCCGCCGCACCGGCGAGGAAACCTGGGAACTGCTGATCCGCCGCAGCTTCTCCGACTACTGGTGGCTGTGGCTGCAGGACGCTTCCGCCGAATACGGTCTGGCCATCGAAGCCTGAGCAGGAGAATCAGCATGAGTCGCGCCCCGGACACCTGGATTCTCACCGCCGACTGCCCGAGCCTGCTCGGTACCGTGGATGTGGTCACCCGCTTCCTCTACGAGCAGCGTTGCTATGTCACCGAGCACCATTCGTTCGATGACCGGCTGTCCGGACGCTTCTTCATTCGCGTCGAGTTCCGCCAGCCGGACGACTTCGACGAGGCAGGCTTTCGCGCAGGCTTGGCCGAGCGCGGCGAGGCCTTCGGCATGCTCTTCGAGCTGACCGCGCCGAACCACCGGCCGAAGGTAGTGATCATGGTCTCCAAGGCCGATCACTGCCTCAACGACCTGCTCTATCGCCAGCGCATCGGCCAGCTGGGCATGGACGTGGTGGCGGTGGTGTCGAACCACCCGGACCTCGCGCCATTGGCCGAGTGGCATCACATTCCGTACCACCATTTCCCCCTGGACCCCCACGACAAGCCGGCGCAGGAGCGCAAGGTGCTGCAGGTGATCGAGGAATCCGGAGCGGAGCTGGTGATCCTCGCCCGCTACATGCAGGTGCTGTCGCCGGAACTGTGCCGGCGCCTGGATGGCTGGGCGATCAACATCCATCACTCGCTGCTGCCCGGTTTCAAGGGCGCCAAGCCGTATCACCAGGCCTACAACAAGGGCGTGAAGATGGTCGGTGCCACCGCGCACTACATCAACAACGACCTCGACGAAGGCCCGATCATCGCCCAGGGCGTCGAGGTGGTGGACCACAGCCACTACCCCGAGGACCTGATCGCCAAGGGCCGGGATATCGAGTGCCTGACCCTGGCGCGGGCGGTGGGTTATCACATCGAGCGACGGGTGTTCCTCAACGCCAACCGCACCGTCGTTCTCTAAGTCCTCCTGGGACCGCTTCGCGAGCAAGCTCGCTCCCACAAGGTTTCTTTGCCGGGCCCATTTTTGTGGCCTGGCAGGTAACCCTGTGGGAGCGAGCTTGCTCGCGAATGCATTCTGGATACCTCCACGGGACTGCCGCCGATAGATAAACCACTGTCGCAACCAGTGCCGGCATTCACGCCCGAGCGGCCCACAATTCCCCCATTCCAGTAACACTGGCCGCCCATGGACGGCGGCGCTTCAACCAACGCTGCATAAATACAAATCAAGCGAGGTAAGAGCATGTCTGGCAATCGTGGAGTGGTGTATCTCGGCGCCGGAAAGGTCGAGGTGCAGAAGATCGACTATCCGAAGATGCAGGACCCGCGCGGTCGCAAGATCGAGCACGGTGTCATCCTCAAGGTGGTCTCCACCAACATCTGCGGCTCCGACCAGCACATGGTTCGCGGCCGCACCACTGCCCAGACCGGACTGGTCCTGGGCCATGAAATCACCGGCGAGGTCATCGAGAAGGGCAGCGACGTCGAGAACCTGAAGATCGGCGACCTGGTCTCCGTACCGTTCAACGTCGCCTGCGGCCGCTGCCGCTCCTGCAAGGAAATGCACACCGGCGTCTGCCTGACCGTCAACCCGGCCCGCGCCGGCGGTGCCTACGGCTATGTCGACATGGGCGACTGGACCGGCGGCCAGGCCGAGTACGTGCTGGTGCCCTACGCCGACTTCAACCTGCTGAAACTGCCGGATCGCGACAAGGCCATGGAGAAGATCCGCGACCTGACCTGCCTGTCCGACATCCTGCCGACCGGCTACCACGGCGCGGTCACTGCTGGCGTTGGCCCGGGCAGCACCGTGTATGTCGCCGGTGCCGGCCCTGTCGGCCTCGCTGCCGCCGCCTCGGCACGCCTGCTGGGCGCCGCCTGCGTGATCGTCGGTGACCTCAACCCGCTGCGCCTGGCGCATGCCAAGGCCCAGGGCTTCGAAGTGGTCGACCTGTCCAAGGACGCCCCGCTGCACGAGCAGATCATCGACATCCTCGGCGAGCCTGAAGTGGACTGCGCGGTCGATGCCGTTGGCTTCGAGGCCCGTGGCCATGGCCATGAAGGCGCCAAGCACGAGGCCCCGGCCACCGTGCTCAACTCGCTGATGCAGGTCACCCGCGTTGCCGGCAAGATCGGTATTCCGGGCCTGTACGTGACCGAGGATCCGGGTGCGGTGGACGCTGCCGCGAAGATCGGTGCCCTGAGCATCCGCTTCGGCCTGGGCTGGGCCAAGTCGCACAGCTTCCACACCGGCCAGACCCCGGTGATGAAGTACAACCGTGCGCTGATGCAGGCGATCATGTGGGACCGCATCAACATCGCCGAGATCGTCGGGGTGCAGGTGATCAGCCTCGACCAGGCGCCGGAAGGCTATGGCGAGTTCGATGCCGGTGTGCCGAAGAAATTCGTGATCGACCCGCACAAGACGTTCAGTGCGGCGTAAGCGGAAATGAAGAAGGGGCCATGATACAGACTGTGTGAAAACACACTGACAGGCCCTATACCAAACGCCCCGACTTGTTCGGGGCGTTTGTTTTTGTGCTGAAAAGGCTCTTCAGCCCATCAGTTGCATCATTTGCTTGGCACCCAGGACACTGATCGCCCGCTTGAGGTTGTAAGCGGTCACGGCAAGAGCCATTTCAGCTCTTGTCCCTTCGAGTTGTCGCAGCAGGAAGCGCCCGTTCCCAAATATCCATTGTTTGAGGTTGTCAAACGGGTGCTCCACGATGGATCGACGCCGCTCCATCATCTCTGGATGCAGGTGCATCCGCTGCGCCATACGCTCAAAGGCTTCTTCTTGTGCGTGACGCGAGACATAGCGGCGCTTGGCCGTCGTGCATTGGGTTTTCAGCGCACATCCGGCGCAGTCGCTGATTGCCGCTTGATAGATCCGGTCGCCCTTGTGACGCTGCTTCAGCGTCAGCCACTGACCTGCCGGGCACTGGTACCGATCCTGTTCGGCGTCGTAGGTAAAGTCCTGGCGCTCGAATAATGTCTCTGCGCCTGGGTTTGAGGTTCGGTTTGGCGGCACGTACGCGGTAATGGAGGCTTCCTCACATGCCTGGAATTGTTGGCCATTCGAATAGCCCATATCGGCTGTCACGGACAGCGCTTCTTGCCCCAGCTCAGCCTTGGCGGCTTTAGCCATAGGTTCAAGCTGCTTGCGATCATCACCCTCTTGCGTCACCTCGTGATGCAAAATCAGGCAGTGTTCTGCGTCAACGGCGGTCTGCACGTTATAGGAAACACGCACTCCTTTTGGCGTGCGCATCATTCGGGCATCGCTTTCGTAAGTGTTGAATTGCTCCAGCCCCATCGATTTCATCAAAGCCTGGCAAGTGCGGTTGTCTTGCTGCTTGGCCTCAAGCTTCGCCAAGGCCGCTTTGATCGCAGTGCGATCTACTACTTGTTCGCCCTCAAACTTGTCAGCCGCATCCAGGTCAGCCAGATATTGGGCGATCCGCTTATCCAGCTTCTCGTCCTGACGTTTGAGTTGATTCAAGTGCAAATGGCGCCGCGAGGACACGACGGCCTGAAACTTGCTCCCGTCGATGGCAACCAGGTCACCAGCAATCAAACCGGTAGTTTGGCAGAACTGCACAAAGGCCCGGCATGTCGCGATGAACGCAGCTTTGTTGTTCTTGCGAAAGTCAGCGATGGTCTTGAAGTCAGGTTTGAGTCGGTTGATCAGCCACATCACCTCGATGTTGCGCTGGCACTCGGCTTCCAGACGCCGCGATGAACGTATGCGCTGAAAATAGCCATAGAGGTAGAGTTTGAGCTGATCGGCGGGGTCGTACGCAGGGCGCCCGGTGGCCTTGGGCTGAGTTTTCTCAAAGCCGAGCTGACCCAGATCCAGCTTGGTGACATACAGGTCGATGACCCGTACGAGGTGATCTTCAGGGATCAATTCCTCCAGCGAAACCGGGAACAGACTGGTCTGGCTGCGAGACTCTCCTTGTATGTAGGCCATAACGAAAAATGCTCCGTATCTTTCGATACGGAGCATTCTCTTAAAGGGCCGGGCAGATTGCTAGGTTTTCACACAGTCTGTTTCGGCCCTTTTTCAACGACTTACAGACTTCCATGGAACCCTGTAGATCTATATTTGGAGCGGGAAACGAGACTCGAACTCGCGACCCCGACCTTGGCAAGGTCGTGCTCTACCAACTGAGCTATTCCCGCAAATCAGGTTCCAGCGGTCAAAAAGCATCACCACTGGATAAAAAAATCCAGTTACCAATCAGTAACTGGATCTTCTAGGGATTTTTGGTCGGGACGGAGTGATTCGAACACTCGACCCCTTGCACCCCATGCAAGTGCGCTACCGGGCTGCGCTACGCCCCGACTGAATTCTCGATGTTGCTGAGAACGTTGAAGAATCTACCTTAAGCTTTTGAATTTTGGAAGGATTATTTTCATGCGCCTGCCAAGATCCAGGTTTCGGTCATTTCTTCAGGACTACCAGTACATCCTCCAATTCGACAATCATCTGCCGAATCAGTTGTTTGTACTGGGTGGTGTCATCCTTGGCTTCATCACTGGACAGGCGCAGACGCGCACCGCCGATGGTGAAGCCCTGGTCGTAAAGCAAGGCGCGGATCTGCCGGATCATCAGCACATCCTGGCGCTGATAATAACGGCGGTTTCCGCGGCGCTTGACCGGGTTGAGCTGAGGAAACTCCTGCTCCCAGTAACGCAGCACGTGCGGTTTTACCGCACAGAGCTCGCTCACTTCACCAATGGTGAAATAGCGTTTTCCCGGGATCGGCGGGAGTTCATCGTTATGGCTTGGTTCCAGCATAAGCCTCAACCCGGGCCTTCAGTTTCTGCCCTGGACGAAAGGTGACGACGCGGCGTGCCGTAATCGGGATTTCTTCACCCGTTTTCGGATTTCGCCCCGGACGCTGGCGCTTGTCGCGCAGATCGAAATTGCCGAACCCGGATAATTTGACCTGCTCGTTGTCTTCGAGAGCGTGCCTGATTTCCTCAAAGAACAGTTCGACCAGCTCCTTGGCCTCACGCTTGTTCAGGCCCAACTCTTCATAGAGCCGTTCTGCCATCTCAGCTTTCGTCAGAGCACCCATACGCTATTTCCTTAACGTGGTGTTCAACCTTTGTTCGAGCGAGGCGAGGATGTTTTGGGTCGCGGCATTCACCTCATCATCATTAAGAGTGCGCGATGGATGCTGCCAGGTCAAGCCGACCGCCAGGCTTTTTCTATCAGGATCAATACCTTTACCCTGGTAGACGTCAAACAGCCTGAGGTCTGTGAGCCATTCGCCTGCGTTGTCACGAATTACTTCAAGCACGGCGCTCGAAGCAACATCACGTCCCGCGACCAAGGCCAGGTCACGACGCACTTCCGGGAACTTGGACAGTTCATGGAATTTCGGCAAGCGCCCTTCCACCACTTCACCCAGCACCAGTTCGAATGCGAACACGGTACGGTCAAGACCCAGGGTCCGAGCCAGCTCGGGGTGCAGCGCGCCCAGGTAACCGACTTCGCGACCGTTACGCTCGATCAACGCCGTCTGCCCCGGGTGCAACGCAGGGTGTTTGCCGGCGCTGAAGGTGAACTCGTTCAGCGAGCCGGACGAATTCAGCAGCGCTTCAACATCGGCTTTCACATCGAAGAAGTCGATGCCGTCACGACCATTGGCCCAGCCTTCCGGCAGGCGGCTACCGCAGACCACACCGGCAAGCATCGGCTGCTGTTGCAGTCCTTCAAGCTGACCGACGAAGCGCAGGCCGCTTTCGAACAGACGCACGCGATCCTGCTGACGATTGAGGTTGTGCTGCAGCGCCTTGACCAGGCCCGGCCACAGGGACGCACGCATGGCGGCCATGTCGCTGGAGATCGGGTTGGCCAGCAGCAACGGCTCGACGCCCGGCGTGAACAGTTCGAACAGCTTGGGATCGATGAAGCTGTAGGTGATCGCTTCCTGGTAACCACGAGCAACCAGCAGACGACGCAGCGCCGGCAGTTCACCACGTGCCTCGGCACGGGCCTGCGGGGCCAGGCGGGCTTGAGGATAACGAACTGGCAGGCGGTTGTAGCCATACAGTCGAGCCAGCTCTTCGATCAGATCGACTTCCAGGCTGATGTCGAAGCGATGGCTTGGTACCTCGACCAGCCACTGCCCTTCCCCGGCGCTGGTTTTCAGACCCAGTGCGTTGAGCAGTTGCTCGACTTCGGCACTGGCCATTTCCATGCCCAGCATCTGCGAAATGCGCTCGGCACGCAGGGTGATTGGCGCGACGTGCGGCAGGTGTTGCTCACTCAGCGCTTCGATGACCGGGCCGGCTTCGCCGCCGACGATGTCCAGAAGCAGGCCGGTGGCGCGTTCCATGGCTTCGCGGGCCAGTTGCGAGTCGACACCGCGCTCGTAACGGTGCGAGGCATCGGTGTGCAGGCCGTAGGAACGCGCCTTGCCCGCCACGGAAATCGGCTCGAAGAAGGCACTTTCCAGGAAAATGTCCTTGGTGGTCGCGGACACACCACTGTGCTCGCCACCCATGACACCCGCAATGGCCAGCGCGCGGCTGTGGTCGGCGATAACCAGGGTATCGGCACGCAGGGTGACCTCCTGGCCGTCCAGCAGTACCAGCTTCTCGCCCTCTTCGGCCATGCGCACGCGGACGCCACCGTTGATTTCGGCGAGATCGAAGGCATGCAGCGGCTGACCCAGCTCCAGCATCACGTAGTTGGTGATGTCGACCGCTGCGTCGATGCTACGAACGTCGGCACGACGCAGACGCTCGACCATCCACAGCGGAGTCGGACGCGACAGGTCGACATTGCGAATCACACGACCCAGGTACCGTGGGCAGGCGGCTGGCGCCAGCACTTCGACCGGACGTACTTCATCGTGCGCCGGGCCGACAGCAGGAACCACCGGACGAGTGACCGGCGCGGCGTACAGGGCGCCGACTTCGCGGGCCAGACCGGCCAGGGACAGGCAGTCACCGCGGTTCGGGGTCAGGTCGACCTCGATGCTGGCGTCGTCCAGGTCCAGGTACTCACGGATGTCCTGACCGACCGGCGCATCAGCGGCCAGCTCTAGCAGACCGTCGTTGTCGTCGCTGATCTGCAGTTCGGAGGCCGAACACAGCATGCCATTGGACTCGACACCGCGCAGCTTGGCCTTCTTGATCTTGAAGTCGCCCGGCAGTTCGGCGCCAATCATGGCGAATGGGATTTTCAGGCCCGGGCGCACATTGGGCGCGCCACAGACGACCTGGAAGGTCTCGCTGCCGCTGCTCACCTGGCAAACACGCAGCTTGTCGGCGTCGGGGTGCTGCTCGGTGCTCAGCACCTCGCCCACCACGATACCGCTGAATTGGCCGGCGGCCGGGGTCACGCTGTCGACTTCAAGACCTGCCATCGACAGACGAGCCACCAGCTCGTCACGGGAAACCTGCGGGTTGACCCAACCGCGCAGCCACTTTTCACTGAATTTCATCCTGCTCTCCTGAAAGATTCGTTACGGGTGCGCGACCTAGCGAAATTGCGCAAGGAACCGCAAATCGTTGTCGAAGAACAGGCGCAAATCGTTGACGCCATAACGCAGCATGGCCAGGCGTTCAGCGCCCATGCCGAAAGCGAAACCAGAGAACTCTTCGGGGTCGATGCCGGACATGCGCAGCACGTTCGGATGAACCATGCCGCAACCCATGACTTCCAGCCAGCCAGTCTGCTTGCACACGCGGCAGCCTTTGCCGCTGCACATCACGCACTGGATGTCGACTTCAGCCGAAGGCTCGGTGAAAGGGAAGAACGACGGACGGAAACGTACCGCCAGCTCTTTCTCGAAGAACACCCGGAGGAATTCTTCGATAGTGCCTTTGAGATCGGCGAAATTGATGTCGCGATCAACCAGCAGGCCTTCGACCTGGTGGAACATCGGCGAGTGGGTCAGGTCCGAGTCGCAGCGATAGACGCGGCCCGGGCAGACGATGCGGATCGGCGGCTGCGAGGACTCCATGGTCCGGACCTGCACCGGCGAGGTGTGGGTACGCAGCAGCATGTTCGCATTGAAATAGAAGGTGTCGTGCATTGCCCGCGCCGGGTGGTGGCCGGGAATGTTGAGCGCTTCGAAGTTGTGGTAGTCGTCTTCGACTTCCGGGCCTTCGGCGATGCCGTAGCCGATATGGGTGAAGAACTGCTCGATGCGCTCGAGAGTACGGGTGATCGGGTGCAAACCACCGGAAGTCTGGCCACGCCCCGGCAAGGTCACGTCAATGCATTCGGCCGCCAGGCGAGCGCTGAGCTCAGCCTCTTCGAAGCCGGTCTTGCGCGCATTGAGCACTTCGGTGACGCGCTCCTTGGCGTCGTTGATCAGGGCGCCGACTTTCGGACGCTCGTCGGCAGGCAGGTTGCCCAAGGTCTTCATCACCTGGGTCAGTTCGCCTTTCTTGCCAAGGAATTGAACCCGGATCTGCTCCAGGGCATTGATGTCTTCAGCGCGTTCCACAGCCTCCAGGGCTTGGGAGACCAGCGCATCCAGGTTTTCCATGTACAGACTCCAGATACGAAATAGGGGAAGAGCTTACAGGCTCTTCCCCTATTTATGACGTTTAACATTCGCCGCCGGATTCGCCGGCGAATGATTGTCGTGGGTACTTAAGCCAGGACGGCTTTAGCTTTCTCGACAATCGCAGCAAACGCCGCTTTTTCGTTCACTGCCAGATCAGCCAGAACCTTGCGGTCGATCTCGATGGAAGCCTTTTTCAGGCCGGCGATCAGACGGCTGTAGGACAGGCCGTTGTTACGAGCACCAGCGTTGATACGGGCGATCCACAGAGCGCGGAACTGACGTTTTTTCTGACGACGGTCGCGGTAGGCGTATTGACCTGCCTTGATGACCGCTTGCTTGGCAACACGGAATACGCGGGAACGCGCGCCGTAGTAGCCTTTAGCCAGCTTCAGAATTTTCTTGTGACGCTTACGAGCGATGACGCCACGCTTTACACGAGCCATGAGTTATATCCTCTATCTTTGACCGAAATTAACGTACGCGCAGCATGCGCTCGACTTTTGCAACGTCCGACGGGTGCAGCAGGCTGCTACCACGCAGTTGACGCTTACGCTTGGTCGACATTTTGGTCAGGATGTGGCTCTTGAAAGCGTGCTTGTGCTTGAAGCCGGAAGCGGTTTTCAGGAAACGCTTCGCGGCACCGCTTTTGGTTTTCATTTTTGGCATGTTCGGATACTCCGCATTCAGTGGATAAACATAACCGCAAGGCCTGCCGTGCCCTGGTGGTTACTTCTTTTTCTTGGGGGCGATGACCATCATAAGCTGGCGTCCTTCCATCTTCGGATGCTGCTCAACGGTGCCGTATTCGGCGAGGTCGGTTTCGACCCGCTTCAATAGCTCCATGCCCAGCTCCTGGTGAGCCATCTCACGGCCGCGGAATCTCAGAGAGATCTTGGCCTTGTCCCCATCATTAAGGAAACGTACCAGGTTGCGTAGTTTTACCTGGTAATCCCCTTCTTCCGTCCCTGGACGAAACTTGATTTCTTTGATCTGGATCTGCTTCTGGTTCTTCTTCGCCGCAGCCTGCTGCTTCTTCTTCTCGAAGAGGCTCTTGCCGTAGTCCATGACCCGGCACACAGGAGGTACAGCGTCAGCAGAAATTTCTACCAGATCCAGCTTCGCTTCATCAGCGATACGAAGCGCTTCATCAATCGAGACGATGCCAATCTGCTCGCCGTCAGCGCCAATTAACCGAACCTCGCGTGCCGAGATATTCTCGTTGATCGGGGCCTTCGGTGCAGTTCGTTTATCCTGTCTCATATCACGCTTAATGGTAATTACTCCGAATCTTGGCGACCACGCCGGGAAACCGCTTGCGCAAGCAAGTCCGCGAACTGGGCGACGGGCATGGAACCCAGGTCAGCACCTTCACGGGTACGCACAGCGACAGTTTGCGTTTCGACTTCCCGATCTCCAATAACCAAGAGATAGGGAACCTTGAGCAAGGTATGCTCGCGGATTTTAAAGCCGATCTTTTCATTTCTCAAGTCAGACTTGGCACGGAATCCGCTATTGGTCAGGGTTTTTTCCACCTGCTGAGCGAATTCGGCCTGTTTGTCGGTGATATTCATGACCACCGCCTGGGTCGGCGCCAGCCAGGCCGGGAATGCACCTTCGTAGTGCTCGATCAGGATTCCGACGAAACGCTCGAACGAACCGAGGATGGCACGGTGCAGCATCACCGGATGCTTGCGGCCGTTGTCTTCGGAAACGTACTCGGCGCCAAGGCGAATCGGCAGGTTGAAGTCCAACTGCAAGGTACCGCACTGCCAGACACGCCCCAGGCAATCCTTGAGCGAGAACTCGATCTTCGGACCATAGAAGGCGCCCTCGCCCGGCTGCAGGTCATAGGGCAGACCGGCGTTGTCCAGGGCGGCGGCCAGCGCGGCCTCGGCACGATCCCACAGTTCGTCGGAACCCACGCGCTTTTCCGGACGAGTGGACAGCTTGAGCTGAATGTCCTGGAAACCGAAGTCGGAGTAGACGTCCATGGTCAGCTTGATGAACGCGGCCGATTCGGACTGCATCTGCTCTTCGGTGCAGAAGATGTGCGCGTCATCCTGGGTGAAACCGCGCACGCGCATGATGCCGTGCAGCGCGCCGGATGCTTCGTTGCGGTGGCAGGCACCGAACTCGGCCAGACGCAGCGGCAGTTCGCGGTAGCTCTTCAGCCCCTGGTTGAACACCTGCACGTGGCACGGGCAGTTCATCGGCTTGACCGCGTAGTCGCGGTTCTCCGACTGGGTGGTGAACATGTTGTCGGCGTAGTTGGCCCAGTGGCCGGACTTCTCCCACAGGGTACGGTCGACCACTTGCGGAGTCTTGATCTCCAGATAGCCGTTCTCGCGCTGGATCTGGCGCATGTACTGCTCCAGCACCTGATACAAGGTCCAGCCGTTCGGGTGCCAGAACACCATGCCCGGCGCTTCTTCCTGGAGATGGAACAGCCCCAGGCGCTTGCCGATCTTGCGGTGATCACGCTTCTCGGCTTCTTCGATGCGCTGGATATAGGCAGCCAGCTGCTTCTTGTCGGCCCATGCGGTGCCGTAGACGCGCTGCAGCTGTTCGTTCTTGGCATCACCGCGCCAGTAGGCGCCGGACAGCTTGGTCAGCTTGAACGACTTGAGGAAACGGGTGTTCGGCACGTGCGGACCGCGGCACATGTCGACGTATTCTTCGTGATAGTACAGGCCCATGGCCTGCTCATCAGGCATGTCCTCGACCAGGCGCAGCTTGTAGTCCTCGCCGCGGGCCTTGAACACCTCGATCACCTCGGCGCGCGGGGTGACCCTCTTGATGACGTCGTAGTCCTTGTCGATCAGCTGCTGCATGCGCGCTTCGATCGCCGCCATGTCTTCAGGCGTGAAAGGACGCTCGTAGGCGATGTCGTAGTAGAAGCCTTCGTCGATGACCGGACCGATGACCATCTTCGCGGTCGGGTAAAGCTGCTTCACTGCGTGACCGACAAGGTGCGCGCAGGAGTGACGAATGATTTCCAGCCCCTCTTCGTCCTTGGGCGTGATGATTTGCAGACTGGCGTCGTGTTCGATCAGATCACAGGCATCGACCAGCTTGCCATCGACCTTGCCGGCCACGGTGGCCTTGGCCAGACCGGCGCCAATGGATGCGGCGACCTCGGCGACGGTAACCGCCTTGTCGAACGTGCGTTGACTGCCATCGGGAAGAGTAATTACGGGCATGGCGCCTCCTCTCCTAGTGGTGACCCCTACCAAAGGTCACGTGGGTTGGGATGAGCCAGTACGCGATTCGCCCCTGTCCCTCCTTGCGGAAGGCCTGCCTCACAGTGGCAGAAGTCGGATGCCTGCCAGGGAACGAACCAGAGTGACTGGAACAGAAATGGTCCGGGAGCGCGCGAACCAGACGTTCGGCGAACCCGAGCCGCGCATGCTAGCACATGCGCTGGCGCAAGCGACGAGCCGCGCTGCGACAAATGGAAATAATTGGAAAATTGGCTGCCGAGTGAACTCCTGCGGATTTTTTCCTCTCAGAATCATTGAAGCGTCCTACTCTTCCATGAGACCGATTACCCAAGGAGTTCCTGGTTATGCGTCTTCATTCTCTTCTCATCCTGACCGCCGCCGCTTCCCTGCTGCTGCCCGTGGCCGCCAATGCCGGACCCTGGCCGGCCGGCAAGAAAGGCAAATACATGGATGAGTGCGTACAGGCCGCGCAACAACAATACCCAAACATCGACATCAAGCAGCTCGACGCTCATTGCAAATGCGGCGCGGATGCCATTGAAAAGAATTTCACGACCAAGCAGATCGAGGACCTCGAGTCCTCCGCAGATGGCGTCGAAGCCGGCCTCCCGGAGAGGGCCCAGCAAGCGGTACAGGCCGCCTGCGCACCGAAGAAATGATGAGGATCCGGCACACCCTTGCGCCAGATCAGCATTCGATGAAGCTAAAAGCCACCACCTGCGAATAATTCGACTATGATGTCCGAGTGCATCCTGTTGGCTCTCGGCGACACCGCACTACCGAAAAAATCAAGTTTTCCTGGAGATACACCTCATGTCCAATCGCCAAACCGGCACCGTCAAATGGTTCAACGATGAGAAAGGCTACGGCTTCATCACTCCTCAAGGTGGCGGCGACGACCTGTTCGTTCACTTCAAGGCCATCGAATCGGACGGTTTCAAATCGCTGAAGGAAGGCCAGTCCGTCTCCTTCGTGGCCGAAAAAGGCCAGAAGGGCATGCAGGCTGCACAGGTTCGCCCAGAGTAATCACTCTGCCGAATGAAAAAACCCGTCGCTCGCGACGGGTTTTTTTATGTCTGGTTCGAACTCAGCCGCAGTTGACCCGGCTGATGCTGCCCTTCTCGTCGACATGCAGGTTCAGGCGCTCGGAGCGGTACTCCAGGGTGACGACGTCAGTTGGCTTGAGGATACGGGCCAGTTGCGCCCCACTCGCCTTGCGCGCCTGCTCCAGCAGTTCGGCCGAGGCCGGCTTGCCCACGGCGAATTCGGCGCCGCTGGCTTCGCAACGACCGTCGGTGTTAGCCGCCACGGGCTCGGGTGCTTTCGTCGCGCTACCGCCGCTGCTGCTGCAACCGACCAGGACTGCGGCGGCCAACAGGCTCACCAGTGATGCACGCATAGGAAACATGAATCCTCCTTAGGGATACTTGATGCTGTCTGATCCGACAGCATTTGATGCTGGTTGTTGCAAAAGCGGGCCAGTCTGCCTGACTCGTACGACCAGGGGAAATGACAATAGTGTCTGGATTTTGCACCGCCCAATGACCTCAATAGAGATCAATATAGTCGCTGGCAGGCTTGGGCCAGTTATCCTGCAACGCCTTGAACACCTGCTGGACCCAGCGCTCATCCGCCGCGGCCTGGGCACCGACGCATCCGGAACCGGCCGCCCAGGTTTCCAGGCGAAACAGCAGGCCCTCGAGCTGCGCGCCGCCCACCACTTCCGACAACCAGGCCTGCCCGCCCCGATTGACCCGCAACTGATTATGTTTCGCGCCGTTGCCACTGGCGATCAACTGGCGAACCTGCTCCAGAGTGAATTGCCGCGGGTCATTCAAATCGATCTGCATGCTGCTGTCCTGCCGGCGAAAAATGCCTTTAGTTTGCCACGCCGACGCCCTTATGCCTAAGTCGCACAGCAGCGCGTCAGGCAGCATGGTTAAACTGCAAGCCAAGCGACGATACTTGGCAGAGCGTCGCCGAAACGTCACCGGCCCGACGTTTCACCCTCGACAGACGGGCCTTTGCGAGACCTCCAATGACCAGCCACAGCATCGATGCCGACATCAAGGTGAAATGGCCTGAAGGCCAGAGCGCCTACAGCCCGGGCACAGCGGAAGAACTGTCCCTTATCGCGATCGACCTGCTGGTCAAGGAAATGGGCAGCGATGCCGCACGCACCTTCATCGACCAGGTTTTCGAGCGCTATCGCCACGACCCCGCCCCCCATCCGGCTGCCGAGGTCACTCACCGAGATCGGACAGCCGGGGAATCGACGGTTGCGCCCCCGCACGAGTGACCGAAATCGCCGCCGCGCACTGCCCGAACCGGATCGCTTCGCGCTCGCTGCAACCCCGTGCCAGCGCCGCGGCGAAACCACCGACGAAGGTGTCGCCAGCGGCAGTGGTGTCCACCGGACGTACCAGCGGCGCGGCAAAGTGCTCGCGACCTTCGGCGCCAGCCAGCAAGACACCTTCCGCGCCCAGGGTGATGATCACCCGATCGGCACCAAGATCCCGCAGGTGGCCTGCGACCGCCCCCGCCGAGACCAGGTCATTCACGGCCAGACCGGTAAGGGCCGCCGCCTCGCTTTCGTTGGGGATGAGATAGTCGATATTGGTCAGCCAATCCGGCGGTAGCGGGCCGGTTGCCGGGGCCGGATTCAGGATCACCGTCTTGCCGAGCGCACGACCGCGCGCCAGGGTCCAGGCCACGGTCTGCGGCGGAATTTCCATCTGGCAGACAATGACATCCGCACTCTGCAGCATGGCATCGAAGCGCTCGATCGACGCCGGCAGCAAGCACCCGTTGCCACCTGCGACGATGACGATGGCGTTCTGGCTGGCGGCATCCACCACGATCAGCGCGACACCGCTGGGCACCCCGGCGACCACCTCCAGCGCCTGGCAGTCGATGCCCTCGGCCAGCAGGCCATCGCGCAACTGCCGTCCGTAGGCGTCATCGCCAACACAACCGATCATCGCCACCGAAGCCCCCAGCCGCGCGGCGGCAACTGCCTGATTGGCGCCCTTGCCTCCCGGCACGGTGGCAAAGGACTCACCGGCGAGCGTTTCGCCCGCGCGGGGCAAGCGCTCGGCGCGAGTCACCAGGTCCATGTTGAGACTGCCCACCACTACGACGCTGGCTTGCATGACCTTTCCTCAACGGTACTCGCCGAACAGATCCGGACTGGGTGCTGTGGATTCGCGCAAGACGATTTTCGGGGCGACGATGCGCTGTTCCACCAATCCGACCTCTTGCCCGCTGACCCGCCGCAGCAGCAGTGAAGCGGCCATCTCGCCCAGCTCGCGGATGGATTGCCCGACCGTGGTAAGCGCCGGATAGACGTACTGGCACATCTGAATATCGTCGAAACCGATCACCGACAATTCACCCGGCACGGTGATGTTGCGCTCCGCCGCGGCGCGCAAGACCCCCATACCGATCATGTCGTTGCCGGCGAAGATCGCCGTGGGCCGCTGATGACTCAACAACTGCGCCGCTGCGCCATAGCCACCTAGGCTGGTGAAGTCACTACTGACCACGCGCCCTTCGCGCGGTGTCACCCCGGCCTCGGTCATGGCTCGCAGAAAGCCCGCCAGGCGCAATTTGGCCACGCTAGTGCCTTCCGGGCCATTGATGCAGGCGATATCGGTATGCCCCAGGTCCAGCAGGTGCCGGGTCGCCAGATAGGCACCCTGCTCATGATCGATGCGCACCAGGTCGGCATTCACGCCTTCCAGCGCCCGATCGACGATCACCATTGGCGTACGCACGCGGGACAGGCTGTCGAGCAGATCGCGATCCTCGCCCACCGACGCGACCACCAGGCCATCGATGCGCTTTTCCAGCAGCACCCGAAGGTAGCTGCGCTGCTTTTGCGGGTCATCATCGGAGTTGCACAGGATCACGCAATAGCCGTTGCGCTCGCAGGCATCCTCGATACCCCGGGCCAGCTCGGCAAAATAGGGGTTGACGCTATTGGGCACCAACAGACCGATGGTCGCGGTGCTCCGCGCCTTGAGCGAGCGCGCCACGGCGCTGGGCACGTAGTCGAGCTCGGCAATGGCCGCCTCGACCTTGAGCCGCACGGGCTCGCTGACCGGCCGGGTCTTGTTCAGCACATGAGACACGGTGGTATAGGAAATGCCGGCCAGCGCCGCTACGTCTTTTATGGTTGCCATGCTTTCAGTTCCGCCGGCCTGCACGCCGACTGCGATAAGTGTCGAGAATCACGGCGATCACGATGACCGCCCCGGTGATGATGCGTTTGGTCGGCTCGGACGCACCGATCTGCGCCAGGCCCGCAGCCAGCACGGAAATGATCAGTACGCCGAAGAAGGTGCTGATGACCGAGCCGCGCCCACCCATCAGGCTGGTGCCGCCGATCACCACGGCGGCAATCACCTGCAGTTCCAGACCGGAACCGGCATTGGGATCGGCGGCTTCGAGCCGGGAAATCTGGAACAGCGCCGCCAGCCCGGCGAGCAGCCCCATCAGGGAAAACACCACGATCTTGAAGGGACGCGGATCGACACCGGCCAGACGCACCGCTTCTTCGTTGGTGCCGATGCCGATCAGGTAGCGGCCGAAGACCGTACGACTCAATGCCAGTTGCGCCAGCACGACCACTACCAACGCGATGAGGAACGACGGCGAGATACCGAAGGCGATCGGCTCCGACAGCCACCCCAGGGCATCGCCGATATAGGCGGTACGCGAATCGGTCAGCTCATAGGCACCACCGCGAGCGATTTCCAGCACGCCGAGGGAAACGATGAAGGAGGGAATTCGCCAGGCCACCGCAACCGCCCCGGTCAGGGTACCGACCAGCGCGGCACAGCCCATGCCGAGCAAGGCGGCGGGCAGGACACCCCAGCCCCAGCCGAGAATCGCCACGCCGACCACCGAGGCGGCCAGGGCCAGCACCGAACCCACGGAGAGATCGATGCCGCCGATGATCAGGACGAAGGTCATGCCCACCGCCAGCACCATGAGATCGGGAATCTGGTTGGCCAGGGTGCTGAAGGTGGCATAGGACAGGAAGTGGCTGCTGAGCAGGGAAAACAGCACCATCAGACTGAGCAGCGCCCCCGCCAGCCCGAGGTAGGTATCCAGCGCCAGGCGAGTGCCGGAACGCTTGCCGGCGGCCGGAGTGACCAGAGAAGAACTTTTCATGAGGAAATCCCGGGTGCCGCGCTGGAGCGCAGCGCATCACGTTTCTGATAACCGGAAAACGCCGCAGCCAGCAGCCGATCCTGGCTCCAGTCGGCGCGATCGAACGTATTCACCAGGCGCCCTGCGGACAGTACACCGATGCGATCGCAGATCAGCATCAGCTCGCGCAGGTCGCTGGACACCACCACCAGTGCCTTGCCCTGGCGCGCCAGTTCAGCGAGCAGGCCATAGATGTCCAGCTTGGCGCCAACATCGATGCCACGGGTAGGTTCGTCGAACAGCAGCACCCGGCAATCACGCTCCAGCCAGCGCCCGATCACCACCTTCTGCTGGTTGCCACCGGAAAGCTCGCCTACCGCCTGTTGCGTGCCCGCGCTGCGAATGCTCAGCGCAGCGACCAGATGCTCGGCCAGTTGGCGCTCGCGCTCACTGTTCAAGATGCCACCACGGGAGACGGCCTTGAGATTGCCCAGCACCAGATTGGCGCTGATCGATTCGCCGAGAAGCACCCCTTCGCCCTTGCGGTCCTCACTGACCAGGGCGATGCCGTGACGCACCGCCGCCATCGGTGAGTCGATCCGACAGACACGCAGCGGCTGGCCCAGCTCGACGGTACCGCGATCGGCCCGATCGGCACCGTAGATCAGGCGGAGCAGTTCGGTACGCCCGGCGCCGACCAGCCCACATAACCCGAAGACTTCGCCGGCGCGCACGTCGAATGAGACATCGCTGACCTTGCCTGCGCGCCCAAGCCCGCTGACCCGCAGCAGCGGCGCGCCGATATGCCGGCCCGGCGCCTCGATATGTTCACCCAGCTCGCGCCCAACCATCAGCTTGACCAGTTGTTCACTGCTGTAGCGCTGTATCGGCTCGTCGCAGACCAGACGACCATCGCGCAACACCGCGACCCGCTGGGCAATCCGCTTGAGCTCTTCGAGCCGGTGCGAGATGTAGATGATCGCCACATCCTGTTGCCGCAGCGCCTCGATCCGGGCGAAGAGCAGCTCAACCTCCCGCTCGGTGAGCATGGCGGTGGGCTCGTCGAGGATCAGCAAATGACAGTCGCCAATCAGGTTGCGGGCGATCTCCACCATCTGCTGGTGGCCGATGCCCAGCTCGCCGACCGCGGTATCCGGGTCGATCGCCTCCAGCCCCATCCGCGCCATGGCCTCAAGGGCCTGCTGGCGCAGGCGCTTGCGATCGATCCAGCCGAGGCGCCCGGGCAGGTTCTGCAGGAACAGATTCTCCGCGACGCTCAAGGTCGGCACCAGGCTCAGCTCCTGCATGACCATGCGCACGCCGTGGCGCTCGGCGGCAGCGCGACTGACGGGGCGATACGGCTGGCCGTGCAAGTGCATCTGCCCCACGCTCGCCGACTCCAGACCGCCGATGATCTTCGACAGGGTGCTCTTGCCCGCGCCGTTTTCGCCGGTGAGCGCCAGCACCTCGCCGCGCCGCAAGGTCAGCTCGATGCTGTCGAGCACCGGCTGCGCGTAAGTCTTGCCGACCCCGCTGATCGTCAGCAGCACTGGCTCGGTCATTGTTGGCGAGTGATCAGGTCGACCGGCGTCTGGATGACGTTATCGGCATCTACCCCGGGCTTTTCCCCCTTGAGCATCGCCAAAGCCGCCTCGATGCCGAATACAGCCTGTCGCGCGGCGTACTGGTCGGCGGTAGCGAGGATGCGACCGTCGGCCAGCAGAGGCGCAACCGCCTTGAGGTTGTCGTAGCCCACCACCTGTACCTGGCCAGTGCGGCCGGCGGAACGCACCGCGGCCACCGCGCCCAGGGCCATGCTGTCGTTGCCGGCCAGCAGCGCCTTGAGATTCGGGTACTCGTTGAGCATCGCGGAGGCCACCGCGTTGCCCTTGTTGATCTCCCAGTTGCCGGACTGCACCGAGACGATCTTCATCTGCCCCGCCGCCATCGCGTCCTTGAAACCGGCGGTGCGCTGCTGGGCATTGGTGGTGGTCGGCACGCCCTCGATGATGCCCACCTCGTCGCCCGCCTGCAGCCGCGCAGCCAGGTAATTACCCACCAGACGCGCGCCCTTGCGGTTGTCCGGCCCCACGAAAGGCACATTCAGGTCCTTGCTTGCGAGGACTTCGGGATCCAGGCGGTTGTCGATGTTGACCACCGTGATACCAGCGTCCATCGCGCGCCTGATCACCGGCACCAGTGCCTTGGAGTCCGCCGGGGCGATCACCAGGGCATCGACCCCGGAAACGATCATCTGCTCGACGATGCGAATCTGGCTGCCGGTATCGGACTCGTCCTTGATGCCGTTGGACACCAGGTCGAATTGGCTGGCGTGTTCCTTCTGATAGGCCTCGGCGCCCTCCTCCATGGTGAGGAAGAACTCGTTGGCGAGAGACTTCATCACCAGCGCGACCTTGGGACGCTCTTCGGCGCGAACGACCGAAACAGGCAAGGCGCTGCAAAACACGGCAAGAAAGGCGACGGCCAGGATCCGTCCCGGGGAAGGCAAGTGCATGAAGTTCACTCCGCATTTTATGCTTTTTGTCGGATCGCAAACGTTTGCGTAACTCAACTATGCGAACGAAGCCGGGTTTTGTCAAATCTCGAAACACAAGCCGGCCGGGCTTCAAATCAGGGAAATTGTCGCTCAAACGGTCGGAAAACCGAACTTTTTGTTGGGGGCCTGCGGATTTCCGAGAGGCAAACGATGCCTTTTCAGATTCCAGGCAATGGGCCAGCCTCTGCTGCCACAAGCGGACAGAGGTCGGAACCCTGGCGAATTTATTTTTGACGGTGTGCAGCAAACTCGCGGAGAAGCGGTCAGAGGCACTCTTTGGACCGACGCGCTGTTGCGAAAAGTCTTACAGTTAAATACTGTATGCACATACAGCAAAAACAAGGAAACACTTTCGTGGCCACTTCCTCCGCTTCCACGCCTGCCAGCAGCTATGAGCAACTGGGTATCCGCATCCAGAAAATCATCAATGCCCCTACCGCTCAACGCTCCCGGGCCGCGCTGATCTTCCGCCTCGAACATGAGTCTCCCGACGACTGGGAGACGCTGCTCGAGGAAATCGCCGAGAACGACAACGTCACCCTCGCCCACCGTGACGATGGCGGTGTACAGATTTTCTGGACGGTACCGAAGGAAGACTGACGCGGATGAGATTCACTGTATTGGCAGCCACCTGCCTGTTGTTCAGCCTCACCGCTCATGCCGATGCCCCCCGCACGTTCAGCGAAGCCAAGAAGGTTGCCTGGCGCCTCTATGCGCCGCAGTCGACGGAGTTCTATTGCGGCTGCAAGTACAGTGGCAACCGCGTCGACCTCGCCGGCTGCGGCTATGTCCCGCGCAAGAACGCCAACCGCGCCGCGCGGATCGAATGGGAACACATCGTCCCTGCCTGGCAGATCGGCCATCAACGGCAGTGCTGGCAGGAGGGTGGACGCAAGAACTGCTCACGCAACGACGCAAGCTACGCCCGCGCCGAAGCCGATCTGCACAACCTGGTGCCGAGCATCGGCGAGGTCAATGGCGATCGCAGCAATTTCAGCTTCGGCTGGCTGCCCGAGCAGCACGGGCAATATGGCTCGTGCCTGACCCAGGTCGACTTCAAGGCGAAGAAGGTCATGCCGCGCCCGTCCATTCGCGGGATGATCGCGCGCACCTATTTCTACATGAGCAAGCAGTACGACCTGCGCCTGTCGAAACAGGATCGGCAGTTGTACGAAGCCTGGAACAAGACCTATCCGGCCCAGGCCTGGGAGCGCCAGCGCAACCAGCGCGTGGCCTGCGTGATGGGGCACGGCAACGAGTTCGTCGGCCCGGTGGACCTCAAGGCCTGCGGCTGAGCATCAGGTCAGCGTCTGCAGATAGGCGCTGGCCTGCTGGCAGCGCTGCAGATGGGCAATTTCGGCGGGACCGGGGATGACCAGGCGAGTCAGATCGGTCTCATCGGCCAGGTCCGCCAGCTTGACCACCCGCGCCAGCGGATCGCAACCGACCCGGGCAACGAACGCCTCGTCGCTTTCTCCGCCGCGCTGACTGAGGGCCTGCACCGCGGCGAGGATCTTCAGGGCGAAGCCCTCGCGCGCCAGGTCCGACAAGGTCATGGGGGAGGCCTGAAGCACCTCGTGCAACACCGCGACGATACGCTGCTCGGTGGTCGAAACCCGCAGCATCACCCGCAAGGGATGCAGGATGTACGCTGCGCCTATCTTGTCCCGATGCCCTTCATGGGCCCGGGCTGCAACCGCAATGGCTCGCTCCAGCGTGGACATGGCCCCCTCCTCACCGTTGCTGCACTCATCGATGGAACATCTTCCTCTCCATGAGCATAGCCCGACAAACGCGCAAGCACCGGACGCAGAGCGTTGCGTCGAGGATCAGCGGGGGGCGTCGTGCTGGATCACCACCGAGTCGGTACCCAGGCGGGCCATCACGTCGTTCTTGCTGGCCTCGGCCTCGGCCTTGTCCATGAACGGCCCCAGCAGCACCACGGGCTTGCCGTCGCGATAGACCACCGAAGAAGGGATGCCCTTCTCGATCAGGCGCGCGGTCATGTCGGTCACCGCCCCCATGTTCGGCCCCTGGATGATTTCCACATCCCAGCCCTGCGGTGCCGGCTCGGCGGCGATGGCATCGGCACGACGCTGCAAGTCGGCGCCACCGCAGACTTCGCGGATGCGCAGGTCGTTGCCGGCCTCGTCGATGATGATGTCGTAATCCGCACCCTTCTTGATGGCCACATAGCTGCGATACGGCAGGTAGCTACCACTATCGTCCTTGCCACGGAACTGACCGCAGATATCGCCCTGGGTGTTGAACCGCACGTTGGCGAACTTGGCCGTCTTCGGATTCTGCAGATGTTCGGCGATCTGCTTGTGAACCCGCTCCGCATCGTTGTCACAGCCGGCCAGGGCCACCACCGCCATTACCATCGCCACTTTGCGCACGCATCTACCTCCTGAATTCAAGCGGCGGATTCTAGCACCAGGGCAGCGCAATGAGTCCGCTACTCCTTGACGCAGTCCACGGTGTAGAGCCGTACCCCGTCGCGCTCCTCATGCTGCAGGCCGTGGACATCGGCGACGAAGCCGGGGAAGCCGGTGTCGAAGGCACGGGCGAAAGCCAGGTAATCGAGAATCGAGCGGGTCGCCTCGGTGAAGCGCTCGCCAGGCATGATCAGCGGGATACCCGGCGGATACGGCACCAGCATCACCGCCGCGATACGCCCCAGCAAGCGCTCGATGGGTACCGCCTCGACATCACCGCGAACCAGCTTGTCGTAGGCATCGGCGGGCTTCATCACCACTTCCGGCAGGCGCGTGTACAGGCGCTTGAGCTGCTTGGCGGTGGCGTTGCCGCGGTAGCAGGCATGCAATTGGTCGCACAGGTCACGCAGGCCCATACCGCGGTAGCGCTGCGGGTCCTGTCCGGCCACGCAGGGCAGGCTCAGGCTCAGTTCGGTATTGGCGTCGTAGTTGCGCTTGAACTCCAGCAACTCGGTCAGCAACGTGCTCCATTTGCCCTTGGTGATGCCCATGGAGAACAGCACCAGGAAGGAATACAGCCCGGTCTTCTCCACCACCAGGCCGCGCTCCCAGAGGAACTTGCTCACCACCGCAGCGGGAATGCCGTGGCGATCGAGACTGCCGCCGGCGTCCAGGCCAGGCATGACCAGGGTCACCTTGATCGGATCGAGCAGCACATAATCCTCGCTGAGATCACCGAAGCCGTGCCACTGCGCCTGGGGTTCGAGCAGCCAATCCTCGGTGGCAACGCGATGGATGCCCTCGACCCGCGGTGGCTGCCAGACGCTGAACCACCAGTCCTCGGGGTCCAGGTGCGCGCGCAGATTGGCCAGGGCGCGGCGGAAGCTCAGCGCTTCGTCGAACATTTCCTGCAGCAGCGAACGCCCCGCCGGGCCTTCCATCATCGCCGAGGAAACATCCAGCGAAGCGAGGATGCTGTACTGCGGCGAGGTGGAGATATGCATCATGAAGGCTTCGTTGAAACGGTCGCGATCCAGTTGCCGGCGACCGCCGTCCTGCACATGGATCATCGAGGCCTGGCTGAAGGCGGCGAGCAGCTTGTGGGTGGAATGGGTACTGAATACCAGCGGGCTCTGCGCATTGCGCGAAGTGCCCATGGCATACCGCCCGGCGAAGAACTCGTGGAAGGCGGCATAGGCGTACCAGGCCTCGTCGAAATGCAGCACCTCGACGCTGTTGCCGAGAGTCTGCTTGATCAGTTCGGCGTTGTAGCACAGGCCGTCATAGGTGGAGTTGGTCACCACCGCCATCTTCACTTTCGGCTCGCGGTCGCGGGTCAGCGGATTGGCGAGGACCTTGGCCTGGATCGATTCGGGACTGAATTCGCCGAGCGGAATCGGGCCGATGATGCCCAGTTCGTTGCGCTCGGGACACAGGTACAGGGGAATCGCACCGGTCATGATGATCGCGTGCAGCACCGACTTGTGGCAGTTGCGATCCACCAGCACCAGGTCGTCGCGGCCCACCATGGAGTGCCAGACGATCTTGTTCGCCGTCGAGGTGCCATTGATCACGAAGAAGGTGTGATCGGCGCCGAAATTGCGTGCGGCGCGGGCTTCGGCTTCGGCCAGCGGCCCGGTGTGATCCAGCAGCGAACCCAGCTCCGGGACCGATACCGACAGGTCCGAACGCAGGGTGTTCTCGCCGAAGAACTGATGAAAGGCCTGCCCGACCGGACTCTTGCGGTACGCCACGCCACCGCCATGTCCCGGGGTGTGCCAGGAATAGTTGGATTGCGCGGTGTGCTGCACCAGCGCCTTGAAGAACGGCGGCAGCAGGCCGTCCAGGTAATTGTGCGCGGCTCGGGCCACCTGGCGAGCGAGAAAAGGCACGGTGTCTTCGAACAGATAGAGAATGCCGCGCAACTGATTCAGCTCGCTCATGGCATCGGCAGGTGCGTTTTCCAGGGTGACCTGCTCGCCCAGCGCGAAGATCGGCAGGTGCGGTGCCCGGGAACGGGCCAGGCGGATCAGCTCGACCATGTTCTGCAACAGGTGGGTGTTTTCGCCGGCACCTTCGGCGGCGATCAGCATGCAGGCGAGCCCGTGGTGGGTCGCGGCGACCAGGCGACCTTCGGCGTAGTCGATGGCGCTGAGGATGGTGAAACCGTCCTGGGCCAGTTCCTGGGCGATACCGCGGACGCGATCGCCGGCTACGGTGTCGGACTTGATGTCACGGTGAACGATGAGAACGGGAAACTTGAGGTCCTTGTACATGGACGGCGCTACCTTCTTCCTGCGAGAGGCCACGTGGGCCGTTCATTTCAGGGTAGAAGGTCGCCGCCATGACGCGCGGGAAATGCCTCAGTTGGCCTGTGCCAGTTGCTGCCAGAGCGCCGGGCCACCGGCGGATTTGGCGACGGCTTCGAGGCGGGCGACGTGAGCCTCCAGTTCCTCGGGGGTGGCGCGGATGATGCGTCCCGGCTGACGGCTTGCCGGCAGGCGGCGGATCTCGCTGCCCTGCGCAGCGGCGCCCTCGCCTTCACCGTCCTGGCCAGCCAGCGACAGGCTGGTCTGGCCGCCGGTCATGGCCAGGAAGACGTCGGCGAGCAGCTCGGAGTCGAGCAAGGCGCCGTGCAGCTCACGACCCGAGTTGTCGATGCCGTAGCGTTTGCACAGGGCGTCGAGGCTGTTGCGCTGCCCCGGATGACGCTCGCGCGCCATCATCAGGGTGTCGAGGATAGTGCAGTGCTGCGAGATATCAGCGCGGTCCTGCTGACCGAGCAAGGCGAATTCGTTGTTGATGAAGCCAACGTCGAACGTCGCGTTGTGGATGATCAGCCGCGCGCCCTGGATGAACTCGAAGAATTCGTCGGCGACCTCGGCGAAACGCGGCTTGTCCACAAGGAACGCATCAGTGATGCCGTGGACGCCGATGGCGCCCTCGTCACTCGGGCGATCCGGCTGCAGATAGACGTGGAAATTGCGCCCGGTGAAGCGCCGGCCGATCAGCTCGACGCAACCGATCTCGATGATCCGGTGACCGTCGGTGACCGGCATGCCTGTGGTTTCGGTATCGAGGACTATCGACCTGTCGTTGTGCAAATCCACGTCGGTGATCTCCTGCCGTGTTGCTGAAAACGGCGGATCTTACCCCAGCTTCGTCGCCGCGTCCCGGGGATTCATCGGCTGCGCGTTTCAGCGCAGGCCGCGAACCTCGTCGACACCGCGATTGGCCAACTGGTCGGCGCGTTCGTTGCCATGATGGCCGATATGCCCGCGCACCCATTTCCAGGTGACCTTGTGCCGGTTGACCTGCTCGTCGAGCAACTGCCAGAGGTCGGCGTTCTTCACCGGCTCCTTGGCCGCGGTCTTCCAGCCGCGCTTCTTCCAGTTGGTCATCCACTCGGTGATGCCCTTCATGACGTACTGCGAGTCGGTGACCAGCAGCACCTCGCACTCGCGCTTCAGTGACGCCAGGCCCTGGATGGCCGCCATCAGTTCCATGCGGTTGTTGGTGGTCTCGCGCTCGCCACCCCAGATTTCCTTTTCCACACCCTTGTAGACCAGCAGCACGCCCCAGCCGCCAGGGCCGGGATTGCCCTTGCAGGCGCCATCGGTGTAGATCTCGACGCTATCGCTCATGTACAGCCTTATTCATCGTTGAAGGGTCTGCCTTCGGGGTGAGGTGCCTGGCGGTTGACCTTGGCCAGCGGCAATGGAATCAGCTTGCCCATCGGTTCGCGGCGCTCCTGGCGCAGCGGACGCAGGCCAACCACCATCTTGCGTGCCACCAGCAGATAGACCCCGCCGCCGGAGCCCTGCCAGCGTCCGGCAAGACGCTCCCACCCCGCCAGCCTGGCCTGCCAGGCCGGGGAGGCAAGCGGCGGACGATAGCACCCGAACCGGCGTTTCTCCAGCGCAAAGCCCAGCAGGTTGAGCCAGTCACCAACCCGCGACGGCGAGATGCAGCGGGCCTTGCGCAACGCATCATGGGCGAACACCCGGCGCACGCCCCAACTGCTCCAGGGATTGATCCCGACGATCAGCAGGTGCCCGCCCGGACGCACACTGCTGGCGGCCTCGCGCAACAGACCATGGGGCGACAGCGAGAAGTCCAGGCCGTGTTGCAGCACCACCACGTCGGCGGCGTGCTCGCTCAGCGGCCAGGCCTGCTCCTCGCAGACGATCTCCACACCCGGCAACGGTGCGCCGAGGCGCACGTTGCGCTGCACCTGCGGCGCGGTGGGCGGCGGTTCGGCACCGGGCCCGTAGTGCACCAGGTAGCCACCGAAGTAGCGCCCGAGTTCCTCTTCCAGCAGGCGCTCCTCCTCGGCGAGCATCAGTTGTCCCAGCGGACCGGCGAACCAGTCACGGGCCAGGCGGATCAGTTCGAGCCACTCCGGATCGGCCTGGGCGAAGGCTTGATCGGTCATTGCGTTCTCCCTGGAAGGTTCTCGACGACGCACATAGCTACTAAGATGCACCCTTGTCCCACGTTTGGCGAATCGCTCGATGATACAGATAGAAGCCTTGCCCGCTTTCAACGACAACTACATCTGGTTGTTGCAGAACTCCGCCAGCCGTCGCTGCGCGGTGGTCGATCCGGGCGATGCGACGCCAGTCCTGAGCTGGCTGCGGGCGCACCCGGGCTGGCGTCTGGAGGACATCCTCATCACCCACCACCACGCCGATCACGTCGGTGGCGTGGAGGCGCTCAAGGCCGCCACCGGCGCGCGGGTCAGCGGACCGGCCAGCGAGCGTATTCCGGCACGGGACGCGGCGCTGGAGGACAATGCCTCGATACGGGTGCTGGACACCGATTTCCAGGTCTTCGCGGTGCCTGGCCATACCCTTGGCCATATCGCCTACTTCAGCAATCAGCCGGCGACTCCCTTGCTGTTCTGTGGCGACACCCTGTTCGCCGCCGGTTGCGGACGCCTGTTCGAGGGCACGCCGGCGCAGATGCATGCGTCGCTCCAGCGCCTGGCGGCGCTGCCCGAGGCCACGCAAGTGTATTGCACCCACGAATACACCCTGAGCAACCTGCGCTTCGCCCGTGCCGTCGAGCCGGACAATCCGCACGTTGCCGCACGCTTCGCGGAAGTTACCCGCTTGCGTTCGGAAAATCGCATCACGTTGCCGTCAACGATCGGTCTGGAGCGCTTGACCAACCCCTTTCTGCGCACCGGAGAAACATCCGTTAAAGAAAAAGCAGACGAACGGACAGGGGTGTTAAACCCTACGCCAAGTGCTGTTTTTGCTGGGTTGCGGGCCTGGAAGGATACATTCCAGGGATGACCGCTTGATGACCGCAGAGTTCTGAAAGGTTGACCCGGTTCGGGGCGCTTTCTAGAATCGCCCGACATTTTCGCCCGGAACTCTGTCCCAGCCAATGTCGTCCAATAGCCGCCGAACCCTCACTCCCGCCGCCCTGACGCGCCTCGCACAGGCCGTAGCGCTTGGCCTGACAGCCACCCTCGTGGGCTGCCAGAGCACCAGCCATATGGGCGACAACGAAAGCGTTCGCGTGCACGTCCAGCCCCGCCTCAAGCAGAAGCCCGTGTTCGTCCAGGCCAAGCCGGTGGAGCAGGCACCACAGGATGTCTGGGAGCGTATTCGCCAGGGCTTCCAGTTGCAGGACGACATCGGCGTCAACCCGCGTATCGAACAGCAGCGCCTGTGGTTCGCCAGCAATCCGACCTTCCTCGAAACCGCCGGCGATCGCGGCAGCCTGTACATCCACTACATCGTCGAGCGCCTCGAAGAACGCGACATGCCGCTGGAGCTGGCACTGCTGCCAGCCATCGAGAGCGCCTACAACCCGATGGCCTACTCCCGCGCCCATGCGGTCGGGCTGTGGCAGTTCATTCCGTCCACCGGGCGTCACTACAACCTGCGCCAGACCCGTTTCTACGACGGCCGTCGCGACATCACCGCGTCGACCAACGCCGCGCTGGACTACCTGAGCCGCCTGCACGACATGTTCAACGGCGACTGGCTGCTGGCGCTGGCTGCCTACAACGCCGGCGAGGGCACGGTCAGCCGGGCCATCGAGCGCAACGAGCGCGTCGGCCTGCCCACCGACTACTGGAACCTGCCGCTGCCCCAGGAAACCCGCGACTACGTGCCCAAGCTGCTGGCGCTGTCGCAGGTGGTCCTGACGCCTGAAGCCTACGGCGTGAACCTCAATCCGATCGCCAACGAGCCCTACTTCGAAGCCGTCGCCATCAAGGACCGTCTCGACCTGTCGCGGGTTGCCGCCCTGGCCGAGATCGACGAGGACGAGCTGTTCCAGCTCAACCCGGCCTTCAAGAAACGCATGACCGTGGACGGCCCGCAGCAACTGCTGGTACCGACCGCCAAGGCGCAACTGCTGACCAGCAGCCTGTCGAGCATGAAGCCCGAGGAACTGCTCGCCCTGCAACCCAAGGCCGCGGTGTTCGAGGCGGCGCTGGCCGAGGCCAGCGCACCGGCCGCGCGCAGCGTGCGCTATCGGGTCAAGCGTGGCGACAGCCTGGGCAGCATCGCCAAGGCCAACCAGGTCAGCGTCAAGGAACTGCAACGCTGGAACAAGATCAACGGCAACCGCCTCAAGGCCGGGCAGACCCTGGTTCTGCAGAGCAGCCAGCCGATCACCGTGGCGTCCGCCGCGAAACCCGCCGCCGGCGGCAATGGCAAACAGCGCGCTACCCAGTACAAGGTGAAGAAAGGCGATTCGCTGTACCTGGTTGCCAAACGCTTCAACGTCGAGATGCAACACCTCAAACGCTGGAATCCGCGCAGTGGCCAGGCCCTGAAGCCGGGGCAAACCCTTACTGTCTACCTGCCGCATCAATAAAGGCGTGCACCGCTTGAGGGCGGTGCATGGACGCCTGGGGCGCGCTCTTTTTCCTGCTGATACAAGCTGTTACTGTAGGAACAACAAAGCCCAAGCCGCCTGGATCGGATCGCCGACTTGATACGTCCCCTCCTGCTGTCACTCAGCCTGGTCTTGAGCTTTCCCGCGGGCGCCACCATCACCGAAAGCCACGGTTACGCCCAGTTCGGCACGCTCAAGTACCCCGCCAAATTCACCCACTTCGACTGGGTCAATCCGCAAGCGCCCAAGGGCGGTACCTTGCGGGCCATGGCATTCGGTACCTTCGACACCCTCAACCCCTACACCTTCAAGGGCAGCAGCCCGGTGACCACCCCGAACTTCCTGCAGTACGGGGTCAACGAGCTCAATGAAACCCTCATGGTCGGCACTGGCCAGTACGACCCTTCCGGCGATGAAGCCACCTCCAGCTACGGCCTGATCGCCCGCTCGGTCGAGTACAGCGAGGACCGCAGCTGGGTGGTTTTCAACCTGCGTCCGGAAGCGCGCTTCCACGATGGCCGGCCGATCACCGCGGCGGACGTGGCGTTTTCCTACCGCACGCTGCTGAAGGACGGCCATCCGATCTATCGCACCAACCTGCAGGAAGTCGAGCGCGTCGACATTCTCGGACCACGGCGCATCCGCTTCGTCTTCAAGCGCGCGGGCAATCCCCTGCTGATCCTGCGCCTGGGCGAGATGCCGGTGCTGCCGCAGCATTACTGGAAGGGCCGCGACTTCAAGGCCACCACCTTCACCCCTCCCCTGGGCAGCGGCCCCTATCGCATCAGCGAGGTACAACCGGGTCGGCGCCTGGTGTTCGAGCGGGTCAAGGACTGGTGGGGCAAGGACCTGGCGGTCAATCGCGGCAAGTACAACTTCGATCGCGTCGAGTACGAGTTCTATCGCGACAGCGACGTCGCCTTCGAAGCCTTCAAGGCCGGCGAGTTCGATATCTACATCGAGCACCAGGCGAAGAACTGGGCCAACGGCTACAACTTCCCGGCGATACGCCGCGGCGAGGTGATCAAGGCGCAGATCAGGCACCAGATCCCGACGCAGAGCCAGGGCCTGTTCATGAACAGTCGCCGCGCGGCCTTCGCCGATCGCCGGGTGCGTCAGGCCCTGGGCCTGATGCTCGATTTCGAATGGACCAATCGCACGCTGTTCAGCAGTGCCTATCGCCGCGCCACCAGTTTCTACCCCAACAGTGAATTCAGCGCCGCGGGGCTGCCGGTGGGCAAGGAATGGCTGTTGCTGGCGCCCTGGCGCGAGCAGTTGCCGTCCGCGCTGTTCACCCAGCCGTTCAGCGTCAGCCAGACCGACGGTCGCGGTGTCGGGCGCGACAACCTGCGCCTGGCCCTCGACCTGCTCGGCCAGGCCGGCTGGAAACTCAGCGGGCAGCGCCTGCTGAACAGCAACGGCCAGCCCTTGAAGCTGGAAATTCTTCTGGTCAATCCGAACCTCGAACGGATTCTCCAGCCTTATGTGGAGAACCTCGCCAGCATCGGCATCGAGGCACGGCTGCGCACCGTCGACCGGGCCCAGTACAAACAACGCCTGGACCAGTTCGATTTCGACATGATCCTGATGACCCTGACCCAGACCCTCAGCCCCGGGCTCGAGCAATGGCAGTATTTTCACTCCAGCCAGGCAGGCACCAAGGGCAGCAAGAACTACGCTGGCGTGAACAGCCCGGTGGTCGACCATCTGCTCGACAGCCTGCTCGCGGCGCAGACCCGCGACGAGCAGGTGGCCGCGACCCGTGCCCTCGACCGCGTCCTGCTGTGGCAGCACTACATGATTCCCAACTGGTATCTCGACTATCACCGCCTGGCCTACCGCAACCGGTTCGCCTTCGTCACCACGCCGCCCTACACCCTGGGGCTGAATACCTGGTGGCTCAAGCCTTCGGAGAACGCCCAATGATGCCAACGCCCCGTTTGCGCCGGTTGCTCGGCGGCCTGCTGCTGGCCGGCCTGAGCGTGCCAAGCCTGGCCGCGCCGCAACACGCCGTGACCCTCTACAACGAAGCACCGAAGTACCCCGCCGACTTCAAGCATTTCGACTATGTGAATCCCGACGCGCCCAAGGGCGGCACCTTCCGCGAAAACGGCTTCGGCAGTTTCGATAGCCTCAATCCCTTCATCAGCAAGGGCGTACCAGCAGACAACATCGACCTGGTCTACGACACCCTGGCTCGCGCCAGCCTCGACGAGCCGTTCACCGAATACGGCCTGCTCGCCAGGCAGATCGAGAAAGCGCCGGACAACAGCTGGGTGCGCTTCTACCTGCGCCCCGAAGCACGCTTCCAGGACGGCCAGCCGGTGCATGCCGAAGACGTGGTGTTCACCTTCAATACCCTGATGAAAAGCGGTGCGCCGCTGTTCCGCGGTTACTACGCGGATGTCGCCGAGGTGATTGCCGAGGACCCGCTGCGGGTGCTGTTCAAGTTCAAGCACAGCAACAACCGCGAGCTGCCGCTGATCCTCGGGCAGATCGCGGTACTGCCGAAACACGTCTGGGAAGGTCGCGACTTTGCCAAGGGCGGTCTGGAAGTCCCGGTGGGCAGCGGGCCCTACAAGGTCGCCGAGGTCAAGCCCGGGCGCTCGATCCGCCTGGAGCGGGACAGGAACTACTGGGGCAGGGACCTGCCGATCAACCGCGGCTTCTACAACTTCGACACCATCACCGTCGACTACTACCGCGACAACACCGTGGCCCTGGAAGCGCTCAAGGCCGGACAGTTCGACTACTGGTTCGAAACCAGCGCGAAGAACTGGGCCACCGCCTACAACATCCCCGCCGTGCGGGAAAAGCGCCTGATCCGCGAGGAAATCCCCAATGGCACGCCAACCGGCATGCAGGGCTTCGTCTTCAACCTGCGCCGTCCGGTGTTCCAGGACGTACGGGTGCGCCAGGCACTGAGCCTGCTGCTGGATTTCGAATGGACCAACAAGCAGCTGTTCAACGGTGCCTACACCCGCACCGGCAGCTACTTCGAAAACTCCGAGATGGCCGCCAGGGGCCTGCCTGGCGAGGATGAACTGAAACTCCTCGAACCGCTGCGCGGCAAGATTCCCGAACAGGTCTTCAGCGAGGAGTTCAAGAACCCGGTCACCGACGCCAGCGGCATGATCCGCGAGCAGCAGCGCCAGGCCTACAAGCTGCTGCAGGAGGCTGGCTGGCGTATCGAGAACGACAGGATGGTGGACGCCCAGGGCAAACCGCTGACCCTCGAATTCCTCCTCGCCCAGACCGAGTTCGAGCGCATCCTCCTGCCCTACAAGCGCAACCTCGCCGATCTCGGTATCACCCTGAACATCCGTCGGGTCGATGTCGCCGAATACATCAACCGTCTGCGCTCGCGGGACTTCGACATGATCGTCGGCGGCTTCCCGCAGTCCAACTCGCCGGGCAACGAACAGCGCGAGTTCTGGCAGAGCTCCAGCGCCGACAACCCCGGCAGCCGCAACTACATGGGCCTCAAGGACCCGGCGGTGGACAGCCTGGTGGAATCGCTGATCAATGCCGATTCGCGGCAGAGCCTGATCACCCATACCCGCGCCCTCGACCGCGTACTGCAATGGGGCTTCTACGTGGTGCCCAACTGGCATATCAAGACCTGGCGCGTGGCCTACTGGAACCATATCGGCCACCCGGACACGCCACCCAAGTACGACATCGGCATCAACACCTGGTGGATCAAGCCGGAAGTGAAACCGGCCGCCCCGGCCACGCCGCCGGATGGCAGCGCCGCCGCGAACAAGGAGCCGTGACATGTTCGCCTATATCCTGCGGCGCCTGCTGCTGATCATCCCGACCCTGTTCGGCATCCTGATCATCAACTTCGTCATCATCCAGGCCGCCCCCGGCGGCCCGGTGGAACAGATGATCGCCAAGCTCGAAGGCTTCGAGGGCGCCACCAGCCGCATCGCCGGCGGTGGCGCCGAAGTGTCCGTGGCCGGCTCCAACTACCGCGGCGCGCAAGGCCTCGATCCGGCGCTGGTCAAGGAAATCGAGCGCATGTACGGCTTCGACAAGTCGGCGCCGGAACGCCTGTGGATCATGGTCAAGAACTACGCCCGGCTGGACTTCGGCGACAGTTTCTTCCGCGATGCCAAGGTGGTCGACCTGATCGCCGAGAAGCTCCCGGTGTCGATCTCCCTCGGCCTGTGGAGCACGCTGATCATGTACCTGGTGTCGATCCCCCTGGGCATCGCCAAGGCCACCCGGCATGGCAGTCATTTCGACGTCTGGACCAGTTCGGCGATCATCATCGGCTACGCCATCCCTGCGTTTCTGTTCGCCATCCTGCTGATCGTGGTGTTCGCCGGCGGCAGCTATCTGGACTGGTTCCCGCTGCGCGGGCTGACCTCGAGCGACTTCGACGAGCTGAGCACTTGGGGCAAGATCAGCGACTACTTCTGGCACCTGGCGCTGCCGATCACCGCGCTGGTGATCGGCAACTTCGCCACCATGACCCTGCTGACCAAGAACAGCTTCCTCGACGAGATCAACAAGCAGTACGTGGTCACCGCCAAGGCCAAGGGCCTGACCCCGCACCGCGTGCTCTACGGGCATGTGTTCCGCAACGCCATGCTGCTGGTGATCGCCGGCTTCCCCTCGGCGTTCATCGGCATCTTCTTCACCGGCTCGCTGCTGGTGGAAGTGATCTTCTCCCTCGACGGCCTCGGCCTGATGAGCTTCGAGGCAGCGATCAACCGTGACTACCCGGTGGTCTTCGGCACCCTGTTCATCTTCACCCTGCTGGGGCTGGTGGTGAAACTGATCGGCGACCTGACCTATACCCTGGTCGATCCACGCATCGACTTCGAAAGCCGGGAGCACTGAGATGAACCTGTCCCCTCTCAATCGCCGCCGCTTCGAGCGTTTCAAGGCCAACCGACGCGGTTGGTGGTCGCTGTGGCTGTTCGTCATCCTGTTCGGCCTGAGCCTGGGTGCCGAGCTGATCGCCAACGACAAGCCGCTGGCCGTACGTTACGACGGCGAGTGGTACTTCCCGGCCTTCAAGCGCTACCCGGAAACCACCTTTGGCGGCGAATTCCCCCTGGAAGCCAACTACAAGAGCCCGTACATCCGCGATCTGCTGGAGAAGAAGCAGAGCTGGGTGCTGTGGGCGCCGATTCCGTTCAGCTACCAGAGTATCAACTACGACCTCAAGGTGCCGGCCCCTGCCCCGCCATCGGCGCAGAACTGGCTGGGCACCGACGACCAGGGCCGCGACGTGCTGGCGCGGGTGATCTACGGCTTCCGCATCTCGGTGCTGTTCGCCCTGACCCTGACCGTGCTCAGTTCCATCATCGGCGTGATCGCCGGCGCCCTGCAGGGATTCTATGGTGGCTGGGTCGACCTGGCCGGACAGCGCTTCCTGGAGATCTGGTCGGGCCTGCCGGTACTGTACCTGCTGATCATCCTCGCCAGCTTCGTGCAGCCGAACTTCTGGTGGCTGCTGGGGATCATGCTGCTGTTCTCCTGGATGAGCCTGGTGGATGTGGTCCGCGCCGAGTTCCTGCGCGGACGCAACCTGGAGTACGTGCGCGCCGCGCGGGCGCTGGGCATGCAGAACGCGGCGATCATGTACCGGCACATCCTGCCCAACGCCATGGTCTCGACCATGACCTTCCTGCCGTTCATTCTCACCGGTGCCATCGGTACCCTGACCGCCCTGGACTTCCTCGGCTTCGGCCTGCCGCCCGGCGCACCGTCCCTTGGCGAACTGGTCGCCCAGGGCAAATCCAACCTGCAGGCCCCGTGGTTGGGTATCAGCGCCTTCGCCGTGTTGGCCCTGATGCTCAGCCTGCTGGTATTCATCGGCGAATCCGCCCGCGACGCCTTCGACCCGAGGAAATGACATGAACAAGGACACCTTGATCGAAGTACGCGACCTCGCCGTGGAATTCATCAGCGGAACGCAGCAGCAGCGCGTGGTGGAAGGCGTGAGCTTCGATATCCGGCGTGGCGAGACCCTGGCACTGGTCGGCGAGAGCGGCTCGGGCAAATCGGTCACCGCCCACTCCATCCTGCGCCTGCTGCCCTACCCGCTGGCGCGGCACCCGGCCGGCAGCATCCGCTACGGCGAGCAGGACCTGCTGCACCTGGACGAGAAAAAGATGCGCCATATCCGTGGCAACCGCATCGCCATGATCTTCCAGGAGCCGATGACCTCGCTGAACCCGCTGCACAACATCGAGAAGCAGATCAACGAAGTCCTGATGCTGCACAAGGGCCTGCGCGGCAAGGAAGCCACCGCGCGCACCCTGGAGCTGCTGGAACTGGTCGGCATCCCCGATCCGCTCAAGCGCCTCAAGGCCCTGCCCCACGAACTGTCCGGCGGCCAGCGGCAGCGGGTGATGATCGCCATGGCCCTGGCCAACGAGCCGGAACTGCTGATCGCCGACGAGCCAACCACTGCGCTGGACGTCACCGTCCAGCTGAAAATCCTCGAATTGTTGAAGCGTTTGCAGGCCAAGCTGGGCATGGCCCTGCTGCTGATCAGCCACGATCTGAACCTGGTGAAAAGAATTGCGCACCGCGTATGTGTCATGCAGCGCGGTTGCATCGTCGAACAGTCATCGTGTGAAGAACTGTTCCGCGCTCCGCAGCATCCGTACACGAAAATGCTGCTCGGCGCCGAGCCCAGCGGCAAGCCCGCCGCCAACCCGGAGGGCGCGCCGTTGCTGGAAGTCGAGGACCTGCGTGTCTGGTTCCCGATCAGGAAAGGCCTGCTGCGCCGGACCGTGGACCACGTCAAGGCGGTGGATGGCATCAACTTCAGCCTGCCCCAGGGCCAGACCCTGGGAATCGTTGGCGAAAGCGGTTCGGGCAAGTCGACATTGGGTCTGGCGATCCTGCGCCTGATCGGCAGCAAGGGCGCCATCCGCTTCGAGAAGCAGCGGCTGGACGGCATGAGCCAGCAACAGGTACGACCGCTGCGGCGGGAGATGCAGGTGGTTTTCCAGGACCCCTTCGGCAGCCTGAGCCCGCGCATGTGCGTGAACGATATCGTCGGCGAAGGCCTGCGCATTCATCGGATAGGCACGGAAGCGGAACAGGAACAGGCCATCATGGAAGCACTCAGGGAAGTAGGTCTGGACCCGGAAACCCGGCACCGCTACCCTCACGAGTTCTCCGGAGGCCAACGACAACGGATTGCCATTGCCCGGGCACTGGTATTGAAACCGGCACTGATCCTGCTGGACGAGCCCACTTCGGCGCTCGACCGCACCGTTCAGCGCCAGGTGGTGGAGCTGCTGCGCGCGCTGCAGACCAAGTACAACCTGACCTACCTGTTCATCAGCCACGATCTGGCGGTGGTCAAGGCGCTCAGTCACCAGTTGATGGTGGTCAAGCAGGGTCAGGTCGTGGAACAAGGTCCGGCCGCGAGCATCTTCGCCGCACCGCAACACCCCTATACACAGCAGCTGCTGGAGGCCGCCTTTCTGGCTCCCACGGCTGTCGATATAACCTGAAGAGGAACAACACATGGGTTTTCTCGCCGGTAAGCGCGTACTGATCGTCGGTGTCGCCAGCAAACTGTCCATCGCATCCGGCATCGCTGCCGCCATGCATCGCGAGGGGGCGGAACTTGCCTTCACCTACCAGAACGAAAAGCTCAAGGGCCGCGTCGAAGAGTTCGCCGCTGGCTGGGGCTCCAACCCTGAGCTGTGCTTCCCTTGCGACGTTGCCAACGACGACGACATCGCCAAGGTCTTCGAGGAACTGAGCAAGAAGTGGGACGGCCTGGATTGCATCGTGCACTCCGTGGGCTTCGCGCCGGGCGACCAGCTCGACGGCGACTTCACCGAAGTCACCACCCGCGAAGGCTTCCGCATCGCCCACGACATCAGCGCCTACAGCTTCGTCGCCCTGGCCAAGGCCGGTCGCGAATTGATGAAGGGCCGTAACGGCAGCCTGCTGACCCTGTCGTACCTGGGCGCCGAGCGCACCATGCCGAACTACAACGTCATGGGCATGGCCAAGGCCAGCCTGGAAGCCGGCGTTCGCTACCTGGCCGGCAGCCTCGGCCCGGAAGGCACTCGCGTCAACGCCATCTCCGCCGGTCCGATCCGCACCCTGGCCGCTTCCGGCATCAAGAGCTTCCGCAAGATGCTGGCTGCCAACGAAGCGCAGACCCCGCTGCGTCGCAACGTCACCATCGAAGAAGTCGGCAACGCCGGCGCCTTCCTCTGCTCCGACCTGGCGTCGGGTGTCAGCGGTGAAATCATGTACGTGGACGGTGGCTTCAACACCACCGCCATGGGCGATATCTCGGAGTAAGACTTCGGGAACAGGAAAAGGCCGCGATTGCGGCCTTTTCTTTTGCCTGGAGAACAGACGTCGTCCCGCTTCGGGATGGGAGGGGCGCCTCCTGTTCAGCGCAGATAAAAAAAGCCCGCATCGCTGCGGGCTTTCCTTTATCTGCGACCTCACTCAGTAACGAGTGATCTCCGCCTTGGCTTCCAGTTGCTTGCGGTATGCCGCGAAGTCCTGCTGACCGGCACGGGAGGCAAGATAGCGGCGGTACTCGCCCTTCTCTTCCTCGCTGGCCGCACTGCCTTCGTTGACGCCATTCAGGCGCAGCACGACGACACTGCCATCCGCCAGGGTGACGGTGGAATACACCGGCTTGTCCTTGGCCTCCGGCTTGCCCATGCGGAACAGTGCCTGCAGCTCGGCTGGATCGACGCCTTCCTGCATGCGGGTAGCCGCTTCATGGACCTTCCAGCTCTGGCCATCCTGCACCGCCTGGTAAGCGATCTTGCCATCGCGCAGGCCGGCGATCAGGGCCTCGGTCTTGCTCTTCACGGCAGCAGTAGCCTGCTCCTGAGCCAGATGGTCATGGATCGGACCGGACACGGCTTCCAGCGGCAGCTGTTCAGGCTTGCGGTGTTCCTTGACCCGCACGACCACCACGGTTTCCGGATCCAGTTCGATCGCCGAGCTGTTGGCGCCTTCGTCCATCACTTCAGGACTGAACGCGGCCTGGATCACCTGACGGTTGGCGGTGATGCCATCACCCCCTTCACGACCGAACGGTGCCGAGGTCTGTACCTGCAGACCCAGATCCTGGGCTGGCTGGGCCAGATCGGAGGCTTCGAAGGCCGAGTCTTCCAGTTGCTTGGTGGCCTCGACGAAACGCTGCTCGACCTGCTGGGTCTTCAGCTCGCGGGTCAGCTTGTCCTTCAGGCTGGCGAAGGTCGGTACTTCCGGCGCCTGCACGCCCAGCAGCTTGATCAGATGGAAACCGAACTCGGTACGTACCGGAGCGGAGACCTGGTCCTTGTTCAGCGCATAGAGCGCATCCTCGAAGGCCGGATCATAGACACCCTTGCCGGCGTAACCGAGGTCACCGCCGTTGTTCGCCGAACCAGGATCCTGCGAGAACTCCTTGGCCAACGCCGCAAAGTCCTCGCCCTTGGCCAGGCGTTGCTGGACGTCCTCGACGCGGGCCTTGGCCTGGGCTTCATCCTGCTTGTCGTTGACCTCGATGAGGATGTGCGCGGCATGGCGCTGTTCGGCGAGGTTGGCGATTTCTTTCTGGTACAGCGCCTGCAGTTCGTCCTCGTTGACCTTGACCTGGTCGAAGTACGCGGCCTTCTTCAGCTCGATATAGTCGATGACGACCTGATCGGGGCTCATGAATTCCTTGGCGTGCTGCTCGTAGTGCGCCTTGATCTGCTCATCGCTGACAGTGACGGCGGCCGGGTCGGCCTTGAAGGTCAGCGAGGCGAAATCACGGGTCTGCTTCTCCAGACGAGCGAAGGCTTCAACCTGGGCATCGGTCACGAAACCACTGCCGGCAAGCCCTGCACGCAGTTGGCCGATCAGCATTTCCTGAGCGAGCATTTCGCGGAACTGCATACGACCGTAGCCCAGCTGGCGAATGACCTGGTCGAAACGCTCGGCACTGAACTTGCCGTCCACCTGGAACTCTGGCGTCTGCAGGATCACCTGATCCAGCGCGGCCTCGGAGAAGGAGAACTTCGCATCACGCGCGCCCTGCAGCAGCAACTGGCGCTCGATCAGGCCTTTCAGCGCAGCTTCACGCAGCATGGCGTCGTTCAGCAGAGAGGGGTCGAAATCCTTGCCCAGCCGTTGCATCAGTTGCCGACGTTGCGTCTCGACAGCCTGGCTCAGCTCGTTCTGGCTGATGGTGTCACCGTTGACCTTGGCAGCATCCTGGTTATGGCTGACGGCCTGGAAAATGGCGTCGAAGCCGGTCAGCGCCATCAGTACCACGATGACACCGATGATGGTCTTGGCAATCCAACCTTGTGAATTGTCCCTGATATTTTGCAGCATGCGTCCCCCAGAAACGGCTGTGGCGGCTGCACAACCGCGGAGCGTGGGTAGAGTCCTGATAGAAGAAAGGCGCATCCGGGGATGCGCCTTCTCGTAACGGGCGGAGCAGACGAATGGGTGATCGTTTCCGCTCCGCCGACGAGCCAGCCGCCAAGGCCGGCCCGACTAGGCGATAGCCTGAAAAGAACGTCTCAGTTGACGGCTTCTTTCAGCGCCTTGCCAGCCTTGAAGCCAGGCTTCTTGGCAGCAGGGATTTCCAGAGTCTTGCCGGTTTGCGGGTTACGGCCAACACGAGCAGGACGATCAGTTACCGAGAAGGTACCGAAGCCGACCAGAACCACGGAGTCACCGCCCTTCAGGGCACCGGTGATAGATTCGATGACTGCATCCAGCGCACGGCCAGCAGCAGCTTTCGGGATATCAGCAGAAGCAGCGATAGCGTCAATCAGTTCCGACTTGTTCACTCTAAGTCCCCTTATCTCTATTTGAGTTTGTTTCTAACTATGTATAGCTGGAATCAACGCCAAGTGGCCCATGACACTTGAGTGCCTCTTAAGGCAAGGACCTAATACGGTCAGATGGGCCACCCGGCTAAATACTGATTAATGCGTGCTGATTCGTTCCTTGGAATCACTGTCGCGTTTTTCATCCTTGGCGACAATCTCGGGAGCCACATCCGGCAAGGGCTCCGGGGCGTATTGCAGCGCAATTTGGAGGACTTCGTCAATCCATTTGACCGGTTTAATCTGAAGATCCTGCTTAATATTGTCAGGAATTTCTTTCAGATCACGCACATTCTCTTCCGGAATGATCACAGTCTTGATTCCACCACGATGGGCGGCCAGCAATTTCTCTTTCAGGCCACCGATCGCCAGCACCTGGCCCCGCAAAGTGATTTCACCGGTCATCGCCACATCGGCGCGCACCGGAATCTGCGTCAAGGCGGAAACCAGCGCAGTGCACATGCCGATACCGGCACTCGGGCCATCCTTCGGTGTCGCGCCTTCCGGCATGTGGATGTGAGTGTCACGCTTCTCGTGGAAGTCGGCCGCAATACCCAGGCTCTGCGCACGACTGCGCACCACGGTCTGCGCGGCAGTGATCGACTCGACCATGACATCGCCCAGCGAGCCGGTCTTGATCAACTGACCCTTGCCGGGAATGACCGCGGCCTCGATGGTCAGCAACTCGCCACCGACCTGCGTCCAGGCCAGGCCGGTCACCTGGCCGACCTGGTCCTGCTGCTCGGCCAGACCATAACGGAACTTGCGCACGCCGAGGAAGTGCTCCAGGCGATCGCCGTCGACCTTGACCACCACCTGCTTCTGCCCGGTGTATTCCTTGACCACCTTGCGGCAGACCTTGGCGATCTGCCGCTCCAGGCCACGTACGCCGGCTTCGCGGGTGTAGTAGCGGATGATGTCGCGGATGGCCGTCACGTCGACTTCCAGCTCGGTCTTCTTCAGACCATTGGCCTTGACCTGCTTAGGCACCAGGTACTTGACCGCGATGTTGATCTTCTCGTCCTCGGTGTAGCCAGGCAGACGAATGACCTCCATCCGGTCCAGCAGCGCCGGCGGAATGTTCATCGAGTTGGAGGTGCAGAGGAACATCACGTCCGACAGGTCGTAATCGACCTCCAGATAGTGATCGTTGAAGTTGTGGTTCTGCTCCGGATCGAGCACTTCCAGCAGCGCCGAGGCGGGATCGCCACGCATGTCACTGCCCATCTTGTCGATTTCATCGAGCAGGAACAGCGGGTTGCGCACACCAACCTTGGTCATTTTCTGGATCAGGCGTCCCGGCATCGAACCGATGTAGGTCCGGCGGTGACCACGGATCTCGGCTTCATCACGCACGCCACCCAGGGCCATGCGCACGAACTTGCGGTTGGTCGCGCTGGCGATGGACTCGGCCAGCGAGGTCTTGCCGACGCCGGGCGGACCGACCAGGCACAGCACCGGCCCACGAATCTTCTTCACCCGCTTCTGCACCGCGAGGTACTCGAGGATGCGTTCCTTGACCTCTTCCAGGCCATAGTGATCGGCATCGAGAATTTCCTCGGCCTTGGCCAGGTCCAGGCGCACCTTGCTCTGGGCCTTCCACGGCACCTGCACCAACCAGTCGAGGTAAGAACGCACCACCGTGGCCTCGGCGGACATCGGCGACATCTGCTTGAGCTTGTTCAGCTCGGCCTGCGCCTTGGCGTAGGCATCCTTCGGCAGGCCGGCAGCCTCGAGACGCTTCTTGAGCTCCTCGACCTCGTTGTGACCTTCGTCGCTGTCGCCGAGCTCCTTCTGAATGGCCTTCATCTGCTCATTCAGGTAGTACTCACGCTGACTGCGCTCCATCTGTTTCTTGACCCGACCGCGGATGCGCTTCTCGACCTGCAGCAGGTCGATTTCGCCATCCAGCAATGCCAGTACGTGTTCGACACGAGTGGCCAGATCGATGATTTCGAGAATTTCCTGCTTCTGCTCGATCTTCAGCGCCATGTGCGCCGCCATGGTATCCACCAGGCGGCCCGGCTCGTCGATACTGTTGAGCGAAGACAGGACTTCAGCCGGGACCTTCTTGCCCAGCTGGACGTATTGTTCGAACTGCGACAGCAGGCTGCGGACGAAGACTTCGGATTCGCGATCGGCGGCGTCGGTTTCCTCGATCAGCGCGACTTCGGCACGAATGTGCCCATCCACCTCGACAAAGCGCTCGACAGTGCCGCGCTGCTCGCCCTCGACCAGCACCTTGACGGTGCCATCGGGCAGTTTCAGCAGTTGCAGAACGGTAGCGATGGTGCCGACGCGATAGAGGGCGTCTTCACCCGGATCATCATCGGCTGGATTCTTCTGAGCCAGCAAAAGGATTTGCTTCTCACCGGTCATCGCAGCCTCGAGGGCCTCGATGGACTTTTCACGCCCCACGAACAGCGGGATGACCATGTGCGGGTAAACAACGACATCGCGCAATGGCAAAAGAGGCAAGTCGAGGGTTGTCTTCATGATTTCGCCTCTACAGCGGCCCTGTGGCCGTAATCCGATGGAAATTTGAGCTTGGAGTTAATGTGGGGGCAGCCCCGGAAAAAAACAAGCTCCATGACAGGAAAAGCAAAGGGGCCCGTAGGCCCCTTGCTGGTTTCACTGCCTCTCAGACTCAGGCGTCTGGTGCGGCTTTGGCTGGCGGCTCGCTGTTCTCGTAGATCAACAGCGGCTGCGAGGTGCCATCGATGACGCTCTCGTCGATCACCACCTTGCTGACATCCTTCTGCGAAGGAATCTCGTACATGGTGTCGAGCAAGATGCCTTCGAGGATCGAACGCAGGCCACGGGCACCGGTCTTGCGCTCCAGTGCCTTGCGAGCGACCGATTTCAGCGCATCGCTGCGGAACTCCAGATCCACGCCTTCCATCTCGAACAACTTGCCGTACTGCTTGGTCAAGGCGTTCTTCGGCTCGGTCAGGATCTGCATCAGCGCGGCCTCATCCAGCTCATCGAGCGTCGCCAGGACTGGCAGACGACCGACGAACTCGGGAATCAGGCCGAACTTGACCAGATCGTCCGGCTCGACTTCACGCAGCGACTCGCCAACCTTCTTGCCCTCCTCCTTGCTGCGAACTTCGGCACCGAAGCCGATGCCGCCGCGGGTGGAGCGCTGCTGGATGACTTTCTCCAGGCCGGAGAAGGCACCACCGCAGATGAACAGGATGTTGCGCGTGTCGACCTGCAGGAACTCCTGCTGCGGGTGCTTGCGGCCACCTTGCGGCGGAACCGAGGCAACGGTGCCCTCGATCAGCTTGAGCAATGCCTGCTGCACGCCCTCGCCCGAAACATCGCGGGTGATCGACGGGTTGTCGGACTTGCGCGAGATCTTGTCGATTTCGTCGATGTAGACAATGCCCATCTGGGCCTTTTCCACATCGTAATCACACTTCTGCAGCAGCTTCTGAATGATGTTCTCGACGTCTTCGCCCACGTAACCGGCTTCGGTCAGCGTAGTGGCGTCGGCGATGGTGAACGGTACGTTCAGCAGGCGAGCGAGTGTTTCCGCGAGCAGGGTCTTGCCCGAGCCGGTCGGGCCGATGAGCAGGATGTTGCTCTTGCCCAGTTCGACGTCGTCGGATTTCTTGTCGCGCTGGTTCAGACGCTTGTAGTGGTTGTACACCGCTACGGCCAGAACCTTTTTCGCGCGCTCCTGACCAATGACGTACTGGTCCAGGATGGCGCTGATTTCTTTCGGCGAAGGCAATTTATGCGCGCTGCTCTCGGCCTGGGCTTCCTGCACCTCCTCGCGGATGATGTCGTTGCACAGGTCGACGCACTCGTCGCAGATAAATACCGAGGGGCCGGCAATCAACTTGCGCACTTCATGCTGGCTTTTGCCGCAGAAGGAGCAATAGAGCAATTTGCCGTTGTCCTCGCCGTTACGGGTGTCAGTCATTCGATCGATCCAATCCGGTAGGCTTGCAACACAAGATGAAGGCAATTGCGGGCTTTTTCAAGTCCGCAGGCAGGCGCTTTCCGCACCTGCCCGCTCTGGCATCCGGGATCAGGATACCAGTTGCCGCTTGTCGTAGACCGAGTCGATCAGGCCGTACTCGGCCGCGCGCTGGGCGCTCATGAAGTTGTCGCGTTCGGTATCGCGCTTGATGGTTTCCAGATCCTGGCCGGTGTGATGGGCCAGCAGCTCGTTCAGACGCGACTTGATATTGAGGATTTCCTGGGCGTGGATCTCGATATCGGTCGCCTGGCCCTGGAAGCCGCCCAGCGGCTGGTGAATCATCACCCGCGAGTTCGGCAGGCAGTGACGCTTGCCGGCGGCACCGGCAGCCAGCAGGAACGCGCCCATGCTGCAGGCCTGGCCGATACAGATGGTGGAGACGTCCGGCTTGATGAACTGCATGGTGTCGTAGATCGACATGCCGGCAGTCACCGAACCGCCCGGGGAGTTGATGTACAGATGGATATCCTTGTCCGGGTTTTCCGCTTCAAGGAACAGCAGTTGCGCCACTACCAGGTTGGCCATGTAGTCCTCTACAGGACCCACCAGGAAGATCACACGCTCCTTCAACAGGCGCGAGTAGATGTCATAGGCACGTTCGCCACGGGCGGACTGCTCGATAACCATCGGGACCAGGCCACCGGCGGCCTGGATGTCAGAGCTCTGCTGAATATAAGAATTGCGGGACATGTCCTGCACTCACTCCCAAATAGTCATGGCTTGAATACGCACAAGCCAGCGCGAAGGCTGGCTTGTGGGGTTTTCCTACGAAGGAGGAAATCACTCAGCGGCGGCAGGTGCCTGTGCTGGTTTGACGGCTTCTTCGTAAGAGACCGACTTGTCGGTCACAGTCGCTTTCTGCAGGACAGTATCTACAACTTGTTCTTCCAGCACAACCGAACGAACTTCGTTCATCTGCTGGTCGTTCTTGTAGTACCAGGCCACAACTTGCTCAGGCTCCTGGTAGGCCGAAGCCATTTCCTGGATCAGTTCGCGAACGCGATCTTCGTCCGGCTTCAGTTCGTTCTGCTTGACCACTTCGGCGACGATCAGGCCCAGCACGACACGGCGCTTGGCTTGCTCTTCGAACAGCTCGGCCGGCAGTTGCTCAGGCTTGATGTTGCCACCGAACTGCTGGACGGCTTGAACGCGCAGGCGGTTCACTTCGTTTTCCAGCAGGGCTTTCGGCACTTCGATCGGGTTGGCAGCCAGCAGGCCGTCCATTACCTGGTTCTTGACCTTGGTCTTGATCGCCTGGCGCAGTTCACGCTCCATGTTCTTGCGAACTTCGGTGCGGAAGCCGTCCAGACCGGTTTCCTTGATGCCGAATTGAGCGAAGAACTCTTCGTTCAGCTCAGGCAGCTTGGGCTCGGAAACGCTGTTGACGGTGACGGTGAACTCGGCGGCTTTGCCAGCCAAGTCGAGGTTCTGGTAGTCCTCGGGGAAGTTCAGGGTCAGAACGCGCTCTTCACCAGCCTTGGCACCGACCAGGCCTTCTTCGAAGCCCGGGATCATGCGGCCGGAGCCCAGTACCAGTTGAGTGCCCTTGGCCGAACCGCCAGCGAAGGCTTCGCCGTCGATCTTGCCGACGAAATCGATGTTCAGCTGGTCTTCGTTCTGGGCAGCGCGGTCGGCGGCTTCGAAACGGGTGTTCTGCTTGCGCAGGACTTCCAGCATGTTGTCCAGGTCGGCGTCGGCGACGTCGGCGCTCAGGCGCTCGACGGCGATCGAGTCGAAGCCGGCAACGGTGAACTCAGGGAAAACTTCGAAAATGGCGACGAATTCCAGGTCCTTGCCCTTTTCGAACGATTTTGGCTCGACGGCAGGGGCGCCAGCCGGGTTCAGCTTCTGCTCGACCACGGCTTCATAGAAGGAAGCCTGGACCAGATCACCGAAAGCCTCCTGACGGGCGGCGTCTTCATAACGCTGACGGATCACGCTCATCGGCACTTTGCCAGGACGGAAGCCTGGAACCTTGGCGCGACGGGCAGTCTGTTGCAGACGCTTGTTGACTTCGGTCTCGACGCGCTCTGCCGGAACGGCGATGGTCATACGACGCTCGAGAGCGGAAGTATTTTCAACAGAAACTTGCATGAATATTCCTCGTTGCACAGACGTTAGCCGGCGATACCCGACTCCAGAATCAAGGGCAAGCATTCTAGTAGCTCACACACCAGAAGTCACCCTGTTCGACCCGGAGGCGAATGGCGCCGACCCTCTTTGATTTCGACAATAACCCGGACGCCCGGGCGATAACGCCACACCGCGCGAAACAGAGCGCTTGCGTCGCCCGGAACAATGAATCGACAACAGGCTCAGGAAGCGCGACCGTCGATCTCGTTGAAGTCGCAGTACTCTTCCCAGCTCATCCCCAGCGCCTGCGCCACTTCGCGGTGGACTTCCAGGCGCATGGCCTGCAGCTCCTGCGGCGACTCGGCAATCAGGCGCAGCGTAAGCTCCCAGGGCTCGATGCCCTGCTCCTGGGCCTCGTCCTCGAACGCCCACTGAATCTGTTGCTGCTGCTCGGTTTCACTCAAGGCGGCGATTTCCGCGAGCAACTGCGGATTGGCCTGAGCGAAGCGCTCCAGCGCGAGCGCCTGGCGGGATTCTTTTGCAATCATCTTTCTACCTGTTCGCCGGCCTGCCGGCTTTTTGTCAACCGGCTGAAATCTATCAGTTTTCATTCAGCGGTTACTAGCCGTCGCAAGCAGCAAAACCTCTACACGAAACGACAAGCCAAAAACACAAAAGGCGCCTGATTTTCATCAGGCGCCTTTCGAAATATGGGGTGGACGAAGGGAATCGAACCCTCGACCACAGGAATCACAATCCTGCGCTCTACCAACTGAGCTACGTCCACCATATGTTGCTGACTTGCGGCTTTCTCACACCTCAGCGCAAGGCGGTGAAAGCATGAATGGTGCGGACGAAGAGACTCGAACTCTTACAGCTTGCGCCGCTGGAACCTAAATCCAGTGTGTCTACCAATTTCACCACGTCCGCGTGAAGCATCTAAAGCAAAGGCGCCAGACTTTCATCAGGCGCCTTCTGGAATATGGGGTGGACGAAGGGAATCGAACCCTCGACCACAGGAATCACAATCCTGCGCTCTACCAACTGAGCTACGTCCACCATATTGCTGTTACTTGTGCCAAAGCTGCCTTGATTGGCGCACCCGGCAGGACTCGAACCTGCGACCATCCGCTTAGAAGGCGGATGCTCTATCCAGCTGAGCTACGGGCGCATATTTAATCTGCTTTCGCTTGCGATTACAAATTAACGTTTAGCCGTACCAAACAAGCCAAAATCCGCTCATTTTGCCCGACCTTGCTAACCAGTGCTAGGCCCTGCCCGACAAGTGAGGCGCATCTTATAGACCGCCTGTCACATCGTCAATATGTTTCTCAAAAAAATTCATTTTATTGAAGGGCTTAGGGCAATTGCCGGACCAAGCGCCTTTGCCCTTCGGCCTGCTCATGAGAGAATGCGCGCTCTTTTTTTCTCTCGATGGTTAATCACCCGTCATGACTGCACAACTTATCGACGGCAAGGCGATCGCCGCCAGCCTGCGCCAGCAGATCGCCCAACGTGTCGTTGAACGTCGCCAGCAAGGTCTGCGGACCCCGGGCCTGGCGGTGATCCTGGTTGGCAACGACCCCGCCTCCCAAGTGTACGTATCGCACAAGCGCAAGGACTGCGAGGAAGTCGGCTTCATCTCGCAGGCCTTCGACCTGCCGAGCACTACCCGCCAGCAGGAACTGACCGACCTGATCGATCGCCTCAACGATGACGCGAACATCGACGGTATCCTCCTGCAGCTGCCGCTGCCGGCCCACCTCGACGCCTCCCTGCTGCTCGAGCGCATTCGCCCGGACAAGGACGTCGACGGGTTCCACCCGTACAACATCGGCCGCCTGGCCCAGCGCATCCCGCTGCTGCGCCCGTGCACACCGAAAGGCATCATGACCCTGCTGCAGAGCACCGGCCAGGATCTCTACGGCATGAATGCCGTGGTCGTCGGTGCTTCCAACATCGTCGGTCGCCCCATGGCCATGGAACTGCTGCTGGCTGGCTGCACCGTGACCGTCACCCACCGTTTCACCAAGGACCTCGCCGGCCACGTCAGCCGCGCCGACCTGGTGGTAGTCGCCGCCGGCAAGCCAGGGCTGGTCAAGGGTGAGTGGATCAAGGAAGGCGCGATCGTCATCGACGTCGGCATCAACCGCCAGGAAGACGGCAAGCTGGTCGGCGACGTGGTCTACGATACCGCCCTGCCCCGCGCCGGCTGGATCACCCCGGTACCGGGCGGCGTCGGCCCGATGACCCGCGCCTGCCTGCTGGAGAACACCCTGTACGCCGCGGAAGAGCTGCACAAGTAAGCCTGCGGCGCGACGACGACGGCACCCTTCGCGGTGCCGTTTTTTTTGCCCGCGACCCAGCGATTTTCCCCACCCAGGTTGACGAACGGTCATCCCGATGGTCAGATGCCGCCCGTTTTCAGGTGTCTGCCGCCGCCGCGCGGCAGGTGAAACGGGAAGCCGGTGCGTCCTTCACGACCAGTCCGGCGCTGCCCCCGCAACGGTAAGCGAGTGACACATTCACAAGGCCACTGTGCGCAAGCACGGGAAGGCGAATGCGTCCAGCCTCGCAAGCCCGGAGACCGGCCTGCAAACATCGCGACTGAGAAAGGACTCATCAGTCATTTGGCAAACCTGCGGTGGGCGGGCACGAGCCGGTAATCTGGCGCGCGTTCGCCAGTACCCTCCTGTGCGCTTCCCGAAAGTTCCTTTTCGAGAAGTCGATGAATACACGTAATCTCTCGCTGATTGGCTGCCTTCTGGGCTGCAACGAAGCCGCACTCGCGGCGGCGCTGACCCTGGACCAGCAGATCGTTTCGGCACCCCCGGTGGAATCCACCACCATCGCGCAGATGGCCCGCTACGGCAGCAAGGTCGAAGTGGTGGAACGCGCGCAGATCGAACGCGCCGGCCCCAGCGCCGATATCACCCGCGTCCTGCAGATGTTCGTCCCCGGCCTGTACGTCGCGCCCAAGCAGGGCCCGTTCGACTACGGCACCTACTCGCTGCTGGGCGGGCGCAACGACGACACGCTGATCCTCCTCGACGGCGTGCGCCTGAACAACCGCCTCTACGGCGGGATCTACATCGACACCCTGCCCGCCGCGGCGATCGAACGCATCGAAGTGCTCAAGGGTGGCCAGAGCCTGCTGTTCGGTACCCAGGCGGTCTCCGGCGTGATCAATATCGTCACCCGCAACGCCCAGTCCCGCGCGGCCTCCGGCCAGGTCAACCTGGGCGTCGACAGCTTCGCCGGGCGCAACGGCGATGCGCGCATCGAGCGCATCTTCAGCAACGGCTGGGGCGATCTCGGCCTGCTGGCCTATGTCAGCCACAACATTTCCGAGGGCTACCAGCCCTACCACAGCAGCGACATCACCCGGACGGTCAGCGACAGGAAACGCGGCTACGAGGTCAACACCTTCGGCGCCAAGGCCGCGCAGAGCTTCGGCGACGACAGCCGCCTGGAACTGTTCTACCAGTACAGCGCCGCCAGCCTCGACTTCCTGCGCCCCGACGCCAACCGCAACACCACCAACGACCGCGTCCAGCAGATCGCCACGGCGACCTTCCAGCAGCACCTGAACGAAGACTTCAGCTACTTCGTCAAGGGCCACATGAACGACTGGGACACCCGCTACAACCGCGTCTACAACAATGTCGACGGCAGCCCGCGGGTGCTCAACCACAACGACTACTGGGGCTTCAGCGACTGGGGCGTGCAGGCCGAGGGCACGGCGCTGCTGCCCGGTGGCCACATCCTGGTGTTCGGCAGCGACAACCAGTTCTACAAGGGCAAGGACGATGTGCTGAAGATCGACCAGAACCAGGCCGAGGCCCACGCCCTGTATGTGCAACTGCGCCCGGAAATCGCCGCCCTGCCCGACTGGCACCCGAGCATCGGCGTGCGCCGCGAGCATCTGAGCGGCGGCGACAGCGCCACCGTGGGCATGTTCACCTCGCTCTACGACCTCACCGACAACCTCAAGCTGCGCGGTCAGTTCGGTTCGGCCTACAAGTTGCCGAACGCCGAGCAGCTGTACGTCAACGAGCCGGGCGACGAGATGGGCAACCCCAACCTCAAGGCCGAGAAAAGCCGCAATGCCGAACTGGGCCTGGACTACAGCAATCTGCTCCAGGGCCAGCCCTACAGCGTCAGCGGCACGCTGTTCCACCGGCGCATCGAGGACCTGATCACCATCGTCGACAGCCAGTGGGTCAACGGCGACGGCGAGATCACCGTGCGCGGCTTCGAGCTCGATGGCCAGGTGCAGCTCAGCGACCGCTGGCAACTGCAGGCGGACATGACCCGCAACCTGAGCGAATCGCGCAAGGGCGCGACCATCAACAACATCCCGCACTTCTTCGCCCGCAGCCGGGTCGGCTACGAGTCCGCCGACCGCATGTGGGGTGCCGGCGCGGCGGTGCGCTACATCGGCAGCGTGATCAGTCCGCGGGATATCGACTACGGCCACTACAGCGTGGTCGACGCCGATGCCTACCGCTACCTCGACAACCAGCGCCAGCACCGCCTGAGCCTGTTGCTGGAGAACCTGCTGGACCGCGACTACACCACCAGCATGGACAGCGGATCGCGCCGGGTGAGCAACCTGGGCCGGCCGTTCACCGCCGAGGCGCGCTACACCTACAGCTTCTGATGCCAAGCGCCCGGGGCCGCTTTGCGGCCCTTCGCGAGCAAGCTCGCTCCCACAAGAATGTAGCGACACACTCCTCCCGTGGGAGCGAGCTTGTCGGAGCGCCGAACCGTCGCGAAGGGCTGCAAAGCAGCCCCCGGCAACCGGCCCCTTCTCGCCAAGGACCCTCGCATGCAAGAAAAGGACATCCCCAGCAACCCGGAGTGGTCGCACATCCCCGACCATGCCCGCCACGTCATGCTCTGCACCGGCCCGCGCTGCACCCTGCGCGGTGCACTGAAAGTCTGGAAGACGGTGCGCAACGAGCTGCTCGCCGCACAGCGCATGGAAACCGCCGACGGCGTGCTGCTGACCCGCACCCATTGCCAGTTCCCGTGCAACCTCGGGCCGGTGGCGACGGTCTACCCGGACCGTTGCTGGTACCGCATCGCCAGCCATGACGACGCCCGGCGCCTGGTCCGCGAACACCTGGTCGACGGCCAGCCCGTGCGCGACCTGCTGCTCAAGGGAGACGCGCAATGAAACACCTGGCCTGGCTGTTGCTGCTGGGTCTGGGCAGCGCCCACGCCCTCGACTACCGCAACTGCGGCGAAACCCGGGTGCTCACGCACACGCCGCCACAACGCATTCTCGCCCTCAACCAGCACGCCGCCGACCTGTTGCTGGCACTGGATGCAGGACCCGCGCTGGCCGCGGTCAGCTATATAGATGACGACGCCGGCGCCCTGAAGGAAAACCGCTACCGCGGCGTGCCGCTGCTGTCGCGCCAATACCCGTCCCAGGAAGTCTTCTACGCCGGGCGCTTCGACCTGGTGGTCGGCGGCTTCGCCAGCGCCTTTCGCGATGGCGTCGGCTCGCGCAACGACCTGGCTCGCCTGGGCATCGCCAGCTATCTGCTGGAAAACGCCTGCGCCACGCCACCGGCGTCCGGCTTCGCCGCCACCGAACACGACCTGCGCAGCCTCGGCCAGGTACTTGGTCGCTCGGCCCGCGCGGAAGAACTGATCAGCCGCCAGCGCGACGACCTGCACAAAGCCCGCGCGATCGCCGCCGGGCACCCGCCGCTGGCCGTCTTCTACCTCGACAGCGAAACCCGCGGTCTCGACAGCGAGGGTCGGCGCGGCTTCGTCAGCGAGCTGATCGCCGTGGCCGGCGGGCGCAACATCTTCGCCGACATCGACCTGCACCGGGTCACCGTGGACGCGGAAAGCCTGCTGCAGCACGACCCGGACGTGCTCCTGCTGGCCGACGCCGTGTGGTCCCGGGCCAGTGCCAAGCGCGACTACCTGCGCCGACATCCGGCCCTCTCGCATCTGCGCGCGGTGCGCGAGAACCGCATGATCGATGTGCCCTTCACCCATCTGCTCGCCGGTGAACACAGCGCCCGCACCGCGCTGTACCTGGCGCGGGAACTGGCGAAGATCCGCGACTGAAGGGCGGCAGCCGATTCGGCTGCGAAACCGCCGGTTTCAGCTTTCCCGGCTGGGCGCCCGACGCGCTTCAGCCGGGATTGCGGCGGCATCGGGAGGACAATGGACGCATCGCCAACCCCCGGATGCGTGCCCCGATGCAAACAACAAATACGGTCCTGATGATCCGCCCGGCGCGGTTCGCCTTCAACCCGGACACCGCCCTCAACAACCGTTTCCAGAAGCCCGTGCTGGACGCCGAGGCGGCACAGCGCAAAGCGCTGGAAGAATTCGACGGCTACGTCGATACCCTGCGCCAGCATGGCGTGGAGGTGCTGGTGGTGCAGGACACCCCGGCACCGCACACCCCGGACTCGATCTTCCCCAACAACTGGTGGAGCAGCCACGCCGACGGCAGCCTGGTGCTGTATCCCATGGAAGGCCGCAACCGCCGCCTGGAACGCGACAAGGGCGTACTGCGGGTGCTCGACGAACGCTTCGCCGTGCACAGCACCATCGACCTCAGCCCGCTGGAGCAGCAGGACATCTTCCTCGAAGGCACCGGCAGCATGGTCCTCGATCGTGAGCACCGTATCAGCTACGCCTGCCACTCCGGGCGCACCCACGCCGAAGCGCTGCGCCAGTTCGCCGAACGCCTGGACTACCGGCTCTGCGTGTTCCACGCGGTCGACCGCCACCAGGCGCCGATCTACCACAGCAACGTGATGATGAGCGTCGGCCGCCAGCTCGCCGTGGTCTGCCTCGACGCCCTGCCCGACGCCGATGAACGCCATGGTCTCGAACGCAGCCTGCGCGACACCGGCAAGGACATCCTGGCCCTGGACTTCGACCAGCTCGAAGGCTTCGCCGGCAACATGCTCGAAGTGCACGACAAACAAGGCCAGCCGCTGCTGGTGATGTCGCGCAGCGCCTGGAATTCGCTGAGCCCGGCGCAACGCCGCCAGGCCGAACGCCACAGCCACCCGGTGGTGGTGAACATCGACCATATCGAACGCATCGGTGGAGGCAGCGCGCGCTGCATGCTCGCCGAAGTGCACCTGCCCGTTCGCAACTGAAACCGCCTAGCAGAAGGACGCCATCATGACCCGCTATATCGACGTGACCGATCTCAGCCACCTGGTTGCCCGCCAGGGCCTGACCACTTGCCTCGAGGAAATGGCCGAGTACATCCGCCAGGACTACCTGCGCTGGCACGACTTCGAAAAATGCGCGCGGGTGGCCAACCACTCGCCGGACGGCGTGATCGAGCTGATGCCGGCCTCCGACGCCAACCTGTACGCCTTCAAGTACGTCAACGGCCATCCGAAGAACACCCGCCACGGCATGCTCACGGTGATGGCCTTCGGCGCCCTCGGCGATGTCGATACCGGCAAGCCGCTGCTGCTCAGCGAAATGACCCTGACCACGGCGATCCGCACCGCCGCGACCTCGGCCCTGGCCGCACGCTACCTGGCCCGCCCGGACAGCCGCAGCATGGCGCTGATCGGCAACGGCTCGCAGAGCGAGTTCCAGGCCATCGCCTTCCATGCCCTGCTGGGTATCGACGAGATCCGCCTGTACGACCTCGACCCGCAGGCCACCGACAAGCTCGCCGCCAACCTCGCCGCCTACCCGGGCATCCGCCTGGTCAAGGCGGCCTCGGTGGCGGACGCGGTGCGCGGCGCCGATATCGTCACCACGGTCACCGCCGACAAGGCCTGCGCGACCATCCTCACCCCGGAGATGATCGAGCCGGGCATGCACCTCAACGCCGTCGGCGGCGACTGCCCGGGCAAGACCGAGCTGCACCGCGACATCGTCGAGCGCGCCCGGGTGATCGTCGAATACGAACCGCAGAGCCGCATCGAAGGCGAGATCCAGCAGATGCCGGCCGACTCGCCGGTGACCGAGTTCTGGCAGCTGGTGAACGGCGAGATCGAGGGTCGCCAGGCCCCCGACCAGGTCACCCTGTTCGACTCCGTCGGCTTCGCCATCGAGGACTACTCGGCGCTGCGCTACGTGCTGGATGTGGCCAGGGCCCTGGAGGTCGGCAGCGAGATCGAGCTGGTACCGGACCTGCGCGACCCGAAAGACCTCTACGCCCTGCTTCAGCCCGCGGTGGCCGCGGTGCAGAAAAAGCGCGCCTGACCCAGCCGAATCCGCCGCGGCAGGCCCGCGGCGGATCGGAAACCGCTGTCGCAAAGCCAAAACAGGAGGTGCCCCAGCCGAATCGGCTGCCGATGCAGCACTAACAGCATATTCCGGTGGTCGGCACCGGCCCGAACGACACAAAAAATCCGCTGTCATCGCGCATCCTGAGCCCCGACCGAACAGTCATTACAAGACCACGAGGCCCAGGCCTACGAAGCGTTTCACTGCCCTACATCAACTACAAAACACAGGGACCACCTCTATGACTTCACTGCGAAAACTTCTCGGCGTCCTGCTCCTGCCACTCTGCGCCAGCGCGGCCCAGGCCCAGGACTGGAAAGAAATCCGCTTTGGCGTCTTCCCCGAATACCCACCCTTCGAATCCGTCGCCGCCGACGGCAGCCTGCAGGGCTTCGACATCGAACTGGGCAATGCGATCTGCGCCAAGCTGGAAGTCAAATGCACCTGGGTCCACAACGAATTCGACGGCATGATCCCGGCCCTGCGCGCACGCAAGTTCGACGCCATCATGTCGTCCATGGCGGTCACCCCGGCACGCCTGAAGCAGATCGACTTCAGTGACCGCCTGTTCCTCAGCCCGACCTCGGTGATCGTGCGCAAGGGCGCCGATTTCGGCGAAACCCCGGAATCCCTCAAGGGCAAGAAGGTCGGCGTGCTGCAGGGCTCGCTGCAGGAAGCCTACGCCCGCGCCAAGCTGGCGCCGCTGGGGGCCGAAGTGAAGGCCTACCAGGCCCAGGACCAGAACTACGCCGACCTGATCAATGGCCGTCTCGACGCCACCGTCACCGACAAGCTGGAAGCCCAGCTCAACTTCCTCACCAAGCCCGAAGGCGCCGACTTCCAGAGCGGCCCGGCGATCAAGGATCCGACCCTGCCGCTGGACATCGCCATGGGCGTGCGCAAGAACGACGCCGAACTCAAGGCCCTGCTCAACAAGGGCATCGCCGCGGTGCTGGCCGATGGCACCTTCGCGAAGATCCAGCAGAAGTACGTCGGCGATCTGGATATCTACAACGAGTAACCCCGCCGGTCGCTGACCGGGCTCGCGCCTGGTCGGCGACACCACGAGCGCCCATCGAGATTTTCCCGTGAACGACTTCCTTCACTCTGTCGGCTTGCAGGCCCTGAGCCTGCAGGGCTTCGGCCCGCTGTTGGCGCAAGGCACCTGGATGACCGTCAAGCTGGCGCTGCTGTCCCTGGCCTTGAGCCTGCTGCTGGGCCTGATCGGCGCCAGCGCCAAGCTCTCGCCGCTGCGCCTGCTGCGCCTGCCCGCCACCCTCTACACCACCCTGATCCGCAGCGTCCCGGACCTGGTCCTGATCCTGCTGATCTTCTACACCTTCCAGATCTGGCTCAACGACTTCACCGAGTGGATGGGCTGGGGCTACTTCGAGATCGATCCGTTCGCCGCCGGCGTGCTGACCCTCGGCTTCATCTATGGCGCCTACTTCACCGAGAACTTCCGCGGCGCCATCCTCAGCGTGCCCGCCGGCCAGCTCGAAGCAGCCACCGCCTATGGCCTGAGCCGCCTGCAGCGCTTTCGCCTGGTGCTGTTCCCGCAACTGATGCGCTTTGCCCTGCCGGGGCTGGGCAACAACTGGCTGGTGCTGCTCAAGTCCACCGCGCTGGTCTCGATCATCGGCCTGGCCGACCTGGTCAAGGCCGCGCAGAACGCCGGCAAGAGCACCAGCAACGTCCTGTATTTCCTGATCATCGCCGGGCTGGTCTACCTGCTCATCACCACCCTCTCCAACCGCCTGTTCAAGCGCCTTGAGCGACGCTTCAACACCGGCATCAAAGGGCTGACATCATGATCGAACTGATCCAGGAATACGGCCTGGCCTACCTCTACCACGATGGCGCCGGGCTTTCCGGGTTGGCGATGACCCTGTGGCTGTTCGTCGTCACCATGGTCGCCGGGTTCTTCCTCTCGCTGCCCCTGGCGCTGGCGCGGGTATCGCGCAAGCCCTGGCTGCGCTGGCCGGTGGAGTTCTATACGTACCTGTTCCGCGGCACCCCGCTGTATATCCAGTTGCTGATCTGCTACACCGGCCTCTATGGCCTGGAAGTGATACGCGACCACGAGCTGCTCGACCGCTTCTTCCGCAACGCCCTGAACTGCACCCTGCTGGCGTTCGTTCTCAACACCTGCGCCTACACCGTGGAGATCTTCGCCGGCGCCATCCGCAACATCCCCCATGGCGAGGTCGAGGCGGCCCAGGCCTATGGCCTGCATGGCTGGAAGCTCGACCTGTTCGTGATCCTGCCGGCGGCGCTGCGGCGCTCCCTGCCGGCCTACAGCAACGAACTGATCCTGATGCTGCACGCCACCTCACTGGCCTTCACCGCGACCATCGCCGACATCCTCAAGGTGGCCCGCGACGCCAACGCCGCGACCTTCCTGACCTTCCAGGCCTTCGGTATCGCCGCGCTCCTGTACATGCTGCTGTCCTTCGCGCTGGTCGGGCTGTTTCGCCTGGCCGAACGACGCTGGATGCGTTTTCTCGTTCCTTCCCGAGGCTGACCCATGACCACTTCCGCACACGCCTTGTCGATTCAATCCACCTTCACCGCCGAGCCCGTGGCCGCCGCCAGCAGCGCCGCGATCAAGCTGACGGTGGACTCGCTGCACAAGAGCTACGGCGATCACCAGGTCCTCAAGGGCGTCTCGCTGCAGGCGCGCAAGGGCGACGTGATCAGCCTGATCGGCGCCAGCGGCTCGGGCAAGAGCACCATGCTGCGCTGCATCAACTTCCTCGAACAGCCGGACGCCGGCGCCATCACCCTCGACGGCCAGACCATCGAGATGCGCCAGGGCCGCGGCCCGCACCCGGCGCAACTGCAGAACCTGCGCACGCGCCTGGCCATGGTGTTCCAGCACTTCAACCTGTGGAGCCACATGACCGTGCTGGAAAACATCACCCTGGCGCCACGCCGGGTGCTCGGGGTCAGCCAGCAGGAAGCCGAGGCACGGGCGCGCACCTACCTGGACAAGGTCGGCCTGCCGGCGCGCGCCGCCGAGCAGTACCCGGCGTTCCTCTCCGGCGGCCAACAGCAGCGGGTGGCGATCGCCCGGGCCCTGGCGATGGAACCGGAGATCATCCTGTTCGACGAACCGACGTCAGCCCTTGACCCAGAGCTGGTAGGAGAAGTCCTCAAGGTGATACAGACGCTGGCCGAGGAAGGTCGTACCATGCTCATGGTCACCCACGAGATGGGCTTTGCCCGTCAGGTGTCCAGCCAGGTGCTGTTCCTGCATCAGGGGCTGGTCGAGGAACAGGGAAGCGCGAGCATTCTCGATCAGCCGCAGAGCCAGCGCCTGCAGCAATTTCTTTCCAACCGCTTGAAGTGAAACATCGCCACCATGGATACCAAGGCCAACTCCCCCCACGCCACGCCGCCGCTGGACCGCATCGACGAAGCGATCATCGACGTGCTGCGCCATAACGGGCGCATCACCTACGAGAAGCTCTCGTCACTGGTGCACCTGACCCCCAGGCCCTGCCTGGAGCGGGTGCGCAAGCTGGAGAGGCGCGGGGTGATCCGCGGTTACGGGGCGATCATCGATGTGCAGATGGTCTCGCCGGGGTTGTCGCTGCTGGTCCTGGTGGCGTTGTCGAACCAGAGCGGGCGTTCCGCGCAGAAGGCCTTCGAGGCCTGTGTACGGGCCTGCCCGCAGGTGTTCGAGTGCCAGCTGATCAGCGGGCACTTCGACTACAGCCTGCGCATGCGCTGCCGCGACATGGAGCATTACCGGGTGCTGACCGAGACCTGGATGAACAATGACGAACTGCATATCGACAAGCTGGTGGCGCATCCGGAGCTGGCGGTGGTGAAGAACACCGCGCCGCAGCTGTAGGAGCTGGCTTGCCTGCGAAGGACCGCGGCGCGGTCCCGGTTCCCATTCTGCAGCCGGGGAACGGCCATTTGCCTGGCTGTAGATCAGGACCCGGGACCGCTACGCGGTCCTTCGCAGGCAAGCCAGCTCCTACAGTGCCAAATCTCGCCTCATGCCTTCACCCGCCATTCCCGCGGCTGTTCGAAGCGCGGCCGCGAGATGCCGTAGCCCTGCGGGTGTGCGGGCCTGTCCGCAGGTATTCGAGTGCCAGCTGATCAGCGGGTACTTCGACTACAGCCTGCGCATGAGCTGCCGCGACATGGAGCATTACCGGGTGCTGACCGAGACCTGGATGAACAATGACGAACTGCATATCGACAAGCTGGTGGCACATCCGGAGCTGGCGATGGTGAAGAACACCGCGCCGCAGCTGTAGGAGCTGGCTTGCCTGCGAAGGACCGCGGCGCGGTCCCGGTTCCCATTCTGCAGCGGGGAAAGGCCATTTGCCTGGCTGTAGATCAGGATCCGGGACCGCTACGCGGTCCTTCGCAGGCAAGCCAGCTCCTACAGTGCCAAATCTCGCCTCATGCCTTCACCCGCCATTCCCGCGGCTGCTCGAAGCGCGCCACCCACTCCACCACCTGCCCCGCCGGCATCGGCCGCGAGATGCCGTAGCCCTGGGCAATGTCGCAGCCCAGATCCATCAGCAGTTCGCCATGGGCCACGGTCTCCACCCCCTCGGCGATCACCTGGCGGCCGAAGGCCTGGGCCAGGCCGATCACCGCGCGGGTCAGGGCCAGGTCGTCCTGGTCGTGGAGGATGTCCTGGATGAAGGACTTGTCGATCTTCATGGTCTGGGTCGGCAGGCGCTTGAGGTAGCTCAGCGACGAATAGCCAGTGCCGAAATCATCCAGCGAGAAGCGCACACCGAGGCGCTGGCAGGCCTCCAGGCAATCGCCGACCCGCTGGATGTTCTCGATCGCCACCGATTCGACGATCTCCAGGTCGAGCATGTCCGGCGCCACCGTGGCATGCCGCGCCAGCAGGCGCTGCAGGCGCGCGACGAAGTCGTCGCGCTGGAAATGCCGCGCGGCGATGTTGACGCTGACCGGCCAGGAACAGCCCATGGCCTGCCACTGCTGCATCTGCGCCAGCGCACGGTCGATCACCCATTCGCCGATATCGACAATCAGGTCGGTGCGCTCCACCAGCGGCAGGAAATCCCCCGGCGGGACCACCCCGCGCAGCGGGTGATTCCAGCGCAGCAGCGCCTCGAAACCCACCACCGCGCCGCTGCGCATGTTGACCTTGGGCTGGTAGTACAGCGCCAGGTCGCCATGGTGCAGGGCATGGCGCACCTGCTCGACGGTCTGGTGCGTGGCCTTGACCTCCTTGTCCAGCGATACGTCGAACAGGTGATAGCGATTGCGCCCGCGCTGCTTGGCCAGGTACATGGCCTGGTCGGCATGCCGCAGCAGGGTATCGGCGTCGTCGTTGTCGCTGGGGAACTGGGTCACGCCGATGCTCGCGCTGACGCTGATGGAGCGCCCGCGAATCACGCAGGGCACGGCGATCGAGCGCAGCACGCGCTCGAGAATGTCCTGCAGGCACGGTGGCCCCTGGAGGTCGCCGAGGATCATCACGAACTCGTCGCCGGACAGCCGCGCCACAGCATCGCCGGCACCGAGAAAGCGCTTCAGGCGCCGCGCCACTTCCACCAGCAGCAGGTCGCCGCTGGCATGGCCGTAGCCATCGTTGACCGCCTTGAAGCCGTCCAGGTCGAGCATGCACACCGCCAGCCGGGTCTTGGTCGCGCGGGCGCGCTGCACGGCTTCGTCGAGCAATTCGCCGAGGCAGGAACGATTGGGCAGGCCGGTGAGCATGTCATGCCCGACCCGCCATTGCAGGGTATGCAGCAACTGGCGCTTGTGGGTGACGTCGAAACGAATCGAGGCGTACTTGCGCACTTTGCCCGTCTCGCTGTCGAACAACGGCACGATGGTGCTGTCGACCCAGTACAGCGAACCGTCCTTGGCGCGGTTGCACAATTCGCCCTTCCACACCTGACCGGACGTCAGGGTGCGCCACATCTCGCTGAACACTTCCGGCTCGTGCTGGCCTGAATTGAGAATGCGGTGGTCGGCACCCAGCAGCTCCTCGCGGCTGTAGCCGGAAACGCTGCAGAATCGGTCGTTGACGTAGGTGATGCGACCGCTGAGGTCGGTCTCGGAGAAAATGGCGGCGGCGTCCACCGCCGTGCGGTAGGTTTCATCCATGCCCCACCCCACTCGGAAATGTCCGTTCCATCGTAGTAATTGGCAAGTCGAGACGCACGATAAAGCTCCATGAGCCGCAGGAAAAACACGGGTTGATCTCTGCGAAACCCGCTGCGGGAAAACCTGTCCAGGGCACAAATTCTACGAGAAGCATCACCTTTTGCAATGCAAGGTGATGGCACCGGAGGTTGTCCTATAAAATTATTTATCGTTAAGTTCTTGATTCTAAAAGGGAATTGAGCGATGGAAATTTCAAGTTTGGGGTCAGCCATCAGACGCTATCGCAAGGTTGCCGGGCTCACCCAAGCCGAACTCGGCGAAAAAGCCGGCTTCGACCCCAAGACCATAAGCCGCTTCGAAACCGGTACCTATACCCCCAGTGTCGAAGCGCTGTTCGTATTTGCCCGCATTCTGGGCGTCCGCCTCACCGCCTTTTTCACCGACCTCGACAGCGAAGACGAACAGCGCGCCTACCTGTTCGGGGTCATCCACAAGGCCCCGCGCCAGGACCTGCGCAAACTGATCGCCGCCGTCGACCAGGCCCTGTCCGAGCCGTAGGCGCAAACACCGCGACGAAATGGTTCGCGGCCCCTCGATGAACACGCCAGCTACGTCTTGACTGGTCAGACCGGTAAAACCAATTATCGGCCAGACCCTTGCGGAGTGGAAAAATCCGGCGCACACTGGCCCCGCACTGGACATACCGGTAAGACCACAATAATTAAGTCCGACGCGCCATTCACGGCAGCCAGGACACCGACCAGAGATCCCTCCCATGCTCAAATGGTGCTCGCGTTCGATCTTCCTCCAAGTAGTGCTCGGCCTGATGCTCGGCATCGCCTGTGGCCTGAGCTTTCCCGACCTTTCCCTGCAACTCAAACCCCTGGGTGACGGCTTCATCAAGCTGATCAAGATGCTGATCGGCCTGATCGTGTTCTGCGTGGTGGTCAGCGGCATTTCCGGTGCCGGCGACCTGAAGAAAGTCGGGCGCATCGGCCTGAAATCGGTGATCTACTTCGAAGTCCTGACCACCATCGCCCTGATCCTGGGCCTGGTGTTCGCCTTCAGCACCGGCATCGGCAGCGGTGCCAACATCCATCTGGAGCAGCTGTCCAGCAGCGAAGCCGGCGCCCTCGCCGAGCGCGGCCAGCACCTGCACGGCACCGCCGCGTTCCTCATGGAGCTGATCCCCACCTCGGTGGTCGGGGCCTTCGCCGACAACAACATCCTCCAGGTCCTGCTGTTCTCCGTGCTGTTCGGCAGTGCGCTGAACCTGGTGGGCGAGTCGGCCTCGGGCATCTCGCGGCTGATCAACGAACTGAGCCATGTGATCTTCCGCATCATGGGCATGATCGTGCGCCTGGCGCCGATCGGCGTGTTCGGCGCCATCGCCTTCACCACCAGCAAGTACGGCCTCGATTCGCTGCAGCACCTGGGCGGCCTGGTGGCGCTGTTCTACCTGACCTGCGCCGGTTTCGTGCTGGTGATCCTCGGCCTGGTGATGCGCCTGTCCGGGCTCAAGCTGCTGCCCCTGCTCAAGTACCTGCGCGAAGAGCTGACCATCGTCCTCGGCACTGCCTCGTCCGACGCGGTACTGCCGCAGATCATGCGCAAGCTCGAACACCTGGGTATCGGCAGTTCCACGGTCGGCCTGGTGATTCCCACCGGCTATTCCTTTAACCTCGACGGCTTCTCCATCTACCTGACCCTGGCCATCGTGTTCATCGCCAACGCTACCGGCACGCCGCTGGCCATGACCGACCTGCTGACCATCCTCCTGGTGTCGCTGGTGACCTCCAAGGGCGCCCACGGGATCCCCGGCTCGGCGCTGGTGATCCTCGCCGCGACCCTCACCGCGATTCCGGCGATCCCCGTGGTGGGCCTGGTCCTGGTGCTGGCGGTGGACTGGTTCATGGGCATCGGCCGCGCCCTCACCAACCTGATCGGCAACTGCGTGGCCACCGTGGCCATCGCCCGCTGGGAGAAGGACATCGATCTCGACCGCGCGCACAACGTGCTCAGCGGCAAGCAGGGCTACGGCTTCCAGGCGCGCAAGTCGGCCCATCAGCAGGAATTCTAAGGCATGACTGACCTCTCACGGAGCAACATGTGATCACCTCATCGACAGTAGTGAACGGCGTGGTCGAGAAACTGCGCCAGGCCCTGGCCCGCGGACAGTGGCGCTCCGGCGAGATGCTCCCGGGCCAGCGCGAGCTGGCCGAGCAACTGGGCATCAGCCGGCCGAGCCTGCGCGAAGCGGTGACCGTGCTGGAAACCCTCGGCCTGGTCCGCTCCATGCCCGGCAAGGGCGTGCTGGTGCTCGACGCCGACAGCGCCGAGCCGACGCTGGTCCCGGCCGCGGTGGCCGAGGCCAGCCTGGAGGATGTCCTGCAACTGCGCTACACCCTCGAACCCTTCATCGTCGGGCTGGTGGCGCAGTCCATCAGCAACCAGGAAACCGGCCAGTTGCGCCTGACCCTGATGGACATGCGCGAAGCCCTCGATGCCGACGATGCCGAGGCCGGGGTCAATGCCTACATCGCCTTCCACGAAGCGCTGTTCGCCCTGACCTCCAACCCGATCTTCCAGAGCGTGGTGCAGCAGACCAGCAATGCCCTCAAGCAGAGCGCCCAGGTGCTGCGCAAGTCCCCGGAGCACCTGGCTGCGCGGCTGGAGGAGAACGAGGCGGTGGTCCGCGCCATCCGCAACAAGGACAGCGCCCAGGCCAGCGCGCAGATGCGCCGGCACATCCTGCAGGAAGGCCGGCGCATGGGTATCGAACTGAAGATCCCGGACGAACAGCCGGGTCGTTGAATTCCAGGAGTGCGAGCATGAACACGTCCCTGCCCTTCCTCATGGCCGGCGGTGCACGCCGGATGTCCGCGGAGGACATCTATCCGCAGCTGTTCGACGCGATCCTCGAACAGCGCCTGACACCCGGCACGCCCCTGACCGAACTGGCCCTCGGCCAGGCCTTCGGCGTCAGTCGCACGGTGATCCGCCGGGTGCTGGGGCGACTGTCGGACCAGCAGGTGATCGTCCAGCGCCCGGCCCATACCGCGCGCCTGGCGGCGCCGGACCCGCAGCAGGCGCGCCAGGTGCTGAGTGCCCGGCGCCTGGCGGAAACCACCCTGATCGAGCTGGCCGCGCGGCGCTCGCGCCCCGGGCAGTTGCGCCAGTTGCGCGAGCTGATCGCCCGCGAGCGCCTGAGCCATGAACAGGGCCAGCGCTGCACGGCGATCCGCCTCGGCGGCGAGTTTCACCTGAAGCTGGCGGAGATCGCCGACAACGCGCCGCTGACCCGTTTTCTCAACGGCCTGGTGCCGATGACCTCGCTGATCATCGCCAAGTACGAACAGCACGGCTGCGAGCATTGCGCCTGGGAAGAACACGCGGCGCTGGTGGATGCCCTGGAGGACGGTGACAGCGAGGCCGCGCTGCGCCTGATGCACCTGCACCTGGATCGCATCGAGGCCAAGCTGGAGCTGGATTAAGCGCGGCTGGCCGGGGTGTCGTGGTTCGACCAGTCCACCAGCAGGCTGTAGCCCACCGCCAGCAGGGTCGGGCCGATGAACAGGCCGATGAAGCCGAACGCCAGCAGGCCGCCGAACACCCCGAGCAGGACGATCACCAGCGGCAGGTCACCGCCACGGCTGATCAGGTAGGGTTTGAGCACGTTGTCCACGCCACTGATGATGAAAGTGCCCCAGATGCCGAGGAAGATCGCCATGCCGTAGTCGCCCTTCCAGGCCAGCCAGGCGGTGGCGGGAATCCACGCCAGCGGCGGACCCATGGGAATCAGGCTGAGCATGAAGGTGACCAGGCCGAGGACCAGCGCCCCCGGCACCCCGGCGATGAGGAAACCGATCAGGGCCAGCAGGCCCTGGGCCGCGGCGGTACCGATCACGCCATTGACCACCCGCTGAACGGTGCCGGCAACCAGGTCGAGGTAATGCTGGCCGCGCTCGCCGATCAGGCGTTCCAGCAGGCGCAGGACGAAGGCCGCCAGCCGGGGGCCGTCACGGTAGAAGAAGAACACGAAGACCAGGCTGAGGATCAGCTCGACGATGCCGCTGCCAATCTGCGCGCTGCGCGCCAGCAGCCAGTTGCCGACCTGGCCGAGGTACGGTTTGACCGTGGTCAGCAAGGCCGCGCCCTGCTGGTCGATGGTGTTCCAGTAGCCGACCAGACGCTCGCCCAGGAACGGGATGCTGCCCAGCCAGGTCGGCGGGTCCGGCAGGCCGTCGACCTGGACGTCGCGGATGAACGCGGTGGCGTCGCGCACATGGTCGGCCAGGTTGAAGCCCAGCCAGACCAGCGGCAATGCCACAAGGATCAGCCAGAGGGTGGTGAGCAGGCTCGCCGCGAGGGTCTCGCGACCGCCGCACAGGCGCGTCACCAGACGCATCAGCGGCCAGCTGGCATACGCCAGGATCGCGCCCCAGAGCAGCGCGGAAATGAACGGCGCCATGACCCAGAGGGCGGCGCCCAGTAGCGCCAGCAGAAGGATCTGCACCAGCAGGCGATCGTTGTTGAGCATGGGGGCCTCTTTCACGGAACAAGAACAGACAAACCTGCTGCCATCCTCGTAGGAGCGTGGCTTGCCCGCGAAGGACCGCAAAGCGGTCCCTGCTCACATTGGCAATCCGGGGACCGCGCTGCGGTCCTTCGCGGGCAAGCCACGCTCCTACGAGGATGGCAGCGCACTCCTAACGAATCAGTTCGACATGCAGGCCCGCAGCCGGCTTGTCACCCGTCTCCAGCCGCGCCGCCCGCACACCCGCCGCACTCAACTGCTCGCTCCACAGCGGCGCCTTGGCCCCGGTCAGGCTGACCCGCAGGCTGCTGTCCAGGTTCAGGCTGCGCGCCAGCAGCGCTACCCAGGTCGCCGGCGGCTCGCCGTCCAGATCCGGGTAGTCGAGCTTGCCGGTGCTGCGCAGCTCGCGCAGCACCGTGGCCGGGGTCGGCAGCAGTTCGCCGAGGGGCTGGTTGGCCTCGAACTGCTCGACGTGCAGGTAGGCGCGCTTGTTGCCGCGGGTGATGGCATACAGCGCGACCAGGGTGTCATGGTCGTCGCCGCTGCGGCGCAGGAGGATGAACGCCTGGTCCTCGTCCGAGCCGTACAGGCGGGCGTTGCGGAAGATTTCGTTGGCCCACAGGCTGCTTTCGCCGCAGTCGCGCTTCTCACACCAGAACAACGGGTAGCCACCATCGGCCTGCAGCGCTTCGCGGGCAAGGCCGAAGGCCTCGGCGGCAGCGCGCTCCGGCGGCAGCTGCCAGGTGGTCGAACTGACCTGGCCACGGCTTTCGATCTTGCCTTCCATGCGCAACTGGCCGCTGATCTTGCGCAGCGCGCCCAGCGGGTAGACGCGCTCCTGCTCCTTCGCCGGCTGCTGGTCGAACACCTTGGCATCCTGCGGAATCGGCAGATCGCCGGCAGCATGAGCGGCACCGGCGATCAGCAACAGACCGGCAAGAACGGACTGGACGGCACTCATCGGCGAACCTCGCCGGCGCGACCGGCGTGGCCAGAAGGAAGGGGGCGGCTGTCGTGCTGGGTCATGATTGTCTCCCTGATCAAAACCCGCCAAGCCTCGACAGTTGCCCGATACAAGTCAAGGAATGGCAAAGAAGCGATTGAAACAGTCTGCAACAAGCATTGCGCCGGTTTCGTCGTTCACGTGCAGGTGATGGCCACCGGGCAAATGTTCCAGCGTGAAGGGTAGCTGCTCCAGCAGGGTCGTGTTGCGCGCCAGCATGCCGTCGTCGGCCACCACCAGGGTGGTCGGGCAGGTGATGCGCCGGACGAAGCTCAAGGCCTGCTCTTCGCTCATGCGCAGCGGCGACGGCAGGGTCAGGCGGCTGTCGCTGCGCCAGCTGAAACCGCCGGGAACCGGCACCAGGCCACGCTGGGCCAGCAACTCGGCGGCCTCGCTGGTGACCGCGACCATGCCTTTCATGCGCGCTTCCACCGCCCGCTCCAGTTCGGCATACACCGACTTGCGCTTGCTCTCGTGACGCAGCTGCGCCTCCAGGGCCATGCCCATGCGCTCGGCGGCGTCCTGCGCCGCCGCGCCCGGTGGAATCACCCCGTCGATCAGCGCCAGGCGCACGACACGCTCCGGCAGACTGCCGGCGAGAATCACCGAAACGATCGCCCCCAGCGAATGCCCGAGCAGGGAGAAACGCTCCCAGCCCAGTTGCTCGGCGACCCGCAGGACATCGTGGGCGTAGTCCGCCAGGGCATAGCCGGCCCCCGGCGGACGATGCCCGGAATAGCCGTGCCCGGCGAAATCCAGGGCGACGATGCGCAGGCCGTGCAGTTTCGGCGCCAGGCGCGCGAAGCTGTTGGCGTTGTCCAGCCAGCCATGCAGGGCAATGACCGGACGCCCGTCCGGCGGCCCGTACAGATGCGCGGCCAGTTCGATATGACCGAGGTCCAGACGCACTTCTTCGACCTGATGACTCATGCCTGCCGTCCCTCCCAGCGCTGGAACACGGTACGGATCAGCCGCGCGGTGTCGTCCGGACGCTCCAGCGGGAACATGTGGCCGCCGGCGACACTGTGGTTTTCCCCCAGCGGCATGCGTCGCACCGCCTGGGCGTGATGGGCGCGAACGATCCGGCTGTCGCTGCCGCGGACCATGGCCAGCGGCACTTTCAGCTGGCCGGGACGGCCCGGGCGAGTGTGCGGGATGCTGCGATAGATCTGCATCTCGATGGCCGGATCGAAACGCAGGCGCCAGCCCTCGCCCTCCTGCTTCAGGCCATGCTGCAGATAGGCTTCCAGGCACTCCGGATCGAAGGCGCGGAACAGCGACTTGCCGGCGAAGTAGGCACGGGCCTGGTCGAGGTCGGCGAAGGTCTCGCGGCGCCCCTCGGTGCGCCCGGCCGGGGTGATGCGATCGATGAAGCCCCAGCGCTTGGCCAGCCTGATCAGCCACTGGTCGGCGAGGGTCAGTACCGGCGAGTCGAGCATCACCACGCCGCGGTACAGCTGCGGACAACGCAGCGCCGCGTGCAGATGCAGGACACCGCCGAGGGAATGACCGACGCCCCAGACCGGCTCGGCCTGCTGCTCCAGATGGTGGATCAGCTCGTCCACCAGCAGCAGCCAGTTGTCACCCACGGGAAAGCGCGGATCATGGGCGTGCTGCGGCAGGTGCCTGACCTGGTAATCCGGCGCCAGCCCGGCGAAGAGCTTGCCGTAGGTGGCCGAGGGGAAGCCGTTGGCGTGAGCGAAGAAGATCTGTTGCGACATGACTGACGGCCTGATGCGGAAAAAACTGACATCGATTGTCCGCAACCGTCGGAGGGTGGGCAATGTCCGGAACGGACATCGACGGTGGCACTCCGGTCAGGAATGGGCCAAAGCGCCCTGCTGCTGCGCCCCTGGCGCTCAGAAGCCTTCGAACGAGCGTTGCAGGCAGGCCTGGATATAGGCCACCTGGAACTCATAGGCTTCGCGCACCTGGTAGCGCTCCTGCTCGTTCAGATGCGCACGCTGCATGGCCAGGCAGGACACCTGGAGCATCTTCGCCATCTGGTCGCAGGCCAACTGGAACTGCTGCAACGACTGCGATTCGCGACGATTGCCGTAGCGCCGCACCAGGGCGTCGAGGCGTTCGTCGGCGGCATCGTGCAGGACCTGGAACTCGGAAAAATCCAGGCCGTAGTTCAGATTGACCTCATCCAGCACCTGCCGCAGATCGGCCGAGCAGGCGGGTCCTTCGTTGCGTCCAGTCATGATGGCGTCTCCTGGGACATGACCGCTGTGTAGGCCTCACGCTAGCAAGCGGCCGCAGATGCAACAACTGACAAAAATATCAGTAGGCCGCGCCGTGTCGCCCCGTCGAGGGCCTCCTAGATCGAACGCCGGCGAATGTCGTTTACCCCGGAATTGCCGGGTACACCGGTGGAGCCAGGCCCCCTATGGCCTGTAACGGAGCGGATCGAGCCCACAGGGCTGCGACCGAAGTTGTCCAGGCTTTCACGGCGGCTCGGCGGCGAATAGGCCGGCGGGGACACGGCATGTCCCGGCGGCGGGGTCCGCGAATAGGCTGGCGGCCAACTCTCACGCCTGGCAAGGTCCACGCCCCGTGGCGATCCTTGCTGCCCCTGGGCAGGTGCTTGAACGCGAGGAGTGCCTCCGGCAAGGCGCCAGTACAGTGCCACCCCACCGGCGATGGCGCCGGTGACCGCGGCTATCGTGATCAGTGCTTCACGCGCGCGGCCTTCACGCAGCACGGCGCCCACCATCGATGCCGCCGAAAGCACGCCGAAACCAAGGGCGATGTAGGCCAGGGGGCTGTGCCCGTCGGGGTCGATGTGATTGACCGGATCGCCCCGGCAGTAGGCATAGGCATTGCTGCCACCGACACCGAAGGGGCTCAAGCTGTCCGGCTGGTGGAAGCGTCGCGACAACGGGCTGTAGGTCCGATAGCTGCCCAGCAGGTAGACGCCGCTGCGTTCCCGGTACTCCCCGTTGAAACCCAGGGTGCCGGCAACCTCCTGTCCGGCGGCGCGCCAACCATAGACCGAAAACCTCTGCACGACCGTGCTCCGCCCATTGACTTCGAGCACTGGCGTGTTGTGCCTGTCGACCGCCAGCAGCAGCGCGCGGGCGGAGGTGGAGCCATCGATCTGCATGATTTTCTCCATGTACAGGGCGACACCGCTCAGGAGAACCTGCGCCCCTGCCGGCGCTCGCGTTGCTGGCGTAGCCATGCGTCCCTGTTCTGTGAGCGAATCGCTGCCGCACGACTACCCAAAGGTGGCGTGGTCGTCGGCCCGTCGCTGGCATAGGACGCATAACTCGATGCGGAGCTGCCGTAGCCGCCACTTGTGACAGATTCTCGGGAGCGAAACGAGGAAAGCGATGCAAGGTCACTATCGGAATGGGGATAGGGGGGTAGCGAATCGGAAGTGGCGCGATAAGACGCTGGCGTTTCGGAGCGCTCACGATAAGGCGGTGGCGTTTCGGAGCGGCCACGATAAGGCGGCGGCGGGCTGCGTCCCAACCACACGGTCCCGTCCTGAAAGCGGACTGGCGGCGGGCTGGGAGAGGCGGACGGGGGCGCGCCGATCTGGTTGCGCCTGTTCAGATGCTTGGCCAGTGCGGCGCCACCCGAACCGACCATCATGAATGACGTGATGACCGTGAGAGCAATGAACACCTGGCGCATCTGCCCTTTGCTGACAATCGCGCCTGTCAGCGATGCCCCGGCGAACACCGCAGACAACAGGGAGATAGTGGACCAGGGCACCTGCCCGTCCGGGTCGGTGTAATTGACCGGATCCCCCAGGCAATAGGCATAGGCATTGAGCCCTCCCGCGGCGAACGGGCTGAGGTTGTCCGGCTGGCAGAAGCGCCGCAAGGCCGGGCTGTAGGCGCGATAGCTGCCCAGCAGGTAGACACCGCTGCGCTCCAGGTACTCGCCATTGAAACCCAGCGCAGCACCCTCCCCCGGCACCGTGGCACGGCCGCCATACGGGGAAAAGACCTGCCTGCGCAGCTGTCCGTCGCTCGTCTCCAGCAACGGGCTGGCGTGTCGATCGACGGCCAGCAGCAATGAGCGCGAAGCGCTGGAAGAGTCCGTCTGCATGCTCGTTCTCCAGGGGCGGGTTCACTCACCATAAGCCAGCGCGCGCGCTGATCAAACTGGCAGAACCGCCAGGTAGCGAGCACGGCGAACTGATATTTTTGTCAGGTTTCAAGCCGGGCAAAGAAGCATATAAGTGTCTGCGTACCTCCTCGAATGGGTCGCTCGAACAGCGATCCGCACAGACCAGACTTCAGGAGCCACGCCCATGTTCCAGTCCCAGACGGCCGCCGCTGGCCAGTCCTTCGCCGCCCACGCCCTATCCCATGCGCCGTCCGCTTGCCCCTCTTCGATCAGGCTGACCTTGCGAGAGAAAGTCGTTCTGCAATGGAGCGCCGCGGGCAAGACCTCCTGGGAAATCGCGCACATCCTGCAGTGCAGCGAGTCGGCGGTGAACTTTCACTTCTGCAATATCCGCCGAAAGTTCGGCGTCACCTCGCGCAGCGCGGCGCTGCTCAAGGCGCTGTCGCAGGGCCTGATCGAACTGTCCTGAATCCAGCCCTCGCGTTCAATCCACCAGGACCGGCGCCAGTTCGGGAAAATTCGGCGCTGGCTCCGGCGGCCAGGTTTCTCCGCCATCGAAGCTGACATGCACCGCAACCCTGAACACGTTGTTGCGCCGCAGTTGCTGCAGGAAGGCGAGCGGAATCACCACGCCGCCACTGGCACCGATGCCGTTGAAGACTTCCATGGCGGTCACCCGATGCTGGTACAGCACCCGCCACTGCAGGGGTTGCCCGACACTGCCGAGGCCATTCACGGTGATGTTGATCATCTGCCCGGTATCGATCATGAACCACGGCTGGAGGAACAGCCGCGCGCCGCTGGCCGGGACATCACTCAGGCGCAGCAGATTGCCGCTGACCTGCCAGCACTGGATCGTCGGGAAGCCCCCGCTGACCATCGCCACCCGCACCTCGCGCAGCGCCGAGCGCCAGGACTGCTCGGCATCGACGACTTCGTAATAGAGCGGCAGCGTCTTGCCCATGTAGGGCGCGATGTGCCGCGCCGGTATCACGCACAGGCGCGGCCCGCCGCCGGTATCGAGCAAGGCGCGCAACGCCCCCGCGCTGCCGGGCGCGCCCCACTGCACCCAGACCCGCTCCTGCGGATGGATGGTCACTTCGCTGTCCAGTATCGCCACGGTGCCGTTGCCCACTTCGAGGGGGTCGAGATCGATCCGCGCGCCAGTGCCCACGGCTTTTTCCACATCGAGCCAGCGCAGCTCCCGCGGCACCGGCGTGGCGTCGACCGTCACCGTCACCGGACGCGCCTGCGCACTGGGGTTGCCCGAGCGGTCCGAGATCCGGTAATGGACGTAGCGCGGACCGTCGCCGCGGGCACGGATCATCACGCCGTCGAACACCAGGTGCAGCGGCTGCCCCAGATCGTCCTGGGTGAGCATGCGCGTGCCGGCGTGATTGAACTCGAAGGGCTCGACGTCCCAGTACCAGTCGAGCAGATCCCCCGGCACGGGGCGATGGTAGGCCGGCACTTCGGCAAGCACCTGGTCCTCATGTTCCTCGAGGTAGCGGGCGGTGATGCCCTCATGGATCACCCGCACGGGAAACAGCAGGCGGCCGTGGTCGCCGCCCAGTTCAGGCGCGGTCTTGTCGATGGTGATGGGCAACGGCCACGAGGTGGCGCCCTCGCCGTTGTAGATGGTCACCTCGTAGACCAGGGTGTGCACACCCTCGCTCAGCCAGTGCGGCTCGACCTTGAGAAACAGCTCGTCGGGCTGCACCGGCGCGGTCCAGGTGCGCTCGCCGATGGCGGTACCGTTCCACAGCAGCACCAGGCGCTCGGGAAAGCCCGGCGCCGGTGCGGAGTTGTTCCACATGGGAAAGTCGATGCGCAACGGGACCTGCCAGGCCTCCCGCGGCAGCAGGTTGCTGTCGCCGCCTTCGATGTCGTCGAGCAGCGCGTCGATGCGCGGCGGGTCAAGCAGGGCCTGGCCATCGGTGAGTGGGCTGGGCATCGCGAAGCTCCTCGGCAAACGGGTGACGAGCTTCATTTAACGGCAAGTGCCGCGCCGAGGTAACTGACAGAACTATCAGGTCGGACGGTGCTACCAGTCGTAGCGCAGACCGAGGTTGGCACCCCAGGGCTGCTCGATGGCCTGGCCATGGCTGTAGTCGAAGTCGGCGTGCAACTGCAGGCCGCGCACCAGCGCCACGGCGACACCGGCCCCGACCTCGCCGCGCGAGCCTGAGAGGTCATTGGCGAAGACGTTGTCGTTGACCCGCACCGCGTTGTCCGTGGCGAACTCATGGGCATAGGCCAGGCGCACATAGGGCTGGACCTTGCGCCCCGCGCCCAGCTCGAAGGTGCGCCCGAGGCTGCTGCCCACCTTGCCGAGCAGGGAGCGGGTGCGCTCGCCATCGGCCTGCAGGCCGTTGTCCAGGGCGTAGGTCTGGCCCTGCACGACCAGCGCCGCCAGTTGGGTATAGGGTTCGACGAACCAGCCGTCGTCCAGGGCCAGATGCCGGCCGAATTCCAGCGAGCTGCCCAGGGCATGGGTGGCGTAGTCGCCCTCGGTGCGCTGGCCGTCGCTGAGCATCACCGTCGAGGCATTCTGCAGGCGGTTGAACTTGAGCACGCCATCGAAGTAGTAACCGCTGCGCGGGTCCAGCCAGGTGGCATAGGCCCCCGCGTAGTAGCTGTCGACGCTGCCCGAGGAACCACGGCGCAGGCTCAGCTCCGAGCGGCTGTGACCCGCCATCAGCCCCACCAGCCATTGCCCGTCGCCGAACGGCAGCGGCGCGTCGGCACCGAGGGAAACGCCGTGCTGGACCTGCTCGTAGGCCGCCCCGGAGCCGTTGCCGACCCGGTACTTGTTGCCGTAGCTGCGCACCCAGCCACCGGCCTGGGCGCCATTCAGACGCAGCTCGCCCATGCGACTGCGCAGCGACGACAGCTCGCCGTACCACACCGTCGGCGCGGCATTGAACAGACCGAGCACGCTCTGGGTGGCGGGACTGAGGGTCTTCAGCGAGGCGTCCAGGTACCAGTCGTTGCCGTCCTGCACCAGGTCATAGGAGAAGGTGCCGAGGTCCACCTCGCCGTTGACCAGGGCAAATCCCGCGTCGCCGGCGGCGGCGTGGATCAGGTGCAATTGCCCGTCGACCACCGGATCGGCACCGCTGCTGCCCACCAGCACGCTGTGGTTGCCGCTGGCGCTGCCGGTGATCTCGAGAAAGTCGGTCTGCCCCGTGGCAAAGTCGGCGTCCATGATGAAGTGACCGTTGCCGGAGAGGTTGCCCAGGGTCAGCCGGTGGAAGTCCTGCGCCTCGCCGAAGCGGATCGAACCACCGTCCATGGCCAGCTCGGCGACCTCGCTGTCGGCGACCAGGTTCCATTGCGCCTGGCTGTTCAGCGCCAGGTGCGCGACGTTGTGCAACTGCCCGCTGAGGGTCGCCTGGTTCTGCAGGACAAGGCGCAGTGCCGCGCCCTCCTCGGCGACGATATCGCCGTCCAGGTGACTGTCGTCGATGCGCACGCTGGCGCTGGATCCGGCCTGGGCCTGGATCAGCACGCCATCGCCGCCGACCAGGGTCGAGCCATTGCGCACTTCGATATCGCCGCTGGCGCTGGTGAAGGCCGCGCCGACCACGATCGCCGCGCCGTCGCGGCCTTCGACCCGGGTGCCGTCGAGGATCACCTTGGCGGTGGTGCCCGGCAGATGGTCGTCGGGGCGCAGGTACAGGCCGTGGCTGGCGCCGCTGATCTGGCTGGCGCTGGCGGTGAGGGTGCCGCCGAACAGTTCGACGCCGAGGCTGCCGTCACCGCTGCCGATGACCTGGCTGCCCTGCAGGTGCAGGTTGCTGTGGGTGCTGACCCCGGCGCCGACGGTCGCGCCGATGACGGTACTGCCCTCGACCCAGGCGCTGGAGCCGGTGCTGCCGGTACGCCCCAGGACCAGGCCCTGGCGCTCGCTGGTGATCAGGCTGCCACCGCCGATCCGCGCCTCGCCGCCGAGCAGCGTCACCCCTGCCCGGGCACCGGTGGCGGTGACGGTCGTGGCCGTGAGGTCGAGCATCGAGCCCCGCCCGGCACGGATGTCCAGGGTACTGGCGCCGTTCGAGATCAGCGTCGCGCCGTCGGCGATCCGGTAGCTTTTCAGCGGTGTGTTTTCGTCGATGATCTGCTCGCGACCCTGGGCGTGGTCCGCGAGCAGGATCAGCGGGGCGAAGGACATGAGTTTCAGCACACGGGCCAGGGGGCGCATGCGAAAGCGGGGCGTGGCAGTCATCTGTGGGGTTCTCTCGTCTGGCTGGAAGTGACCACGGTCAACCCGTGCCGACAGACAAACGGCTCACCGTGAAACGGCGGCGAGACTACAGATGCGAAACCTAAGAATATGTAGGAATGGCCTTATAAGGCCGACGGTTAATTCGACAGCCCCGTGATCGGTCGAACACGGGGCTGTCTGTCCGCGGTCAGTTCGCGGGGGGCGGAATCGGGCACGAGCCCGAGGCGTTGTGCATCGAAACGACCGCTTCGACAGCCAGCGAGGTCACGGTTTCGTCGCCCATCTGGAAGGCGTAGACCACCTGTGCCCGGCCATCGCGGCTACCGCCTTCGGGGTTGTAGGTCGGCAGGATGTAGGTCGCATACGGCTGCACGCGCCAGACGAATCCTGTCACCGGGTTCGCGCCGCCCAGGGTGATGGTCTCGGTCTTGATCGCGTGCTCGATGACCTCACCGCCGCTGATACGGTTCCACGGGGTCCAGGTCAGGGTCAGCTGATCACCATCGCTGAGGTAGCGGCTCAGGTCGGGGACCTGCACGCGCACCGACGGGTCCAGTTCGTTGGGCTCGTCGAGGTCGTACAGCGAGCGGCAGGTCAACCAGCCCAGCGGCTGGCTGAGGCCGAGGAACGCCGGCGCGGCGGGGGTGAGGATGATCGCTTCGACGTTGACGTACGCGGTCGGCGAATGCTGCCAGTTGTTCGAACCAGGCGCACCAATGCGGTAATGCACCGGGACCTGCGCGTTGTTGCCGGCCTCCTCGATATAGGACCAGGGAATCTCCACGGCGATGGTATCGCCCGGCGCCATGCCGACCTCGACGATGAAGCGCGCCTCGGGTACCGGCACGTTGTTCCAGTAGAACTCGACGATCTCGCCGGGATTGAGCGGCGCCCAGGCGAGGAAGCTCTGCTCGGCGTCCTGCCCGGCATCGGCACGGGTCAGGTGATCGAGGTTGCCCGAGACCTTGCCGCGGGTCTGCAGGATGTCCAGCTGCGGGTTGATCGGGTCCGGCCAGTCCGGGTCGGGCTCGGGACGCGGCGGGCCGATCACCGAGAAGTCCACGTCGACGGAAATCGCCGGCGCGACGAAGGGCACCGTGCCGCGCAGGATCCGGTAGCTGACGTTGGTCGGCAGCGGCCCCTGGGCATCGGCGTACTCGCTGCGCAGCACCGAGACCGGCACCGACACCTGCACGGGGAGCACCGGGGACGATCCGATTTCCTCGGCGTACAGCACGGTGCGGCCCCAGGTCACCTCGATGCGATCGCTGGCCTTGGCGTTCTGGAACGCGGGAATCCGTACCACGACCCCGAGGCGGGCATCGACCAGGTCGACCAGGTTGTCGCCCTCCGCCTGTGGCACCTGCGGCGGCAGCAGGCCAGTGGGCAACGGTCCGAGGGCCACGCCCACCGAGGTGTAGTACGACAGGCGACTGAGGTTGGTGGCCTTGTCCATCAGTTCGTAGAACACCACGCAGCCACCGTCGCCCTGCGCGCGCACGGTGTCGGCGGAAAAGGTGATCTGCGCAGGCTCGCCGGTCACCGGCGCGCTGCCGGCGATGGGCACGTCGGCGGGGTTCTCGGGCAACGGCATGGCGATCCAGCGGTAGGTCACCACATCGCCGGGCTGGCGGTCGGCATAGGCCGGGAGCGTGGCGACCACGCCCTGCGGATGCTCGGCCAGGTACTGATCGGTGATCGGCACCTCGGGCAGCAGCAGCGCCGGCGGACGCTCGTCGAACCAGGGCCGGGTGCCATCGCAGACGATACGCAGCGGCGGCGAATAGTCTGACTCGTGGTTGTAGCGAAACACCCAGTAGCGCAGGGTGTAGGGCCCGTCCACCTGCAGCAGGTCGACGGGGATCTTCAGGCTCTTCAGGGGGAAGGTGCCGTCGGCGACCGGCGCGGTGATTTCCAGGCTGGCGATCTCGATGAAATCGCTTTCCTGCGGCGCGTGACCGCGCGCCCATTCCAGGTACAGGGTATCGGTGAGCCCCGGACTGAGCGGCAGGTCCCACTCCTGGATGGTCACCACCAGGTCGTTGCGCAGGAAATCCTTGTGCAGGGTACCGTCGACATCGACGATCGCGCCCGCCTCCAGCTCCAGCGGTGCCAGCATCCGCGGCTCGGCACGGCGCCGGAGCTGGTCTTCATGAAAGCGCGCACGAGCCTGCGCCACCCTGTCTTGCTGCTGTGAATCCGTCATGTCGTGCATCCTCTTCGAGACCGTTGGCGCGCCCGCCACGCTGACCACGAGCAGCGTGGCGCCGAACGCTTGCGGACCATTTAATACCCGGGGCGAAACGCCGGGTACTGACAGAACTGACAGGTAGCGCGGGGGCCATCCGGGCTTACTGCACAGGCCCTCCGTCCCCCTCGGCCGGGGTCGCCAGGCCGCTCTGCCGTTCGGCCAGCAGGTTGCCCGCCGCGCGCATGAAGGTCGTGCCGCCCGAGCCCTGGACCAGGCTGGCCAGCTCGTCCTCGCGGTAGAAACGCCGCCCGGTGCCCTGCGCATCGGACAGGCTGGCGAGGCGGTCCAGCGGGTCGTAGCGGTAGCTGCCCGCCTGCGCGCCAGCGCTGTCGCTGACCGTGAGCAGGCGCCCGAGGGCGTCGTAGGTGAGCTGGCGGCCCTGTTCGTCGCGGGTCAGATTGCCGTCGTCGTCGTACTCCAGGAGGATCGTCCCGGGGTAGGCCGCGGTGTTGTTGGTGATGCTGGTCAGTTGCGCGGGGTCGACGGGATTGTCGTAGTGATAGTCGGCGCGGTTGGTTGCCTGCGGCGACTGGGTGATCACCCGGGTCATGTTGTCCAGCCCGTCGAACAGGAACAGCTGGTTGACGATGACCTGACCGTAGGCATCCACGGGCGGATGGCTGCCGCTGCAACCGTAGTTGTACAAGCGGCCGCGCGCGTCGTACTGGTAGGTTTCCGCGCGCAGCAGCTCGTCGCCCTCCTGCAGGGTACGGGTGGCCAGGGCATCGACCTCGTTGTAGGTCTGGCTCAGGTACTGGGTGACCTGGCCGAACTCGAAGGTGCGCAGGACCTCGCGGTCGAACTCGTCGTAGTCGATGAGGGTGTGCACGCGCTGGTCCTGGTCCTCGGTATCGATGCTGCGCAGCCGCCCCAGATCGTCGTAGCACAGTTCGGTGCGGGTGCTGCCCAGTTCGGTAATGTGCAGCCGCCCGAAACCGTCGTAGTGGTATTCCTGGAGCTGCCCGAGCACATCGGTATAGGTCAGCTGGCGCCCACGCAGGCTGTAGCTGTAGTGCATTTCGTAGTACTGGCCGTTGTGCGTGCGCGTCTCGCTTTTCAGCTCGCCGGTGCTGAAATAGTCGCGGTGCAGTTCATCACCCGGCTCATGGCAGAACGTCAGGCGGGCATTCTGGTGGTCGTAGTCGTATTCGCTGGCTGCTTCGCCGACCACCTGGCGCAGCGAGGGTTCGTCGCCCAGTTGCGGCTGGTACTCGTAGAGAATGCGCTTGCCCGCCGGCGTGGTGACGCACGATGGCTGGGTCTGCCCGGGATCGTAGGTGTAGAGGCGCAGACGCCCGCCGGTGGTCGAGCTGCTCATGCGCAGCAGGCCGTCGAAGGTCTGCTCGCCGAGCAGCTTGCCGTCCACGCTGATGTGGGTCGGCAGGTCGTCGGCGGCGTGCTCGACGTAACCGCGGGTGACCACGGCACCGCCCGGCAGCTGCGTCTCGATCAGGCGCGAGAACACGTCGTAGCGGTATTCGGTGTAGAGGTCGCGGGCATCGGTTTCACTGTGGGTGCGGCCCAGCCCGTCGTAGCGGTATTCGTGCAGGCTGACGCGATCACCGGCGAGATCGAAGCGCTCGACGCGCGCAGGCTTGTCGAAGCGGTTGAGCCAGGTGACGGTCTCGCCGCCGCGCAGCGCAGACGCAGCGGCGGCCTGTTTCCAGACACGCAGGATCGGGCCGTTGGAGGCCGGGGTGCCGATCGGGTCGGTCTCCTCGTGCAGCGCCACCCCGTCGGGGCCGGTCACGCAGCACTGCTGGCCCCAGTCGTCATAGGCGATGCTGCGCGGCAGCGCCAGGGTGTCCGGACCGAGCCAGTCGTATTCGATTTCGCCGATCTGCTGCCCGAGCGCATCGAACTGCCCGCTCCAGATATCGCGCCAGGCCCGGGTGCCGCCATCGACATCCTCGCGCTCCTCGCGCACCGCGCGATTGAGGCCGTCGACCCAGGTGCGGGTGTGCACGTTCTTGACGTCGACCATCTCCTGGCTGGCCTGCTGGCCGTGCAGGCGGGTCAGCGAATAGCTGTAGAAACGCGAGGCGGCGAACGGCGTGCCGGGCGCCACGGTCTCGCTGACCACCCGGCGCAGGTCGTCATAGGCGTAGCGGATCTCCACATCGTTGTCGTCGCGGGTCAGCACCGCTTCGCCGAGCACCAGGGAGTGCTCCAGGGTGGTGGACTTGCAGGTACCGTCGACGGCCCTGAGGGTTTCCACGGTGCGCAGCACGCCTTCACCGGGCGCAAGCTCATAGGTGAACGCCCTGACCCGGGGAATGCCATTGAAGGTCTCGATTTCACGGTACAGACGACCATGGTGACTGGCATCGCCGGGGGTCAGCACATACTCGCGCTGCACCAGGCTGAGCATTCGGCCGCCCTCGGACAGCGACTCCCGGGTATTGCCCAGCCAGGGCTTGACCGGCATGCCATCGAGGGGCGCGAAGGCCTCGTAGTGAAAGCCGGTGACCAGCACCGGCGCCTCGCCCTCGCCGCCCGGCGCCGGGGTCACGCTGGTTTCCTTGAGGCTGCGGACAAAACCGTCGGGGTCCGCGGGGCAGCCCTCCTCGCCGTCCACCGCGTAGTAGGTGTGGCGGGTGGCGATACCGCTGGCATCGATTTCCAGGATCAGGTTGCCGTGCTCGTCGAAGCCGGTCTCGAGCGCCTCGCTGCGCCAGCGGCTGGCGTCATCGGCCAGCTCCCAGCGGGTCTCCACGCGCCTGGGCAACTGGAACTGCTTCGGCTGCTGGTCGAAGTTCACGTTTTCGGCGTGGTAGGTGTTCAGCGTCCGCCGAATGAAGCGGTTCTGCTGGGTGGTTTCCTCGATCAGCAGATGGAAACGGTTGTACACGCGCTTGACACTGCGCACCGCCACACCGTCCACCTGGTGAAAGGCGGTGCTGTCGTACACGTAGGTGTGGTCGATCTTGTACAGCTGATCCAGGCCATCGACCTGGTACTCGATGGCCGAGCCATTGCCGAGGAAGTTGGCGACCGAGTACTCGTAGTCCACGTCCATCGGCGGCTGGCCGAAGCCGGGTTCGAGGCGATGATGACTGACCCGCGGCAGATTGGGCCGCGGGGTGCTGCCGGGAAACGGATGCCCCGGGTCCTTGTAATCGATGGTCTCGCGCCCGCCCACCGGGGTCTGCACTTCGACCAGGCAGGTGATGCCGCGGATGGTGTCGTAGCGCAGGCGCCAGGAGGCCAGGTCCGCGCTGGGCAGGACGATCTCGCGCACCAGCCCGGCGTTCATGTCCATCAGCACACGCTTGCCCGGCCTGTCCTCGAAGGGCGCGGTGAGGATCTTCAGCGCCGAGGTTTCGCGCAGCACACGCAGCAGTTCGCCGTGCTGGTCGCTGACCCGGCTCAGGCGCTGGTGGCCATTGAATGAGGTGTACTCCAGGTCCAGGCGATGGCCGCTGGGGGCGTAAATGCGCTGCGGCAAGGCGACCCGCTGCGCTCCGCTGCCGACGGTCTTCAGCACTTCGACCAGGCCGCTCTTGTGCACGATGCGACAGGTGTTCTCGTCGTCGACGAAGAAGCGGAAGCTGAGCAGCTTGCGTTCCTTGATCGCCGGTTCTTCTCCGCTGCCGGTGACCTTGAACGTCTCCCCGGTGTACAGCGAGAGAATGCTGTCGTTCGGATCGTACTGCGACAGGTTGAGGTTCCAGCCCAGGCCATAGCCGCTGTCGATCATGTTCAGCGGGTTGAAGTCCAGCCGCAGCGGCAGGTCGGGGCCGCACAGGGCGTTGCTCTTGAGTTCGGGCAGGTTCACGGACAGGGTGTACTGGCCGGTGCGCGGATCGACGCTGCTCTGCATGAAGCTGAGGAAGTTGAAGGCATTGGAGTGGATAGCGGTTTTGCTGGTCATGACCAAGATCTCTTGCAGGCAGCCCGGCGCGGCCAAAGTATCCGCGCAGAGTCGCCGGACACCGTGGTAGCGCCGGGCATCACTGGATACTCAGGTTGAGGTAGTTGCGGTTGTCGTTGGTCGACGGAGGCTGGAACGACACCTGCAGGCGATGGCGATTGCCTTCCACGTCCAACAGAACGAAGACCACCGGCGCATCCAGCTGGCTGCGGAACATGCGGTTGGGCTGCCCCGCGGCCATGCCGTCGTACCAGTAGGTCATGTCGTCCACCCGCTGCAGGCTGACGATCAGCTCACCGGGGGATGGTTGCTTGCCCGGCTCGAACGGCACCCGCGGTGGCGTTGCCGCGGCCAGGCGGTTGAGCGCGAGAAAGTAGGCGTCGAACGTCAGGCCCGTGGGGCGCTGGTCGATACCGGAAAAGTTCGAGCGATAGGGATGGAACGCATAGCCGGTGAAACTGAAGAACGTTTCGTCCATCTGCTCGCTTTCCCAGCGGATCGTCGAAACGTTGCGCTCGATGCGCAGGGTGGCGAAGGGCATGGGATAGATCCCCGCGCGGTTGTAGTTGATGCGCCAGTAATCCACCGACTGCAGGTAGTAGCTGAAATCATCGCTGCCATCCGGGCCGCCATGACCGCTGCCGCTGTAGACGCGCTCGCGGATCATGTCGAAGTGATGCCCCGGTCCTACGACCGGATCCACCGCGGGTGGCGTCATGCCGGTCAGCTCGATTTCCGAATGCTCCACCGTCTTGTCGTTGGAGTTGTACACCCGCCTGTCGTCTCCGGTGAAACGCGCATAGAACGTCCGCGAGCCCTGTTCCCGCACATGCACGTACAACTCACGGAAGCTGATGCCGTCGTTGCGTGGCGCCGCCACGCCATGCCCGGCGGCGTCCTCCAGGCCGTTGGGCGAATACAGGTTGAAGCGGTTGCGCCGCTGGTGGACGGCCCACGGCGTGGTGGCGTCGTGGGCCATGCCTTCCTGGTCGGCATTGATGAAGGGCACATCGTTGCCGCTCTGGTCGAACAGGCGCAGCGAGGCCAGCTCCGTCTCGCTGAGCCTGATATGCACCTGCTGGCCGTCGACCGGCACGGTCTGGGTCCTGATCTCGATCAGCAGCGGAATCTGCTGATTGCCGTTGGCATAGGCCTGTACTCGGCCACCCAGCGGCTTGATCCTGAAGTAGTCCAGCTCCTTCCAGCGCGGCGGCGGAATCTCCTTGGCCACCAGGCGGACAATGGCGAAACCGCTGGCCATCACCGGACCGGTGCCGTTGTACAGGACCTCGCAACACACCAGGCTGACCGGTGAACCGGAAGGCAGCGCCGGTGGCGTGAACATGCCATCGCTGTCCACCGTGCCGTCCCCCAGCACGCTCCAGCGTGCCCAGCCGGGCGGGCTTTCGTTGTAGAAACGCAGTGGCGCGTCGAAGTCGATCGCCGGCACGAAAAAGGGCTCGACCGCGGCGGTAGCGATGCCCTTGAGGATGATCACCGCGGTTTCGATGACCGCCCCGGACAGGCGGCACTCGATGCGCTGCAGCACCACCGGGGTATCGATATCGGCCGGTGGCGTATACAAGGCCACCCCCGGCGCGGTCACCTGCAGGCTGCCGACGGCAGGCGCGACCAGGCCCCACTGCGGGGTGCCGGCGGAGTGACCGGCCGCCCGGATTTCCAGCGGATCATCGCCACGACGGCACAGCACCACCCGCGGGAAGATGCTCATCGCTTCGAAGCGGCCCAGCAGCGTTGCGGCAATTTCCCGGGTCTGGCCGCCCTCGCTGTACTCCCCGAGCACCAGGGCCGGGGTCGCATCGTGGGCCATGGTCGCTGCATCCGGGGCGGTGTAGAGCCCGCTCGGACTGATCGTGCCCACCGACAGCGGACTGCCCAGGCTGCGCGTACGCCAGGCGACATTGGGGATGACGCTGCCATCGGCCCGACGCGCGACGAACTGGCGCGTTTGCCCGGCGCGGATACTGCCCGACAGCGGTTCAAGCATCGCGGTGCCGGGACTCATCATGATATTGCCCAGGACCAGCAGGTCGTGCGGCCGATGCCGGCCATCGGCGCTTTCGACGAACACACTGCGCCCGGGGAACAGCAGGTTCTTCAGCACGTCGAGACGCTCTTCGCCGAGCCACTCGATCATGTCCTCGGCGAGCACCAGCGACGCCGACCAGCGCGGCTCCTGGCCCTGCCGGTCGCTCGGGATCAGATAGGGAAAGTCGCTGTCGTCCACCGGCAGCGTGCCGTTGCCATGATTGCCGTGCAAACGCACGAAGACGACCACGGCGCCATCGCCATCGTTGCTGCCCGGCGCTTTCTGGGTCAGCAGCTGGAAGGACACGGGACTCAGCGGGTGGTAACTGGTGAACTCGAACAAGCCCAGCTCGAACACCCGCCGGTTGTAGGGCTGCATGCCGACATGCTGCTGGATATGGTTGCCCAGCAGCTCCTGGGCAGCGGGATACGGCAGCAGATTGCAGCGTGGGCTCCTGCCCTCGCCCAGATCCAGGCTGATGCGCCCACTCTGGTCCACCTCCCCCGACGCCTGGGAGAGAGACAGGTCCACGCTCAGGCTGAACCCCAGGCTCTCGTCCAGGTCGACGCTGGACAGCAGCATGGGCGTCATGCCCACATGCTGGGTCATGACGCTGAAGTTGCCACTGACCAGGGGCAGGACCAGGGTGACGGTGGAGGATCGCAGCGACGCCCGTTCGAACGACAGGCGCGGCTGTCCCAGGCGAACGTTGGTCAGGGTCGCGCTCTCCGTGCACTCCTGGTTCAGGCAGACCACGCCGTTGACCGGCGACATCTGCTGGAAGGAGGCCAGGCGATCGACGAACTGTCCTTCGAGCAAGGCATTGAGGCGGCTGCGACCGAAGCACAACACCGCGCCCCAGCCCAGGGTGATCGGACGGTCCTTCATCGCCGCCAGCAGGTTTTGCAGGGTCTGTTCGGACATGGCGTTCACTCCTCGCTGGGTGGGGTCAACAACAAGGCGCTGGCGTCGAGCGCGTGCAGTACGTCAGGCAGCGGAATCAACGGCAAGGGCAGGATGCAGAAGCCGAGGTAGGAGGGAAACGGCGGTGGCATCGGTACGCTGCAGGTGATCACGGCGAAGCGGTGATGTCCCCCCGGATCGATGGTGAACAGGCCGTCGTCATCCAGGCTTCCCGAGCCGACTTTCATCTCCCAGACCAACGGGATGCCATCGAGAGGATCCCCCGTCCCGGCGAAGTACGCCTTGCACTGCACCTGGTCAGGCCGAGCGGTGGGCTGGTACGTCACTTCCAGACCCATCGTGCCGGTGATCACCAGGACCCACGCCGATTGCCGGGCCTGGGTCAGGCCATTGGTGACCACGACCTCTTCGATGCGAAACGGATTGAGCAGATCCGGCTCGCCGGCGAGAAAGACATGGTCACCGTCCGGATCCATGCTGGGAATGACCGACGCGGTGGAATCAGGATCTGCGATCGCCCAGCTCAACACCCCCTGGCCCAGGCCTCCAGCAGACATGGCACGGCTGTCGCGCGGACTGCAGGTCTGGATCAACGGATTGACCGAAATATCCCGCACCACCACCGTGACCAGCGCCGTGCTGGTGTGCGTACCCCGCGAAGCCCTGACCAGCAGGCGCTTGTAGACGCCTTCGATTTCGCTGGAGCGTGGCGCTGTATACTTGCCGTCCGCGTCGATGCTGCCGATGGGCCCGCTGTCCCCGGGCAACGCATGCACGCTCCAGGTGATCCCGAGCCGCGGCGGTTCGACGGTGAACGCCTGGACCTGGCCATGGCCCATCAGCGGTTCCAGGGGGGAGATGACGAATTCGGTCAGGTGCGGCGCGACATCGCCGAACAGCCCCATGTCGCCCGGTGTATAGATGTTCTTCAGTACTACCGCATTCTCACCCTTGAACAACAGGCTATTGAGCCGGAACGCATCGATCGCGCCGACGGCGTCAATGAACGTGCTCAGTTTTTCCGCAATGCCACTGCGCAGTTCCTCTTCGGCGAAGGAGACAATGTCATCCAGACGCCAGGCCAGGTTGTTTTCATTGCCGAAGTTGCCAGGTTTGACACGCACTCGAGTGAATGACTTTTGCGGGACCAAGCTGAACTCGATGGTACCTGTCGCTGGGTGCAGCACCGGCCCATAGACGCTGGTTACATCCCAGAACACGGTGACATCGTGCTTGTAGGTCAGGTGATAATCGCGCAGCTTGACCTGCATGGCCTGCTCGGCATTGCCGCGCAACCTGACGGTCAGATTGTTGCTCTCCATGATGATGCTGAAACTGGAGTTGGCGTCGGCCAATGGCAGGTTCAGGTCATCGATCTGCAACAGCTCGTAGATCAGCGATGAACCGGTCCTGCGCCCGATGCGAGCTCGCCCGCTGAGCGCCCGCAGTTCCTTGAGGAACAGGCCGGCATAGATCACCTCGTAGTCGAACATGCCGCCGCCATTGGCGATGGCGCGGCAACCACGGTCATAGATGTTGCGCACGAGAAAGTCCTGCCCCAGCAGCATGGTCGCCGAATGACCGTCTGGAATGAGGAACGGCAGATCCTTGTCACCGGTCGGGATGGAGCCGTTGCCTTCGTTTTCCATGGTGATGAACACCAGCACCGCCCCCGAGCCATACTCCTGCGTGCCCGGGGTGCGGCTGTTGGGAGCGGCATGGGTGCGGATCTCGAAACTGGCGGGTTTGAGGAACTGGTCCGGCTCGCGAATCAGGCGATTGAGCACCAGTTGCTTCTGCGGCTCCAGGAGATCGCCGAAACGCTCCTGAAAGAACCTGCCGCCCTTCTTCCGTTCCTCCTCGGTGCGGGCAAAGGTCAGACGGTAGAACTCACCGAGGGAGATATCGAGGATCACCTCCCCCGTCACCTCATCGACCACACCCGGACTTTCCCTCAGGTAGATCACCGCCTCGAGCACGGGACCATCCATGGCATCCAGCGACGAAACCTTTTCCACCCGGGGGAACAGCGCGCCCAGCGGCTTGATCAAGGACAGTTGCGAGCCGCCGATGACCTTCTGCGTCATCATTGCCCGGGAGCTGGCAATGCTGGAGTTGATGAACGACAGCCGCGCGGCGTCGAGCACATAGTCGTGCAGGTACTCCACCGAACCATCGGTGGTCGGGATCAGCCCTTCGAAGGCGGGCAGGTAGCTGCCTGCGTCGAAGCGCTCGATGTACTCCTGGCGCAGCACCGTGTTGGTCTTGTCGCGGTCATAGGCCAGGATGGCGTTCCAGCCATAGGTGCGTGGGGCTCCCCCGAGCCATCGCATTACGTGGTCTATCGGTGCTTTGTCTTTCATGTCCATCGTCCTCTTCGACTTGCTGGAAAGGTCAGCCCCCTTTTCTGGGCGATTCACCGGAAAAGGGGGTCGAGAGCAGCGTTGTGGCGTCATCCAGCGCCTTCAGCAGCTCCGGTAGAGGGACCAGCGGCAGCGGCAGGATGCAGAAGCCCTGGTAGGCAGGAAACGGCGGCGGCGCAGGCACTGTGCAGGTGACCACGGCAAACCTGTGGCTGGGCTCCGGATCGAGACTGAACAGCCCATCGCTGTCGATCCGCCCCGAGCCGGCCAGCAGCTTCCATTCCAGGGCGAGTCCGTCGATCGGCTCGCTGTGACCGGCGAAGTAGGCCTTGCAGCGCACCCGTTCCGGCTGGCTGTCGGCTTCATAGCGGACCTCCAGTGACGGTATGCCGCTGGTCACCACGACCCAGGCCGACGACCGGTGTCCGGTACGCAGGTTGCGCACCTGGATCTCATCGACGAGAAACGCTTTGCTCGGATTCGCCGCCCCGGCGATATAGGTGTGGTCGCCTTCGGGATCGCTGCTGGGAACGACCGTGGCGCCGGAGCCGCTGTCGACGACCGACCATTCCAGCCCCCCCGTCGTCCAGGAGCCTGCAGACAGCTCCCGGCGCTCTCGCGCACCGCAGATCTGCACCACCGGGTTGATCGAGATATCGCGCGCCAGCACGGTGAGCAGCGCGGTGCTGGTGTACTGGCCCAACCTGGCCCTGACTCTCAGGCGCAGGGAATTGCCTTTGATCGCGCCGTCCTTCGGCGAGTTGTAGATCCCACTCTGGCTGATGTTGCCCAGGTCTCCGCTGCCCCCCGGCAGATGCTCGAGGCTCCAGTGGATGCCGATGCGCGGTGGCGTGACGCTGAATTCCATCTTGCTGTCGGTGCCGATAAGCGGCTCCAACTGATCGATGACGAAGTTCGACAGATCCGGCCCGACATCCCCCACCATCAGCATGTCGCCCGGCACATGCGAGCTTTTCAGCAGCACCGAGTTGCGGCCCTTGAACAGCAGGCTGTTGAAGCGGAACACATCGATCGAGGCGGCGGTCCTGGCGAAGGCCTGCTCACCGTTGGCGATTGCCCATTCACCGTAGTGCTTGACGAAATCGCCGATCTCCTTGAAGCGCGAAGCGATCGGCGGGTAGTTGGCGAAATCGCCTGGTTCGACCGTGAACGAACTGACGGGGGGTGCGATATGGGCCAGGTTCAGTTTGCCCGTCCCCGGATCGACGACGAAGTTGAATACCCGGCTCATGCCCCAGCTTGTGTGCACGTTGCCCGAATAGCTCGGCCCCGAATTCGGGGTCACGCTGACGGCCAGCGGGGTGTTCCCGTACAGGCTCCAGGCCAGGCTGTCGGGATCGATTCTGAGGATAAGACTGCATTGGTCGCTATCACCGATCGGCAGGATCAGGTTTTCGATCAGCATCATCTGGAAATCAGGCGCCCAGCCATAGATGCGGCCTTCCCTGAGTCGCCCCCTGAATACCCAGACGTACCGGGTGAAGCCTTTGTTGTCGGGGATCGTCGTGTACTCGAAGTGGTCGAGCAGGTGGGCCATGGCACGGCAACCCGCGATGAAGACTCGCCGTACGAGAAAGTCATGGCCCAGCAGCAGCGTCGCCGAATGACCGTCGGGAATGAGATAGGGCAGTTGCCGGTCATCGTCGGGAATGCTGCCGTTGTCCTCCCCTTGCATGGTGATGAACAGCAGCACCGCGCCGCGTCCGTAATTGCGGCTGCCACGCTCACGGTTGCCCGGCGCGGGCTGGGTACGGATATCGAACTGCTGCGGTTTGAGGATCTGCTCGAAGCTCGCCGGGATCTCATTGAGAACGATGGTCCTCTGGTCTTCCGGCAGAAGCGCGAAACGCCATTGCAGGTGTTGGCCGACCGTGCGCTGGTGTTCGTCCGAACCGATGAAGAGCAGACGCGGGTTGTCGCCCCGGGAAATGTCCAGGGTCACCTTGCCCGCCAGGTTGACATGGCCGGTGCTGGCAGTCAGCGCCACCTCCGACTCCAGCAGCGGACCGTCCAGGGCATCCATGGAAAAGACCTTTTCCACGCGGGTATGGGTCAGGCCCAGTGGCCGGACCAGGGACAACTGCGCGCCGCCGACGACCTGCTGCGTCAGCACAGCGCCGGAGCGGGCGATGGTGGCGTTGACGAAGGACAATCGCGGGCTGTCGAACACATAGTCGTAGACATATTCGGCGCTGGCGTCAGTGGTACGGATCAGCTCCTCGAGCGGCTTCAGGAAATAGCCGCTGTCGTAGCGCTCGATGTACTCCTGACGCAGCACGGTGTTGGTCCGCTCGCTGTCGTAGGCGAGAATCGCGTTCCAGCCGAATGTCCGCGGCTTCTCCCCAAGCCAGCGCAGCAGGTCGGGCAACGAGGTCGTGTCTGCCGTGCTCATGCTCTTCTCCTGGTCCACGTGCCGTGCTCAATCCGTCAGGTTGATGCTGGTTTCGTCGAAGACGGTGAAGGTTTCCCCGCCGTCGAAGCTGACCCTGGCCTTCAGGGTGAAACGCTGGTTGCGTTTCAGACCCTGCAGGAAGGAACGCCGCAGCAATGCATCCACCCGGTCGCGGATGAACTCGCTCGCCGTCACCGGCAAGGCGTTGCGAATGGTGTCGGATACCGCCGCGCCCGAGAGGGAAACGCCCGCTGCTTCGAGGGTCAGCAACTGCCCGACCGCAATGAACGTCCAGCCGTCCAGCCACAGGGTGGCGCCCGTGATCGGCACCGCGGCGAACGACAGGCTGGTGTTGCCCTGGGCTTCCAGGCACTGGACGTTGGGGTAGACGGATTTCGGCAAGGGTTCGATGCGCAGGTGGAATGCAGTCGAATCCTGGGGCAGTTCGTCCTCCACGGTGAGGCGGTAGAACACCTCGAAACGCTTGCTCTCTCCCGAGCCCATGTTGGCGGCGATGGCAGTCGCCGGAATGAAGAAGCTGCGCCGCTGGTTTTCGCTGATCGGCGTCGTGGCGACATGCCGACCGCCAGCCGGATGGCCATGCCAGTGAACCTCGAGACGATCGCGGGTACCGAGGGGCACCGACTCCGGGACATCCACCTGCGCGCCATAGGTGGCATCGCCGGCCAGCAGGACGCCCTTGTTCTCGCCGCTGCCACCCTCGGCGGTAGCGTCCCTGACGATTGGCGCCGGCAGCACCAGCGGCCTGCGGACAGTCAGCGCCAGCGCCTCGGCGGTCGCCGCCACGCCCTTGCGGGCGTACTGGTAGAACAGGCTGATACGTTCGCCCTGCGCCGCCTCCAGCCACTGCGGCTCGACTGTCGCCACGAGGGTGCCACTGTCCAGCGTGGAGGTATCGATACGCAGCGACTTCACGGTGCTGAAACTCTCCCGGTTGCCGAGCCAATGGAGCAGCACCTGATCCCCCACACGGATGCCCGGATACGGCTCCATGTACAGGCGCAGACCGCCAGGGAAGGCGCCAGGGTCGAGCTGCCCGCCGCCATCATGGCCATCGATGCGCAAGGCGGGCAGCAAGGCGCCCGGTTCCGACATCACGCGAAACACCTGCACATCGGACTCGCTGTCCTGCGCGCCCTGGGCGTAGCGCACGCTGTAGTGCAGATGAGCCTCGCCGCCTTCGGTCAGGTACACATAGATCGCTGGAATCAGCCATTCCAGAGGCTTGCCGATATGCGCGGGCGCCAGGGTGACGAAGGTGTCATATTCGGTATCCGGTATCCCCCCGAAGTAGCCTCGCCAGTGCAGCGTGACCCGATCGCCGACCTGCATGGCCAGGTAGGGCGGTGCCACCGCGGTCACGCCGTGGGTGCCCATGGCCGCGGGATCGAGCAGCAAGCCGCGGGCTTCGCGCAACTGCACCACCGGCAAGGGCACCAGGGGCGGTGGACGCACGCCGACATAGGCGAACTGGCGCAGCGACTCCGGCAACAGCAGGGTGTCGCGCTCGATGATGTAGGAGTAGAACGCCCAGCCCTGATCAACACCCACCACCAGATCATTGGGAATGAACACCGGCATGCCGACGACTTCGTCGTAGCCGTTGTCTTCGCTGACATCCACCACCAGGTCGAGGGCATCGAACACCTGCTTGCCCTGGCTGCAACCACGCCAGTTCACATGAATCCTGTCGCCAATCGCCATGCCGGGATATTTCACGAAACTGCGCAGATGCCCCGAGCCCACATCGGCAAGGTCGATGGTGTCGTCGGGGCGCAGAGCCGGTATCCGCGGCTCGGGAAAATCACTCATTGCAGACAGTCCTCATGGATCACCACGGCGGCCATCGAGCCGTCGTTGATGAAGTGAGGTTTTTTTACACCCGGGTGCCGCGCCTCGGTACTGGCAGAAGTGACAGGTTGGAAATGGCCATCAGTCTGCTAAAGAGGTGACGGGCCACGCCCACGGCCCCCTAGAACCTGGCTGTTCTGATAGGTAGGCAAGCACGATACCCGGGTATTAAATCGACAACAGGACGCCGGACCGAGAGTTCCCGGCCCCCACATACGGCTGGCGGGCAGTTGCTTGCCGCCTCGACAACCCGATCAGGACCTGCCACATGAACATGACCCTGGCTTCGGCTTGCCTGGTGCTGGCCATAGGCGCTTTCAACAGCGTTCTGGCATCTGCGGATGACACTGCCAGTGAGAAAGGCGCCAGAGCCCCCGTGCAACTTGCCTATCTACCCTGGTCCTCGGGAATGGCGGAAAGCAGTCACAAGTTCACCTGCCTGCAAGATGAGATCATGGTCAGCCGCAGGCACAAGGGTGACGAAAACAAGGACACTTATTACCGATGCGCCACCGCCACCCAGAACGACAGCCGAGTCCGATGGGTGGATATGCAAACGTTCGGCCCCATCAATGAAGACGATGGCATCCTGTTCAGTTGCCCGACCGACCGCGTCATGGTCGGCCGCAGCCATTATGGCGATACCGAATCAGGCGAAACCTGGTATCGCTGCGCCACGCCGATCAGCACCTACTGGGACAACGACCCGATGCAGGTCACCAGTATCGGCTGGTCGGAAGGAGAGCCGGAATCGGACACCGACTTCACCTGTCCCGCCCCCTCGATCATGATCGGTCGCTATCACAAGGGGGATGAAAACAAGGTTACCCAGTACAAATGCGGAAAAATGTGGTGATCACTTCGCCCTCGGTGCATCTGCCCGCCCCTTCAATCGATCGGAAAACCCCCGCCATGAAGGTCATCCCGGCTTTGCTCAACTGCGCGCTGCTCCTCGGTGCCAGCCACACCGTTCTGGCCCAGACCACGGAGAACCTCCCCACCAGCGACAATCCCGGGGGAACGATCATTCTCTACGACACTCAGAACAATGCCTGTACCCTGAGTGTTCCTCCCGCCGGCAGCAACAAGAAGCTGCAATACGAGTTCGGCGCGGACGAGTCACCGTGCCGGGGGCTGAACAACAAGATCCGCCAGATCATCTTCGGCAACCTGCCGTCCGCGGTGGGCATCCTGGCGACCGATGACGCCGACTGCCGGACCAAGGACGAGAACGGCAAGGACATCGACGACTTCTGGCTCGAACTGAAAACCACCACCCGGCGCACATCGACCGATCAGTTGCAGTTGACCCTGTTCTGGACCTACGAGCCTGGCGATATCGTCAGACCCGGCGTGCGACTGGTAGGACGCTACGTTCGCGGCGAAAACGCCAACGTGCTGGATCGGATGTCCTGCATGCGGATCACCACCTCGGCCGCCGTCCTGACCGATCCGGCGCCCGAGGTGACCCTGGTGCGCGGTGAGTGGGAAAACGTGAAAAACGAAAGTGAAACGGACTTCAAATGCCAGAGCCACCAGGTACTGAGCGCCAGGGCCCACTATGGCGATGAAAACAAACCTACCGACTATCGCTGCGTTACCCCCATGCAGGACGGCAAGGCGCTGCAGGTGGGTACGCCGCGCAAGTCCACCGGCCAGACCGAAAACGACAGCCGCATCATCTGCCCCATCAATACGGTGATGACCGGTCGTGAACACAAAGGCGACGAAAACAAGGCGACCCACCACTGGTGTGCACCGGTGAGCGACTACCAGGGCCAGCCGATGAACGTGATGCCCGGCGCCTGGAGCAGCGCATTCAGGGAGTCCGCACACAACTTCGAGTGCCCGGGCGAGCAGGTCCTGATCGGCAGAAGCCATGACGGCGATGAAAACAAGGAAACCCGCTACCGCTGCGCCACCCTGGTCGGTCAACCCGAGCCACGCCACTGATCCCTGTCGTCCCCTGCCGGAGCAACCATCATGAGCGCGCACAGTGACGTCAGCTCCAACGCTTTCAATTTTCCCGGCTTCGTCAAGAGCAGCGTCGATCCGCGCACCGGTCAATACACGGTGAACATCGAACTGCCCGAACTCAAGGGAAATGCCCTGGCCGGCCCGGATCTGCCGCTGGCGCTGGCATTCAATCCGCTGAACCTGATCGACAGCGGTTTCGGCCTGGGCTGGGACCTGCGCCTTTCCCAGTACGTACCGGATACCGGCATGCTGTCATTGTTCAGCGGCGACAGCTTCAAGGTCACCGGCAGTGACATCGAGCCGGACATTCCGGAGCGCAAGATCTACAACTTTCGCTTCTTCGACGACGGCAACGGTACCTATCGCCTGGTGCACAAGAGCGGCCTGGTCGAGATCCTCAAGACCAGTGGCAGCCAGGGCAAGCGCGTCGCCCTGCCGGCCAGCATCCATTCCCCGCTGGGCCATCGCCTGACGCTGGAGTACGACACCTTCAACGGCTATCAGTGCCTGAGTCGCGTGAGTGACCAGGGCGGCGACCTGCTGCGCATCCTGCGCGACGACTTCTCGGTAAAGATACGCCTGCCCCCCTTCAGCGACGACGAAGAGGGGAACAGCTTCGTCCTGCAACTGACCGGCCGGCGGGTGATGAAGGTCGTGTTGCCCACCCCCGAGCTGGCCTCCTGGCGCTTCAGCTATGGACAGTTCCTCGGCAAGAGCTGCATCACCGAGGTACAGACCCCTCTGGGCGGACGCGAAACCCTCGAGTACGGCGACCAGGGCCACCCCTTCCCCGGCAAGAGCGGGCGCAGCAACCTGCCGCGGGTCACCCGCCATCGGCTGTATCCCGAGTTCGACCAGCCGATGATGGAAATCGACTACAGCTACAGCGAGGAGAATTTTCTCGGCAACAACAGCGGCATCAGTTGGGACGACAACGGTCTGGACCAGCTGTACAAGGTTCACCCAGGCTATCTGTACACCAGCACGGCGGCGTATCGGGTCGACGAAAAAGTCGTGCGCACGGTGCACCGCACCTACGATCGCTTTCACCTGCAGACGCTGGAGGAGATCCAGCAGAACGACAACGTGAAACAGATAGCGACCCGCTACTTCACCGAGGATCGGCCCTTCGAACAGCAGCCGCGGCGTTTCCAGTTGCCAAGCAGCACGGAAACCCGCTGGCGGCACGCCAGGAACCCTACCCTGGCACGCAACGACATCGCCCATACCGAGTTCGACGACTACGGGAACCTGATCAGCGAGACCCGTGAGGATGGCGTGCGCCTGACTCATCTCTACTACAAGGCCGAAGGCGAGGACGGCTGTCCCGCGGATCCGGACGGTTTCGTCCGCAACCTCAAGGAAACCCGCGTCGCACCGGCACAGAACGCGCGCGACGGCGAGCCGGAACTGGTCACGCGGTTTCGCTACAAGGCCCTGGCACCGCTCGCCGGTGCGCCGAACAATCCCATGCTGCTCAAGTGTCGCGAGGACACCGTCGCCGTGCGCGGCGAAGAGGAGGAGTTGCTCAGCTACAGCGAGATCCTCTACTTCGAGGATCCCGCCGACGACCTGCTGCACGGCCGCCGGCAATGTTTGAGCCACACCGTGAAGGAGGCGATCGGCATCACCCGGTTCGCCTACAGTCGCGAACGCAACGAGCGCCTGGCCGAGGACGTGCTGCGTACCGTGGAGACCTTCACCGCCTTCGACGACAGCAGCAGGACCCTGACCCGGGATCAGTCGCTGGTGCATGGCGAGCTGCTGCTCGGCGACGACGAGAATGCGGTGGAGGTGCTCAGCCGCTACGACCGTTTCCGGCGCCTGGTCGAAGAGGTGGTCGCACCCGGCAGCGATGTGCAGGTCAGCCGCCATCACCACCATGTCCTGGTCGCCAGCCACGGCCAGCAGGCCACGCAGACCACCACGGATGTCAGGGGCGTGCAGACCCGCGTCCGCGTCGACGGCCTGGGCCGTCCGGTGGCGATGGAACATGCCCATGCCGGTGGCTGGCGGCAGATCTACAGTGCACGCTACGACGCGCTGGGCCAACTGATCGCGGAAACCCGCAGCGACTGGCTCGATGGCGAGGAAATGCCGCTCACCACAGGCTACGAATACGACGACTGGGGCCGGGTGTGGCGTACCACGCGCCCGGACGGCGTGAGCGAAGTCAGCGAGATCTCGCCGTTCGGCGACGGTGGCGACCTGCAGCGCACCTGGCTGGAAAGCAGCGGGCAGGCCAGGCTGACCAGCCAGCTCACGGTGACCCAGTTCAATGCCTTCGACAAACCCGACTGGATCGAACGTCTCGACGAGCAAGAGCACTGCATCGCTCGCCAGGCGTTCTTCTACGACGGCTACGGTCACTGCACGCGCCACGAACAGGCGCTGCAGGAAACGACCCTGACCACGCTGTACGAATACGATGTGCATGGTCGCGTCGAGCGCACCCACCTGCCCGACCGGACCGTGATCGAGCGCGACTTCGACCGGCACAGCACGGGCGAGCTGAGCACGGCCATGCGGGTGATCCCGGCCAACGCCCTGGAGCCGACCGTGTGTGTCGGCGAACAGCAGTTCGATGGCCTGGAACGGCTGGCCTGGCGCAGTGTCGGCCCACGCCGGGAAAGCTACGACTACGAGGGCGGCAAGAGTCTGGTGCGCCAGCGCACGACCCCGGCCGGCGAGCTCGTCGACTACCACTACAAGGTGAACCTCAGCGAACAGCCGGATCAGATCAGCGTGCCGGGCAACACGGCCACCTACGACTTCGATCCGCGCGACGCCAGCCTCACCCTCGCCAGCAACGCCCAGGGCAATCGTGAGTACCACTACAACGCGGCAGGTCACCTTGAACGGGAGGTCTGGCTGGACAGCAGCGGCCAATCCCACGAAACCACCTACGAGACATCGCTGTTCGGCCTGCCGCTGAGGGTGAAGCACGATCAGGCGCTCACCACCTATCTGTATGACGGCAGCGGCCGGGTCCGGCAGATGACCCAGGGCCGGTTGCAGGCCGATTTCGACTTCGACCTGCTTGGCCGACCGCGCTGCACCACCACCCGCGACCTGGACAGCGGCGATACCCTGGTCAGCACGAACGAGTACGACAGCCTGGGGCGCCTGGAACTGCGCAGCCTGTTCCTCAACGACCAGCCGCCACGCACCATCCGCCATGTCTGGCGCGAGGATGACCAGTTGTGCGAACGCCACCAGGAAATGGCCGGACGCAGCCTGCTCCTGGAGACCTTCACCTACGACCTGCGCGGTCGCCTTGGGCGCTATACCTGCAATGGCGAACGCCTGCCCAGCGATCGCTATGGCAACGAGATCAGCAGCCAGCTGTTTCTCTTCGACGCCCTGGACAACATCAAGCGCTGCGTCACCGCCTTCGCCAGCGGCAAGCAGGACGTAGCCATTTTCACCTATGCCGACGAGGATCCCTGCCAGTTGCGCAACGTTCGTCATTCCCTGACCGAAGCGGGGTATCCGGGCAGCCAGGATTTCAGCTACGACGCCGACGGCAACCTGCTCAACGACGAACTGGGCCAGCACCTGCGCTATGACAACCTGGGCCGCCTGCTGGAAGTGACCAGCGCCGACGGCCAGCGCTCCATGGGCGGCTATCGCTACGATGGACACCAGCACCTGCTGGCCAGCCGCGAGGGCGACGCGCCCGAAACCCTGCGCTTCTACGAGGGCTACGACCTCAGTTTCACCGTGCAGGACAACACCCGGACCCTTTGCTTCAGCCACGAGGGCGTGCCGCTGGGACAACAGCAGCTCGACGATCACGAACGCACCCTGCTGCTGCTCACCGATGCCAGCCCCAGCGTCATCGGCGAGAGCATCAAGGCCGGGCTGCGCGAAACGGCTTACGGCGTCTACGGCGAGCTGCAGGACGAACGCCGCCTGCAGAGCCTGCTGGCGTTCAACGGCGAACCCCGGGAATCCACCAGCGGCTGGTACCTGCTGGGACGCGGCTACCGTGCCTACAACCCTGGGCTGATGCGCTTCCACAGCCCGGACTCGCAGGCACCGTTCGAAGACGGCGGGGTCAACCCCTACGTGTACTGCCTGGGCAACCCGGTGCGCTTCCACGATCCCTCCGGGCACCGCAGCGACCGGCGTCCGGGCACCGATCCGATCTACGTCGACCCCATCGAGCAACCGACCCAGAAGAAGAGCTGGACCGACTGGCTGCCCGTCGCGCTCATGGCGCTCTTCGTCATCCCGGTCGTGGTTGCAGTGCCCTGGACCGCGCCAGCGCTGACCGTCGGTTTCATCATGGCCGCCGGCGGTGCGGGAATCGCCGTGGCGGGTCTCGGCCTCGCGGTATGGGGCACCCTGGAAGACAACAGCACCCTGGTGGCCATAGGCGGGGCGATGGTCGCCGTCGGAACGCTAATGGCCGGCAAGGGACGCAGCATGCTGAAGGCCGCCGAGAAACTGCGGCAAGCGCAGTTGGGCGCGCAGGGTGCATTCCAGACCATGAGCAAGCCCCTGTTCACCTTGCCCAGAGGTTTCGGCAATCTCGGCAAACGGATCGACAACGCCATTTCCTGGCTGGGCCGGGGCGGCAGAAGCAGACCGGCGACACAGACCGCGGGGAACATTCGCGGCGGCGGGCCAACGCCTGCGGTCGCAGCAGCGCCCCCTCCAGGGCCTCCGGGCGGCGCTGCCTCGACAGCGATGCCCGCACCCGCGCCGCCTCCGGTTCAGGTCCCGACTCCCGTGCAGGCGGCAGCAGGATCCAGCAATGTGCGACGCACTGGCTTGGGACGGGACAAGCTCTGGATCGAGACGAAGGGTTCGAAAGTGCCAAAGATCAGCTTTTACCCCATTAACCCCTACCAGGCATGAAACTGCAGCGAAGTGCCGAAAACGGACGTTCGGCCCTTCGCTGCACCGCCGTTTCCTACGCCCCCTCCCTCCTCCTCGATCACCAAGCCCACTCACAAACACCGCTTGGTTGACCTGGCACATCGCCTTTTCCTACATACCCCGCCAAAGCCCGCAAATAGACTCCCCGCCCTGTAGGTCAACGCCTCGACCAATACCGGAGCAGTCCTACAAACCGTGACACCCCTACCCTGAAACCCGCGCAGGAATTGCCATTCACTGCGCCAACATTCTGGTTCGATCATGAAAACGTTCTTAATCGCTTTACCCCTTCTCCTCGTCGGTACCTCGGCCTTCGCCACCACCGGCACCATCAACTTCAGCGGCCAGATCAACGGCAGCACCTGCTCGGTGGAGGTGGTCAATCCGGACAGCGGCGCCGTCGGCAACCTGGTGCAGATGGGCGCGCCGCTGGTCAGCGACTTCCCCGCCATCGGCAGCGAAGCCGGCGGCCGCAGCTTCGCCCTGCGGGTCAAGGGCGAATGCGGGCTCAGCGCGGACGATCCCAACTACGCCACGGTGAAGTTCGGCGGCATCCAGGGCGGCGCCGGCGCCGACCAGTCGCTGTTCGGCATCAAGCCCGGCGCCGGTACCGCCAGGGGCGTGGCCGTGGCCATCAGGGACCGCACCGGTACCCAGGTGAGGAACGGTGAAGACTCTGCCCAGTACCCGCTGAACGCCACCGGGGCCAGCGACCTGTTCTTCACCGCGGTGTACCAGTCCACCGCCGCGGTCACCGCCGGCTCCGCCGACGCCGACGTCGCCTTCATCGTCAGCGTCAACTGACCCTGCCGCCCCCGGGCGCGACAACGCCCGGGGGTCTGTCCCGCCCAACGTTACAGGTAGCTCTCCATGTTCACCCTTCCCCGTCCTTCGCGCCGGTCGCACGCGGCTGTCCTGCTGTTGCTGATCACCTGGCTGCCCGCCAGCCAGGCGGCGCTGAGCCTGGCCAGCACCCGGGTGGTGTTCGACAGCGACAAGCGCAGCGTGTCCGTGCTGGTCAACAACCCCAGCGACAGCACCTTCGCCGTGCAGACCTGGGTCAATACCGATGCCGACGACACCACCAGCGCGGTCCCGCTGATCGCCTCGCCGCCGCTGTTCCGCATCGATCCCGGCAAGGAACAGCTGGTGCAGATCAGCGCGCTGCCCGGCGACCTGCCCAACGATCGCGAGTCGCTGTTCTTCTTCAACGTCCAGGAGATCCCGCAATCGCGCGGCGAGCAACGCAATGTCCTGAACATCGCCCTGCGCACACGCATCAAGCTGTTCTACCGGCCCAGCCAGCTGGGTCACGACCCCATGGGCCGCCTCGGCGAACTGCGCTGGTCGCTCGAACGCGCCGAGGGCAAGGCGTACCTGGTGGTGGATAACCCGACGCCCTTCCATTTCTCCTTCAGTCGCCTCGAACTGCGCAGCGGCGAGCGCCTCAGCCAGCCCGCCGGCGCGCCGATGGCGCTACCGCTGGCGCGCCAGCGCTTCGCCCTCGAATCCGCGGACATCGGCAACGATGCCCTGGTGACCTTCACCGCCATCAACGACTACGGCGGCTACAGCGACCCGCTCAGCATGCCGCTGCAGCCGACGCGCTGAGCCCTTTCCCCCGACCGTCTTCAGGAACCCGCCCATGACTGTCTCTCCATGGCGATGGCGCCTGCCCGCGCGCCATCCGTCCGCCCGCCTGCTGGCCACCGGCGGCGGCCTCGCCCTGTGCCTCGGCGCCGTGGCACCGGCCGCCGGCTTCGTCGGTTTCGAGTCGAGCTTCATGCACCAGGCCGGCCAGCACGACCCGGAGGCCGGCAGCCTGGCCCTGGACAGCCTGGCCATGAGCACCGCGCTGGTCCCCGGGCACTATCCGGTGGAGGTGCTGGTCAATCTCGACAGCCTCGGCCAGCATCGCCTGGCGTTCAGCGCCGACCCCGCGGGCGCCGATCTGCAGCCATGCCTGCCAGCGGCACTGGTGGCAAGCCTCGGCCTGCGCGGCGACAGTCTGGCCCACCCTGCCGACCTGCTTGCGGACTGTGTCGACCTGCCGGCGGCGATTCCCGGCGCCCAGGTCGAATTCGACGCCAGCAAGCTGCAGCTGCTGCTGTCCATCCCGCAGATCGCCCTGCGCCGCGATGCCAGCCTGGCCACCCGCCCGCAGGACTGGAGCGACGGCATCGATGCCGCCTTCCTCAACTACCAGATCTCGGCCTACCAGGGGCACAACCGCTTCGGTGGCAGCTCCAGCGACCAGGACGTCAACCTCGATGCCGGGGTCAACCTCGGGCCGTGGCGCCTGCGCAGCAACCAGGCACTGCGGCGCAACGACCAGGGCGTGCGCGAATGGACCCGGGCCTTCACCTATGTGCAGCGCGACCTGCCTGGCACCTTCGCCAACCTGACCCTGGGCGAAACCTTCACCCAGGGCGACATGTTCCGCAGCGTGCCGATCAGCGGCCTGCTGATCGCCTCGGACCTGGGCATGCTCTCCGACCAGCAGCAGAGCTACGCCCCCAGCGTGCGGGGCGTGGCCTACAGCCGGGCGAAACTGGAAATCCGCCAGAACGGCTACCCGATCTACAGCACCTACGTCAGTCCCGGCCCGTACCAGATCGATGACCTGAGCAGCAGCGCCGGCAGCGGCGAACTGGAAATCATCGTCACCGAAGCCGACGGCCAGGTGCGCCGTTTCACCCAGCCCTATTCCACCCTGGGCAACCTGCTGCGCGACGGCGTCTGGCGCTACAGTGCCGCGCTCGGTCGCTACAACAGCGCCGGGCAACTGGACGATCCGCTGCTCTGGCAGGGCACCCTGGCCATGGGTGGGGTGTTCGACTCGACGCTGTACGGCGGCCTGATGGCCAGCGCCTTCTACCGCGCCGGCAACCTCGGCGTGGCCCGCGACCTGGGCGGCTGGGGCGCGCTGGCCGCGGACCTGACCCATTCCAGCGCCGACCTCGACCGCCAGGCGAGCGGTCGCGTCAGCGGTGTGAGCTACGCCCTGAAGTACGGCAAGTCGTTCGCCAGCCGCACCAATCTGCGTTTCGCCGGCTATCGCTATTCCACCGAGGGCTACCGCGACTTCGACGAAGCCTTGCGCCAGCGCAGCCAGCACAGCGGTTTTCGCGGCAGCCGGCGCAGTCGCCTGGAAGCGGTGGTCTACCAGAACATCGGTGGCAGCAGTGCGCTGAACCTGAGCCTGTCGCAGCAGGACTACTGGCGCAGCAGCTACCAGCAGCGGCAGTTCCAGTTCAACTTCAATACCCAGCACCGCGGGGTCAGCTACAACCTGTTCGCCACCCAGTCGCTGCGCGAGCAGCGCGCGGCCGGCGACCGCCAGGTGGGCCTGAGCGTGACCCTGCCGCTGGACTTCGGCCGCCGTCCGGCCAGCGCCACCTTCGACGTGTTCAGCAGCGGCGGCCGCGCCAGTCGCCGGGCCAGCCTCAATGGCCGGCTGAACGATGACAACCTGAACTACCGGGTGTCGCTCGGCGACGAGCACAACCGCAACCGTTCCGCCGCCCTCGCCGTCGGCTACCAGACCGCCCACGCCAGCCTCGGTGCCGGCTACAGCCAGGGCAACGACTATCGCGCGCTGTCGCTCAACGCCAACGGCGCGCTGCTGCTGCACGCCGGCGGCATCACCCCGGGGCCATACCTGGGCGAGACCGTGGCCCTGGTGGAAGTGCCGGGGGTCAAGGATGTCGGCCTCCTCAACAGCGGCAATGTCCGCACCGATGGCCGCGGTTACGCCCTGCTGCCCTACCTGCGCCCGTACCGCAGCAACCAGGTGGTGCTGGACACCGATCACCTGGGCCCGGAAGTGGAGATCGCCAACGGCGCCACCCGCGTGGTGCCGCGTCGCGGTGCGGTGGTCAAGGCCAGCTTCGAGGCGCGCAGCGTGGAGCGCCTGGTCCTCACCCTGCACAGCGCCGACCGGCAGCCGCTGCCGTTCGGGGCCCAGGTCAGCAACGAGCGCGGCGACATCCTCGGCGTCGTCGCCCAGGCCGGCCAGGTCATGCTCAGCACCGAGGTCGGCAGCGAGGCCCTGACCGTCCGCTGGGGCGCCCGCGACATCAGCCAGTGCCGCCTGCCGATCGACACCCGCAGCATGGCGTCGATCCAGGGCTACCGGCTGCAGTCGCTGACCTGTCAATGAACCCGTCTAAAACAGCCAGCGCCGCGAACTCAGCGCGGCGTCGGAGGAGGAGCAACATGCGCCTATCGATACGCCATCTGCTGGTCTGCACCGGCCTGTGCTTGTGCGCCACGGTCCAGGCCGAGGCGAATACCAGGGACGACAGCCAGGGTTGCCACTGGGCCGACTACCGGCCGCCTGGCCCGTCAACCTATTCCAGCAAGCTCGGTAGCCGCTACGTGCCGCGCGATGCCCCCATCGGCACCGCGATCATCACCCAGGAGGTGCGTGGCGAAGGCCTGGGCCAGGCAACGCCGAACCTGTTCTGCTACAAAAGCAGCAGCCTGGACAATTACTTCTTCGACATGCTCAACAGTGCGCCGCTGTTCGAAGGCGAACTGCCCCCGCTCAACGGCGAGGACCTCACCGGCAAGGTCATCAAGACCTCGATCCCCGGCGTCGGCGTCCACCTGCGCGTGGGGTTTCCCTTCACCGGAAAGGCGGTCAACGAATTCAGGACCGTGGGCGAGCCGATCGTCCCCTTCAGGGGCCTACTCGAGCACCAGAGCGTGGGCATCATCGTCTTCGGCCGGCTGAACCTGGTCCTCAGCCTGATCAAGACCGGACCGATCCCCCCCGGCATCCATCACTTCGACAACCGCCCGCTGCTGGTGGGCACCGCGAGTATGGTCGGGCGAGTGTTCGACTGGCACCTCGAAGGGCAGATCGTCCAGTCGCAGTGCAGCCTGCCGAGCAATCCGGTGAGCGCCGACCCGGTGCAACTGGGCACCTGGGAGCGCAACCACTTCACCGCCCCCGACGTCACCACCAGCGCGGTGCCGTTCCACATCACCCTGAGCGACTGCCAGGACAATCCGGAGAACAACGTGGCGACCGCGCACATCCGTCTCGATGGGGTACGCGGTTCGACAGCGGTGGATGCCGAGCGCGGCATCTTCAGCCTGAGCAGCGACTCGTCCGCCGCCGGCCTCGGCATCCAGATGCTCATGGCCGACGGCATCACCCCGGTCCCGCTGGGCCGGGATGTGCCGCTGCAAGTGATCGCGCCGTCCGGCACGACGGTCCTGCCGTTCAGTGCCCGCTACTACCAGACCGGCAGCGCGCCGCAGGTCAGGCCGGGCACGGCCAGGGGCGCGCTGAGCTTCACCGTCAGCTACCAGTGAAACGCCGGCGCGTCAGGCGTGGTGCAGCGCTTCGAGGGTCATCAGACCGGCCAGCGCCGCATCGCCCTGCAGCTCGGCCAGGCTGGCGGTGCTCATCGGCTCGCCGGCCTGGCGGCTGCCGTGGACCAGCAGGCCGAGCAAGCAGCTCACCAGCGGCTGGTGGCTGACCAGCAGGACGTTGTCCAGGTTCAGCGCGTCGAGTTCGGCGATGACCCGCGCCGGATCGCTGTCCGGGGTCAGCCAGGACACCGTCGTCAACGGTTCGCCGAAGCCCAGGGCATCGTGGACCAGCGCCGCGGTCTGCTGCGCGCGCACATAGGGACTGGCGACGATCGCATCCAGCGGCTGGCCGAGCAGATGCGCGGCACTGCGCAGGACCTGCTTGCGCCCGTGCGCAGTGAGGTTGCGCTGATCGTCACTGCGCGCCTGGGGTTCGGCCTCGCCGTGACGCAGCACCCAGACCTTCACAGCTTCGGCTCCTCGTCACGCACCGGGTGTGCGGCGGGCGGCACGCTGTGCGGCGCTTCGCCGTCGGCCGGGCGCGGCGTCGGCCAGTCGGCGAACGGCCAGGGTTTCTGCTCGGTGTGGAAGCTGCCGAAGCGACCGATCTGGGCGAGGAACTGGCTGAGGCTGTCGCCGAAATTCATCAGGCTGGCGTTGGGTGCGCCGTAGACCAGGCGGTAGACCAGCTGCACCAGCACCAGCGCGCCGAGCAGGGTCACCGCGACCTGCCACACCAGCAGGAACAACAGCATCCAGAGAACCCGCAGGACGATCGACTCACGCTGCATCTGGTTGGGGGATTCGCTCATCTATGTGCTCCTGTTTCGCTCAATTGAAACCACTGGTGGAAATGAAATCGACGTCGGTCTTCGGCTCGCCGCGCATCAGCAGCTCGATGACCTGGTTGAGCGTGCGGCCCTCGAACAGGATCGCGTGCAACCCGGCCACCAGCGGCATGTACACCTGCACCTGCTGGGCCTTGGCCTTGAGCACCTTGAGAGTGTTGACCCCTTCGGCCACCTCGCCGAGGCGATTGACCGCCTCGTCCAGGCTCAGGCCCTGGCCGAGCGCGTAGCCGACCTGGTAGTTGCGGCTCTTGGGCGAGGAACAGGTGACGATCAGGTCGCCGACCCCGGCCAGGCCGAGGAAGGTCATCGGGTTGGCGCCCTGGCTCACGGCGAAACGGGTCATTTCCGCGAGGGCGCGGGTGATCAGCATGCTCTTGGTGTTCTCGCCCATGCCCAGGGCCACCGCCATGCCGGCGATGATGGCGTAGACGTTCTTCAGCGCGCCGCCCAGCTCGACACCGAAGCGGTCGGCGCTGGCGTAGACGCGGAAGGTACGCCCGTGCAGCACGGCCTGGACGCGCTGGCAGAGTTGTTCGTCTTCGCTGGCGACCACCGTGGCGGTCAGCGCGTGCTCGGCGATTTCCCGCGCCAGGTTCGGCCCGGAGAGCACGCCGATGCGCGCCTTGGGCGCGATGTCTTCGAGAATCTGGCTCATCAGCTTGAAGGTCTGCGCCTCGATGCCCTTGGTCAGGCTGACCAGCATCTTGCCTTCGAGCAGATCGGCATGGGGGGCCAGGACGCTGCGCAGGGCACTGGACGGCAAGGCGACGAAGATCAGCGTGCTGCCCTGCAGCACGGGCAGCAGGTCGCTGACCGGATCGACGCCTGGATGGACCTTGATGCCCTTGAGATAACGCGGGTTCTCCCGGGTCGTGCGCATGGCCTCGGCCTGCTCGGGGTCGCGCATCCATTGGCGTACCCCGACACCGTTTTCGGCCAGCAGATTCGCCACGGCGGTACCGAAACTGCCGCCTCCGAGAACCGCAACAGGTTGCTGTTCAGTCATATCCAATCCATTAAAACCATAAATAAGTGGCGAAGCCGGCATTATACGGAGCCCCGCGACCAGCGCCAGATCACTGGAAAATGCCGGCTGGTCAGTTAACATTGCCCGCTTGTCCCATCGATCAAGGCCGCCCCGTGCACCCAGGCCCGCGCCCCGCGTCTCCCTACTTGCTGCTTGCCGCCCTGCTCGGCGCCCCCGCCATGGCCGACGACCTGTTCGTCGACAGCCAGGCCCTGCCCGAGGTATTGACCGCCACCCGCCTGAAACAGTCCCCGGCCGCGGTGCCCGGCAGCATGACCGTGCTCGACGCCGAGCTGATCAAGGCCAGCGGTGCCCGCGACATTCCCGAACTGCTGCGCCTGGTGCCGGGGATGATGATCGGCTACGGCGCGGGCAACCAGCCAACGGTCAACTACCACGGCAGCAACGTCAACGACGCCCGGCGCATGCAGGTGCTGATCGACGGCCGCTCGGTCTACCGGGCCGGCCTGGCCACGGTGGACTGGAGCGACATTCCCCTGGCCATGGAAGACATCGAGCGCATCGAGGTGTTCCGCGGGCCGAATACCGTCAGCTACGGCGCCAACGCGCTGATGGCAGTGGTCAACATCCTCACCCGCAGCCCGGCCGACAGCCATGGCACACGGCTCAAGGTGACCCGCGGCCAGCGCGGCATCGACGATTTCTACGCCAGCCAGGGCATGGGCTGGGACGGCGGCGACCTGCGCCTGTCGCTGTCGGGCATGCAGGACGACGGCTTCGACGAGAACCGCTTCGGCAACGACTACCGTGACAGCCGCCGCCTGACCCGCTTCAACATCAGCGCCAGCCACACCCTCGACCCGAGCCAGAGCATCGACTGGCAACTGTCGGCCAAGGAAGGCGCCAACCAGCGGCCCTATACCTACCAGCCTGTGTTCCCCTACGTCACCGAGCGTGGCGACAATGCCGACGTCAAGGCCAAGGACTACGCCGGCTCGGTGCGCTGGAACATCGATTTCGACCCGAGCCACAGCCTGTACATCCAGGGTTCGGCGCAGCACTGGGATCGCCAGCAGGTCTGGCGTGCCTGCGACGCCCAGTTGGCCTTCAGCCCCGAACTGACCCGGCTCTGGCAACTGAACCCGGACTACGCCGAACAGGTGGCGCGCAACGCCAACCGCCCGCCGCCCAATGCCGACCCGGTGCTGCAGGCCCTGGCCACCCAGGTCGGCCAACAGTGGAACAACGGCGGCAGGAACGTGGTCTGCGGCGACGTCGACCAGAGCACCCGGGAAACCCGCTACGACCTGGAGATCCAGGACACCCTGAGCCTGGCCGACAACCTGCGCCTGCTCAGCGGGATCAACTACCGCTACGACCGCGCCGACTCCGAGACCTACTTCAACGGCAGCCTCGACGACCAGACCTGGCGCCTGTTCGGCCAGCTCGAATGGCGGGTCGACGAGCACTGGATCGTCCAGGGCGGCGCCATGTACGAGAACTCGCAACTGGCCGGCGACTCGCTGACCCCGCGCCTGGCGCTCAACTACCTGATCACCCCGCGCCACGGCCTGCGTGCGGTGTACTCCGAGGCAGTGCGCTCGCCGGACATGTTCGAGAACAACGTCAACTGGAGCTATCGGGTCAGCAACCTGACGCCACCGGCGTTCGGCCAGCGCACCGCCGAGTACTTCGTCAAGACCCGCGGCCCGGGCAATCTCGACCAGGAACGGATGCGCTCGCGGGAGCTGGGCTACAACGGCTACTTCGCCGATCTCGACCTGAGTGTCGACGTCAAGCTGTTCTACGACGAAATCACCGGGATGATCAGCGAGCCACTGCGCAACAACCAGTACATTGCCAGCAACAGCAACAATGCCCGCTTCAGCGGCAGCGAGGCGCAGTTGGACTGGCGCCTGAGTCCCGCCGACCGCCTGCGCCTGACCTACGCTTACGTCGACGCCGCGGCCAGCAACCCCGACGACCAGCGCCTCAGCGCGCGCAACAGCGGTTCCGCCGGCTGGATGCGCGACTGGGGACGAGGCTGGTCCAGCGCCCTCTTCTATTACGGAGACGATGCCCTGAACCAGTACCGCTTCGAGCGCATCGACCTGCGCCTGGCCAAGCGCTTCACCCTGCCCGGCGGCAGCCTGGAACTGGCCGGCACCCTGCAGCAGCGTCTCGACGACGAACCCACCAGCAACATCGACAACCGCTACGACAGCCGCCACCTGCTGTACCTCAGCGCGGAGCTGGAATTCTGATGCGCCTGTGGCGGCGCTGCCTGCTGCTGGTCCTGCTGTGGCCCCTGGTGTCCTTCGCCGGCGGGGAAATTCTCCTCACCGGCGCCCAGGACAGCAGCGGCGTGCGCGACTTCGTCCAGGCCCTGAGCGAGCGCCGGCCGAAGGACAAGGTGCGCTTCCTGCCGCTGGCGCAACTGCCGCCCCCTAGCCAGCTGCCGGCCACTACCCGGCTGATCCTGCTCGACCCCCAGGCTCTCGACTGGCGCCTGCGCGAGCCGGCCGGGCCGCCGGCCCTGGTCCTGCGCATCAGCCGGGTCCAGGCCCAGCAACGCCTGGGCGAGCTGCGTCCGCCCTACCTCAGCCTGCTGTGGAGCGACCCGCCGCTGGCCAGGCAGTTGCGCCTGATCCAGTACCTGCTGCCGCAGGCCCGGCGGGTCGGCGTGCTGTATGGCGAACAGAGCCGCTTCCTCCTCGATGAACTGCGCCAGGCGGCGCGCCCGCTGGGCCTGGAGATCGACGCCGAGCCCTGGCCCGACCTGCGCGACAACCGGCCGTTGCAGACCCTGCTCAAGGACACCGACGTGCTCCTGGGCCTCGACGATCCGCTGCTGTACAACCCCAAGACCGCGAAAAACCTGCTGCTCAGCGCCTATGCCCGGCAGATGGCGCTGATCGGCCCGAATGTCGGCTTCGTCCGCGCCGGCGCCCTGGCCAGCACCCTGAGCGACCAGAACGACTGGCTGGCAGTGCTCGACCGCCTGCTCGACCAGCCCGCGGAGCAATGGCCGCGCACGCACTACCCCGAACACTTCAGCGTTTCCGGCAACCAGCAGGTCGCCCGTGCCCTGGGCATCGAGCCGATCGACCCGCGTGCCGCCGGCCAGGCCGTGTCAGCAGGAGAACCCATTCGATGAAAGCCTGGGACATCAGTACCCGTACCCAGATGATCAGCCTGGGCCCGGCCCTGGTCCTGACCCTGCTGCTGATCAGCTTCTTCACCTTCGTGCGCATCCAGGACCTGCGCCAGGAGCTCAACCACACCGGTCAGCTGATCGCCAACCAGCTGGCGCCTGCCTCGGAATACGGGGTGATCTCCGGCAACGACGAAGTGCTGGAAGGCCTGATGCGCGCCACCCTGACCATCCCCCACGTACGCTTCCTGGAAGTGCAGGACAACGCCAACCACATCCTGGTCTACGTCGAGCAGCCCGACGAGCACGTCAACCGGGCGCAGCAGGTGGAAGTGTTCCAGGCGCCGATCCGCCTGCAGCGCATCAGCCTCGACGGCGATTTCCTGCACAACCCCGAGCAGCCGTCGAACATTGCCGCCGACGACTACCTGGGACGGGTCATCGTCGGCATGTCCAACGACGCCTTCAGCCAGCGCCAGCAGGAAATCGTGATCAAGGCGGCGATCCTCGCCCTGTTCGCCCTGCTGTTCACCTTCCTCCTCGCCCGGCGCCTGGCGCGCAGCCTGTCGACCCCGATCAGCGACATGGGGCATGCGGTCAAGGCGATCCAGAAAGGCGATTTCGACACGCCGCTGCCGGAAGTCGACGACAGCGAGCTGGGGCACCTGGCGCGGCACATCAACAACCTCGCCAGCGCCCTGGCCCAGGCCTCGCGCGAACAGCAGCAGGCCATGGCGCAGATGATCCAGGCCCGCGAGGAGGCCGAACAGGCGAACAAGGCCAAGTCGGACTTCCTGGCGATGATGAGCCACGAGCTGCGCACCCCGATGAACGGCGTGCTGGGCATGCTGCAACTGCTGCAGACCACCGAACTGAGCGACGAACAGGCCGAGTACAGCACGGTGGCCAGCGAGTCCACCGGGCACCTGCTCAAGGTCATCAACGACATTCTCGACTTCTCGCGCATCGAGCGCACCGCGCTGCAGCTGGAGCAGATCGATTTCAACCTCGCCGAACTGATCGGCAACTGCGTGCAATCGTTCCTCCACACCGCTCAGCAACGCCAACTGGCGCTGCAGCTGGAAATGCCCGAGGGCCTGGAGCAGTTGCAGGTGTGCGGCGATCCGACGCGGATCCGCCAGGTGCTGGTCAACCTGATCGGCAATGCGCTGAAATTCACCGAGCACGGCAGCGTCCAGGTGCTGCCGCGCTGGCAGGTTCTGGATCGCCAGCTGATCTGGTTCACCTGCGCGGTACGCGACACCGGCATCGGCATCGACAATGCCCGCCTGGAAACCATGTTCGTCGCCTTCCAGCAGGCCGACAGCTCGATTTCCCGGCGTTATGGCGGTACCGGCCTGGGCCTGTCGATCGCGCGCAACCTGGCCGAACGCATGGGTGGCAGCCTGCGCGCGGAAAGCCGCGAGGGCGAGGGCTCGACCTTCACCCTGGAAATGCCCCTGACCCTGCGCCTGCCCGCCCTGGCGCAAGCACTGCCGGACAACGGCCAGGCCGACGGCGATGCCAGCGGCCAGGCGATCCTGCTGGTGGAGGACAATCCGGTCAACCAGGCGGTGATCCAGGCCATGCTGCGCAGCCTGGGTTTCGAGGTCTGTGTCGCCGCCGACGGCGCCCAGGCCATCAGCCTGGTGGCCCGGCAGCGCTTCGCCGCGGTGCTGATGGATTGCCGCCTGCCGATCGTCGATGGCTACGAGGCCACCCGGCGCATCCGGCAGATGCCCCAGTGCCGCGATCTGCCGATCGTCGCCCTGACCGCCAACGCCTTGCAGGGCGACCGCGAGCGCTGTCTGGCCAGCGGAATGAACGATTACCTGGCAAAGCCCTTCAAACGGACTGATTTGCAGCAAATTCTGCAGCGTTGGGTGCCCGGTCAGGCAGTCGCGACTGGCGAATAATGCTAAATTGCGGCAGTCTTAGAGGCCGGAACTGACCTAAGAAAGGTCTGTCGGAAAAATTTCAGTGCACAAGTGTACATCTTCGTCCGCTGTGCTGTGACTTTCACTACAACGCAATAGTCTATGAGTAGGCTGCCGCCTCAGACCAAGGGTTCTGGGACGGTCGGGAAGAACTGCCCCTGCCGCACGAGGATTATTGAGGAGCTCGCATGACCAAACAAAACGCCTTTACTCGGGAAGACCTGCTGCGCTGCAGTCGCGGTGAGCTGTTCGGCCCAGGTAACGCGCAACTGCCCGCCCCCAACATGCTGATGGTGGATCGCATCACCCACATCAGTGCCGAGGGTGGCAAGTACGGCAAAGGTGAGTTGGTCGCCGAGCTGGATATCAATCCGGACCTGTGGTTCTTCGCCTGCCACTTCGAAGGCGATCCGGTGATGCCGGGCTGCCTGGGCCTCGACGCCATGTGGCAGCTGGTCGGCTTCTTCCTCGGCTGGCAGGGTCTGCCGGGCCGCGGCCGCGCCCTGGGCTCGGGCGAAGTGAAGTTCTTCGGCCAGGTACTGCCGGAAGCGAAGAAGGTCACCTACAACATTCAAATCAAGCGCGTCCTGAAGGGCAAGCTGAACATGGCCATCGCCGATGGTTCGGTCAGCGTCGACGGTCGCGAGATCTACACCGCCGAAGGTCTTCGCGTCGGTGTCTTCACCTCCACTGACAATTTCTAAGGGTTATTCGCATGCGCCGCGTCGTAATCACCGGTCTGGGCATCGTTTCCTGCCTGGGCAATGACAAAGAGACCGTCTCCGAAAACCTGCGTAAAAGCCGTCCGGGCATCCGTTTCAACCCGGAATACAAGGAAATGGGGCTGCGCAGCCAGGTTTCCGGCTCCATCGACCTCAACCTCGAAGAACTGATCGACCGCAAGGTCTACCGCTTCGTCGGCCACGCCGCGGCCTACGCCTACCTGGCGATGCAGGACGCGATCAAGGACTCCGGCCTGAGCGAAGAGCAGGTTTCCAACCCGCGTACCGGCCTGATCGCCGGCTCCGGCGGCGCCTCGACCCTGAACCAGATGGAAGCGCTGGACATCCTGCGCGAGAAAGGCGTCAAGCGCGTCGGTCCGTACCGCGTGACCCGCACCATGAGCAGCACAGTCTCCGCATGCCTGGCCACGCCGTTCAAGATCAAGGGCCTGAACTACTCCATCGCCTCGGCCTGCGCCACTTCCGCGCACTGCATCGGCACCGCGATGGAACAGATCCAGATGGGCAAGCAGGACGTGGTCTTCGCCGGTGGCGGTGAAGAAGAGCACTGGAGCCAGTCGTTCCTGTTCGATGCCATGGGCGCCCTGTCCAGCAAGCGCAACGACACCCCGGAACAAGCCTCCCGCGCCTACGACGCCGACCGTGACGGCTTCGTCATCGCCGGCGGTGGCGGCATGGTGGTGGTCGAGGAGCTGGAACACGCCCTGGCCCGTGGCGCCAAGATCTACGCGGAAATCGTCGGCTACGGCGCCACGTCCGACGGCTACGACATGGTCGCCCCGAGCGGTGAAGGCGCGATCCGCTGCATGCAGCAGGCGCTGTCCACCGTCGACACTCCGATCGACTACCTGAACACCCACGGCACCTCGACTCCGGTCGGCGACGTCGCGGAAATGAAGGGCGTGCGTGAAGTGTTCGGCGACAAGGCCCCGGCCATCAGCTCGACCAAGAGCCTGTCCGGCCACTCCCTGGGCGCCGCTGGCGTGCACGAGGCGATCTACTGCCTGTTGATGATGGAAGGCAACTTCATTGCCGGTTCCGCCAACATCGACGAGCTGGATCCGGAAGTCGCCGACCTGCCGGTTCTGCGCGAAACCCGCGAGAACGCCAAGATCGACACCGTGATGAGCAACAGCTTCGGCTTCGGCGGCACCAACGCCACCCTGGTGCTGAAGCGCTGGCAAGGCAAGTAAGGCTCAGGCCTTACTGGTAAAGAAACGCCCCGACTGGTTCGGGGCGTTTTTGTTTCCAGGATCAGACACTGCTGTCTCGTAGGAGCGTGGCTTGCCCGCGAAGGGGCGCAGAGCGGTCCCTGTTCCCGATCTACAGTCAGGCTAATCCTCTCCCTCCGGCTGTAGATCGGGAACCGGGACCGCTGCGCGCTCCTTCGCAGTGGTTCGTCACACGACAAGCCAGCTCCTACAAGGGACCGAGCCGTCTGGATCACACCGAAAAACGCCGCACCAGGGTGTTCAGGTCCACCGCCAACTGCGACAGCGCCTGGCTCGCCTCCACCGTCTGGCTCGCCCCCGCCGAACTCTGCAGCGCCAGGTCACGGATATTGGTCAGGTTGCGGTCCACCTCCCGCGCCACCTGCGCCTGCTGCTCCGACGCGCTGGCAATCACCAGGTTGCGCTCGTTGATCCGGCTGATGGCCGCCGCGATCTCCTCCAGCGCCGCCCCCGCCGCATGCGCGCCCTCCAGGGTGTTGCGCGCCCGCTCGCGGGTCTGCTGCATGCCACCCACCGCACGGTCGGTGCCCTGCTGGATGCCATCGATCATCTGCTCGATTTCCCGGGTCGACTGCTGGGTACGATGGGCCAGCGCCCGCACCTCGTCCGCCACCACGGCGAAACCACGCCCGGCATCACCGGCCCGCGCCGCCTCGATGGCCGCATTGAGCGCCAGCAGGTTGGTCTGCTCGGCGATCGAACCGATCACGTCGAGTACCTTGGAAATCCCGTGCACCTGCTCGGCCAGTTGCCCGACCTCGTCGACGTTGGTGCTCACCCCCGCCGCCAGCTCTTCGATGGACACCACGGTCTGCTGCACCCGGGCCTGGCCCTCGCGGGCAATGCGGTCGGACTCGCGCGACGCTTCCGAGGTCGCCACGGCATTGCTGGCCACCTCCTCCACCGCCGCGGTCATCTGGTTCACCGCGGTGGCCGCCTGCTCGATTTCCTGGGTCTGTTGCTGCAGGCCGCGGGTGGCGTCCTCGGTGACCGCGCTGAGCTCTTCCGAGGCCGAGGCCAGCTGGTTCGACGAGTCGGAAATGCGCCCGATGGTGTCGCGCAGGCTCTGCTGCATCTTCTTCAGCGCCACCAGCAGGCGTGCCGGCTCATCGCGACCCTGAATACTGATCTGCGGGGTCAGGTCGCCGGTGGCGACCACCTCGGCGACCTGCAGCGACTGCGCCAGCGGATGGACGATGCTGCGGGTCAGCACCAGGGCGAGGATCACCGTCAGCACCAGCGCCCCGCCGAGCAGGACCATCACCCACAGCCGCGCGCTGACATACACCGCCTGCGCCTTGTCGGTGGACAGATGGGCATGCTGGTTGTTGAGCTCGATCAGTTGATTGAGCGTCGCGGTGAGGGTGTCGGCCACCTGGTTCATTTCACCGTTGACCAGCGTCTGCGCCGCCTCGACCTGATTGCCGGTCGCCAGCCTCATGACCTGCGCCTGCATGTCCAGGTACTGCTTCTGCAGGTCGAGGTAACGGTCGAACAGGGTGCGCTCCTCGGGCAGCACGATCAGCGCGTTGTAATCGTTCTGCGCCTTGGCCAAGCCTTGCTTGAGCGATTCGATGCGGGCGACGTTCTGCTGCTGCGCCGCCGGATCGCGGTTGACCAGCAAGCGCAGGGTCAACGCACGGATCCGCAGCATGTCCTGACTCATGGTGCCGACATTGATCACACTGGGCAGCCAGTTGCTCTCCACCTGATCGGACTGCTCGCGCATGCTGGCCATCTGCGACAGCGCGAACAGGCCCAGGGTCACCACCAACAACGCCAGCAAGCCGAACCCCAAACCAGCCCGCGGCGCTATGTTCAAGCTTCTCAGACTCATCGAACGGTTCCTTCCGAAAGTGCTGCGCAGGTCGGCAGCTGACATTCTTTTTAGAAGGTATCGGACCGTTGATTTTTTGCGTAAGAAGAATGGGCGATATCAAATTGCCTGGTCATTGCGACAGCACAATCAGCGCCTGCCTCAACGAACGGTGAATCGTTTCTCCGCGAGCAGCCGGTCGCCCTGGAACACCATGAAATGCCACTCGCCCGGCACGGCTTCGTGATGCTCGGTGAATTCATAGGCCATGACGTCCTGCGGCGCACCGGGAACCAGCTTCTGTACCACTTCGAACTTGTCGTGGCGCTTGCCGTCCGGGGTGACGATGCCCGGGGTCAGGTACAGCAGCGTCAGCGGGGTGTCGTCGGCGGTCTTGCCCTCGAGGCGATAACGGATGCCGAACTTGCTGCCGAGCCTGGCCGGCACCACGTCGGTGACGTCGATCTTCTGGCTGTTCATGGTGATCACCCGCTCACCGGGCTGGGGATTCTTGAGGTTGGTCTCGAACACGCCATATTCCACCGGTCCCTGCACGCGCACCTCGGCATGGGCCAGGCCGGTGATGCACATCAGCCCGACCAGGGCGCTAAAACGGCTAGTCAACATACTGCGCTTCCTCTGTTGTGGATCGCGGCAGACTATGACTCGGGCATGACAGGCTGATGACAATCCCGCTCAACGCGGCTTCGGCAGTACCGCGAGGAAGTTTTCCCGGGCCACCTTGCGCGCGACGTCCTCGGGCAAGGCGTCGAGGAACGGGTCGAAGCCATGCAGTTGCTCGCCGAGGCTGGAGAAGCGCCCGACCACGTCGGAGCCGAGCATGAAGCGCTCCGGAAAACGCTTGACCAGGGCCAGCCACTCGGCCCGCGGCTTGCCCTGGTCATCGAGCAGGTAAGGCTGCAGCACGCTCCAGGAGAGGTCGACATACAGGTTCGGATAGTCCTCCAGCAGGCGTTCGAGGGTCGGCAAGAGGAAGTCCATCTGCGTCTGGTGGCGGTGGATCTCCATGCTGCTGCCGGCGTGGGCCCAGATGAAGCGGGTGTGCGGATGATTGCGCAGCGGCTCCTCGATTTCCGCCAGGTACAGCGGGTTGCGCTCGCGCTTGGAGGTGATGTTGGAGTGCAGCAGCACCGGCAGGTCCTGCTCGGCGGCGAGGTGATAGATGCGCGTCATCGCCTCGTTGTTGGCCCGCGGCGTGTCGCCGCTGGTCAGGGCGGTGAGGTCGTCGTGACGGGTGAACACCTCGCCGATGCCTTGCCACAGCCCCGGATACAGCTCCAGCATGCGCTCGATATGGGTCACCGCATTCTTGTCCACCGGGTTGAAACCGGAGAGAAACGGGTGGAAGCGCCTGCGCTGCTGGGGCGCGAGCTTTTCCAGGGCCGCGGCAACGTAGAGATCGGTGGCGCTGTACCAGTAGGCATCGGCATCGTCGCCGGCGTAGTAGCGCGGGCGCTTGGGTTCGTCTTCATGCCATTTCTTGGCCACCGGAATACCGCTGATCATCGCCTGATCGACCCGCGCCTTGTCCATGGCCTCCAGCAATGCGGGCATACCCTCGCTTTCCTGGAAGAAATCGACGTAGTGCAGATGCGCGTCGCTGTAGTGATATTCCCGCGCCTGGGTTTCGGCGATCAGCACGCCGGCGAACAGCAGTCCGCCCAGAGTTCTGGCAAGCATTCCCACCCTCATTCGTCATGCCTCGGACAGGGTAGACCGCGCGCTGCCTACACCGGTTCGCTATGCTAGGCCGACGTCGTTCTTGCTGGAGCCCGCCCATGACCTCGCCCCTGGTAATCCGCCCGCGCGCCGAATCGATCGAGGGCCAACCGATCCTGCGCCCGCTGCCCTCGGCGAAATGCCGCAGCGTCGGGCCCTTCGTGTTCTTCGACCATATGCTGGAAACGGACTACGCCGCCGGCCATGGCATGGATATCCGCCAGCATCCGCATATCGGCCTGTCCACCCTGACCTACCTGTTCGAAGGCGAACTGCTGCACAAGGACAGTCTCGGCTCGGAGCAGCGGGTCGGGCCGGGAGAGGTGAGCTGGATGACCGCCGGGGCGGCGGTGGCGCATGTCGAACGCACGCCGGCGGACCTGCTGCAGCGTGGCTCACGCTTGCACGGCCTGCAGGTGTGGCTGGCGTCGCCCAGGGAGCACGAACAGGGTGCCGGGCACTATAGCCATCACCCCGCCGCCAGCCTGCCGCTGAGCGAGGCGCTGGGGGTGCGGATCCGCATGATCGCCGGCAGCGGGTTCTGCCTGGCGTCGCCGGTACCGGTGCTCTCCCCGACTCTGTATGCCGAAGTGTTCATGGAAACGGCGACGACCCTGTGCGTGCCGCCCGAACATCGGGAGCGGGCGGTGTATGTGCTGTCCGGCGAGGTTCGCCTGGATGACGAGGTGCTGGAGCCGCAGACCCTGGTGGTGCTGGCGGAGGGCGAGGAATTCAGCCTGCATGCCGAAGGTGAGTCTCACCTGGTGATCTTTGGCGGCGCGCCGCTGGATGGGCCGCGGCGGATGAACTGGAATTTCGTGGCGAGTGATCCGGCCTTGATCGAGAAAGCCCGGGAACGCTGGGCGGCCGGGGATTGGCCGGTGGTTGCGGGGGAGACAGGGAGGATCGAGTTGCCCTGAAGTCAGCCATCGCGGGCAACGCCCGCTCCCACAACGAATCGGCGGACACCGGACCCTGTGGGAGCGGGCGTTGCCCGCGATGAGGCCCTCAAGCCTTGAACACTTCTTCCAGCAGATTGTGCATCGCCGTGAACGCCCGCTTGGCGGTCCGTGCGTCATACATCATCTTGCCCGGCACATTCGCCCCCGGGTCGGTGAACGAGTGCACCGCACCGCCATAGCTGGTCAGTTGCCAGTCCACCCCGGCGGCATTCATCTCGGCCTCGAACGCCGGCAACTGCTCCTTCGGCACCAGCGGGTCGGCCGCGCCGTGCAGCACCAGCACCGCGCCCTTGATGTTGTTCGCGTCCGCCGGATTCGGTGTATCCAGCGTGCCGTGGAACGACACCGCGGCCTGCAGCGGCGCGCCAGCGCGGGCGAGCTCCAGGGCACAGCAACCACCGAAGCAGAAACCGAACGCCGCCAGTTTGCCCGGGGTCAGGACGGCCTTCGACTGCCCCAGCAACTGGGCCAGCGCCGCCTGCATGCGCTTGCGCAGCTCGGCGCGGTCGTTCTTCAGCGGCATCATCGCCGCACCGGCTTCCTCGGCATTCTGCGGCCGCAGCGATTGACCGTAGAGGTCGGCGATCAACACCACATAACCCTGCTCGGCCACCGCACGGGCGATGCGCTCGGCACCCTCGGTCACCCCCATCCAGTTCGGCGCCATGATCAGCGCCGGCTGCTGCGCTGCGCCGTGGGTGTACAGCAGGCGGCTTTCATAGGCCTTGCCGCCGAGGTGATAGACCAGCGATTCGATTGTCACCTTGCTCATCGGATTCTCCTTGGACCATGAAAAAAGCCCGCCGAGGCGGGCTTTTCGTGCATCAGATCAGACTGACAGTTCGACCAGCAGCTTGTTCAGCCGGCGCACATAGGCAGCCGGGTCCTTCAGGCTGTCGCCGGCGGCCAGGGCGGCCTGATCGAAGAGGATGTGCGAGAAGTCGGCGAAACGGTCTTCGCTCTGCTCGTTGTCCAGCTTCTCGATCAGCGGGTGGCTCGGGTTGAATTCGAAGATCGGCTTGGAATCCGGCACCTTCTGCCCGCTGGCTTCGAGGATCTGGCGCATCTGCAGGCCGAGGTCCTGTTCGCCGATGGCGAGAATCGCCGGCGAATCGGTCAGGCGATGCGACACGCGCACCTCGCTGACGCTGTCACCCAGCGCGGCCTTGAGGCGCTCGACCAGGCCTTCCTTGTCCTTGGCGATCTCTTCCTGGGCCTTCTTGTCCTCGTCCGAGTCCAGCTTGCCCAGGTCCAGGTCGCCACGGGCGACGTCGACGAAGCTCTTGCCATCGAATTCGTTGAGGTAGCTCATCAGCCACTCGTCGATACGGTCGGTCAGCAGCAGCACTTCGATGCCTTTCTTGCGGAAGACTTCCAGGTGCGGGCTGTTCTTGACCTGCGCGTAGGACTCGCCGGTGAGGAAGTAGATCTTGTCCTGACCTTCCTTGGCGCGGGCCAGGTAGTCGGCCAGGGCCACGCTCTGCTCGCCACCCTCTTCATGGGTCGAGGCGAAGCGCAGCAGGCCGGCGATCTTCTCCTTGTTGGCGAAGTCTTCCGCCGGGCCTTCCTTGAGCACCTGGCCGAAGTTCTTCCAGAACGCCTTGTACTGCTCGGGTTCGTTCTTCGCCAGCTTCTCCAGCATGTCCAGCACGCGCTTGGTCAGCGCCGACTTCATCGAGTCGATGATCGGGTCTTTCTGCAGGATCTCGCGGGAGACGTTCAGCGACAGGTCGTTGGAATCGACCACACCCTTGATGAAGCGCAGGTACAGCGGCAGGAAGGACTCGGCCTGGTCCATGATGAACACGCGCTGCACGTACAGCTTCAGGCCGCGCGGTGCTTCGCGCTGGTACAGGTCGAACGGTGCGCGGGCCGGGACGAACAGCAGCGAGTTGTACTCGAGCTTGCCTTCGACCTTGTTGTGGCTCCAGGCCAGCGGGTTCTCGAAATCGTGGCCGATGTGCTTGTAGAACTCCTGGTATTCCTCGTCCTTGATCTCGGTACGCGGACGGGTCCAGAGGGCGCTGGCGCGGTTAACGGTTTCCCATTCCTCGGCCGGCTTGTCCTCGCCTTCGGCGGCTTCGGCCTGCTTGGGCAGCTCGATCGGCAGGGCGATGTGGTCGGAGTACTTCTTGACGATATTGCGCAGGCGCCAGCCGTCGGCGAACTCTTCCTCGCCCTTCTTCAGGTGCAGGACAATGCGGGTACCGCGCTCGGCCTTGTCGACGGTGGCGACCTCGAAGTCGCCCTCGCCTTTCGACGACCAGTGCACGCCTTCAGCGGCAGGCAGGCCGGCACGGCGGCTGAACACATCGACCTGGTCGGCGACGATGAACGCGGAATAGAAGCCCACGCCGAACTGACCGATCAGGTGCGAGTCCTTCTTCTGGTCGCCGGTGAGGTTCTTCATGAAGTCGGCGGTGCCGGACTTGGCGATGGTGCCCAGGTGCGCGATCACTTCATCGCGGCTCATGCCGATGCCGTTGTCCTCGAGGGTGACGGTGTTGGCATCCTTGTCGAAGCTGACGCGGATCTTCAGGTCGGCACCGCCTTCGAGCAGCTCCGGCTTGGCCAGCGCTTCGAAGCGCAGCTTGTCCACGGCGTCGGAGGCGTTGGAAATCAGCTCGCGGAGAAAGATCTCCTTGTTCGAGTACAGCGAATGGATCATGAGGTGCAGCAGTTGCTTCACCTCGGTCTGGAAGCCCAGGGTTTGTTTTTGAGTCTCCACACTCATGGTCTTCAAAACTCCGATCTGATGGCATTGTTCACGCTGGCAGGCAGGCCTTCCGGGCCACACCTCGCCAGTCGCAGCGGGATGAACAGCAGATGGGGACGTGACGGACTATTTCAAGGGCACGCCCGCCTCTTTGATCTTGAAATGCGCGCGGGCGGTGGCGATGGGTTCGCCGGCATCGCCCTGCCAGGCGGTGATCGCCACGTTGGTCACCCGCCGCCCCTGCCGCCACAACTGGCAGCGCGCATAGGTATCGCGGAAGTGCCCGGCGCGCAGGTAGTCGATGGAAAAGTCGATGATCTTCGGAATGCTCGCGCTTTCGCTGAAGATCAGCAGGTACAGCGCAGCAGCCAGTTCCATAAACCCGGCGATCACCCCGCCGTGGATCGCCGGCAGCAACGGATTGCCGATGTTGTCCGGGTTGGCCGGCAGGCGAAACAGCAGGTCGTCGCCGTCGCGGCTGCATTCGATGCCGATGAGGCCTGCATAGGGGATCAGTTGCAGCAAGGCAGAGTAGTCGCCGCGACTGTGCGCCTCGCGCAGCTGCTGGTGGATGTCGTCCGGGATCATTGCCCTTCTCCCTTGAGCTTGCGGGCGAAATTGATGCCGCCCTTGATGTCCTTGCCCAGGCGCATATAGGTGCCCACCACCTGGGCGATGGGTTGTGCCGGATCGGCCTGATAAGCGGTACCGCGGATGAAGATCACATCGCGGCTGACCCGGTAGCAGTGGGCATGACCGAACACATCCTGGTCGGCGAGCCCGGGGCTCATGTAGTCGATGCGCAGGTCCAGGGTCGGACAGACCTCGAACTCCGGCAGCGCGCACAGCGTGGCCATGCCCAGCGCAGTGTCCATCAGGGTGGTGATGGCACCACCGTGAATGGCTCCAGTCTGCGGGTTGCCGACGATCGAAGAAGAATAGGGCAAACGCAGGACAATGCCCTCTGCGTCCACCGAATGAACTTGCATGTTCAGTTTCTGGCAATGACGCAATGCCCCAAGGAAGCGCCTGGCCCGTTCCAGCAGCGACGATTCATTCATTCGCGAAGATTTCTCCATAATTGTGCGGACCTGCACAAGCCAAGAAAAAAGTCTATATGGATCCGTAACTTATATATGTGTATCGTGCGCGGAACTTAAACCCCCAGGGACAACTCAAACGGTTTAAGTAATGTTATTCCACAAGGAGAAACACCCCATGCGTAAACCTTTTGCTTATGCCGTCATGCTCGCCGCCGCTCTGGGCCTCGCCGCTTGCGACAAAGCCAGCGAAGACAAGGCTCAGGACGCTCAAAAACATGCCGAGCAAGCCCAGCAGAAGATGGACGAAGCTCAGGATAAAGTGAACGAGGCCGCGAAAGAAAACGCCGAAGCCGCCAAAGACTCCGCCGAAGCTGAACAAAAAGCCGCTGAAGAAGCTGCTCCTGCTGCTCCGGCCCCAGAAGCCGCACCGGCTGCCCCAGCCGCTCCGGCCGAGCCAGCCAAGCAGTAATTACTGCTGGAATAAGAAAACCCGACTTCGGTCGGGTTTTTTATTTATACGAGAATACTTCCACGTCGCAATTATGTTTGCGTCTCTTTGCCCGGCTCAGCCACCAAGGCCTCCGTCGGGGTATAGACCATCACCTCGAGAACGTCGGAATGGAATTCCCGACGGTAGAGAATCAACACTACCCCCGCACTCATCCCCATGAACGCCCAGGGACTGATGAACCAGCTCAGCAAGGCCATGCCGAAGTAATAGGAGCGCAGACCGAAGTTGAACTGGTTGGCCGCCAGCGAAATCACCCGCGCCGCCCGCGAAGCGAAAGCCTTGCGCTCCAGTTCGCTGACCTGGCGTTCGCCGATCATCGGCGCCGACCCCACCAGCACCGCGGCAAAGTTGTATTGGCGCATGCACCAACTGAAGGTGAAGAAGGCATAGACGAAGACGATCGCCAGGCACAGCAGCTTGATCTCCGACATGCTCTGCGAGGTCTGCTGCACCAGCGGCAGGTCGGCCAGCAACGACAGGGCGCGGTCCGAGGCGCCGAGGACGGTCAGGATGCCGGCGAGGATGATCAGGGTGCTGGAGGCGAAGAACGAAGCGTTGCGCTCCAGGTTGCCGATCACGCTGGCGTCGGCGATACGGTTGTCGCGCAGGAGCATGCGGCGCATCCAGTCTTCGCGGTAGAGGTGCATGACACTGGCCAGGCAGGCGGTGTCGCGGCCTTTCCAGGTGGCGTAGCGGGTGTAACCGCCCCAGCAGACGATGAACCACAGCGCGGCGAGCAGGTTGGTCAGGTTGTTTTCAATGAAGCTCATGGACAGTTCCGGTCGAAGTTGGCCTGCACAGTTAAGCGCAGTGACCGGGTTTCGACGCCAGGCGGCAAAAAAAGACACGATTTTCCCACGCCCATGAAAAAGCCCCGCCTCCGGATCGGAGACAGGGCTCGAAGAAGCATTCGCGAGGGGGCATCGATGGCTTGTGGCCCTGCCCTCTCGCGGGATGTTTCCGTCAGGCGATGACCTGGCGCGGCTTGCCCAGCAGGCGGTCGCAGACCACCGCGAGGAACAAGGTCGCCACGCACGGCACCAGCCAGGCCAGGCCCTGCTCGCTCAGCGGCAGGTGGGCCAGGGATTCCGGCATGTTGAAGCCGGCACCCTTGAGTGCGTCGATGCCACCGAAGATCAGCGAAACGGCCATCACCGGCGCCATGATGCGGGTCTGCGAATGCCACATGCCTTTGCAGAAGCTCAGGCCGACCAGCACGATGCACGGCGGGTAGATGGCGGTGAGCACCGGCACGGAGAACATGATCAGCTTGGTCAGGCCGAGGTTCGACACCAGCAGCGAGAATCCGGCCAGCAGCACCACCAGCGCGCGGTAGGACAGCGGCAGCAGACGGCTGAAGTACTCGGCGCAGGCGCAGGTCAGGCCGACCGCGGTGACCAGGCAGGCCAGGGCGATCAGTACAGCCAGGAAGCCACTGCCCAGGGAGCCGAAAGTGTGCTGCACATAGGCATGCAGGACCACCGCGCCATTGGTGGCGGTCGCGGCGATGTCATGGCTGCCGGCGCCCAGACGGAACAGGCTGACGTAGACCAGGGTCAGGCCGACACCGGCGATCAGGCCGGCGATCACCGCGTAGCGGGTGATCAGGCGTGGCGATTCGACGCCGCGGGAACGGATCGCGTTGACGATGACGATGCCGAACACCAGCGCCCCCAGGGTATCCATGGTCAGGTAACCCTGGATGAAGCCCTGCGAGAACGGCGCGGCGACGTATGCCGGCTGCGCATCGCCGATGGTTCCGGCTGGCAGGGCGAACGCAGCAATACCAAGGGCGGCCAGCGCGATGATCTTCAGCGGTGCGAGGAAGCGACCGACCGTGTCGAGCAGCTTGCCGGGATACATGGACACCGCCAGCACCACCAGGAAGTACACCAGGCTATAGAGGAACAGCGCCAGCGGGCTCTCGCCGGTCAGTGGCGCGACCCCGACTTCGAAGGACACGGTCGCGGTACGCGGGGTGGCGAACAACGGGCCCACCGCCAGGTAAGCCGCCGCGGCCAGCAGACCACCGGCGATCTTGCCGATCGGGCTGCTCAACTCGTCCATGCCGCCACCAACCTTGGCCAGGGCGACCACGGTGATCACCGGCAGACCAACCGCGGTCACCAGGAAACCGAGGGCCGCCATCCATACGTGCGGACCGGATTGCAGACCAACGATAGGCGGGAAAATGATATTGCCGGCCCCGACGAACAACGCGAACGTCATGAAGCCAAGCGCCAGGATGTCCTGGCCTTTCAAAACTTTCATTTAAGGAAATACCACACTGCGTAAATCGGAATTTAGAGAGGGATTTCCCCTTGGGTTAGGGAAATGTTTTTTCCGCCCTGATTGAGGCGGACTTTTATAGCGTGGCGCTTCCTTTTGGGCAGCGGACACGAAATGAACGCGCATGGTACTCAATTTGCCGCTCTGGCGCACGGTTTCAGGGCGGTTTGTCCGATGAGTGAACCCGAATGTCGCAAACGGTTGCGCCATATCAAGCCACGCGGCCCGTATGGGAGCCACGGAAACGAAAAAGGCCACCCGAAGGTGGCCTCTCTCTGCTGGATCAGCGAAGAATCTTAGTTCTTCGCTTCCCAACCGGTCAGCTCGGCCAGGGCCTTGCCGATGTCAGCCAGCGAACGCACGGTTTTCACGCCAGCGTCCTGCAGGGCTGCGAATTTCTCGTCCGCAGTGCCCTTGCCGCCAGAGATGATGGCGCCAGCATGGCCCATGCGCTTGCCCGCTGGGGCAGTCACACCGGCGATGTAGGAAACCACTGGCTTGGTCACGTTGGCCTTGATGTAGGCAGCCGCTTCTTCTTCGGCCGAACCACCGATTTCGCCGATCATGACGATGGCTTCGGTTTTCGGGTCTTCCTGGAACAGCTTCAGGATGTCGATGAAGTTCGAGCCCGGGATCGGGTCACCGCCGATACCGACGCAGGTGGACTGACCGAAACCGGCGTCAGTGGTCTGCTTGACCGCTTCGTAGGTCAGGGTGCCGGAACGGGAAACGATACCGACCTTGCCTGGCAGGTGGATGTGACCTGGCATGATGCCGATCTTGCACTCGCCCGGAGTGATGACGCCTGGGCAGTTAGGGCCGATCAGGGTAACGCCCAGCTCGTCGCACTTGACCTTGGCGTCCAGCATGTCGAGGGTAGGAATACCCTCGGTGATGCAGACGATCAGCTTGATGCCGCCGAAGGCCGCTTCCAGGATCGAGTCCTTGCAGAAAGGAGCAGGAACGTAGATCACCGAAGCATCGGCGCCGGTAGCTTCCACGGCTTCCTTGACGGTGTTGAACACCGGCAGGCCCAGGTGGGTGGTGCCACCCTTGCCTGGGGTAACGCCGCCGACCATCTTGGTGCCGTAGGCGATGGCTTGTTCGGAGTGGAAAGTACCTTGCGAGCCGGTGAAGCCCTGGCAGATGACTTTGGTGTCTTTATTGATCAGGACGCTCATTACTTGCCCTCCGCAGCTTTTACAACTTGTTGAGCAGCGTCGGTCAGGCTGGTGGCCGCAATGATGTTCAAACCGCTTTCTGCCAGTACTTTAGCGCCCAGTTCGGCGTTGTTGCCTTCGAGGCGAACGACGACCGGTACTTTCACGCCGACTTCCTTCACCGCGCCGATGATGCCTTCGGCAATCATGTCGCAGCGAACGATGCCGCCGAAGATGTTGACCAGAACGGCCGCGACATTGCTGTCGGACAGAATGATCTTGAAGGCTTCGGTAACGCGCTCTTTGGTCGCGCCGCCGCCAACGTCGAGGAAGTTGGCTGGCTTGCCACCGTGCAGGTTGACGATGTCCATGGTACCCATGGCCAGACCGGCACCGTTGACCATGCAGCCGATGTTGCCTTCGAGGGCAACGTAGTTCAGTTCGAACTTGGCGGCGTGGGCTTCACGGGCGTCGTCCTGGGACGGGTCGTGGAAGGTCTTCAGCTTCGGCTGACGGTACATGGCGTTGGCGTCGATGTTGATCTTGGCATCGAGGCAGTGCAGATCGCCGTCGGCCTTGATCACCAGCGGGTTCACTTCCAGCAGGGCCAGATCGTGATCCTTGAACAGCTTGGCCAAGCCAACGAAGATCTTGGCGAACTGTTGTACCTGCTTGCCTTCCAGACCCAGCTGGAACGCCAGCTCACGACCCTGGAACGGCTGAGCGCCGACCAGCGGATCGATGGTTGCCTTGAGGATCTTCTCGGGAGTGTCGTGAGCGACTTTCTCGATGTCCACGCCACCTTCGGTGGAAGCCATGAACACGATGCGGCGGCTCGAACGATCGACCACAGCGCCCAGATACAGCTCTTTGGCGATGTCGGTGCAGGATTCGACCAGGATCTTGGAAACTGGTTGACCGTTGGCGTCAGTCTGGTAGGTCACCAGATTCTTGCCCAACCACTGCGCAGCGAACGCCTTGGCGTCTTCCTTGCTGCGAACCAGCTTGACGCCGCCCGCTTTACCGCGACCACCCGCGTGGACCTGGGCTTTCACAACCCACTCGGAACCGCCGATCTTGTCGCAGGCTTCTGCTGCAGCTTCAGGGGTGTCGACTGCGAAACCCTTGGAAACTGGCAGGCCGTATTCAGCGAACAGCTGCTTACCCTGATACTCGTGAAGATTCATGCTTTTTACCGTCTTCGTTAGGTACTGCGCTTCGGCGCTGCGCCCGTGAGGGGTGCCGCGCCACCTGTGACCGCTTGCCCCCGGTATGCTCCGGGGGTTCGAGTCCGGCGGACTTTCCGCGGTGAGTCATGCACGCAAGACTCACGACGGGCCGCCCGCCGTGGTTTCTTATAATTAACGCTTCTTACGGTTGGCTACGTGGATGGCACCGCCATTCACGGCCAGCGCGGCTTCATGCAGCGCTTCGGACAGGGTCGGATGGGAGAAGACCATCATGCCCAGGTCTTCGGCACTGGTGCCGAATTCCATTGCGATTGCACCCTGCTGCACCAGTTCGGCAGCGCTCGGGCCAATCACGTGTACGCCCAGGACGCGGTCGGTCTTGGCATCGGCGATGACCTTGACGAAACCACCGGTATCGTTGGCAGCCATGGCACGGCCGCTGGCCGCGAACGGGAAGGTGCCCACGTTAACCTCAACGCCCTCGGCCTTCAAGGCTTGTTCGGTCTTGCCGACCCAGGCGATTTCCGGGTGGGTGTAGATGACCGACGGGATCAGGTCGTAGTTCATCTGGGCTTTGTGGCCCTTGATGCGCTCGACGACCATGATGCCCTCTTCCGACGCCTTGTGCGCCAGCATCATGCCGCGAACCACGTCACCGATGGCGAATACGCCCGGAACGCTGGTGGCGCAGTGATCGTCAACGAACACGAAGCCGCGCTCGTCGATGGTCACGCCGCTGTCGGCGGCCAGCAGGTCGGTGGTGACCGGACGACGGCCGACCGCGACGATCAGCTTGTCGAACACGATCTTCTGTTCGCCGTTGGCGTCGGTGTAGGTCACTTCGACTTCTTCGCCGTTGACCTTGGAACCGGTGACGCGAGCGCCCAGCTTGATGTCCAGACCCTGTTTGGTCAGGGTTTTCAGGGCTTCCTTGGAAACCGCGGTGTCCGCGGCCATCAGGAAGGTGTCCAGCGCTTCCAGAACGGTGACTTCGGCACCCAGGCGAGCCCAGACCGAACCCAGTTCCAGACCGATGACGCCGGCACCGATGACGCCCAGGCGCTTCGGCACGCTCTGGAATTCCAGGGCGCCGGTGGAGTCGACGATGACGTTCTGGTCGACCGGAGCCGGCGGAATGTCGATCGGACGGGAGCCGGAAGCGAGGATCACGTTCTCGGCTTCGATGACTTCGGTGGTGCCGTCAGGCTTGGTGACTTCGACCTTCTTGCCGGCCAGCAGCTTGCCGTGGCCCTGGATCGAGGTGACGCCGTTGGCCTTGAACAGGGTGGCGACGCCACCGGTCAGGTTCTTGACGATGCCAGCCTTGCGGCCAACCATCGCGGCGACGTCCATCTTGACTTCGCCGGTGGAGATACCATGGACGTTGAAGCTCTCTTTGGCTTCCTTGTACTTCCAGGAGCTGTCCAGCAGCGCCTTGGATGGAATGCAGCCAACGTTCAGGCAGGTACCGCCCAGGGCCAGTTTGCCTTCGCCATCGGTGTATTTCTCGATGCAGGCAGTGGAGAAGCCCAGTTGCGCGGCCTTGATGGCGGCCACGTAACCGCCAGGACCTGCACCAATTACTACTACGTCGAACTTCTGGCTCATAAAAGATTCCTTTATAGCTTCAAGCGGCTAGCCACAGGGCGCGCAGCGAGGACTTCAGATGAAGTCCGTCGCCCGCGCCCCGGGACTGCGTATTAGATATCCAGCAGCAGACGCGCCGGGTCTTCCAGCAGGTTCTTGATGGTCACCAGGAAAGTCACGGCTTCTTTACCGTCGATCAGGCGGTGGTCGTAGGACAGCGCCAGGTACATCATCGGACGGATCACGACCTGACCGTTCACGGCCATAGGACGCTGGATGATGTTGTGCATGCCGAGGATCGCGGCTTGCGGCGGGTTGACGATCGGGGTCGACATCATCGAACCGAAGGTACCGCCGTTGGTGATGGTGAAGGTGCCACCGGTCATCTCTTCGATGGCCAGCTTGCCGTCACGGGCCTTCTTGCCGAAGGTGGCGATGCCGTTCTCGATTTCCGCCAGGCTCATCGACTCGGCGTTGCGCAGAACCGGTACCACCAGGCCACGATCGCTGGAAACGGCAACGCCGACGTCCGCGTAACCGTGGTAGACGATGTCGTTGCCGTCGATCGAGGCGTTGACCGCTGGGAAACGCTTCAGCGCTTCGGTGGCAGCCTTGACGAAGAACGACATGAAGCCCAGGCGCACGCCATTGTGGGTCTTTTCGAACAGGTCCTTGTACTTCGAACGCAGGGCCATGACTTCGGTCATGTCGACTTCGTTGAAGGTGGTCAGCATGGCCATGTTCGACTGTGCTTCGACCAGACGCTCGGCGATCTTGGCGCGCAGACGGGTCATCGGCACACGCTTCTCGGTGCGGTCGCCAGCGGCGGTGACCACGGCAGCAGCGGCGGCAGCGGCCGGCTTGGCGGCAGGTGCAGCGGCTGGAGCGGATTTCTTCGCGGCAACGGCGGCCACGACGTCTTCCTTGGTCACGCGACCGCCTTTGCCGGTACCGGCGACGGCAGCCAGGTCGATGCCGTTCTCTTCAGCCAGCTTGCGCGCGGCTGGAGCGGCGATCGGGTCGTCTTCGCCAGCGTCGGCGGCGGCAGCGGCCTGGGCAGGTGCGGCAGCCGGGGCGGCGGCAGGAGCAGCGGCGGCAGCGCCACCGGCTTCGATCGAACCCAGGACTTCGTCGGACAGGACGGTGTCGCCCTCGGCCTTGACGATCGCGCCCAGCACGCCGTCAGCGGTGGCCAGCACTTCCAGGACGACCTTGTCGGTCTCGATGTCGACGATCAGGTCGTCACGCTTGACGGCTTCGCCCGGTTTCTTGTGCCAGGTGGCAACGGTGCCGTCGGCAACCGATTCCGGGAAGGTAGGGGCTTTGATCTCGATAGCCATTATCAGTGGTTCCTTAATTCGGTTTCAGGTGCGCGAGGCATTAAACGGTGAAGGCATCTTGCAGCAGTTTTTCCTGCTGCTCGGCGTGCATCGAAGCGTAACCACAGGCTGGCGCGGCGGACGCATCGCGACCGGCGTACTCGAGGACCAGGGCCTTGTTGTGGCGGCCGAGGATCCGACGCATGTGGTGCTGGCTGCTGTACCAGGCGCCCTGGTTCATCGGTTCTTCCTGACACCACACGACGTTCTTCAGCTCGGTGTATGGCGCGAGGATTTCGACCAGATCGTCCTCAGGGAACGGATACAGCTGTTCGATACGCACGATGGCGATGTCTTCACGACCTTCGGCACGGCGTTTTTCCAGCAGATCGTAGTAGACCTTGCCGCTGCACAGGACCAGACGGGTGACTTTCTTCGGATCGAGGCTATCGATTTCCGGGATCACGGTCTGGAACGAGCCTTCGGCCAGATCTTCCAGGGTCGAGATGGCCAGCTTGTGGCGCAGCAGCGACTTCGGCGTCAGTACGATCAGCGGTTTGCGCAGCGGACGGATCACCTGGCGACGCAGCAGATGGTAGATCTGTGCCGGGGTGGTCGGTACGCAGACCTGGACGTTGTGCTCGGCGCACAGCTGCAGGTAGCGCTCGAGGCGTGCCGAGGAGTGCTCGGGGCCCTGACCTTCATAACCGTGAGGCAGCAGCATGGTCAGACCGCACAGACGGCCCCACTTGTGCTCGCCGCTGGTGATGAACTGGTCGACGACCACTTGCGCGCCGTTGGCGAAGTCACCGAACTGGGCTTCCCAGATCACCAGCGCGTTCGGCGTGGTGGTCGAGTAGCCGTATTCGAAGGCCAGGACCGCTTCTTCGGACAGGAACGAGTCGTACAGGTCGAAACGTGGCTGACCCGGGAACAGGTTCTGCAGCGGGATGTAGGTGCTTGCGTCCTTCTGGCTGTGCAACACCGCGTGGCGGTGCGAGAAGGTGCCGCGGCCGATGTCCTGGCCGGTCATGCGGATCGGGTGACCTTCGAACTGCAGAGTGGCGTAAGCCATGGTCTCGGCATAACCCCAGTTGATCGGCAAGCCACCGGCCTGCATCTTCTGGCGATCTTCGTAGATCTTCGAAACCTGGCGCTGAACCACGAAGCCTTCCGGCAGTTCCAGCAGCTTGGCGGACAGTTCCTGCAGGGTCTTCAGGTCGAAGCGGGTGTCGTGACGCGCGGTCCAGGCGTGGCCCAGGTACGGACGCCAGTCGACGAACAGCTCCTTGTTCGGCTCCTTGACCAGGCTCTTCACCACGTGCAGGCCGTTGTCCAGGGCATTGCGGTACTCGTCGACCTTGGCCTGAACGCGCTCGGCATCCAGACGACCGGTCTGCACCAGGCTGTCGGCGTACAGTTCACGGGTGGTGCGCTGCTTGGAGATCTGCTGGTACATCAGCGGCTGGGTGCCGTTCGGCTCGTCGGCCTCGTTGTGGCCGCGACGACGGTAGCAGACCAGGTCGATGACCACGTCACGCTTGAACTGCATGCGGTAGTCGACCGCCAGCTGGGTCACGAACAGCACCGCTTCCGGATCGTCGCCGTTCACGTGCAGGATCGGCGCCTGGATCATCTTGGCGACGTCGGTGCAGTACTCGGTGGAACGCGAGTCCAGCGGATTGCTGATGGTGAAACCAACCTGGTTGTTGATCACGATGTGCACGGTACCGCCGGTCTTGAAACCGCGGGTCTGCGACATCTGGAAGGTTTCCATGACCACGCCCTGACCCGCGAACGCGGCATCACCGTGGATGGAAATAGGCAGAACCTTGTCGCCAACGGTGTCGTTGCGGCGATCCTGGCGAGCGCGTACCGAACCTTCCACCACTGGCGAGACGATTTCCAGGTGGGACGGGTTGAACGCCATGGCCAGGTGAACTTCGCCACCGGCGGTCATCACGTTGGAGGAGAAGCCCTGGTGATACTTGACGTCACCGGAGCCCAGCTCGACCTTCTTCTTGCCTTCGAACTCGTCGAACAGCTCGCGCGGGTTCTTGCCGAAAGTGTTGACCAGCACGTTCAGACGGCCACGGTGGGCCATGCCGATCACGACTTCCTTGGTGCCGTAGGAGCCGGAACGCTGGATCATTTCGTCCAGCATCGGGATCAGGCTCTCGCCACCTTCCAGGCCGAAACGCTTGGTGCCCGGGTACTTGGTGCCCAGGTATTTCTCCAGGCCCTCGGCCGCGGTGACGCGCTCGAGCAGGTGGCTCTGGATGTCGGCGGAGAAGGACGGACGGCCACGCACGCTCTCCAGACGCTGCTGGAACCAGCTGCGCTGCTCGGAGTCGACGATGTGGGTGAACTCGGCGCCGATGGTGCGACAATATGTCTGCTGCAACGCTTCGAAAATTTCGCGTAGGCTCGCTTCCTCCTTGCCGATGAACAGGTCGCCGGCACGGAAGGTCGTATCAAGATCGGCATTGGTCAAGCCGTAATGATTGATCGACAGGTCTACTGGCGCAGGGCGCTGCCACAACCCCAACGGGTCGAGCTTCGCGGCTTGGTGGCCGCGCATACGGTAGGCCTGGATCAGTCGCAGCACTTCGACCTGCTTCTTCTCGTGTTCACTGCTCACGCTCCCGGCGGATACCGGTTGGGCGCGGCGCTGGTTCTTCGCCAGCAGTACGAAATGGTCGCGGATCGTCGAGTGCGATACATCGGTAGCAGTGCTGCCTTCGGCGGGCAACTTCTGGAAGTAGGTGCGCCACTCTTCTGGCACAGCGTTAGGGTCGTGCAGGTAGAGCTCATAAAGCTCTTCCACATATGCAGCGTTACCACCTGACAGGTGGGCGCTGTTCCACATGCGCTGCATCACGCTTTCTTGCATGCTTGGTCACCCTCGGTTAGGGGCCTCGATCAGCAGAACCACGTAAGCCTGGAGTCTTCCCAACAAAACCAGGCCTGCAAGATCCCGCGGATTTACCGGGTACCAGCCCGGATGCCCCTGCTGGTATCATATCTTCATAGGTAAAGCTCGGGCTTATGACCCTCGCTCGGGTTTCACCTCGGTGCGGGCTACGCGCCCGCACCTTGGCGTACTACGGGTACAACACTTTCAAATCAGGTACCGCTTTGCAGCAGCATGTTGCGTACGTGGCCGATTGCCTTGGTCGGGTTCAGACCTTTCGGGCAGACGTTCACGCAGTTCATGATCCCGCGGCAGCGGAATACGCTGAACGGGTCATCCAGGGATGCCAGACGCTCCTGGGTCTTGGTGTCGCGGCTGTCGGCCAGGAAGCGATAGGCCTGCAGCAGAGCGGCTGGGCCGAGGAACTTGTCAGGGTTCCACCAGAACGACGGGCAGGAGGTCGAGCAGCAGGCGCACAGGATGCACTCGTACAGACCGTCCAGCTTGTCACGTTCTTCCGGCGACTGCAGACGCTCGATGGCCGGAGCCGGCGTGTCGTTCTGCAGGAAGGGTTTCACCTTCTCGTACTGCTTGTAGAAGATGCTCATGTCGACGACCAGGTCACGGATAACCGGCAAACCAGGCAGCGGACGCACGACCAACTTGTTACCTTTTACGACAGAGGACAGCGGCGTGATGCACGCCAGGCCGTTCTTGCCGTTGATGTTCATGCCGTCGGAGCCGCAAACGCCTTCACGGCAGGAACGACGGTAGGAGAAACCTTCGTCCTGTTCCTTGATCAGCGCCAGTACGTCCAGAACCATCAGGTCCTTGCCACCGGTATCGACCTGGAACACCTGGGTCTTGGGTGCCGAGTCGGTATCCGGGTTGTAACGATAAACTTCAACTTGCAACATGGCGGCCACCCTTAGTAAGTCCGGACTTTTGGTTCGAACGCCGGTACGGTCTTCGGCGCGAAGTTGACTGCACGTTTGGCAACCCGCTTCTCACCTGGGAAGTACAGGGTGTGGCACAGCCAGTTTTCGTCGTCACGGTCTTCGTAGTCTTCACGGGCGTGAGCGCCGCGGGACTCTTTACGGTGTTCGGCCGCGATGGCGGTTGCTTCAGCGACTTCCAGCAGGTTCTGCAGCTCCAGCGCTTCGATACGCGCGGTGTTGAAGGCCTGGGACTTGTCGTTGATCTTGACGTTGGCGATGCGCTCACGCAGATCGGCCAGTTGCGCGATACCTTTCTGCATGTATTCGCCGGTACGGAATACACCGAAGTAGTTCTGCATGCAGCTCTGCAGCTCGCGCTTCAGGCTGGCGACGTCTTCGCCAGTGGTGCGCTCGTTGAGCTTGTTCAGGCGGTTCAGGGCAACTTCGACGTCGGTGTCGCTGGCGTCGCGGTATTCGATACCGTCGGTCAGCGCCTTTTCCAGGTGCAGGCCGGCAGCGCGACCGAAGACCACCAGGTCGAGCAGCGAGTTGCCGCCCAGACGGTTGGCACCGTGAACCGATACGCAAGCGACTTCACCGACCGCGAACAGGCCTGGAATGATCTGATCCTGACCGTTGGCATCCTGGGTGATCGCCTGGCCATGAATGTTGGTGGCAACGCCGCCCATCATGTAGTGGCAGGTAGGAACCACTGGAACCGGAGCAACGACCGGGTCGACGTGGGCGAAGGTCTTCGACAGTTCGCAGATACCTGGCAGGCGGCTGTGCAGCACTTCCTCGCCGAGGTGGTCGAGCTTCAGCATCACGTGGTCGCCATTCGGGCCACAGCCGTTGCCGGCGATGATCTCTTTCACCATCGAACGGGCCACGACGTCACGACCGGCGAGGTCCTTCGCGTTAGGAGCATAACGCTCCATGAAACGCTCGCCGTGCTTGTTGATCAGGTAGCCACCCTCACCGCGGCAACCTTCGGTGACCAGTACACCTGCGCCGGCGATGCCGGTTGGGTGGAACTGCCACATCTCGATGTCCTGCACCGGAACGCCAGCACGCAGGGCCATGCCCACGCCGTCACCGGTGTTGATCAGGGCGTTGGTGGTCGACGAGTAGATACGACCGGCACCGCCGGTAGCCAGTACAGTTGCCTTCGAACGGATGTACTGGGTTTCGCCGGTTTCGATGCAGATCGCGATCACACCGACGAACGCGCCATCCTGGTTCTTCACCAGGTCGACTGCGTAGTACTCGTTGAGGAAGGTGGTGCCTGCCTTCAGGTTGCCCTGGTACAGGGTATGCAGCAGCGCGTGACCGGTACGGTCGGAAGCGGCGCAGGTACGGGCGGCCTGGCCACCTTTACCGAAGTCCTTGGACTGACCGCCGAACGGACGCTGGTAGATACGACCGGTTTCGGTACGGGAGAACGGCAGGCCCATGTGGTCCAGCTCGAAGACCGCGGCCGGACCTTCCTGACACATGTATTCGATAGCGTCCTGGTCACCGATGTAGTCGGAACCCTTGACGGTATCGTACATGTGCCAGCGCCAGTCGTCGTTCGGGTCGGCCGAAGCGATGGCGCAGGTGATGCCACCCTGGGCGGATACGGTGTGCGAACGGGTCGGGAAGACCTTGGTGATCACGGCTGTCTTGTGACCACCCTGAGCCAGCTGCAGCGCAGCGCGCATGCCGGCACCGCCGCCACCAACAATGATGGCGTCGAAAGAAATCGTTGGAATGATAGCCATGAATCAGATACCCCAGAGAATCTGCACACCCCAGACGAAGTACGCGAACATCGCGACACCACATACCGCCTGGAACAGGAAACGAATCGCAGTCGCCGATTTGCCGAACGCCATAGGGGTCAGGTAGTCGGTTGCAATGGTCCACATGCCGACCCAGGCGTGAGCGCCCAGGGCAACCAGTGCCAGCAGACTGAAGATACGCATCGCGTTATTGGAGAACAGAGCGTGCCACTGGGCATATTCGATGCCAGGGTGCGCTACCAGGTAGCCGATCAGGAAAATGAAGTAAGCCGCGAGAACGACCGCAGAAACGCGCTGCGCCATCCAGTCATAGAGGCCCGAACGCGAAAGGTTCGTGACATTCGTTACCATATCCAAACTCCCGCCAGAACGATCACCACCACGGAGATGACGATGACAATTTTCGAGCCCAGTTTGCCGCCTTCCAGCGTCTCACCGATGCCCATGTCCATGATCAGATGGCGCACACCGGCCACCAGGTGATACAGCAAGGCGGACAGCAGGCCCCAGAACACGAACTTGGCCAGCGGACTGGTCAGACACGCCTTCACCTCTCCAAAGCCTTCCTCGGAACCCAGGGATTTGCCCAATGCGTAAAGCATGATGGCCAGGCCCAGGAACAGGATGACGCCGGAGATGCGGTGGAGAATGGACGTGTAAGCGGTGATCGGGAGTTTGATGGTCCTTAGGTCTAGGTTTACAGGTCGTTGGCTTTTCACGGCTTTTTTCACACTGAAGAGCCCCTAGCAAGCAGGGCAAAGTTGTTGGTAAGTGTACTGGTCAGGTACCCACCACCCAGGGAGCGGCGACCCCCAGTGAGACGGGCGCGGATGCCCCTGGCGGTCGGGTGCCGAGTATAGACAGTTAGGCTACTAATGACAACGTGAAGGGCTAGCCCAAATAGCGCATTGCCTTTACCGAACAAAAGGCGTAAATGGGCCGCATTTTCGAGGAAAAACAGGGCCCAAAGCCCGTTACAACCGTGCTTTAGGCAAATTGACTTTCGAATTTATCTCACTATAGTGGTGCGGGCCCTGCGTGGGGGGTCTGTCAGATGATTTCAAGCATTAATAGGAGGCCACATGGCTGACAAAAAAGCGCAGTTGATCATCGAGGGCGCTGCCCCCGTCGAGCTGCCCATTTTAACCGGCACCGTTGGTCCAGATGTTATCGACGTTAGAGGGTTGGGGGCCACGGGTCACTTCACTTTCGACCCTGGTTTCATGGCGACCGCATCCTGCGAGTCGAAGATCACCTACATCGACGGCGACAAGGGCATCCTGCTGCATCGCGGCTACCCGATCGAGCAGCTCGCCGAACAATCCGACTACCTCGAAACCTGCTACCTGCTGCTCAACGGCGAACTGCCGAACGCCGAGCAGAAGGCCCAGTTCGTCAGCACCGTGAAGAACCACACCATGGTGCACGAGCAGTTGAAGTCCTTCTTCAACGGCTTCCGCCGCGACGCCCACCCGATGGCCGTCATGTGCGGCGTGGTTGGCGCCCTGTCGGCGTTCTATCACGACTCGCTGGACATCAATAACCCGCAGCACCGGGAAATCTCCGCCGTGCGCCTGGTCGCCAAGATGCCGACCCTGGCCGCAATGGTCTACAAGTACTCCATGGGCCAGCCCATGATGTACCCGCGCAACGACCTGTCGTACGCGGAAAACTTCCTGCACATGATGTTCAACACCCCGTGCGAGATCAAACCGATCAGCCCGGTACTGGCCAAGGCAATGGACCGGATCTTCATCCTCCACGCCGACCACGAGCAGAACGCCTCCACCTCCACCGTGCGCCTGGCCGGCTCCTCGGGTGCCAACCCGTTCGCCTGTATCGCCGCCGGTATCGCCGCACTGTGGGGCCCTGCCCACGGCGGTGCGAACGAAGCCGTGCTGACCATGCTGGATGAAATCGGCGATGTCTCGAACATCGACAAGTTCATCGCCAAGGCCAAGGACAAGAACGATCCGTTCAAGCTGATGGGCTTCGGTCACCGCGTCTACAAGAACCGCGACCCGCGCGCCACCGTGATGAAACAGACCTGCGACGAAGTTCTGCGCGAGCTGGGCATCACCAACGACCCGCAACTGGAACTGGCGATGCGCCTGGAAGAGATCGCCCTGACCGATCCGTACTTCATCGAGCGCTCGCTGTACCCGAACGTCGACTTCTACTCGGGCATCATCCTGAAGGCGATCGGCATTCCGACCAGCATGTTCACCGTGATCTTCGCCCTGGCGCGCACCGTCGGCTGGATCTCGCACTGGAAGGAAATGCTCTCCAGCCCTTACAAGATCGGCCGTCCTCGTCAGCTGTACACCGGCTACGAGTCCCGCGACCTGGTCAAGCTGGAAGACCGCAAGTAAGCTTCGGCCGAATGCAAAAAAGGCTGCCGAATGGCAGCCTTTTTTTATTGAGCGCGACAATCACAGTTGAAAGAACTATCGAATCATCCGCAACTGTAACGCTTCACTTGGCCTTCTCGGCCCGCTCTTTCAGCCCCTTCAGCGTATTGAAAGGCGCCTCGACCACGAATTTGTTCGCCAGCCACGACGGCACGCTCCCCCCCGGATTGGTGTGCAGCTCATAAGTCACTTCGGTGGCATCGCCCTTCGGCACCAGCTTCCAGTAGCCATCGGCCGCCGCCACGCGGACGAAGCCCTTCTCTTCCGCCTGGTATTTCGGCTCGGCGTTGATCTTGCGAGTCACGCTGCCATCGGCCTCCTGCACCGTGGTGACATGCAGGATGGAATCCCGCGGGGTCACCGGCCATGGCGTATTGAACTGGGCATAGGTCCAGCTCTGGTCGCCTTCATGCTTGAGCAGCTTCTGCACCTTGCATTCATGAATCCAGGCGCAGGAACCCGCCACGTCTTCCTGCAACCGGGTGATGGTCGCCACCGGCGCCTTGATCAGCGTGACACCACGATAGGCCTTGTAGTCGGAGCCCGGCACCACGCTGAGAGAGACCTTGATACCGTCCTCGTCCTTGGCGACTTTCCATTCCTCGGCAAACGCCATGTTCGACAAGGCAGTCAAACCCACGATTACTGCTACACGCTTGAACGATCTCATCCGCTTGTTTTCCTTGTTGTCGAAGATCAACCTTCAGGCCGCAGTCACTTGCTCCCACCAACCGATGATCCTGATTGCCTCGTCGCGATCGCTGCCACACACCTCGATATCCGCCTTGAAACCCGAACACACCGCGGGACGCTCCGGCTTGCCGAACAGGTTGCACAGATTGACCACGGAAAGATGGATACAGCGCTCGCCAGCCGGCTTGCCATCAGGCATGCCGGGAATGAACGAGCTGATCGATGGCGCAATGCAGCAGGCACCGCAGCCTTCACGGCATTTCATGAAAATCGGAACCTCGGGGAAGCAAATAGTGCGGATTGAAGGATAGTAACGACTAAAACAATCGTTTGAAATTACCGACAGGATGAAATAACGCTGACTGCTCGGTTCTCGTTCTGAACGGTTATTGCTTGAACTCGAAGTCGATGGCGGCGCCCTCGATCTCCTGCTGGCGACTGTCATTGCGCAATTGCAGCTGCATTTCGTTGCTCAGCAGGCGGCCATTGAGCTGGAACGGACTCTGAACTTCCGGCTTCTCGCCGAACATCGCCGGCAGCAGCGGTTTGCGTACATGCGCCTCGATCTCCTCCACCGGCTGCAGGTCCTTGACCATGTCCGGTGGCAGGCTCAGGTCAAGCTTGACCTTGGGCAACGGCGCGGCAATCGCGTCAGCCTTCTTGCGACTGGCCGTCTTGCTGGCCTTTGCCGGCTTTTTCACGGTTTTCTGCTTGGCGGCGGGCTGTTTCCTGGCCGGCTGAGCGGACTTGGCGGCGGTCTGCTTCTTTACCGGCGGACTGGCCTTGGCAGCGGCAGGTTTCTGTGCCGGCACCTTGGCCTCCGCGAGCAGCACAGGGCTTGCCGCGGGATCGGCCAAGGCCGGGCCGACCAACGGCAGCAAAGCCAATCCCGCCAACACCAGACCGACACAACGCAATAGAGTCATAGGCAGCAACAGAAAACCCGGGAAAAGTCGCTATGGTCCCTGTTCCAGACACCCCTGACAAGGTGCAGGTTACAGATAGCCAGTACTGGCCGTTTCCTGGCACAACTGGCTCGCCAGCATGCCCAACGTCATCAGCGCCCTTTCCGCCTCGCGATTCCACGGAATGCCGCAATTGAGGCGAATGCAGTGATTGAACTGCTCGGTGTTACTGAAGATCAGCCCCGGCGCGATACTGATGCCCTGCTGCAACGCCCGCACATGCAATTCCTGGGTATTGACCCGCCCCGGCAGGCTGACCCAGAGGATGAAACCACCGGTCGGCCGGGTCATCTGCGTACCTTCGGGGAAATACTGCTGGACCGCCAACTGATAGGCACTGAGGTTCTTGCGGTATTCCTGGCGAATGAAGCGCAGATGACGGTCGTAACCGCCGTTTTCCAGATAGGCCGCCACCCCCATCTGCGTCACGCTGCAGGCGGAATGGGTACTGAAGGTCTGCAGACGCTGGATTTCCTGCTGGTAGTTGCCGGCGATCATCCAGCCGATGCGCACCCCCGGCGACAAGGTCTTGGAAAAACTCGAACAGTAGATCACCCGCCCCAGGCGATCATGGGCCTTGAGCGACTTGGTCTTGCCCTGCTCGAACATCAGCTCGCCGTAGATATCGTCCTCGATGATCTGGATATTGAAGTCCGAGGCCAGGCGCAGCAGTTGCTTCTGCCGATCCTCCGGAATGGTGCCACCCAGCGGATTGCTCAGCCGCGCGGTCAGCACCAGGGCCTTGATCGACCATTGGTTGGCCGCCAGTTGCAAGGCTTCGAGACTGATGCCGGTGGACGGATCACTGGGAATCTCGATCACCTTCAGACCGAGCAGATCGGCCAGTTGCAGCAAGCCGTAATAGGTCGGCGATTCGGCGGCGATCAGGTCGCCGGGCCGCGTCAGCACCCGCAGCGACATCTGCAGGGCGTCGACGCAACCATGCGTGATGACCACTTCCGACGGATCGACCACCACGCCGGCATCGCGCATGCGAATCGCCACCTGCCTGCGCAGCGGCTCGAACCCGGGACTGAACATGTAGCTGAATGCCCGCGGGCTCTGGAAGCGCGTGACCTTGGCCAACTGTTGATGCAGGGCCCGCACCGGCAGGTAATCCACATGCGGCACCGCCGCCCCGAGCGGAAACACGCCATCGCGCCGGGCCTCGGTGAGTACCTGCTGGATGATGCTGGCACGGGTGACCAGGCCTGGCCGTTCGACCCGGGCAATATCGGGCGTCGAAGCGGTCAGTGCGGGGGTCTGGTGGACGTAGTAACCGGATTGCGGCCGGGCGCGGATCAGGCCCTGGTCCTCGAGATTGGCATAGGCCTGCAGCACCGTGGCATGACTGACGTTCAACTGCGAACTCATCTTGCGCACCGAAGGCACACGCTCGCCAGGCTGATAGACGCCGCGCCGGATGTCCTCGGCAAGCTGATGGGCGATACGCTGATAAAGCAACAGGTTGGTCATGATCCACTCTCGACACGCACAGGCAATCCAGTTGATGTCCCATCCGGCGAAGAATACCGGAACAGTTGGCAAGTGTACTGGGACAGATTGCAGATTAGACGACAATACAGTTGCGTGACAGCGATGCAAAGCGCTGAGTGGTTATAAGCAGAACGGCATGCATAAAAAAACCCGGCATCTTTCGATTGCCGGGTTCTTCACCGCGCTTGACTCAACGCTCGGCGCCGAGCTGGCCCTTTTCATCGGAAAAGACGATTTCCACCCGACGATTCTTCGCCCTGCCCCGCTCCGAGGCATTCACCTCGACCGGATACTGATCGCCATAACCGATCACCTTGATGCGTTTTTCATCGACACCCAGGTCCACCAGCATGTCGGCCACCGACTGGGCGCGATCCCGGGACAGCTTGAGGTTGTCGTCGGAGCTGCCGGTACTGTCGGTGTAGCCCTCGATGCGCACCACACGCTTCGGATTCAGCTGAAGGAACTGCACCAGTTTCAGCACCGTGCGACTGGCAGAATTCTTCAGCTCGGCCTCACCGGTATCGAACAGCACATCGCCCAGGGTCATCACCAGACCGCGGTCGCTCTGGGTGGTGGCGAGGCTGACGATCTGCTCTTCCAGCCACTTGCCCTGCTGCTGCACGCTGGACAACTTGGCTTCGCGCAAGGCCAGTTGCAGGCGTTGGCGCTCCAGCTCGAGCTTGGTCAGCTTCTCCTGGTTGAGGACCAGGTTGCTGTGCTCGCGGGCGATTTCGCTGTAACGCTGACTCAGGTAGGCGTAGTGACGCACGTCGGAGCCCGTGCCCCAGTAGGTCGCCAGGCGCTCGGCCTTGGCCAGCGACTCACCGGCACGAATGACATCCCGCGGCGCGCTGCGCAGCACACTGGAATCGTCCTTGACCGACTGGAAGGCGACCGCCGCCTGATCCAGCGCTACTTCGCTGCGCTCGCTGGCGCAGCCCTGCAATCCGAGAACGCCGGCAATGGCCAGCAATGCCAAAGGCTTGATCGAACTCACCGCTGCTCTCCCAGTTGCTTGCGCAGACGATCCACTCGCGACTGCAGCAGGGTCAGTTGCTCCTGGCTCTTCAGGGTCAGCACTTTCGCCTCGGCCAGACGTGCATCCAGTTCGGCCTGCTCGGCACGCATGCGCGCATCGCGGAACGACTCGCTGGCCATGTTGGAGCGGGCGCGCGCCAGCTTTTCCTCGGCCAGCTTGAACTCCGCCACGTCGTCGGTGGTACCGACGGCCTTGGCCTGCTCCAGTGCCTGCTCGGTCAGGCGCATCTGTTCATGGGGGGCCGGATCGCTCGCGCAACCGGCCAGGGCCAGCAGCGCCAGAACAACGAATAGCGGTTGAGTTCTCACACGGTTTTCCTACTGTTTGGGGGCGTCGAGCGGCGCCTGCAACTGCGCCTGCCAGCGCTCGACGTTGCGTTGCAAAGCCGCCTGGACTACGCCAGAGGCCGGCAATTCTGTCAGTTTTTTCGCCAACTGTCCGCGCAACCAGGCATCGTTGCAGGCGGAATTGTGCGACAGAGCCAGAAACAGCCCCGGATGATCCAGGGTCAGGCCACGGGCCACCAGATCATTGGCCATCCCCAGGCTCCGCACCATGGCCATGCCGGCATAGCGCCCGGCGAGGACATAGTCCACCTGGCCCAGCAGGAGTTTCTGGAAGGCCTGGGTCAGGTTCGGCAGCGGTGCCAGCTTCAGCTCGGCCTTGCTGAACGCCTCGAATTCCGGCGTCAGCCGCGCCTTCTCGGAGATCGCGCCCTGGTGCTTGTGCAGATCGGCGAGATTGTCGAAGACCAGCGCGGAATCATGGCGGGTCCAGACCACGTACTCGTTGTGCGACAGGGCGGGATGAATGTAGTCGACGGAGGTCAGCTCGGCGACCGTCAGCGGTGCATCCACCAGCAGGTCCATGCGACCGCTGCGCACTTCGGCCTGGGCATCGGCGCGCTTGCCGCCATACAGCACCTCGACCTTGAGCCCCAGTTCGCCGGCCACCTGCTGCAGCAGGTCGACATTGGCGCCGATCAGGTGCCGCGGGTCCTGCGGGTCACGCCAGGAATACGGTGGCGCGTCCGGACTGCCGGTGGCCACCAGGCGCTCGCACTTGCCGGCCGCCATCGTCAGCGATGGCAGACACGCCAGCCCGAGCATCGCCAGCATTCCCTTTCGCGCAAAACCCGTCATGCACACGCCCCTTCATCGACCGGCAAAAATCAAAAAGCCCGGTTGCCCGGGCTGTGCGGCGATGGCGAAGCATCAACGCACAGCCCGCGACAACCGGGCCCTTTATAAGTGAAGCGACTGGATTAAACCAGCTTCTCCAGCTCAGGAACGGCTTCGAACAGATCCGCCACCAGGCCGTAGTCGGCCACCTGGAAGATCGGTGCTTCTTCGTCCTTGTTGATCGCGACGATCACTTTCGAGTCCTTCATACCGGCCAGGTGCTGGATCGCGCCGGAGATACCGACGGCGATGTACAGCTGTGGCGCGACGATCTTGCCGGTCTGGCCGACCTGCATGTCGTTCGGTACGAAGCCTGCGTCGACCGCGGCGCGGGAAGCGCCGACCGCCGCGCCCAGCTTGTCGGCCAGGGCGTACAGGTGCTTGAAGTTGTCGCCGTTCTGCATGCCGCGGCCGCCGGAAACGACGATCTTGGCAGCGGTCAGTTCAGGACGATCGGACTTGGCCAGCTCTTCACCGACGAAGGCCGACTTGCCAGCGTTGTGCGCGGCAGCGACGGCTTCCACGGCAGCCGAACCACCTTCGGCGGCAACGGCGTCGAAGCCGGTGGCACGTACGGTGATGACCTTGACCGCGGCGCTCGATTGCACGGTGGCAATGGCGTTGCCAGCGTAGATCGGACGCTTGAAGGTGTCAGCGGATTCGACCGAAATGATCTCGGAGATCTGGTCGACGTCCAGCAGCGCGGCAACGCGCGGCAGGACGTTCTTGCCGTTGGAGGTGGCTGGCGCCAGCACGTGGCTGTAGCCCTTGCCCAGTTCGGCTACCAGCGGCGCGACGTTTTCCGGCAGGAAGTTGGCGTAGGCGGCGTTATCGGCTACCAGGACCTTGGCCACGCCAGCGATTTTCGCGGCGGCTTCGGCTACACCACCAACGTTCTGGCCAGCGACCAGGACGTGGATGTCACCACCGATCTTGGCGGCGGCGGCAACGGTGTTCAGGGTAGCGGGTGCAACGGCACCGTTTTCGTGTTCAGCGATAACCAGGATAGTCATTTAGATTACCTTCGCCTCGTTCTTCAGTTTCTCGACCAGTTCAGCAACCGACTTGACCTTGATACCCGCGCTGCGTGCAGCCGGCGCTTCGACTTTCAGGGTCTTGTTGGTCGAGGCGGTGGAAACGCCCAGCGCGTCCGGAGTGACAGTCTCCAGCGGCTTCTTCTTGGCCTTCATGATGTTCGGCAGCGACGCATAGCGCGGCTCGTTCAGACGCAGGTCGGTGGTGACGATCGCCGGCAGGTTCAGCGCGACGGTCTGCAGACCGCCATCGATTTCGCGGGTGACGTTAACCTTGTCACCAGCGATCTCGACCTTGGAGGCGAAGGTGCCCTGGCCGAAACCGGTCAGCGCGGCGAGCATCTGGCCGGTCTGGTTGTTGTCGCTGTCGATGGCCTGCTTGCCGAGGATGACCAGCTGTGGCTGCTCCTTGTCGACAACGGCTTTCAGCAGCTTGGCGACGGCCAGGGAGTTCAGCTCCTCGGCGGCCTCCACCAGCACGGCGCGATCGGCACCCAGAGCCAGGGCGGTACGCAGTTGTTCCTGGGCCGTGGCCGGGCCGACGGTAACGACGACGATCTCGCTGGCCACGCCTTTTTCTTTCAGGCGTACGGCTTCTTCGACGGCGATCTCGCAGAAGGGGTTCATGGACATTTTGACGTTGGCGAGGTCGACGCCGGAGTTGTCCGCCTTGACGCGAACCTTGACGTTGTAGTCGACCACTCGTTTGACAGCTACAAGAACCTTCATGGATTCCTCGTTACTCTCCGGTGAAAAGAATGTCGCCTGGGCCGAAGCCGGCGATTGCGCGTGGGTACAAGGGCACCTCTAAAAACGATTGCAGCCGGACGAATTTAAACTGACTGGGCAGTCCTGATCCGACCCTTCATCGCAAAACCACGCAGTCATTTTTTGTCGTGGCGTGTAAACTCCACTACAAAGCGGGGTTTGGCATAACTGCCCTGCTTTTAGCCAGGTCTTTAGGGGTGCTCCTGCATCCGACGGTCAGCCTACGGCGAGCGTAAAACCGCCCGTATCTTGACCGTAACGCCCAATCCGGTCAATACGGCAAAACCGCCAGCCTCTAGCCGTGCCTCTTTGATTTTACTGGGCTCCGGCAAATTCAAACAAACGTTTGTATTGGACCGCGCAAGTGGTGTAGATATAATGCGCGGCCAAGAGAAAGCGGTGTAGTACGTCATCCCCCGAAGCTACAGAATCGCCCCCTTCGACGTGACCGCATTGCACCCACTACAAAGAAAAACCGATGAGCCTTGAGTAGGAGAGAACCTGTGGAACGCGAATACATGGAATTCGACGTGGTCGTCGTCGGCGCAGGCCCGGCGGGCCTGTCCGCCGCCTGCCGCCTGAAGCAGAAGGCCGCCGAAGCCGGTAGCGAAATCAGCGTCTGCGTGGTCGAGAAAGGCTCCGAAGTCGGCGCACACATCCTCTCCGGCGCGGTCTTCGAGCCGCGTGCCCTGAACGAACTGTTCCCCGACTGGAAGGAACTCGGCGCGCCGCTCAACACCGAGGTCAAGCGCGACGACATCTACGTGCTCAAGAACGGTGACAGCTCGATCAAGGTCCCTGACCTGTTCGTGCCGAAAACCATGCACAACCAGGGCAACTACATCATCTCCCTGGGTAACCTGTGCCGCTGGCTGGCCCAGCAGGCCGAGAACCTGGGCGTGGAAATCTACCCGGGCTTCGCCGCCCAGGAAGTGCTGTTCGACGACAACGGCGTGGTCCGCGGCATCATCACCGGCGACATGGGCGTGGACCGCGAAGGCCATCCGAAGGACGGCATGTACACCCCCGGCATGGAACTGCGCGGCAAGTACACCCTGTTCGCCGAAGGCTGCCGTGGCCACCTCGGCAAGCAACTGATCAAGCGCTTCAACCTCGACAGCGATGCCGACGCCCAGCACTACGGCATCGGTCTCAAGGAAATCTGGGAAATCGATCCGGCCAAGCATGAGCAGGGCCTGGTGGTGCACACCGCCGGCTGGCCGCTGGACGTGACCCGCAAGGAGAACACCGGCGGTTCCTTCCTTTATCACCTGGAAAACAACCAGGTGGTGGTCGGTCTGATCGTCGACCTGTCCTACTCCAACGCCTACCTGTCGCCGTTCGACGAATTCCAGCGCCTCAAGCACCACCCGGTCCTCAAGCAGTACCTGGAAGGCGGCAAGCGCATCAGCTACGGCGCCCGCGCCATCTGCAAGGGCGGCCTGAACTCGCTGCCGAAGATGGTCTTCAACGGTGGCGCGCTGATCGGCTGCGACCTCGGCACCCTGAACTTCTCGAAGATCAAGGGCAGCCACACCGCGATGAAATCCGGCATGCTCGCCGCCGAAGCGGTGGCCGATGCCCTGCTCGCCGGCAGCGAAGGCGGCGACCAGTTGAACAGCTACGTCGATGCGTTCAAGGCCAGCTGGCTGCATGAAGAGCTGTTCGCCAGCCGCAACTTCGGCCCTGCACTGCACAAGTTCGGCCCGTTGCTCGGTGGTGCATTCAACTACGTCGACCAGAACTGGTTCGGCGGCAAGCTGCCGTTCACCCTGCACGACACCAAGCCGGACTACGCCTGCCTCAAGCTGGCCGCCGACTCGAAGAAGATCGACTACCCCAAACCCGACGGCAAGCTGAGCTTCGACAAGCTGAGCTCGGTGTTCCTCTCCAGCACCAACCACGAAGAAGAACAGCCGTGCCACCTGAAGCTGGCCGACGCCGGCATCCCGATCGGCACCAACCTGCCGCTGTACGACGAACCGGCGCAGCGCTACTGCCCCGCTGGCGTGTACGAAGTGATCGCCCAGGAAGACGGCAGCAAGCGCTTCCAGATCAACGCCCAGAACTGCGTGCACTGCAAGACCTGTGACATCAAGGATCCTTCGCAGAACATCACCTGGGTGACCCCGGAAGGTGCGGGTGGTCCGACTTACCCGAACATGTAAGTCGATCAATATGTGGTGCTGAAATTGGTCTGCGCCCTTTCAGTCAAAGCGTAAATCCCAAGACGCCCGAAGCTCCGCCTCGGGCGTCTTTTCTTTCACTGCTTCGTAATGGAAACAGCCAGAACAGGCGAAGGCCTACTGGATAACAAACGCGGACTCCCCTCTGAAGACAGGCTGGTTCACTCGACCAACCATCCTGCATCCCCCTCAACCAGTATTCCGCCATGACTGGTGGTATCGCCCACACGGGCCACGGTCTGCCCCTCGATGAAAGTGTCAGCAGAGCCAGTCTGGATAACAGCCCCGCAACTGATCGAGTCGCCGACACGGGCGATGGGTTTGCCGTTGACGGTTGCGTCAGTTGCGCCGCTGGTGACGATGCCTTTGCCGTGTATCGGACAGTCGTGCTGGTGCCCCAGAAGAACGATTGGCTGCATGGATTGCGTCCTTTGGTTGTATATGGGTTTGGGTGAACAGTCTTGAAGGCGTTTTGGCGGTCATGGCGCCGTCCTCGACTCCCGGTCCATCTCGACAGGCCATTCGACCTTGGGTGCCAGGAGCATGGCGACGTTGCACCACAGCACATCGTTGTGGTCCCACGGTGGGCCGGGTGGCGGCAGTGCCTCGGGGCCCTGCTGCATGTAGGTGCAGACATAGGCCCAGGCGTGCTCGTCAGCCCCCATGGCCGTCAGGGGGAAGCGGTCGATGACGTCGTTGGTGCCCGGTTTGACGATGGACAGTTCGACACCACATTGCAGGATGATCCCGCCCTGGGCCGTGAAGTGGCGTCTGCTCCAGCGTTCAGCTCGGACCTGTGACCAGTCGTAAGCTACTGGGACCACTCGCCAGCGTTCGAATGGGTTCCACCAGCGGTACTTGAAGTTATAGGCGTAGAGGCGTTGGCGGGGGCGGTTGAAACGGAGCGGCAAATCCCGGGGGGGGCCACATCGAACTTCCAGAAGATTGGAATTAGCCAAACGCCAAGGAGCAATGTGGAAACAAACAACAGCCACTCTTCGAAGATTAAAGTCTGCTCGGCCGACAAATAACCCCACAAAATATAAAGCATTTGAATGCTTGAAACCGGTACAAACCATATTACCAAGCCTCTGATAAGAGCAGATGCGCGCGACAACTCCAGAAAGACATCATCCTGATAGTTTGGAGTGTCGAAACCAAGCGCCGGAGCCACAGTTGGTAACTCATAGGGACCGGGCAAGTCCTCCTGCCAACCTGGGCACGGGGGAGTGAGTTTAGGTCCGCTCATGCAGAGCCCCACTCCCACAGTCCACCAATCTTGTCCTCCTTCACGACCACTCGAGCAACACCCGCTTCATCACTCTTGTCGGGCCAGTAAGAGATCGCGAGTTCAAAGGCATGGATATCGAGCTTTCCGAAAAAGCTGATGGCGCCGCTGATCTCGAGCGTCTGTGCCTCGGCATCGTGTCGAATGACGGGGGCCGTAGTTTCCGGGTGGTAACCCGGTAGCCTCCACGCAGCCGGAGCCGGCAAAGGACCGTTCGTTCCACCGGTACGCCCAGCAGCGATGATGCCTCCCGGTGTTTCACCTGGCCGGTATGCCCGCAATGTCCATTCATAGCGCGAAGCATCTGCGACATACCCAGGCAGGACGAGCCTGTAATCGAGGAACATTCCGGCAGGAACCGCATCGCCGATGGGGATACCACCCGTCTTCTCGGCCCGCACATTCATCCCTGCTTCTGCGGTCAGCCCTAGCAACGCCGCATTCACGGCGCCGTCCTCGATTCCCTGTCCATCTCGGCAGGCCATTCGACCTTCGGTGCCAGGAGCATGGCGACGTTGCACCACAGCACATCGTTGTGGTCCCAAGGTGGGCCGGGGGGAGGCAGTGCTTCGGGGCCCTGCTGCATGTAGGTGCAGACATAGGCCCAGGCGTGCTCGTCAGCACCCATGGCGGTCAGGGGGAAGCGGTCGATGACTTCGTTGGTGCCCGGCTTGACGATGGACAACTCGACACCACGTTGCAGGATGATCCCGCCCTGGGCCGTGAAGTGGCGTCTGCTCCAGCGTTCAGCTCGGACCTGCGACCAGTCGTAGGCTACCGGGACCACTCGCCAGCGTTCGAAAGGGTTCCACCAGCGGTACTTGAAGTTGTAGGCGTAAAGGCGCTGGCGGGCACGGTTGAAGCGAAGGGGTAAATCTCGGGGCGGGGCCACATCAAACTTCACACAAAACCAGAGAGACCAAATAGAAATAAGTAAAGAGCAGAAGAATATCCCCCACGCCTCAACACTCAATACGCGCCAGTCTGATAGAAAAAGCCACAACACCACGACCAATAAAACGCTGAAAACGGGGGAAAACCAGATCACCAAGCCTCTGATAAGCGCCGATGCTCGTGGTAGCTCCAAAAACACTTCATTCTGATGATTAGGGGTATCGAACCCTAGGCTTGCAACTAGTACTGGCAGTTCGTCGGGACCCGGTAAGTCCTCCTTCCAACCTGGGCAGGGCGGAACAAGAGTAGGTTTTTTCATGCGGAGCCCCACTCCCACAGCCTATCAATCTTGTCTTCCTTCACGATCAACCGGGCTACCCCCGCTTCGTCACTTTTATCGGGCCAGTAGGACACCTCAAGTTCAAAGGCATGGATATCGAGTTTTCCAAAAAAGCTGATGGCACCACTGATCTCGAGCGTCTTTGCCTCGGCATCGTGGCGAATGACGGGGGCCGTGGTTTCCGGGTGATAGCCCGGTAGCCTCCATGCAACTGGAGCCGGCAACGGACCATTCGTTCCACCGGTACGTCCAGCAGCTATGATGCCTCCCGGTGTTTCACCTGGCCGGTATGCCCACAATGTCCATTCATAGCGCGAAGCATCTGCGGCATACCCAGGCAGGACGAGCCTGTAGTCGAGGAACATTCCGGCAGGAACCGCATCGCCGATGGGGATACCACCGGTCTGCTCGGCACGCACATTCATCCCTGCTTCTGCGGTCAGCCCCAGCAACGCCGCATTCAAGGCGCCAATGGCCGTATTCATATCCGGCGAGCTCGTCCAGCGACGGTGTGTCTCTGGGAGCCCCCAACGGGAATGACGTGCCCACAACTCCATCGGTTGTGACTCCAGTCTTTTTGCCCTCATCGCAAGCCCATAGGCGGCAAGGCCTGCCAATACCGCAAACGCGAGTGGAGCGAGTGCGAATGCTGCTGGAGCCAAGGAGCCTGAAACTCCAGCCAGTGCTGAGCCAGCTGCCAAGACAGTCGCCCCCACATAAGCCTGTCTTGCCGTTTTATCACCGGCCTTCCCCACACGCCCCGCCGCCAACGCATACTGCACCCCCTCCACCGCACTCGCCAACGACACCACAGCGCCACCGTACTGCACGATCCGAACCCCCACCCCAACCGGTCGTACCTGCCCCATCTCCCGAACCTTGGTGGTCAGATCAGGCCGCAGAATCTGCACCGCCATCCCGACACCTTCAACCGTCGCCCCCATCACCCCGACCGACGCCGACATCACTGCCGCCACCGCCTCGGCATGGCCATCGCCCACCGCCTTGAGCAGGTTGGCGTAGCTTCGGCGCAGGCTGTCCTGCTGGAACCACAGGCTGCCCAGGACCAGCCCCAGATTGAACGCTCCAGGCCCGGCGGCCTTTCCGGCACCGAGCAGGCCGTGCATCGAATCCCGGGCCAGCAACCGGGCCACCTCGGCATTGACGGTGAAGTGGCGCGCCATGTCGCCCACTGTGCCGGCAAAGGCTTCGGTACCCACCCGGACGTAGCGCAGCGCATCGCCGACACCGTCACCCACGCCGGCCCGCAAGGTGTCCAGTCGGGCCTGCAAGGCCTCGGCGCTCTCCAGCGACCAGACCTTGATCTCGATCAGCGCTGCATGATTCCCCGCCAGCGCCGGGGTGAACGGGTTGCTCAGCAGCATCGCGCGCACCTTGCGCTCGATCGGATTGCGGAATTCCCGGTCGAGCTGGGCGATGAAACGCTCGGTGCCTTCGTGAAGGATCTCGTTGAGCAGCGTGAGGTATTCACCGACCTTGAGGGCGATGGTGACCTGCGTGACCTCTATGCCGGAGTAGCGCAACAAGGCCTCCCGGTGCAGATGCCCTACCAGCGCGCAGGCGTGCTCCGACAGCTGCTTGCCCAGCGCATTGCTGGCCGTGGCGCCGGCGGCGAGCAACTCGCCGATGGCGTGCTGGACGGGCGCAACCATGAGCTGTTGGCCTTCTTCGGTACCGATGAAGGTCTTGAGGCCGTGGTAGATGCGGGTTCGTTCGTCCTGCAGCAGGTCGTCGCCGAGTTGCTCGAGCAGCGTCTTGTTCCTGGCATGCATGGCCTGGTAGTACAGGCTGTTGCGGCTTTCCAGTTCGTTCTTCCAGAGCGACTGGCTATGGCCGAGCGTGCCGTCTTCGATGCGCTCGGTCGGCCCGCCGCTCAGGCACACCGACATCATGCGGATGAACAGCTCCACCGAGCGCACATCGGTGGCGCTGTAGTCATGCCGCGCCGCCAGCTGGAACGCAGCGCCCTGGTAATGCCGGGCGTAGGGCTCGGCGGCCTCGTCGACGATCTTCTGCCAGCCGGCCAGGGTCTTGTTGTAGCTGGCCTCGAAGTCCGCGCGGGCTTTCTCGTCGTAGCGGTCACCAAGCCGTTCGTAGGCCTCGGCTTGGCGGATGGGGGTCAGGCGCTGCGTTTCTGCCTCGATATCGAGATTCGGCACTGCGATCCTGGCGCCGAGGGGGCCTTCGTTGCGCTCGCGGCGATACTTCTCCTCTTCCCTGGCCTCATCGGCTGCCGCAGTGGCCGCCTTCGACGCCTGGAATTCGCGAATCCCGAGCAACGCCTGCGAGGTGAAATGCTCGAAACGCCGCTGCGGTTCCGCGCACCATTCCTGCATGGCCTGGTAACGGAACAGGCGCTGAGCATTGAGCTCCTGGACCATGCCGATGGGGTCGGGCAGAACCAATGCCAATACGCCGTTGGGCAGCGCATGTTTCTCGGTCATCGCCCGCACATGCCCCGCCAGAGCACGCAGGCGGTGATTGCGCGGGTAGAAGCCGTGCACGCTGTGGAAATCGCCGGCCATGGGCTGGCCGTATTCGAGGACGCTGTAGATCTGCAGGTCGTTCTCGGTCATGGCGATGCCGACACTGGCGGGATTCTCGCGGGCAGCCTTGAGGTCGAGCTTGTAGAAGCGCTCGTCGAGGTTCAGGCCATCGACCGTGCCACCGCGCTTGTAGCGGTCCAGTACGTCGCTGGGCCAGGGGTCGTTGGCGATGGCCAGCCAGGCGGTGGTGTACTTGTCGGTATCGATATTGAGGAAGGACGCGGGGATGTCGTGGTCGTGCCTGACGCAGCGTTCGTTCAGGGGCCGTGGCTCTTCACGCGGCACCTGGAAAGCAGGGAACTGATGCAACGCACCCTCGGGGCCAACCTCGTAGGCTTGCCAGATCTGCCTGTCGAGCATCACATAGAGGTAGCCGCGGCGCAGGAGGCGCGGCTGATTATCACGCAGGCGCAAGGCCCTGACGTCGGAGCCGGGAGTCAGGGGCAGTTCCTGGGTGTCCAGGGGCCTCGGGGCACAGGCCATGCGCAAGGGCAGGATGGGCAGGCCGACGCGCTCGCAGGTAGCGCACATGCCGATGGGAACCGGGCAGGCTTCGCGGGTGGCAATGTCGGCGGCGACGCTGAAGCTGAGAGTCATGAGTAATCCTTCGCATGGGGCAAGTCGGCGACGATGCGCTGCCATTGGTTTTCGCTGTAGTGGCTGGCGAAATGATCTTTCAAGTCGATGCTGCCCGCTCTCGCTTGAGCGATGAGCCCCTGGATTTCAGGGTGTTTCGGCAAATGAGGATGGAGGAACACTCGATGCAGACAGAAGGACGTGATCGTGCGGCTGTCGCGGAGTCCGAGCCTTCTGGCGTCCTGCACCAGGTTCAGGCCATGGCAGGCAGCTTTGGGAGGAAGGACGGTAGAACCTTTCCAGCGCCATGGGGCAAAACCGAAGGGCTGCTTCAGGGTATGCCGCCATGCGCTCAGGAAGTGGCTGATCAGTGGCGCCAACTGCTGGGTTTCCCGACACGTCTGGAGCAGTTCCTCATCGACGGGATAACGGGCACCGCGTACCAGGGTATGCCCGTCCCAGCTGGCCGGACACAGCCAGACCCTGATCGGACCCAGCAAGTCACCCACGCGGCCGCCCAGTGCAATGGCCAATAGCTCCAGCCTCAACGGTTCGAACCAGGGCGAGGCCTGTTCTCCCACTGGCGCAGTTGTGTGGCACCGGGCCGCGATCTGGGTGGCGATGACGTCAAGCGGTTCTGGACTGAGCAGCCAACCACAGATGTAGCGCTTGTTGTAGTGAAGGTCCCGTATGGAGTAGCTGGCGCTGTATATCAGGTAGCGCTCCGGCGTGAGTTCGCCAGGCCCCGCCAACTGGATCAGCGCCGGGCAGTCCTCGGGGCTGTGTGCGAGGTCAGGCCGTAGTACGCGCGTGACAGCCGCGCTCCCGAACGACCGGATGAGCGACGGTACGCTGAGCGGATGATCAGTCTCACAGGCGGCCAGTCCATCCACCAGCAGGTAGACATGATCACCCGGAGAACGCTCCCGCTCGACGAAGTTGGCTTCGCGCTCTGTCGTCATTTGTTTTTCCTCACGCACTTCCCTTCCTGTCCTTCCAGCACCTGGGAGGCCAGCGACAGGTTGTTGCCGACACCTCCTCCCAGCTTGTTCATGGGGCCTTTGAGCGTGATCTGAATACCGTCCAGCGTGATCCCCGCACCGTCGATGCGCAGCGTGCCGCCAGGGCCCTTGATGACCAACGAATCGGACGCATGGATTTCAAATACCTTGGTGTGCTGCGTGATGCTCTGCCCTGCCTGCAGCCTCACTGCTCCTTGCACCTGCTGCTCCAGATTCGCGCCGATCTCCACCCGGTGATCGACGGCAGTCTTGTCCAGACGGTTATGGCCTACCTGTTCGGTGCGGTCCTTGGCAGTGCTGATGGTGTGATTGCGGCCGATGGTCAGCACATCGTCCTCGCCGATCCGGTGGCGCCGGTGCCGACCGATCAGCACCTCCTCGTCGTTGCCCACCGTGTCCTTGCGATCGTGACCGACCGTCAGGGTCTCGTCGTTTTCCACCTGCTCGCTGCGGTCATGCCCGACAAAGGTGGTTTCATCGTTGCCGACCACATTGTTCTGGTCCCTCTGCGCATGGATGAACACCTCTTCCTGCCCCGCCTCGTCCTCGAAACGCAGCTCGTTGAAGCCGTCGCCCTTGTGCGTCTGGCTCTTCAGGGTCATGCGCGTCTTGTGCTTGGGCAGTTCATAGGGCGGGCGCTGCAAGGCGGTGTAGCCACGGCCGGTGATGATCGGCTGGTCAGGGTCCCCGTCGAAATTGGAAATGATCACGTCCTGGCCGATGCGCGGGATCGCCATGTGCCCCCATAGCGCCCCGGCGATGTTCTGCGACACGCGGATCCAGCAGGAGCTGTGCTCGTCACCCTTGCCCTCGCGGTCCCAGGGGAACTGCACCTTCACCCGACCGTATTCGTCGCAGTAGATCTCCTCGCCCGGCGGGCCCACCACCCGGGCCGGCTGCGGGCCGTCGATGCGCGGTTTGGGCAGCGCTTCGGCGCGCCATTCGGCGTCGTCCAGGACCAGGGTGGCGGTGCATTCATAATGGCTGCCCTGCCCTGCATCGGCGCTGTCCTCGGCCTGGCTGGTGTACTGCTTGCCGTGATGCTCCAGGCGCACCGGGCGCCAGCCACGGTTCAGGTCTTCGCGCGGGTGGCCGAGCAGGTCGAAGGACACGCCCGGGACCAGGCGCGCATCGTCGCCAATGGCGATGGCCTGGCAGGCATCGCCACGCAGGCCGCGCAGGCGGTCGCGGGTGAAGGCCTCGCCGGTCTCGCCCTTGTAGCGACCAGGGTAGTCGTAGCGCTCGTAGCTGTTGGCCTGGTGCTGCAGGTCCGCGGCCTCGCGCCGGGTCTGCTGGTCGTACTTGGGGTTCTTGAAGCTGTAGTCGCGCTGGGTCTGGCGGGCGCTGCGCACGTTTTCGCTGTAGGTGAAGCTGTGCAGCGCCGGGCCAGGGCGGTCGCCGCCGGCCTTGGGGTTGTACTCCACCGGCGCACCGGGCTGCTTGCCGAAGATCCACAGGCGGTCGCAGTGGATCAGGCGATGGCCTTCGGCACTGTGCCGGAAGCCGTAGAAAAAGCCTTCCTCGCGCAGGATGCGTTCGACGAAGTGGTAGTCACTGTCGCCAGCCTGCACGCAGTATTCCCGCGGGGCATGGGGGTTGGTGACGCGCTGCTCGTAGTCCAGGGTAAGGGCGTGCTTCTTCAGGACCGCAGTGGCGATGTCGGGCACGCTCAGGGTCTGGAAGATGCGCCAGTCCGAGGCCAGGCGCAGGCGGGCCAGGCGCGGCTCGACCACGGCGCGGTAGCGGGTGCGGCGAAAACCGGTTTCGCCCTGCTGGAACGAACTGACCGAGCCATGCACGTAGCGCACGGGCTGGCCACCTTGCCAAATCGTGAACAGCGCCGGGCGGTCGAGGACCTCGCCGAAGTCGACGGCGGGGTTGCTGCAACTGAGGTCGACGTCGAGGAGGAAGGTTTCGGAGAGGCCTTCACTGAGGCGGAACTCGACGACTTCGAAGGCGTCGGGGCCGGCAGTGAAGGTGAAGCGGAGGTCGGATTGGACGGGCATGCAGGGCTTCCGCTGGTGGGATTCTGGGGGAAAAAATTCCGCAGAGATCCTGCATGCCGATCAATGGTGGGGATATAGGAAAAATCCCAAGCAAGGACGTGAAAGTGCTGCGCTTGCGAAAAGCAAAAGCAGCTACCTGCATTTAAGGGCCTTCGTTTACAACACAACGATTGCCGAGGCGTTCAAGCCTCAGCCATTGGCCAAGGCCAAGTCCTCTTCACTGACAAGGCTTTCGCGCCCACTGAAATACAGCGCCGTCAGCACCCCAACCAGCCCCATCAACGCACAGAACCCCACGCACACCCACGGACTCCACGGCATCAGCGCGATCAGCAGCAGCGGCGTGGTGCTCGCCCACAGCGCGTAGGCGACGTTGTAGGTGAAGGAAATGCCCGACACCCGAATCCGTGCCGGGAACAGCCCGACCATCACCGACGGCACCACGCCGACGACCCCGCACCCCAGGCCAGCCAGGGCATAGGCCACGCCCACCGTATCCCAGCCCGCCACCAGGCTGCCGTACAGCGCGGCGATGCCCAGCGGCAGCAGCAGCGAGTACAGGATCAGCGCACGCCAGGCACCGATGCGGTCCACCAGCATGCCGGCCAGCACGCAACCGATGTTGAGGAAGACGATGCCAAGGCTGCTCAGGGCGAAGGTGTGCGCGGCCGTCATGCCGAAGCGTTGCTGCATCACCGTCGGAGTGATCACCACCAGCACCACCACCGCCGAGGTCAGGACACAGGTCAGCAGCGCCGCCGGAATCAATGCCCGGCGATGCTCGCGCAGTACAGCGCGCAGGGGGAACTCCACCGGCCTGTCATTGCGCTGGCGCGCCAGCGCGAGGAATACCGGCGTCTCGCTGAGCCAGCGCCGCAGCCAGACACCGATCACGCCGAACACGCCGCCGAGCAGGAACGGATAACGCCAGGCGTAGTCGAGAATCTCCTGCGCCGTGAACAGTTGCGCCAGCACCGTGGCGGTGAGCGCGCCGAGCAGGTAACCGAAGGTCAATCCCGCCTGGAGAAAGCCCAGCGCGTAACCACGGCGCCCCAGCGGAGCGTGCTCGGCGACGAAGGTCCAGGCACTCGGCACTTCGCCGCCCACCGCCGCACCCTGGAGGATGCGCAGGGCCAGCAGGATCAGTGGCGCCGCATAGCCGATATCGGCGTAGGTCGGCATCAGGCCGATCAGCAGGCAGGGCAGCGCCATCATCAGGATGCTCAGGCTGAAGACCTTCTTGCGCCCCAGGTGATCGGCGAAATGGGCCATGAGGATGCCGCCCAGCGGCCGCGCCAGGTAACCGGTGACGAAAATCCCGAAACTCTGCAGCAGGCGCAGCCACTCGGGCATTTCCGGCGGGAAGAACAACTGGCTCAGGGTCAGGGCGAAGAACACGAAGATGATGAAGTCGTAGATCTCCAGCGCACCGCCCAGGGCCGCCAGGCCGAGGGTCTTGTGGTCGCTGCGCGAGAGCCGCGCGCAATCGTTGGCAGTCATAGGGGTTTCCGCGGGAATGAACGGGACCGCGCGCCATCCGGCGCGCCTGAACGAAGGCACGAGCATAACAAACGAATGATCGCAGGCGGATCAGGAAGGCCGGGAAAATACCGTGTGGGCCAGGTTCTGCCAGCGCTTGGAAGGCCCGCGCAGGCCCTTGCCGGACGGATGAGGCAACTGGCCGATGAGCCGCGGCGCATCGACCAGCGCCATGAAGGCGTGCAAGGTCTCGTCGTCCGGCACCTTGGGCAGGCTGATACTCACCGCCTGGCGCTGGCCCGGCGGCACCGTGGGGATTTTCAGGTGCTGCGACTCATAGAGCAGCGCGTGCTGGATCTGCACATTGACCCGACAGAAGCGCTCCAGGTCGACCCCGGCGTGGCTGGCCAGGTCGATGTTGCCGATGAGCAGGTTGAACGGCAGCAGCGCGTTCTGCACCAGGTGCTGGAGATCGTCGAAGGACTGCACCGGGGCGATGCGGAAGTAGCCCATGCCATTGAGCATCTTCTCCAGTTGCAGGAGCTGCATCGGGTGTGCGTCGGCGAGCAGGATTCGCAAGGATTTGTCGGGCATCGTCAGTGACCACGGGCAAAGGTTTTCGGGAACGATCCTTGGTCAACGTCACCGCGCCGACGCACCGGGCAGTGTTTCCGTAAGAGCTTCATTTGATAGTTGACGGGAAACCGTCGGAAATCAAGGGACCGTCAATATTTTGTTGAAGTAGCGATCCCGCCCTTCGTTCCGTGAACGGCGGATTATATCGCGCGAGTGGAAATGGTTCTCACACGTATTTGGCCGATTCAGCATAGTATGGCGCCCCCACGCCCCGCAGCCGCCCGCGCCGGGGCTGGGTAAATTACCGCGCACTCCTCTCGTTTAAATGGGAGTCTCCCGGGCGGACGCTCTCACGCCGCACGGACCGAATCCCTCTGGCTGGAACCCTGCATGAGACGTCCGACTTTCAAACGCCGCCTGCTGATCTGTGCCCTCGGCCTGGTCAGCCTCGGCGCCCTGGTTGCCTGGAAAGCCCTGCCGGGCAACGATCCACTGAGCACTGTCGCGGTCACCCGTGGCGACATCGAAAGCAGCGTGACCGCCCTCGGTACCCTGCAGCCCCGTCGCTACGTGGATGTCGGTGCCCAGGCGTCCGGGCAGATCCGCAAGCTGCACGTCGAGCCCGGCGACCAGGTCAAGGAAGGTCAGTTGCTGGTGGAAATCGATCCCTCGACCCAGCAGGCCAGGCTCGACGCCGGTCGCTTCTCCATCGACAACCTCAAGGCGCAACTGGCCGAACAGCAGGCGCAGTACAAGCTCGCCGAACAACAGCTCAAGCGCCAGCAGAGCCTGGCCGCCGGCGGCGCCACCCGCGAGGAAGACGTGCAGACCGCCCAGGCCCAGCTCAAGGTGACCCAGGCCCGCATCGACATGTACCGCGCGCAGATTCTCCAGGCCCAGGCCAACCTGCGCAGCGACGAGGCGGAACTGGGCTACACGCGGATCTATGCGCCGATGTCCGGCACCGTGGTGGCGGTGGACGCCCGCGAGGGCCAGACCCTCAACGCGCAGCAGCAGACCCCGCTGATCCTGCGCATCGCCAAGCTGTCGCCGATGACCGTCTGGGCCCAGGTGTCCGAGGCCGACATCGGCGCCGTCAAACCCGGCATGAATGCCTATTTCACCACCCTGGCCGGCGGCAAGCGGCGCTGGATCAGCACCGTGCGGCAGATCCTGCCGATCCCGCCCAAGCCGCTAGACCCGTCCATGCAGAGCAGTAGCAGCAGTTCCGGCAGCGGCAGTGGCAGCAGCGGCGGCAAAGTGGTGCTCTACACCGTGCTGCTGGACGTGGACAACCCGGACAACAGCCTGATGGCGGAAATGACCGCCCAGGTCTTCTTCGTCGCCGGTCAAGCCCACGACGTGCTCACCGCGCCGCTGGCGGCCCTCGAGGACGACGGCGACAAACCGGACCAGCGCCTGGCCCAGGTGGTCGGCGGCAACGGCAAGGTGGAGCTGCGGCATGTGCGCACCGGCATCAGCGACCGCCTGCGTGTGCAGATCCTCGACGGCCTGGCCGAGGGCGAGCACCTGGTGATCGGCGCGCCCGCCGCCAGCGGGGGTTGAATGAGCACGCCCCTGATCGAACTGCGCGATATCCGCAAATCCTACGGCGGCATCGACACGCCGAAAGTCGAGGTGGTGCGCGGCGTCGACCTGGCCATCCACCCGGGTGAGTTCGTCGCCATCGTCGGCGCCTCCGGCTCCGGCAAGTCGACCCTGATGAACATCCTCGGCTGCCTCGACCGCCCCACCAGCGGCCAGTACCTGTTCGCCGGCAAGGACGTCGCCGAGCTGGACAGTGACGAACTGGCCTGGCTGCGCCGCGAAGCCTTCGGCTTCGTGTTCCAGGGCTACCACCTGATCGCCTCCGGCTCGGCCCAGGAAAACGTCGAGATGCCCGCCATCTATGCCGGCACCCCGGCCAGCGAGCGCCACGCCCGCGCCGCCGCCCTGCTCGAACGCCTGGGCCTGGGCGAGCGCACCGGCAACCGCCCGCACCAGTTGTCCGGCGGCCAGCAGCAGCGGGTGTCGATCGCCCGCGCGCTGATGAACGGCGGCCACATCATCCTCGCCGACGAACCCACCGGCGCCCTCGACAGCCAGAGCGGCGCCGAGGTCATGGCCCTGCTCGACGAACTGGCCAGCCAGGGCCACGTGATCATCCTCATCACCCACGACCGAGAGGTCGCCGCCCGCGCCCAGCGAGTCATCGAGATCCGCGATGGCCTGGTGATCAGCGACTCGGTGAATGAGCAGCACGAACGCCAACCGGCACAGAAGACCGGCCCGCGGGCCGACGAACTGCGCCAGCACCTGGACCGTGGCGCAACCCAGACCGGGGCCTGGAAAGGCGAACTGCTGGAAGCCCTGCAGGCGGCCTGGCGCGTCATGTGGATCAACCGTTTCCGCACCGCGCTGACCCTGCTCGGCATCGTCATCGGCGTGGCCTCGGTGGTGGTCATGCTCGCCGTCGGCGAAGGCAGCAAGCGCCAGGTCGTGGCGCAGATGGCCGCCTTCGGCTCGAACATCCTCTACCTCAGCGGCAAGCCGGCAAGCCTGCACGAGCCGGCCGGGATCGTCACCCTCGAGGATGTCGAAGCGGTTTCCGGGCTGCCCCAGGTGAAGAAGATCATGCCGGTGATCGGCAACCAGATGACGGTGCGCTACGGCAACGCCAGCCACGAGTTCTACGTTGGCGGCAACAACACCGAGTTCTCGCAGATCTTCAACTGGCCGGTGGTCGAAGGCAGTTTCTTCACCGAGGCCGACGAACGCGCCGGCACCGCGGTGGCGGTGATCGGGCAGAAGGTCAAGGAGAAGCTGTTCGCCGAACGCAACCCCATCGGCCAGTACATCCTGATCGGCAACGTGCCGTTCCAGGTGCTCGGCATCCTCGCCGCCAAGGGCGCCAGTTCCGGTGACTCGGACAGCGACGAACGGGTGGTGGTGCCCTACTCCGCCGCATCGATCCGCCTGTTCGGCAGCCGCGATCCGGAATACGTGACCATCGCCGCGATCGACTCCAGTCGGGTCAAGGAAACCGAAGTGGCGATCGACCGCCTGATGCGCAAGCTGCATCGCGGCAAGCACGACTACGAACTGACCAACTTCGCCGCGCTGATCCAGGCCGAGGCACGCACGCAGAACACCCTGTCGCTGATGCTCGGCGCGATCGCGGCGATTTCCCTGCTGGTGGGCGGGATCGGCGTGATGAACATCATGCTCATGACCGTGCGCGAGCGAACCCGCGAAATCGGCATCCGCATGGCCACCGGCGCGCGCCAGCGCGACATCCTGCGCCAGTTCCTCACCGAGGCGATCCTGCTGTCGATGGTCGGCGGCGTCACCGGTATCGTCGTCGCCGCGCTGATCGGCGGCGGCCTGATGCTGATGGATATCGCCGTGGCCTTCTCCCTCGGTGCCGTGCTCGGCGCCTTCACCTGCGCCGTGATGACCGGCGTGGTGTTCGGCTTCATGCCAGCACGCAAAGCGGCCCGGCTCGATCCGGTCAAAGCCCTGACAAGCGAATAATCGATGACATTGCCCAGCCGTCTCAGTCTTATGTCCCTCTGCATCCTGCTCGCCGCCTGCGCCGGCAAGGAGCCCGACAGCGCACCGCCACCCGCGCCAGCGCAGTGGCAAGGCGCAGCACAATCCGCCGCGATCGCCGACGGCCCCTGGTGGCAGGCCTTCGCCAGCCCGCAACTGGACAGCCTGATCGAACAGGCGCGGCGCAACAGCTTCGACCTTGCCGCGGCCATGGCCCGGGTGCGTCAGGCCCAGGCCCGTGCAGTGATCGCCGGCGCGCCGCTGCTACCGGAAGTGAAATTCGGCCTCGACGCCAGCCGCCAGCGCCTGCTGCGCGGCAACGGCTACAACGGCATCGACGCCAGCGACAGCCAGCGCACCTACAACTCCTACGGCACCACCCTCAGCGCCAGCTATGAAGTGGACTTCTGGGGCGGCAAGGCGGCGGCCCGCGACAGCGCCCTGCACAGCCTCGACGCCAGCCGCTTCGATCGCCAGACGGTGGAGCTGACGCTGTTCAGCGCCGTCGCCAGCAGCTACCTGCAAAGCCTGGCCCTGGCCGAGCAGATCAGCATCGCCCGGCTCAACCTGACCAATGCCCGGGATGTGCTGCAGGTGGTGCAGACCCGCCATGACGCAGGCTCGGCCACCGCCCTGGAGCTGGCCCAGCAGCGCAGCCTGGTGGCGGCCCAGGAACGGCAGATCCCGCTGCTCGAACAGCAGTTGCAGGACACCCGCATCACCCTTGCGACCCTGCTCGGCGAACCGGTGCAGCAACTGCCGGCTACCCGTGAAGCCTTCGCCGCCATCCTCTGGCCGGACATCGGCAGTGGCGTGCCCAGCGACCTGCTCAGCCGTCGCCCGGACATCGCCGCGGCGGAGGCACGCCTGGCGGCAGCCAAGGCCAATGTGCAGGTGGCACGCGCGGCGATGCTGCCGAGCCTGACCCTGGGCGCCAACCTCGGTTCCGGCGCGCAAGTGTTCGACGAATTGCTGCGCAGCCCCTACTACAGCCTGACCGCCGGCCTCGCCGCACCGATCTTCAACAACGGCCGGCTCAGCGCCGAGCGCGACCGCGCGCGGGCCGAGCAGGAGGAATTGCTGCAGGTCTACCGCGGCAGCATCGTCGCCGGCTTTGGCGATGTGGAGAAGGCGCTGAACAGCATCGGCGGCGTGGATCGCCAGCGCCAGTGGCAGGACGAGGAAGTACGGCAGGCACGGACTGCCTTCGAACTGGCTGAAAGCCGCTATCGCGCAGGCGCGGAGACCTTGCTGACGGTGCTGGAAACTCAGCGCACGCTGTACGAGGCCCAGGACCAGCAGGTGCAACTGCGCCTGGCGCGGGTGCAGGGTAGCGTGGCGTTGTACAAGGCGCTGGGAGGGGGATGGCGGGTCAGTCGGTGATTGGGGCCGCTTTGCGGCCCCCTAGACAATCCCTTTCATCGACAGATGCCGCGCATACCAGGGCCGCTGCGGCACCCGCTTGAACAGCGGCGCGAGAACGTCCTCCTCGGCAAAGACGATGCGCAGCGCCAGTTTCATGGTCTCGATATCCATCTCCACCGACTTGCCCGGGAACATCCCCGGCGTGGTGCTGCAGCCATGGGTGCTCGGGCCCAGCCACGGATCCTCCACTTCATTCCAGCGCCCCGGCGCGAACCACTGCACGCCATTGACCTGCAAGCGCTGCAACTGCCCCGGATTGTGCCGCTCGTGGGCGCGGTACCAGTCCTCGATACGGTCGTCGATCCAGCCATGGAAGCCCCAGAACACCGGGTTCACATGGGATGAAAACGGATCGCCGAGAAAGTCGTTCGACGCACCGTACCAGCGTGCGGCAAAGTCCGAAGGGTCGCGGGCGAACGGCACCGGGGCGCTGTTCGACGGGTCACGCGGCACCGAAGCCCAGCACATGTGCAGCCAGTCGTGCAGGTTCATCTCCAGTTCCGAGCCCAACTGACCCAGGGTCATCTTCGACAGGTACAGCGGGTCCTGGTACTGCGACTCCCAGACCTGGAAGTTGCTGCAGAACGTCTCCCGCGCCTTGATCGCCGCAACCCACTGGCTGTAGTCGTCGTCCCCTGGCGCCAACCAGGTGGGCGGGACGCTGTAGCCATCATGGTTGTCGAAGTAACGGGCGAAGCCGTGGCGGTCGTACTCCACGTTCGGCTGCGGCAGCGGAAAGTGCGGCCACGACGGCAGCGGCTGGAAGGTCCGCGCGGCGTTGAGCATATGCCGGTGCATGAACAGGAAGTCCACCCCGGAGCCATTGCGGTGCTTGCGCGGACCACGGGCGTCGCGCTCCTTGTCCCGCGGACCGGGCTGCCAGCCAAGACCGCGCAGGGCGCCATGCTTTTCCTCGGAAAGGTTGTGCCACTTGTCCCGGGTCGCATGCCAGAGCTGATGGAACAGCCGGTGCTCGGCGTCGATCAGCCAGGCACGCAGTTCCGGGGTGTAGGCAATGCGCTCGCGGGCCTCGGGAAACATCCGCTTCACCGCGACGAAATGGCTGTCCTGCAGCGGCAGGGCCATGGAGCGATCGAGACGCTGCAGGCGCCCGCTGAGGGTGCCGCTGCCGGCATTGCCGAACTCGCCCCAGACTTCGTCGAGGGTGGCGACGCATTCGAAGCCCACCCCGCCCAGGTTGCTCAACAGGCGCCAGCGCACCTGGGCGGTCGAGGCGCCGACCAGGTCGCCGAGCACGCGGTAGGCGGCCGGACCGGGTTGTTCGAGGTTCTCGCGGGTGCCGAGCACGCCACGCAGGCCGCGCCCCTTGGCGGCGATATCGAGGTAGAGCTGCACACCTTCACGGGGCTGGTCGGGCAGGCCGCCGTCGGCGCCGGTGAAGCGGATGTCCCAGACACCGCGCAACTGGTTGGCCAGTTGCTGGCCGGCGATGTCCGCAAGCTCGACGCTGGCTTCGCCGGGGGTGACGACATCATCCTCGGGGTCGTGGGTCAGCTTCTTGTGGGCGTAATACACCGCCGGCACCGCTGCGCCCGTCACCGCCAACCCTGCTATGAACCCTCGCCGCGATATCGTCATTCCCCACCCGTGCCAGCCATGGAAACTGCTTATGTCCAAGCTAGAACGTTGGGCTGGCGAGGAAATTTAGGGCTGGCGCGCCTACGAGGAGGCTGTCTTCAACGGCATCTGCAACAACACCCGCAGGCCATCGGCGCGGCTTTCGAAGTTCAACGAACAGGCACAGCGCTGCACGATGGCCTGGACGATGGCCAGGCCCAGGCCGCTGCCCTCGCTATGCCCATTGCGCCAGAAACGCTGGGTCAGGTGCTGCAGGTCCTGCTCGGGAATCCCCGGGCCATGGTCGCGCACGAGGAAACCGACCCGTGTCTCCTCCACCTGTAGTTCCAGCTCTACCGGCGCCTCGCCACTGCTGTGGCGCAGGGCGTTGTCCAGCAGATTGCGCAGCGCCGCCACGGCCAGGGCGCCGGGCATGTCCAGCAACACCTCGGCGGCCCGCGGTGGCGCATGGAGGACGATGCGCCGGTCGTCGCCGGTGTCCTGGATGGCCTGCCTGGCCACCTGGTCGGCACTGCACTGCACACCATCGTCGAAGGACAGGCTGCCCTCGACCCGCGCCAGCAACAGCAACTGCTCCAGGGTCCGATGCAGGCGGTCGGCACCCTCCTCGGCATGGGCCAGTGCCTGTTCACGGACCAGGCCGTCGGTCATCCGCGCCACCTGCAGGTGGGTCTTGATCGCGGTCAGCGGGCTGCGCAGTTCGTGGGCCGCGTCGCCGGTCAGGCGCCGCTCGCGCTCGATGGTCTGGCCGATGCGCAGGAACAGCTGGTTCTGGGTATCCAGCAACGGCTGCAGCTCGCTGGGCACCGCCTTGATCTGCAACGGCTCGACCGAATCCGGGCTGCGTCGGCGCAGGGCCTCGCGCATCCAGTTCAGCGGCGCCAGGCCTTTGCCGATACCGATCCACAGCAGCCCCAGGCTGCCGAGCAAGGCCACCAGCACCGGTGCCGAGGCGGCCAGCAGGATCGAGCGGTTGAGCGCTTCGCGCTCCAGATGACGGTCCGCCGTGGTGATGCGAATGTCGTCATGGACGAAGGTGAAGCTGCGCCAGCGCGCACCGTCGATCATCTGGTCATGGAAACCGCCCTGGCCATCGTCGAGGTGCTGGTCGGGATTGTGGTGACTTCGGGCCAGGATCTCGCCGCGCAGGGAAGTGACCTGGCAGGCCATGCCATCCGGCACGCTCAACTGGTCGGCACTGAGACGGGTGCCCTCGCCCTGGCTGGTCAGTGGCTGCGGCAACTGGTCGATCAGCCCGGCGACCATCCGCGCCGAGGCCACCAGGCGCTGGTCGAGGGAGAACATCATCTGCTGGCGCAGGTCGCGCAGCATCCAGGCCGCCGCCAGCGCCCAGATCAGCACGAAGGCGGTGCCGAGGATCAGACTCAGGCGCAGGCGCAGGCTCATTGCCGGGCCTCCTCCGGCGATTGCGCCGGGCCCAGGCGATAGCCGAGGCCGCGCACGGTCTCGACGATGCCGTTGCCGAGCTTGCGCCGCAGATGGTGGATATGCACGTTGAGGGCGTTGCTTTCCACTTCGTCGCTGAAGCCGTAGACGCTGTCCTTGAGCTGCTCGCTGGACAGCACCCGTCCGGGGTTGTTGAGCAGGGCCTGGAGCAGTGCCTGCTCGCGCCGCGACAGGTCCACCGGCTGGCCGCCGAGGCTGACTTCGCAACTGCTCGGATCGAAGCTCAGCGGACCGTGCTCGATGATGTTGACGCAGCGCCCGGCCATGCGCCGCACCAGGCTGTGCAGGCGCGCCGCCAGTTCGCGCAGGTCGAACGGCTTGAGCAGGTAGTCGTCGGCGCCGGCCTGCAGGCCGTCGACGCGGTCGGTCACCGCGTCGCGCGCGGTGAGGATCAGCACCGGCAGGCTGTGGCCCTGCTGGCGCAGGCGTTGCAGCAGCTTCAGACCGTCCTCGTCGGGCAGGCCGAGGTCGAGCACCATCACATCGAAATGCGCGGCCTGGAGCATCGCCCGCGCCGCGCTGGCGTTGGCCACGCGGTCCACGGTCAGACCCTGGGCGCTGAGGCCGGCAATGATGCCGCTGGCGATCAGGTCATCGTCTTCACAGAGCAGTACATGCATGGGCGGAGTCGGTCATCGGCGGGAAAGCCCGCATTGGGCCAGAACAGGATTAACCCGGGATTATGCCCTGCCCCGCGGGCCCCGTCGCCTGCCGGCCGACGGCTTAACCCTGGGTTAATCCAGGCTGTTCAGCCTTGGCCGCTGATGACATTCCAAGGCTTCGATATGCGTGCATTGATCCTGGGCTTGCTCTGCCTGTTCAGTTCCCTGAGCCTGGCGCAGACCTTCGCCAATCCATTCGCCCAGAGCGACTTTCTTCCAGTGGAGAAGGCCTTCGTCTTTTCCAGCGAACGCCTGCCCTCCGGCCAGACCCGCCTGCACTGGGCGATCAGCGACGGCTACTACCTGTACCAGAAGCGCCTGAAGTTCGACGGCCTGACGCCGGAACAGCTCCCGCCACTGCCGGTCGCCCAGGACCATCACGACGAATTCTTCGGCGACCAGCCGGTCTACCGCGGCGAACTCGAACTGCTGCTGCCCGCCACGGCCCGCGGCACCCTGCGCATGGGCTGGCAGGGCTGTGCCGATGCCGGCCTGTGCTATCCGCCGCAAACCAACGTGGTCGAGCTCGGCGGCGCCAGCCCCGACGCCAGCGCCCAGGCCGACGACCAGGCCCTGGCCGGGACCCTGCAACAGCAGCATCTGGGCTGGGGCCTGCTGGTGTTCTTCGGCCTCGGCCTGCTGCTGGCCTTCACCCCCTGCTCGCTGCCGATGCTGCCGATCCTCGCCGGGCTGGTCATGGGCAACAACGCCAGCAGCCGGCGCGGCTGGGTCCTGGCCGGCACCTACGTGCTGAGCATGGCGCTGGTGTATGCCGCGCTCGGGGTGATCGCCGCCCTGCTCGGCGCCAACCTCCAGGCCTGGCTGCAGCAACCCTGGCTGCTGGGCAGCCTGGCGGCGCTGTTCGTCCTGCTGGCGCTGCCGATGTTCGGCGCGTTCGAGCTGCAGTTGCCGATGTTCCTGCGCGACCGCCTGGAGCGTGCCGGCAGCCACACCCGCGGCGGCAACCTGCTTGGCGCGGCGCTGCTCGGCGCACTGTCCGGCCTGCTCATGGGGCCGTGCATGACCGCGCCGCTGGCCGGCGCCCTGCTTTATATCGCCCAGAGCGGCAATGCCGTACACGGTGGCCTGGTGCTGTTCAGCCTCGGTCTGGGCATGGGCCTGCCGCTGTTGCTGCTGGTGACCCTGGGCAACCGCTACCTGCCCCGTCCCGGCAACTGGATGAACCTGGTCAAGGCGTTCTTCGGCTTCGTCTTCCTCGCCATGGCCCTGTACACCTTGCGCGTGGTGCTCGCGCCGAGCCTGTGGTTGGCGCTTGCCGGCGCCTGGCTGCTGGCCCTGGCCTGGAGCGCCTGGCCGGCACTGAGCCGCTGGCGCGCCGTGCAACCGGTCCTGCTGGTCGCCGGGCTGTGGGGCGCGCTGGCGCTGGTCGGCGCGGCCGGCGGTGGCAGCGATCCGTGGCGGCCACTGGCGCCCTATACCGGTGGTGGTGGCCCCGGCGCGAGCGCTGCGGCCAGCCATGACGCCTTCACCACCGTCAGCACCCCGCAAGCCCTGCAGGCCGAACTGGACGCCGCGCGCAGCCAGGGCCAGTGGGTGTTCCTCGACTACTACGCAGACTGGTGCGTGTCGTGCAAGGTCATGGAGCAGCAGGTGTTCGCCCGTACCGATGTCCTTGACGCCCTCGACGGAGTACGCCTGATCCGCCTGGACGTCACCGCCGATGCCACGCCCGCCCGCGAACTGCTCAAGCGCTACCAGGTCCCCGGGCCGCCGAGCATGCTGTGGATCGGCCCGGACGGCGAAGAACGCCGCACGCGGCGCCTGGTCGGCGAGGTGGATGCCGCGACCTTCTTGAAACACTGGAACGCAGTCCGGAGCGAAGGCTGATGCTGACAGTGAATATCGGCCCGATCGCCCTGGCCCTGGATCACCTGCTGCTGCTCCTGGCCCTGGGCCTGGCGACCCTGGTCGGCTGGCGCGTGGCCAGGCGCGGCGGCGACAATCCCGAGTCCTCGCTGTTCAACCTGTTCATCGTCGGCCTGGTCAGCGCCCGTGTCGGCTTCGTCATCGCCTATTGGCCCATGTACCGCGACGACCTGCTGCAGATCGTCGATATCCGCGACGGCGGCTTCCTGCCCTGGGTCGGCCTGTTCACCGTACTCCTCGGCGCGCTGTGGACCGCCTGGCGCAAACCGGCGCGCCGCCGGCCGCTGGGCTGGGGCCTGGGCAGTGGCGCGTTGTTCTGGATCCTGGCCAGCTGGGCCAGCCACCTCTATGAACAGGGCACGCAACTGCCGGCACTCAACCTGAAGGATGCCCGCGGCCAGGAAGTGGCGCTCGACAGTCATCGCGGCAAGCCGCTGGTGGTCAACCTGTGGGCCACCTGGTGCCCGCCGTGCCGGCGGGAAATGCCGGTGCTGCAACAGGCCCAGCACGAATACCCGAACGTGACCTTCCTGTTCGTCAACCAGGGCGAGACGCCGCAGATCGTCACCAACTTCCTCGCCACCACCGGCCTCAACCTGTCCCATGTGCTGTTCGATGCCGGCGGCCAGCTGGCCGCCCAGGTCGGCTCGATGGCCTTGCCCACCACCCTGTTCTACGACGCCGATGGCCGTCTGGTCGGCAGCCATCTCGGCGAGCTGTCCCGTGCCAGCCTGCGTCACGCGCTGCAGTCCCTGGATGACGAGCTGCAGCCGCTCACCACGCCCGCCACAAGGAATGCACCATGAGAATCCCGTTGTCCCTGAGCCTGGCCCTGGGCCTGTTCGCCAGCCCGCTGCTGCAGGCCGAAGAACTGCCGAATGCCGTGCGCCAGATCGAAGCCAAGGGCGCCAAGGTCGTCGGCAGCTTCGATGCCCCCAATGGCCTGAAAGGCTATGCCGCGCAGTTCCAGAACCGTGGCGTGGCCCTGTACCTGACGCCGGATGGCAAGCATGTGCTGGTCGGCAGCCTGTTCGACGAAAACGGCCAGGACCTCAGCGAAAAGCCGCTGGAGCAACTGGTCTACGCGCCGATGGCCAAGGAGGTCTGGGCGAAGATGGAGAAATCCGCCTGGATCGCCGATGGCAAGGCCGACGCGCCACGCATCGTCTACCTGTTCAGCGATCCCAACTGCCCGTACTGCAATATGTTCTGGGAACAGGCGCGGCCCTGGGTCGAGTCGGGCAAGGTGCAACTGCGCCATATCATGGTCGGCATCATCCGCGCCGACAGCCCGGGCAAGTCCGCCGCCCTGCTCGCGGCCAAGGACCCGCAACAGGCCCTGCTCGAGCACGAGAAGGCCGGCAAGGCCAGCACGCTCAAGCCACTGCAGAGCATCCCGGCGCAGGTCGAGGCGAAACTCGCCGCCAACCAGGCACTGATGGAAGAACTGGGCCTGTCCGCCACCCCGGCGATCTTCTACCTCGACGACCAGCAGCATCTGCAGCAGCAACAGGGCGCGCCGCGTCCGGACATGCTCGGCAAAATCCTCGGCAAGCGCTGACCCCCTCCTCCCGCCCGGAGCGAACTCAGCTTCGCTCCGGGTTGCTTGGCCGCCGTCCAGGCGGCATTTTTTTCCCTTCGTCCCGCATCGCCGGTGATGGCACAGATTCGTCACCTGCCTGTGCGATAACGGAGCGCCCTACCCGCACCAGCAGCGCAACGCCTCTATGACGCGGCTCTTCGCCAGAGCAGAGCACCCATGGTTTGGTGCGCGCGTTCACAGTTATTGGCTTAGAACAAAATCACATAGGGACTTATTAACTTTCGCAATTGACAATAATTATCATTAATACTAGTTTGTCGCACGTCGCAGCGAACCGCCCCACACGGCAAGGTTCGCTATCCACTTAGAGAAAAGGTGATTTCCATGGCGGAACAACTATCCACAGGTAAGTGCGATTCACCGTTACTCCAAGCGTTCGTCGACAACCGCAGCATTCTCGTCAAGATCGCGGCGCGCATCACCGGCTGCCGCTCACGCGCCGAGGATGTGGTGCAGGACGCTTTCTTCCGGCTCAATTCAGCGCCCCAGATCACCTCCTCGTTCAAGGCGCAGCTGAGCTATCTGTTCCAGATCGTGCGCAACCTGGCTATCGACCATTACCGCAAGCAGGCGATGGAGATGAAATATTCGGGCAGTGAAGAGGAAGGTCTGAACGTGGTCGTCCAGGGCGCTTCGCCCGAGGCCGCGCATATCAACTTCGCCACCCTCGAACATATCGCCGAGGCCCTTGGCGAACTGCCACCGCGGACCCGCTACGCCTTCGAGATGTACCGCCTGCATGGCGTGCCGCAAAAGGACATCGCCAAGGAACTCGGCGTCTCCCCGACCCTGGTCAACTTCATGATCCGCGATGCCCTGGTGCATTGCCGCAAGGTCTCCAGCGCCCGCAGCGCCGGCCACGCGAACTGAGCTGCCGCGGCGCCCGCTCAGTGACCGTGGGGCTCGATCACCTGGATCTGATAGGGCTTGAAGATCTTCAGCAACTCGCCGCTCTGGCGCAGTTGATTCAGCAGCGCGGCGAACTCCTGCCCGCTGATCTTCGCCTGCGGACGCAGCAGCGCGTAGTGGTGATAGACCTGATCGATCCGCTCTGAGGCCAGCAACTGCCCGACACTGTCCGGGTTGCGCACCTCGTAGTCGCTCAGGTACGAGCGGGTGACCAGCGCGATATCGGCACGCTCGCGCTGCACCATCAGCAGGTTGCTGTCGTGGGAATAGGTCAGCGTGGCGTTGTAGGTGGTGGCCAGGTAGCGCGGGTCGGGATTGAAATCGGCGAAGGCGTAGTGGTAACCGCTGAACAGCGCCAGGCGCTTGCCCTTCAGCTCGTCGAAGTAGCGCTGGTCACGTCCGGCGATGCGGCGGGTGACGAATACCTCGGCATCCTCCAGCCCCATGTCGACAGCCACATGGGGAATGCTCTGCCAGCCCCACTCGGGATTCTCGAAGATCGCCATGTCCACCCGGCCCTGCTCGAAATCGCGGAAGCGCCGCGGGATCGACGTGGGCACGAGGACAAAATGGAAACGGTTCTGCGCCTGGTTCAGCGCTTCGGCCAACTGCGGCAGCAAACCGGTATCGGCGCCCTGCTCGGGACGCACGGTATAAGGCGGAAAGTGCGCCGCGCCGATCCTGATTTCGACGGTATCGACGGCGAAAGCCGCATCGGCCTGCCAGGCCAGGACAAAACACAACAACGAAGGCAATACCCGCGGTATTGGCGCTGGAATCAAGGCAACACTCTCAAGGATTCGGACCTGGATCCGACTAAGCTAGGCGTTTTCCCAGGGTAGTACAACCCGTTGCATGCGCCATTTTCCAGCATCTGGGCAAAATGCCATGGGATATCGCCATCGACCGTGTTTGGCTACGCTTGGACGACATCTTGTCAGGGAATCAGTTATGGGCCATTGGTTGGTCATCGACCTGGAAGCCACCACCGACGACGGCGGCTGGCCGATCACGGATATGGAAATCATCGAAATCGGCGCCAGCCTGGTCAATCGCGAGGGGCGCGAAGTCGATCATTTCCAGCGTTTCGTCAAACCGCGCCGGCGTCCGCAGCTCACCCCCTTCTGCCGCGAGCTGACCCACATCAGCCAGGCCAACGTCGATGCGGCGGCGCCGTTCGGCGAAGTCTGGGCGCAGTTCGAGCGCTGGCTCGGACACTACCAGCCGCGCCTGGAAGGCTGGACCAGCTGGGGCGACTACGACCGCAAGCAACTGCTCCAGGAATGGCAGGCCAACGGCCTCGACAGCCTGCTGGCGCAACTGCCCCATCTCAACCTCAAGCAGCGCTTCGCCAAGGCCCGCCATCTGCAGCGACCGCTGGGCCTGAACGGGGCCTTGCAACTGGCTGGCCTGCAGTTCAGCGGCCAGCAGCACCGAGCCCTGGAAGACGCGCGCAACACCGCGCGTCTGCTACCGCTGACACTGCCGTTGCAGGGCTCCTGAAAGCGGATGACGGGGCCAACGGGCTTGGGCATACTGGCCGGCCTTTTTGGTCCCTTTCTTTTCAGGAGTCGCCCATGTTCAAAGTCAACGAGTACTTCGATGGCACGGTCAAATCGATCGCTTTCGGCACCGCTGAAGGCCCGGCTACCGTCGGCGTGATGGCCCCGGGCGAATACGAGTTCGGCACCTCCCAGCGCGAAATCATGCACGTGGTCGCCGGCGCCCTGACCGTCAAGCTGCCGGACAGCGACAACTGGGAAACCTTCTCCGCCGGCAGCCAGTTCAATGTACCGGCCAATGCCAAGTTCCAGCTGAAGGTGGCGGTGGATACCGCTTACCTGTGCGAGTACCGCGACTGATCGTAGATTTTGGGACCGCTTTGCGGTCCTTTCGCAGTGGTTCGTCACACGACAAGCCAGCTCCTACAAAGGCAACGCGCCATCCCGTAGGAGCGTGGCTTGCCCGCGAAGGACCGCATAGCGGTCCCAAAGTACAACGCAGAATCAGGCCCTTCGCGGGCCCAGGAAGGTCGCCACCTGCTGTGCCGCCGTCTGCAGATGTTGTTCATGCGTAAACCCCGAAGCCTTCAACGGCTTGAGGTCATGGTCCCCCGCCGTCAGCCAGCGCAGCGTGATCGCCGGCGATAGTTCGTACCCTTCCACCGTCTCCCGATTCCCCAACGCATCGCGCTCGCCCTGGACGATCAGGGTCGGCGTCTTCAGTTGCGCCAGATGCGCCACCCGCGGCTTCTCCGGCTTGCCCGCGGCATAGAACGGATACCCCAGGCACACCAGCGCATCCGCCGCCAGTTCATCCGCCAGCAGGCTGGCCATGCGCCCGCCCATGGACTTGCCACCGATGGCCAGCGGCCCAGCGACCAATGGTCGCACCTCCCGCCACACCTCGCGCCAGCACTCCAGCAGCACCGCCTGCGGATTTGGCGGCCTTTTGCCACCCGTGACCCGCCGGTCGGCCATGTAGGGAAACTCGAAGCGCAGCACGCCAAGCCCTTGCCCGGCAAGCCTTTGCGCCATGTCCTGCATGAACCCGCTGTCCATCGGCGCCCCCGCGCCGTGGGCCAGGATCAGACAACCCCGCAAACCGCCATCTGCCTGATTTTGCGGGGCATTCCACAACCACCCCCGCACGTTCGCCCTTGCCGCCAATTGATCCCCGTCAATACCGGCGACCTGCCCATTAATCATGCTTGCCTCGCTGTTTAGCCTGCCTATAACCGTGGATGGGAACCCATACATGAACACAACCAGCAGTACCCCCTACAACTACAGGGTGGTCCGCCAATTCGCCATTATGACGGTGATCTGGGGAATCGTCGGGATGGGGCTCGGCGTTTTCATCGCCGCGCAACTCGTCTGGCCAGCCCTCAACTTCGACCTTCCCTGGACCAGCTTCGGGCGCCTGCGCCCGCTGCATACCAACGCGGTGATCTTCGCCTTCGGTGGTTGCGCGCTGTTCGCCAGCTCGTACTACTCGGTGCAGCGTACCTGCCAGACCACCCTGTTCGCGCCCGCCCTCGCGGCGTTCACGTTCTGGGGCTGGCAACTGGTGATCCTGCTGGCCGCCATCACCCTGCCGCTGGGTTACACCAGCTCCAAGGAATACGCCGAGCTGGAATGGCCGATCGACATCCTGATCACCATCGTCTGGGTGGCCTATGCCGTGGTGTTCTTCGGGACGCTGATAAAGCGCAACACCAAGCACATCTACGTCGGCAACTGGTTCTTCGGCGGGTTCATCCTCACCGTGGCGATGCTGCACATCGTCAACAACCTGGAACTGCCGGTCAGCCTGACCAAGTCCTACTCGCTGTACAGCGGCGCCACCGACGCCATGGTGCAGTGGTGGTACGGCCACAACGCCGTGGGCTTCTTCCTCACCGCCGGCTTCCTCGGGATGATGTACTACTTCGTGCCCAAGCAGGCCGAACGTCCGGTCTACTCGTATCGCCTGTCCATCGTGCACTTCTGGGCGCTGATCACCCTGTACATCTGGGCCGGTCCGCACCACCTGCACTACACCGCGCTGCCGGACTGGGCACAGTCGCTGGGCATGATCATGTCCCTGGTGCTGCTGGCACCGAGCTGGGGCGGCATGATCAACGGCATGATGACCCTCTCGGGCGCCTGGCATAAGCTGCGCAGCGACCCGATCCTGCGCTTCCTCGTGGTCTCGCTGGCGTTCTACGGCATGTCGACCTTCGAAGGTCCGATGATGGCGATCAAGACCGTCAACGCCCTGTCCCACTACACCGACTGGACCATCGGCCACGTACACGCCGGTGCCCTCGGCTGGGTCGCGATGATCTCCATCGGCGCCCTGTACCACATGATTCCGAAAGTCTTCGGCCGGACCCAGATGCACAGCATCGGCCTGATCAACGCGCACTTCTGGCTCGCCACCATCGGCACCGTGCTCTACATCGCCTCGATGTGGGTCAACGGTATCGCCCAGGGCCTGATGTGGCGCGCGGTCAACGCCGACGGCACGCTGACCTACTCGTTCGTGGAAACCCTGGTGGCCAGCCACCCAGGCTTCATCGTGCGCTTCGTCGGCGGTGCGATCTTCCTGACCGGCATGCTGCTGATGGCCTGGAACACCTGGCGCACCGTGCGTGCCCCGGCGCCGGCAACCGCAGACGCAACCGCGCAGCTGGCCTGAGGAGTAGGACATGAAACACGAAGTGATCGAGAAAAACGTCTTCCTGCTGGTGCTGCTGATGGTTTTCGCCGTGAGCATCGGCGGCCTGACCCAGATCGTCCCGCTGTTCTTCCAGGACGTCACCAACAAGCCGGTGGAAGGCATGAAGCCCTACACCGCGCTGCAACTGGAAGGCCGCGACATCTACATCCGCGAAGGCTGCGTCGGCTGCCACTCGCAGATGATCCGGCCGTTCCGCGCCGAGACCGAGCGCTACGGCCACTACTCGGTGGCCGGCGAGAGCGTCTGGGACCACCCGTTCCTGTGGGGTTCCAAGCGTACCGGTCCGGACCTGGCCCGCGTCGGCGGCCGCTACTCCGACGACTGGCACCGTGCGCACCTGTACAACCCGCGCAACGTGGTGCCGGAGTCGAAGATGCCATCCTACCCGTGGCTCGTCGCGCAACAGGTCGATACCAGCCACACCGAAGCCAAGATCAAAGCCATGCGCAGCCTCGGCGTGCCCTACACGGATGACGACATCAGCGGTGCCGTCGCCTCGGTGAAAGGCAAGACCGAAATGGACGCGCTCGTCGCCTACCTGCAGGTGCTCGGCACCGCGATCAAGAACAAGAGGTAAGCGCCATGGATTTCACCCTGGATATCGGCCAGTTGCGCGGTCTCGGCACCCTGGTGGTGGCGATCGCCTTCATCGGCCTGTCGCTCTGGGTCTTCAACCGTCGCCGTGACCGTGAATTCGCCGAAGCGGCCCTGCTGCCCTTCGCCGACGAGCGCCTGCCAAGCGCCGAAAAAGAAAAAGCCTTGAGGAGTAACCGGCAATGACCACCTTCTGGAGTACGTACATCAGCGTACTGACCATCGGCAGCCTGATCGGCCTGACCTGGTTGCTGCTGTCCACCCGCAAGGGCGAGACACCCGGCAGCACCGACCAGACCATGGGCCACTCCTTCGATGGCATCGAGGAATACGACAACCCGCTGCCGCGCTGGTGGTTCTGGCTGTTCGTCGGCACCCTGGTGTTTTCCGCCGGCTACCTGGTGCTCTACCCGGGCCTGGGCAACTGGAAAGGCATCCTGCCCGGCTATGAGAATGGCTGGACCGGGACCAACGAGTGGCAGAAGGAAATGGAGCGCGCCGACGCCAAGTACGGACCGATCTTCGCCAAATTCGCCGCCATGCCGGTGGAAGAAGTGGCCAAGGATCCGCAGGCGCTGAAGATGGGCGGTCGCCTGTTCGCCTCCAACTGCGCCGTGTGCCACGGCTCCGACGCCAAGGGCTCCTACGGCTTCCCCAACCTGACCGACAGCGACTGGCGCTGGGGCGGCGAGGCGGAAACCATCAAGACCACCATCATGCTCGGTCGTCACGGGGTGATGCCGGCCTGGTCGGAAGTCATCGGTGAGCAGGGCGTGGCCGACGTGGCCGCCTTCGTCCTGACCAATCTCGATGGTCGCAGCCTGCCGGAAGGCACCAAGGCCGATGCAGCCAACGGCGAGAAGATCTTCGCTGCCAACTGCGTGGCCTGCCATGGAGCCGAAGGCAAAGGTACCCCGGCCATGGGCGCGCCGAACCTGACCCACCCGCAGGCGTTCATCTACGGTTCCAGCTTCGCCCAGTTGCAGCAGACCATCCGCTACGGTCGTCAGGGCCAGATGCCTGCCCAGCAGGACATTCAAGGCAACGACAAGGTCCACCTGCTCGCCGCTTACGTCTACAGCCTTTCGCAGCAAGGCGACAAGACTTCTGCACAGTGATACATCAGTCCATCTGAGCATTGACTGAAACCGCCGCGCCAACCTGGGCGCGGCGGTTCCCTTCTCCCCTTGCGACAGAGTGTCGCACCCCTTGTGCCCCCTGCCTTGCACCCCCTTCGAACGAGACTAAGCTTGTTTCCTCATGTGGCGGGAAGCGATGTCGCGCATGCACCGGTGTCTGGTCCATAGCCCTCGTCGCCCTGGCGCAAAGCCGATGTCTGCCTGCGTCACCCTGTTTTTCACGGGGCGACAACGCGGCGCCCCGCCGGCTTCGAGAGCCTTGTTTGGCGTGCAATCCACAATAAAAATGGTGCACATAAAGAATTGATTATTGTGTACAATTTTCGCGGCAGACTGATCGGAAGAGCCGGAACAAAGGCTCTGGCATGGTGTGGGGCAGGCCCCCTTGCGTTGCAATACCCACACTGCCTGTAGATACTTGCGCCGATTTCTCTACCTACAAAAACACCTAAAAACCGTGGAACCTTGGAAATGAGCACAGCAATCAGTCCGACTGCTTATAACTATAAGGTCGTCCGCCAGTTCGCCATCATGACGGTGGTCTGGGGGATCCTTGGCATGGGCCTCGGTGTCTTCATCGCCTCGCAACTGGTCTGGCCACACCTGAACCTTGACCTGCCGTGGACGAGCTTTGGACGCCTGCGCCCCCTGCACACCAACCTGGTGATCTTCGCCTTCGGCGGTTGTGCACTGTTCGCCACCTCCTACTATGTCGTGCAGCGAACCTGCCAGACCCGACTGATCTCCGACAGCCTCGCGGCCTTCACCTTCTGGGGGTGGCAAGCGGTCATCGTCGGCGCGCTGATCACCCTGCCCATGGGTTACACCACCACCAAGGAATACGCCGAGCTGGAATGGCCGATCGCCATTTTGCTGGCCATCGTCTGGGTGACCTACGCCGTGGTGTTCTTCGGCACCATCGTCAAGCGCAAGACCAAGCACATCTACGTCGGCAACTGGTTCTACGGTGCCTTCATCCTGGTCACCGCGATGCTGCACATCGTCAACCACATGTCGCTGCCGGTGAGCTTCTTCAAGTCCTACTCGGCCTACTCCGGCGCTACCGACGCGATGATCCAGTGGTGGTACGGCCACAACGCCGTAGGCTTCTTCCTGACCACCGGCTTCCTCGGCATGATGTACTACTTCGTACCGAAGCAGGCCGAGCGCCCGATCTACTCGTATCGCCTGTCCATCGTCCACTTCTGGGCGCTGATCACCCTGTACATCTGGGCCGGTCCCCACCACCTGCACTACACCGCCCTGCCGGACTGGGCGCAGTCGCTGGGCATGGTGATGTCGATCATCCTCCTGGCACCGAGCTGGGGCGGCATGATCAACGGTATGATGACCCTCTCCGGCGCCTGGCATAAGCTGCGCACCGACCCGATCCTGCGTTTCCTCGTGGTCTCCCTGGCGTTCTACGGCATGTCGACCTTCGAAGGTCCGATGATGGCGATCAAGACCGTCAACTCGCTGTCCCACTACACCGACTGGACCATCGGCCACGTACACGCCGGTGCCCTCGGCTGGGTCGCGATGATCTCCATCGGCGCCGTGTACCACATGATTCCGAAACTCTACGGCCGCGCGCAGATGCACAGCGTCGGCCTGATCAACGCGCACTTCTGGCTCGCCACCATCGGCACCGTGCTCTACATCGCCTCGATGTGGGTCAACGGCATCACCCAGGGCCTGATGTGGCGTGCGATCAACGATGACGGCACCCTCACCTACTCCTTCGTCGAAGCCCTGCAGGCCAGCCACCCTGGCTACATCGTCCGTGCCCTGGGCGGTGCGTTCTTCGCCTCGGGCATGCTGCTGATGGCCTGGAACGTCCTGCGCACCGTACGCGCAGCGAACTCGGCCGAAGCCAAGGCCGCCGAACAGATCGTCGTCGTGGGAGCGCACTGATGAAGCACGAAGTAGTCGAGAAGAATATCGGCCTGCTGGCCTTCTTCATGGTCATCGCCGTGAGCATCGGCGGCCTGACCCAGATCGTCCCGCTGTTCTTCCAGGACGTCACCAACAAGCCGGTCGAAGGCATGAAGCCGCGCACCGCGCTGGAACTGGAAGGCCGCGACGTGTACATCCGCGAAGGCTGCGTCGGCTGCCACTCGCAGATGATCCGGCCGTTCCGCGCCGAGACCGAGCGCTACGGCCACTACTCGGTGGCCGGTGAAAGCGTCTGGGACCATCCGTTCCTCTGGGGTTCCAAGCGTACCGGTCCGGACCTGGCCCGCGTCGGCGGTCGTTACTCCGACGACTGGCACCGCGCGCACCTGTACAACCCGCGCAACGTCGTTCCCGAGTCGAAGATGCCGTCCTACCCGTGGCTGGTGGAAAACAAGCTCGACGGCAAGGACACCGCGAAGAAGATGGAGGTCCTGCGCACCCTGGGCGTGCCGTACACCGACGCGGATATCGCCGGTGCCCGCGACGCGGTCAAGGGCAAGACCGAAATGGACGCGCTGGTCGCGTACCTCCAGGGCCTCGGCACCATCATCAAAAGCAAACGGTGACTGCGATGGATATCGGGATGATTCGAGGCCTGGGCACCGTCGTGGTGATGGTGGCCTTCGTCGGCCTGGCGTTGTGGGTGTTCAGTTCTCGGCGCAAGTCCGAGTTCGACGAAGCGACCATGCTGCCCTTCGCGGATGATCCCGAGGCCAGCAAGCACGTCGAGCAAGCGCAAGCGAAAGCGTCTAGGAGTAACAACGAATGACTACCTTCTGGAGTCTGTACGTCACCGTTCTGAGTCTGGGCACCATCTTCGCCCTGACCTGGCTGTTGCTGTCCACCCGCAAGGGCCAGCGCAGCGAAACCACCGAGGAAACCGTCGGCCATTCCTTCGACGGCATCGAGGAATACGACAACCCGCTGCCGAAGTGGTGGTTCATGCTGTTCGTCGGCACCATCATCTTCGCCCTGGGCTACCTGGCCCTCTACCCGGGCCTGGGCAACTGGAAGGGCATCCTGCCCGGCTACCAGTACCTGGACACCGAGAAGAAGAGCGACTTCGCCAACGGCCAGGCCGGCTGGACCGGCGTCCACGAGTGGGAAAAGGAAATGGCTCGGGCTGACGCCAAGTTCGGACCGATCTTCGCCAAGTTCGCCGCCATGCCGATCGAAGAAGTGGCAAAAGACCCGCAAGCGCTGAAGATGGGCGGTCGCCTGTTCGCCTCCAACTGCTCGGTCTGCCACGGCTCCGACGCCAAGGGTTCCTACGGCTTCCCCAACCTCACCGACAACGACTGGCGCTGGGGCGGCGAACCGGAAACCATCAAGCAGACCATCATGGCCGGTCGTCACGGCGTGATGCCGGCGTGGGCCGAAGTGATCGGCGAGCAGGGCGTGGCGGATGTCGCCGCGTTCGTCCTGACCAACCTCGACGGCCGCAGCCTGCCGGAAGGCACCAAGGCCGACCCGGCCAACGGGCAGAAGATCTTCGCCGCCAACTGCGTGGCCTGCCACGGTCCGGAAGGCAAAGGCACCCCGGCGATGGGCGCGCCCAACCTGACCCACCCGCAGGCGTTCATTTACGGTTCCAGCTTCGCCCAACTGCAGCAGACCATCCGCTACGGCCGTCAGGGCCAGATGCCGGCGCAGCAGGAAATCCAGGGCAACGACAAGGTCCACCTGCTGGCGGCCTACGTCTACAGCCTGTCGCACAAGGAAGAGAAAACGGCCGAGGCGCAGTAAGCCGCGCGGCTGACCCGAGGCCCCGTCAGTGCAGACTGGTGGGGCCTTTTTTCTTCCGGCTTGCAATACCGAACATCTGTAGGAGCTGGCTTGCCTGCGAAGGACCGCAAAGCGGTCCCCGATCAACGCAGACACCATGGCACGATGTATTGGGACCGCTTTGCGGTCCTTCGCGGTGGTTCGTCACACGACAAGCCACGCTCCTACCGAGGGAAGGCGATAAATTGCGAGGGCATGACCTGGATCAATTGACACCGCCATTACACCATTGCCGGCCTTCAACCAACGCGACCCAGTGTCGCACCTGCGTCCGGGAGCCCCTGCACAGGCGTATGATGCGGACCAGAGCAGCAACACTTCTGACTGCGGTCGGCATGCACTGGCCGCGGCGTTTTTCCACTGCCGTGGGACTGTAACGATGAGCAAGCAGATTCCTGTACACGACATCACCCCGCCTGCCAAGAACAAGAAAGACGAGGGCGTCGACCTCTATGCCGCCCGGGAAAAGATCTACACCCGGGCCTTCACCGGCCTGTTCCGCAACCTGCGCATGGCCGGCGGCGCGTTCCTCTTTCTTCTCTACTTCGGGACCGTCTGGCTCAACTGGGGAGGTCACCAGGCGGTCTGGTGGAACCTGCCGGAGCGCAAGTTCTACATCTTCGGCGCAACCATCTGGCCGCAGGACTTCATCCTCCTCTCCGGCATCCTGATCGTCGCCGCCTTCGGCCTGTTCTTCATCACCGTGTTCGCCGGCCGCGTCTGGTGCGGCTACACCTGCCCGCAGAGCGTGTGGACCTGGATCTTCATGTGGTGCGAGAAAGTCACCGAGGGTGACCGCAACCAGCGCATGAAGCTGGACAAGTCGCCGATGAGCGCCAACAAGTTCGCGCGCAAGCTGGCCAAGCACAGCCTGTGGCTGCTGATCGGCTTCGTCACCGGCCTGACCTTCGTCGGCTACTTCTCGCCGATTCGCGACCTGATGGTCGACTTCTTCACCGGCCAGGCCGACGGCTGGGCCTATTTCTGGGTCGGTTTCTTCACCCTCGCCACCTACGGCAACGCCGGCTGGCTGCGCGAACAGGTGTGTGTGTACATGTGCCCCTACGCGCGCTTCCAGAGCGTGATGTTCGACAAGGACACCCTGATCGTGTCCTACGACCCGCGTCGCGGCGAGAGCCGTGGCCCGCGTAAAAAGGACGTGGACTACAAAGCCAAGGGCCTCGGCGACTGCATCGACTGCACCATGTGCGTCCAGGTCTGCCCCACCGGCATCGACATCCGCGACGGCCTGCAGATCGAGTGCATCGGCTGCGCCGCCTGCATCGACGCCTGCGACAGCATCATGGACAAGATGAACTACCCGCGCGGCCTGATCAGCTACACCACCGAGCACAACCTGTCCGGGCAGAAGACCCACATGCTGCGTCCGCGCCTGATCGGCTACTTCATCGTCCTGCTGGTGATGATCGGCCTGCTGGTCAGCGCCTTCTTCATGCGCTCGCTGGTGGGCTTCGACGTCAGCAAGGACCGTGTGCTGTACCGCGAAAACGCCCAGGGCTGGATCGAGAACGTCTACAGCCTGAAGGTCATGAACAAGGACCAGCACGACCACGTCTACGTCCTGGAGGCCAAGGGCCTGCCGAACCTGCGCCTGGACGGCGCGAAGGAAATCCGCGTGGCCGCCGGCGACATCGTCAGCCTGCCGGTGCAACTGTCGGTGTCCCCGGAACAGTTGCCGTCCACCACCAACGAAGTCATCTTCGTGCTTCGCGACGCCGACGACAGTGGCTCCGAAGTCGAAGCCAAGAGCCGCTTCATCGGCCCGCAAATCCGTTAAGAGAGCATTCCCATGCCTGCAGCGAACCCTGCTCACAGCGTCTGGTACAAGAACCTCTGGCCATGGATCATCATCGGCATCCTGGCCACCTCGGTGACCCTGAGCCTGACCATGGTCAGCATCGCGGTGAACAACCCGGACAACCTGGTCAACGACAACTACTACGAGGCCGGCAAGGGCATCAACCGCTCACTGGACCGCGAGCTGCTGGGCCAGACCCTCAAGCTCAAGGCCAGCGTGCACCTGGACGAGGTCACCGGCGAAGTCGAACTGCGCCTGAGCGGCGACAGCCAGCCACAGGCCCTGGAACTGAACCTGATCTCGCCGACCCAGCCGGAGAAGGACCGCAAGGTGGCCCTGACGCTGAGCGGCGAAGGTCGCTATGTCGGGCAATTGCCTGATCGGGTGGAAGGCCGGCGCTTCGTCGAGCTGCTGGGGAGCGAGAATGGGCAGACCTGGCGTTTGTTCGAGGAGGAAGAGGTCAAGCATGACGCGACCCTGGTGCTTGGGGATGAAGAGCTCAAGGGTGCCGAGCATCTGGACAAGTGAAGCCCATGGGGCCGCTTTGCGGCCCTTTCGCAGGCAAGCCAGCTCCTACACACACCGCCCCCCGTAGGAGCTGGCTTGCCTGCGAAAGGACCGCCAAGCGGTCCCAAAACAAACCTGCGATAAGACAGTCATGACCACCCCCACGCCTTGCTACCACTGCGCCCTCCCCGTCCCCGCCGACAGCCGCTTCAGCGCCGTCGTCCTCGGCGAGCCGCGGCAATTCTGCTGCCCCGGTTGCCAGGCCGTGGCCGAGGCGATCGTCGCCGGCAAACTGGAGAGCTACTACCAGCATCGCAGCGAAGCCAGCGCCAACCCCGAGGCCCTGCCCCGACAACTGGTGGACGAACTGGCCCTGTACGACCGCGCCGACGTCCAGCAACCCTTCGTCCGTCACGCCGGCGACCTCGCCGAAACCACCCTGCTGATCGAAGGCATCAGCTGCGCCGCCTGCGGCTGGCTGATCGAGAAACACCTGCGCGCCCTGCCCGGTGTCGCCGAAGCACGCCTGAACCTGTCCAACCACCGCCTGCTGGTGAGCTGGGCCGACAGCCAGCTGCCGCTGTCGCAACTGCTCGCCGAACTGCGCCAGATCGGCTACGCCGCCCACCCCTACCAGGCCGACCGCGCCGCCGAGCAACTGGCCAGCGAAAACCGCACCGCCCTGCGCCAGCTGGGCGTTGCCGGCCTCCTGTGGTTCCAGGCGATGATGGCGACCATGGCCACCTGGCCGGAATTCAACATCGACCTCAGCGCCGAGATGCACACCATCCTGCGCTGGGTGGCGATGTTCCTCACCACGCCGATCGTGTTCTACAGCTGCGCGCCGTTCTTCAAGGGCGCCGCCCGCGACCTGCGCACCCGCCACCTGACCATGGACGTCTCGGTGTCCCTGGCCATCGGCCTGGCCTATGTCGCCGGGATCTGGACCGCGATCACCGGCAGCGGCGAGCTGTATTTCGACGCGGTGGGCATGTTCGCCCTGTTCCTCCTCGCCGGCCGCTACCTCGAACGCCGCGCCCGCGAGCGCACCGCGGCGGCCACCGCACAACTGGTCAACCTGCTGCCGGCCTCGTGCCTGCGCGTCGATGCCGCCGGCAACAGCCAACGTATCCTGCTGCGCGAGCTGCAGATCGGCGATCGCGTCCTGGTCCAGCCCGGCGCCGTGCTGCCGGCGGACGGGCGCATCGTCGACGGCCAGTCGAGCATCGACGAATCCCTGCTCACCGGCGAATACCTGCCCCACCCACGGCAGACCGGCGACACCGTCACCGCCGGCACCCTCAACGTGGAAAGCGTGCTCACCGTGGAAGTCCAGGCCCTCGGCCATGACACCCGGCTGTCGGCCATCGTGCGCCTGCTGGAGCGGGCCCAGTCGGAAAAACCGCGCCTGGCGGAAATCGCCGACCGCGCCTCGCAATGGTTTCTCCTGTTCAGCCTGGTCGCCGCCCTGGGCATCGGCCTGCTGTGGTGGCAGATCGACGCCGGGCGGGCCTTCTGGATCGTCCTGGCCATGCTCGTGGCGACCTGCCCCTGCGCCCTGTCCCTGGCCACCCCGACCGCCCTCACCGCCGCCACCGGCACCCTCCACAGCCTCGGCCTGCTGCTGACCCGCGGCCATGTGCTGGAAGGCCTGAACCAGATCGACACGGTGATCTTCGACAAGACCGGCACCCTCACCGAAGGCCGTCTGACCCTGCGCGCCATCCGCCCACTGGGCGGGCTCGACGCCGACCACTGCCTGCGCCTCGCCGCCGCCCTCGAAAACCGTTCGGAACACCCCATCGCCCGCGCCTTCGGCCGCACCGTGGCGGTGGCCGAAGCGGTGCAGAGCAGTCCCGGCCTGGGCCTGGAAGGCCAGGTGGAAAACCGCCAGTTGCGCATCGGCCAGCCGGCCTTCGTCTGCCAGTTGAGCGGCGCGGCGCTGCCGGCCATGCTGGACGAGCCCGGCCAGTGGCTGCTCCTCGGCGACACCCAGGGCCCGCTGGCCTGGTTCGTCCTCGACGATCGCCTGCGCGGGGATGCCGCCGACCTGCTCGAGGCCTGCCGCGCGCGCGGCTGGCAGACCCTGCTGCTGTCCGGCGACAGCTCGCCGATGGTCGCCAGCGTCGCCGCCGAACTGCAGATCGACCAGGCCATCGGCGGCCTGCGGCCGGACGACAAGCTGCAACGCCTGAAAGCCCTGCAGGCCGAAGGACGCAAGGTGCTGATGCTCGGTGACGGGGTCAACGACGTACCGGTACTGGCCGCCGCCGATATCAGCATCGCCATGGGCTCGGCCACCGATCTGGCCAAGACCAGCGCCGACGCCGTGCTCCTGTCCAACCGCCTGGACAGCCTGGTGCAGGCCTTCGGGCTGGCCCGGCGGACGCGCCGGATCATCATCGAGAACCTGTGCTGGGCCGCGCTGTACAATGGCCTCATGCTGCCATTCGCCGCCCTCGGCTGGATCACCCCGGTGTGGGCGGCGGTCGGCATGTCGGTCAGTTCGCTGATCGTGGTGCTCAATGCCCTGCGCCTGACCCGGCTGCGCGGCGCGCTGGCGGCGCACCCCGCGCCCGGCCCCCGGCAACTCGCGACGGTCTGAGGAGATGCCATGCCCGCGCTCTATGTGATGATTCCCGCCGCCCTGGTCCTGGTCGGCATCGCCGTGTACATCTTCTTCTGGGCCGTGGACAGCGGCCAGTACGAAGACCTCGACGGCCCGGCCCACAGCATCCTGTTCGACGACCAGGACCCGAAGCACCAGGCCGCGGTGAAAGGCGAGGAAACCCGCGAAGACGACAAACCAGAGCCCCCTGCCCGTGCCTGAACTGCTGCCCCTGCTGAGTTCCGCACTGATCCTCGGCCTGCTCGGTGGCGGCCACTGCCTGGGCATGTGCGGCGGCCTGATGGGTGCCCTGACCCTGGCCATCCCGCCAGAGCAGCGCGCCCGGCGCCTGCGCCTGCTGCTGGCCTACAACCTCGGCCGGGTGCTCAGCTACGCCAGCGCCGGACTGCTCCTCGGCCTCGCCGGCTGGGCCATGGCCGGCAGCCCGCTGGCCACGGCGCTGCGGGTGATCGCCGCACTCCTGCTGATCTGCATGGGGCTCTACCTGGCCGGCTGGTGGAGCGGCCTGACCCGCGTGGAAAGCCTCGGCCGCGGCCTGTGGAGACACATCCAGCCGTTTGCCACGCGCCTGCTGCCGGTCTCCAGCCTGCCGCGGGCGCTGCTGCTCGGCGCGCTGTGGGGCTGGCTGCCCTGCGGCCTGGTCTACAGTACCCTGCTCTGGGCCTCCAGCCAGGGCAACGCGCTGCACAGCGCGCTGCTGATGCTGGCCTTCGGCATCGGCACCTGGCCGATCCTGCTCGCCACGGGCATGGCCGCCGAGCGCGTCACCGCCCTGCTGCGAAAACGCGGTGTGCGGGTCGCCGGTGGCCTGCTGGTGATGCTCTTCGGCCTGTGGACCCTGCCCGGCCCGCACCAGCACTGGCTGATGGGTCACTGAAGCACGCTTGATGCAAATCAACACGGATGGACGGACGGCTCCCTAGACTCCGGATACTGCCGCAATTCCTGGGACCGCCACCATGCACGACGCCCTCCACTGGGACGCTGACCTGATCCGTCGCTACGATCTGGCCGGCCCGCGCTACACCTCCTATCCGACCGCAGTGCAACTGCACAGCGAGATCGGCTCCTTCGACCTCCTCCACGCCCTGCGCGACAGCCGCCGCGCGGCGCGTCCGTTGTCCCTCTACGTGCACGTGCCGTTCTGCGCGAACATCTGCTACTACTGTGCGTGCAACAAGGTCATCACCAAGGACCGCGCCCGCGCCCAGCCCTACCTGCAGCGCCTGGAACAGGAAATCCAGCTGATCGCCTGCCACCTCGACCCCGGCCAGACCGTGGAACAACTGCACTTCGGCGGCGGCACCCCGACCTTTCTCAGCCATGTCGAACTGCGCGAACTGATGGCCCACCTGCGCCAGCACTTCAACCTGCTGGACGATGACTCCGGCGACTACGGCATCGAGATTGACCCGCGCGAGGCCGACTGGTCGACCATGGGCCTGCTCCGCGAGCTGGGCTTCAACCGCGTCAGCCTCGGCGTGCAGGACCTCGACCCGGCCGTGCAGCGGGCGATCAACCGCCTGCAGAGCCTGGAACAGACCCGCGCGATCATCGAGGCGGCGCGCACCCTGCAGTTTCGCTCGATCAACCTCGACCTGATCTACGGCCTGCCCAAGCAGACCCCGGACGCCTTCGCCCGCACCGTCGACGAAGTGATCAAGCTGCAGCCGGACCGCCTCTCGGTGTTCAACTACGCGCACCTGCCGGAACGCTTCATGCCGCAGCGGCGCATCGACGCCAGCGACCTGCCGGCCCCGGCCGCCAAGCTGGAGATGCTGCACAACACCATCGAACAGCTGACCCGCGCCGGCTACCGCTACATCGGCATGGACCATTTCGCCCTGCCCGACGACGAACTGGCCATCGCCCAGGAAGAAGGCACCCTGCAGCGCAACTTCCAGGGCTACACCACCCATGGCCACTGCGACCTGATCGGCCTGGGCGTCTCGGCCATCAGCCAGATCGGCGACCTGTACTGCCAGAACAGCAGCGACCTCACCGAATACCAGAACGCCCTGGATGGCTCGCAACTGGCCACCAGCCGCGGCCTGATCTGCAACCAGGACGACCGCATCCGGCGCGCCGTGATCCAGGACCTGATCTGCCACTTCGAGCTGAGTTTCGAGCGCATCGAAAGCCTGTTCACCCTCGACTTTCGCGGCTACTTCAAGGACCTCTGGCCGGCGCTGGAAGGCATGGCCAGGGACGGCCTGATCGAACTGCGCAGCGACGGCATCAGCGTGCTGCCGGCCGGCCGTCTGCTGGTACGGTCGGTGTGCATGGTGTTCGACGCCTACCTGGACCTGAACAATCGCCAGCGTTTCTCGCGGGTGATCTAGGCCCCGGATGCCTGGCAGCAGAACTTGTGGGAGCGAGCTTGCTCGCGAATGGGCGCGAAGCGGCCACAAAACCTGAGTCCCAGGTGTGTCCGGCAGACTCGGGACTCAGGTTTTACGACGACTGCGCCGCCGTTCGCGAGCAAGCTCGCACCCACAAGGTTTCGTGTCGACTGCTGGACTCAAGCGGCCAGGAATTTCATCGCCTTGTTCACATCATCAGGGCTGAACTCGGCCTGGCTCATCGCCCGGACCAGGCCGAAGTTGAGGGTGTTGAGCGAGGCCGACAAGGCACTGACCCGGGCCTGCAGGGCCGCGGTCTTCTTCTGCATTTCAACCGGATCGAGGGAACGATCGCGCATCAACGCCTGGAGCTGGCGGTCGGCCTCGGCCAGTTCCTTTTGCAGTTTGCGAATCATCTTCAGCAACTGACGAACGGACTCCGGCAGCCCGCTTTCGTCGATATCGGCATCAGCTTGCTGCTTGCCGGAGACTTCCAGGCCCTTGAGGGACAGGTTCACCTTGACCCCTTCGGACAGCGCCGAGGCGCGCTGGACGGCCTTGTCCGCCGGACTCCCAGGGGAGTCGGACGGTGTGGCGAGAAGGGTCTGGCGAGTACTTCTACTATCGACGGTCAGCATGGCGCGGGCCTGCCCGGGGAAAGATTCATGACGTTTCATCGGCGGCAAAGCCGCGAACTTGAGCGAAAGTCGCACCAAAACAGAGCAAGCTGGCCTACAGTAGCCCGGCTGGGTTACCCTTGCGTTCTATGTGTGCTTTCCCACAAGGATCGATGAAATGTCTGAGCCAGTTAAACTGCGCCCTCACAACCAGGCCCATTGCAAGGATTGCAGCCTGGCGCCCCTGTGCCTGCCCCTGTCGCTGAACCTGGAAGACATGGATGCACTGGATGAAATCGTCAAACGCGGTCGTCCGCTGAAAAAAGGCGAGTTTCTGTTTCGGCAGGGTGACAATTTCGGCTCTGTCTACGCGGTGCGTTCCGGCGCCCTGAAAACCTTCAGCCTGAGCGACGGTGGCGAAGAGCAGATCACCGGCTTCCACCTGCCCAGCGAACTGGTCGGGCTGTCCGGCATGGACACCGAGGCCTACCCGGTGTCGGCCCAGGCCCAGGAGACCACCTCGGTCTGCGAGATTCCCTTCGAGCGCCTGGACGAGCTGTCGGTGCAACTGCCTCAATTGCGTCGCCAGCTGATGCGGGTGATGAGCCGGGAAATCCGCGACGACCAGCAGATGATGCTGCTGCTGTCGAAGAAAACCGCCGACGAGCGCATCGCCACCTTCCTGGTCAACCTGTCCGCGCGTTTCCGTGCCCGTGGCTATTCGGCCAACCAGTTCCGCCTGAGCATGTCGCGCAACGAGATCGGCAACTACCTGGGGCTGGCAGTGGAAACCGTGTCCCGCGTGTTCACCCGCTTCCAGCAGAACGGCCTGATCGAAGCGGAAGGCAAGGAAGTACGGATCGTCGACCCGATCCAGCTGTGCGCCCTGGCCGGTGGTGCGCTGGAAGCCTGATCCGCGCGTTAAACGGGTATACTGACGGGCGTTTTGCCCATCAGGATACCCGCTCCATGCCAAGCGAAAGCTTTGACCTCAAATCCCTGATCCGCCCGGTTCCGGACTTTCCCAAGCCCGGCGTGATCTTCCGTGACATCACCCCGCTGTTCCAGTCGCCACGGGGCCTGCGCCATGTCACCGACCAGTTCATCGAACGCTATGTCGAGGCCGAGTTCAGCCATATCGGCGCGATGGATGCCCGTGGCTTCCTGATCGGCTCGATCATCGCCCATGAACTGAACAAGCCGCTGATCCTGTTCCGCAAGCAGGGCAAGCTGCCGGCGGATGTGATCAGCCAGGCGTATCAGACCGAATATGGCGAGGCGTTCCTGGAAGTGCATGCGGACAGCCTGTGCGAGGGTGACCAGGTGCTGATCTTCGATGACCTGATCGCCACGGGCGGCACCCTGCTGGCGGCGGCGAGCCTGGTCCGGCGCATGGGCGCGGCGGTGTTCGAAGCGGCGGCGATCATCGACCTGCCGGAACTGGGTGGCTCGCAGAAACTGGTCGAGGCTGGGGTGCCGACGTTCTGCCTGACCGAGTTTTCCTTGAGCGAATACTGATCGGCTTCAGGGCCTCATCGCGGGCAACGCCCGCTCCCACAAGGTTGTGCGGCGCTCGCGAAACTTGTGGGAGCGGGCGTTGCCCGCGATGAGGCCCTCGGCAACAGCACAGCTCTCAGAGGGAAATCGGCTTCCTTCCCGCAAACGAGTGAGCCAGCGTCCCGCCATCCACCAACTCCAACTCCCCACCCAGCGGCACGCCATGGGCGATCCGCGACGCCACCAGGCCCTTGTCCACCAGCAGCTGCGCGATGTAATGCGCGGTCGCCTCGCCTTCCACCGTCGGGTTGGTCGCCAGGATCACTTCGACGAAGGTCCCCTGCTCCTCGATCCGCGCCATCAGCTGCGGAATCCCGATCGCCTCCGGCCCCAGGCCATCGAGCGGCGACAGATGCCCCTTGAGCACGAAATAGCGCCCGCGGTAGCCGGTCTGCTCCACCGCATACACATCCATCGGCCCCTCCACCACGCACAGCAGCGTGTCGTCACGCCGCGGATCGGCGCACTGCGGGCACAGTTCCTGTTCGGTCAGGGTGCGGCACTGACGGCAATGCCCGACCCCGTCCATGGCCCGGGTCAACGCTTCGGCCAGGCGCGTGCCACCGCTGCGATCGCGTTCGAGCAACTGCAGGGCCATGCGCTGGGCGGTTTTCTGACCCACGCCCGGCAGGGTGCGCAGGGCGTCGATCAACTGGCGGATCAGGGGGCTGAAACTCATGGTAATGGGCCTGGCAAATCAACGAATGGGGAGAAACGACGATGGGAGCGACAGCCTCGCGGCCGTGCTCCCACCGGGGTAAAACAAACCGGCAAGGTTTGGAGGAGAAGTGTCTGTGCGGCGATCAGGCAAGGCGAAGACAGGCTCGGAAGCGGAGTTGACTGATTGTCAATGAGCATTCCGAGCCTGTCTTCAACGCAGCCTGATCGTCGCGCAGGCACTTATCCTCCAAAGCTTTAGAAAGGCATCTTGAAGCCAGGTGGCAGCTGCATACCCGCGGTCATGCCGCTCATCTTGTCCTGGCTGTTCTGCTCGACCTTGCGCACGGCGTCGTTGACGGCGGCGGCGATCAGGTCTTCCAGCACTTCCTTGTCTTCCTGCATCAGGCTGTCATCCAGGCTGATGCGCTTGACGTCGTGACGACCGGTCATGACCACGCTGACCAGACCGGCGCCGGATTGACCGGTCACTTCGGCGTTGGCCAGTTCTTCCTGCATCTTGGCCATCTTTTCCTGCATCTGCTGCGCCTGCTTCATCAGGCCGGCCATGCCACCTTTCATCATGGGAATCACCTCGGTATCAAGTTGTCGGGGGCGCCGCGTCTTGCGCACGGCGCTGGGTATCCGGTTATTCGCCCTGGGTCACCAGGACGTCGACAGGTTCAATAGTATCGTGGCGCACGGTGGCGCCGAACTTCTGGATCATCTGCTGGATGAACGGGTCGTTCTCGATCGACACCTCCGCCTCGCGCTGACGGTTGGCGCGCTTGCGCGCCGCGGCCTGGGCCGGGGTTTCCTGCTCGGGACGGATCAGCTCGATGCTCAGCGTCAGGGTACGGCCCAGATGCTGGTTCAGCGCCTCGTTCAGGCGCCGCTGCTGGGTGGCGTTGAACAGCGCGCTGTGGTTCGGGTCCAGGTGCAACAGCCAGTTGTCGCCATCGGCGGCGATCAGCGTGCAGTTGGCGGCGATGCTGCCGGTCATGCCCGAGATCGGCAAGTGCGGGTACATCTCCAGCCACTGCAGGGCCAGGCCGGAGGCCGGCTGCGCGGCAGGCTCGGGTTCCGGCTCCGGCTTGGGCTCGGCGGAGAGTTCGGCGGCGTGCTCGGTGGCCAGTTCGTCCAGGTAACTGAAACCAGCCGGGTCGAGGTCGCTCGGGTAGTAGTCGTCGTCCGGCGGCGGCTCGTCGTCACGGTCCATGCCGGCCGGGCTGTAGGCCTGGTCGTCGAGCGGCGGTTCATCGTCGCGAGCGGCCGCCTGTGCGGCAGGCGGGGCTGACGCCGGAGCCGGGGCAGGCTCGGGTAAGGCGACCGGTGCGGGGACAGGGTCTTCCCACGGCAGATCGATCACGGCCTCGACCGGCTCGGCTACCGCTTCGACGACAGGTTCGGGTTCCGGCTCGGGCTGTGGCGCCGGCGTCGGCGTCGGTTCGGGCACAGCCTCGACGACCGGAGCTGGAGCTGGCGCCGGAACTGGAGCCGGGACAGGTTCGGGAGCTGGCGCGGCGACCGCAACCGGGGCCACCGGCGCCGGGGAATCAGTCGTGGCCTGGCTGATTCCCACCGGCTTTAGTGTCGTGCCGGGGGCATCGCCGGTATCCGCCGGACGGAACGCCAGCATGCGCAGCAGGACCATCTCGAAGCCGCCACGGGGATCCGGCGCCAGCGGCAGGTCGCGGCGGCCGATCAGGCCCATCTGGTAGTAGAACTGCACATCCTCGGCCGGCAGCGCCTGGGCCAGGGCCAGCACCCGCTCGCGGTCGCCCTGGCCGTTGTCCACCGCTTCCGGCAGGGCCTGGGCGATGGCGACGCGGTGCAGCACGTTGAGCATTTCCGAGAGCACGCCGTTCCAGTCCGGCCCCTGCTCGGCCAGATGGCGCACGGCTTCCAGCAGCGCCCGGGCATCGCCTTCGAGCAGGGCCTGGAGCACGCCATAGACCTGGCCGTGATCGAGGGTGCCGAGCATGGCGCGGACATCCGCGGCAAGGACCTTGCCTTCACCGAAGGCGATGGCCTGGTCGGTGAGGCTCATGGCATCGCGCATCGAGCCGTCGGCGGCGCGGCCGAGCAGCCACAGGGCATCATCCTCGAACGGCACGTTCTCCACACCCAGCACATGGCTCAGGTGCTCGACCACGCGCTCGGGGGTCATGTTCTTCAAGGAGAACTGCAGGCAGCGCGAGAGGATGGTCGCCGGCAGTTTCTGCGGATCGGTGGTGGCGAGGATGAATTTTACGTAGGGCGGCGGCTCTTCGAGCGTCTTCAGCAAGGCGTTGAACGAGTGGCTGGAGAGCATGTGCACTTCGTCGATCAGGTAGACCTTGAAGCGCCCGCGACTCGGCGCGTACTGCACGTTGTCGAGCAGTTCGCGGGTGTCCTCGACCTTGGTCCGGCTCGCGGCGTCGATCTCGATCAGGTCGACGAAACGGCCCTCGTCGATCTCCCGGCACACCGAACAGGTGCCGCAGGGGGTCGAGGTGATGCCGGTTTCGCAGTTGACGCACTTGGCGATGATGCGCGCGATGGTGGTCTTGCCTACCCCGCGGGTGCCGGTGAACAGATAGGCGTGGTGCAGGCGCTGATTGTCCAGCGCGTTGATCAGGGCCTTGAGCACATGGGTCTGGCCGACCATTTCGCGGAACGAGCGCGGACGCCATTTACGTGCAAGAACCTGATAACTCATGAAAAACGTCGCAACCTGAACGAGCGGGGAGAAGACCGCTAATGCTAGCGGAGCGGGGGGGAAATTGCATCCTGCCATTCAACGCCCCCCCGCGCGCGCCCTGTGTAGGAGCTGGCTTGCCTGCGAAGGAGCGCGCAGGCAAGCCAGCTCCTACGGAACCAGGCACGCCCCCAGATACAACCCAACCCCGAACACCCCATGAGTCCCCAGGCTGCGCAGCCGATTCCTCCAGGGCGTCGGCGTCCGGCTGGCAAAGAACCCCGCGCCCATGGCCGGCTGCATCACGCACCACGGCAGCAGCACCGTGACAAGGCCGAAGACCAGCGCCGGCCCCGGCGTCGGCGCCTGCAACCAGCCCTCCCCCGCCACCAGCAGCAAGCCGGTGGCGAACAGCAGGCCAACGGCGTAATGCAGCGCCCAGCCCCAGGCCCGTTCATGGCTGACGGGCTCAGCCCTGGCAATACCTGCGTGATAAACCTCCCCACGCAGCAGATGCCCGGCCCAGCGCCCGAGCATGGCGTAGTCCAGCGTGGCAACACCCAGGCGCTTGAGCAGCAGCGTCCAGCCATCCATGAGCACAGTGGCAGCGACACCGATCAGCAGGATTGAAAGCAACAGGGACATGGCGAATTCCTCGGCACGTTGACGAAAGCGGAACATGCCGAGCACCATAGAAGTTGAAGTCAACTTCAAGTCAAGGACATCCCCATGGACATCGCCGACGTCGCCAAACGTACCGGAGTACCGGCCTCGACGCTGCGTTACTACCAGAAGATCGGCCTGCTCCAGTCACTGGCCGGGGCGGGCCAGCGGCGCCAGTTCGCCGCGGACGTGGAAGACCGCCTGGCGCTGATCGCGCTGGGCCAGGCCGCGGGGTTTTCCCTGGAGGACGTCGGCACGATGCTGGTCAACCTGCAGGTCGACCGGCAGAAGCTGCTGACCCGGGCGGACGAGATCGATGCACAGGTCAAGCGCCTGCAGGCGATGAGCAAGGGTTTGCGGCATGCAGCGCAGTGCCCGGAGAAGGATCACCTGACCTGCCCGACCTTTCGGCGATTGATGAAGGTGTCGCTGGCGAAGCGCTAGCTTCAACCGCAGATCGCGTGCCTCTCCCCGAATCCGCAAAACATAGTCATGCCATCCGCTAGCAATGTGCCACTCTTCAAGCGGCTCCGGCCACATCGATGCGCCACCGCCACCTCCCCTTACCCTTCCGTAAGCAAGAGAGCTGTCATGACGACCAACGACAAAAAGATTCATGGGCACGGCAACTTCATCCCCGGTTCAGTTCGGGTTGTGGACTACAACAGCTACTTCAACAACATCCTGGTCCGTGGCAGTTCTGCCTTCGGTGCCAAGACGGAAGCGGGCGATCCCTTCGTCATCGCCGACCTGATCGCGGCCATCCAGAGCGATGAAAACTTCGCCAGCACCGGCATCACCCTCAGCGCCAACCCCATGGTGATCGACTTCTGCCTGATCGGTTTCGGCAGCGAGAAGGACCAGAAGATCGTCGAGTCCGAGATCGCCTGGTTCGCCGAGGGCAGCCCCACCCCCAACGGCAACTCGGGTCCTTATCCCGTCTACTTCAGCGCCACCAACGACGGGGTCGCCGCCGGCACCACGATGATGTACTGGCCGATCCAGGCCTTGGGCAGTGCGCTGCTGCAGAGCGTCGGCGCGACCTGGAGTCCGTCCCCGGCCAACTCCATTGGCCCGGGGACGAGCAATAAAGGCTTCAACTACAGCGCACTGGTCCCGGCGATCTGGAATGCCCTGCAGAACCAGGCCGCCAACCTGCCCGGCGCGCCTGCGGCGCTGCAGGCGATCACCAACGCGATCATCTATGTTCACTGCGATTCGGGCGTGAACCGCACGGGCGCGGCGGTGGCTGGCTACCTGATGACCTTCGGCAGCAACCTCGCCGCCCTCGACCTGCCGGCGAGCAACGGCGTGCCCTGCACCCTGGCCAAGGCCCAGGCCGCGGCCGGACGGGCCGCCCCCAGCAACGACTCGCCCCCAGGCGGCGTGGATATCCCGGTGGCGCAGGCGTACTGCAACTACATCTATACGAAGAACATCGATGGCGAGCTGATTGCGGCGTGTTTGCCGGCGAGCAACTGAGTTCCCTTCCCCCTCAAGCCGGCGGATCGACGCCGCCGGCCCTCTCATGCGGCATCACAAGATGTTGCATTTACCCAGAAACTTCACCGATCTCCGACTTTCTTGTAGGCAATTTCCCAAGCATACTCCGCAACCCCGCCTGGCGGTTGCGCCCTCTGGAAACGGTACCTACTCTTCGCCGGTCGTTGCCAAATCAACGACCGGATTAGCAGTCCGAACCACGTAAGAACCTCCAGCAACCTTTCATGGCGGCTGTATGTGTGGGCACCTTCGGGTGCGCCGGGTTCCTACGTGTCCGGTCTGCTAACCCGCATACAGTCGCCACCCATCTCGTTTAGCAGCGAAGCGTGGCTTCCCCCTCAATCACGTAGGATTCAAGCCATGAAAAAGCTCGTCCCCGACCCGCCCGTCCTCTGCGTCGGCCCCGGCCTTCACCATGAAGAGGCGGTCCGCAAAGCCGAAGAACACCTCAAGCGGGCCATCCACAACGCCTCTTCCCTCCCCGACCTGCCCACCGAAAGGCATCAGATGATGCTCAGCGATGCCCTGCTGGACATGAGAATTTCCAAGGCATTGCTGTCGGTTGCGCTGTCGGCTTCGTCGGTGGCCGTACCGGTGTGAATGAAGGCCGCGGAGCTTGTCTCCGCGGCTTTTACCTGACTTCAAATACTCTGCCAAAGCACCATCTATTCGCCGGTATCCGGCTAGAATTTGCCCGGATTAATCAGTCGACCAACAGGAGTGGTGATGAAGTCGCTGTATCGGATTGGCCTGGCACTGACACTGGCCGCGGCATTGGCGGGCTGCAAAAGCGATCGGGAAAAACTGGTCGAGTCGCGGCTGGATTTTCACACGCTGTATGAGGAACAGATCGAGCGCTCCGTGACACTGATCTCAAGCCTGCGCCAGAACGTTCCGAAGGACAGAGTCAGGGAAACGATCAAGAAACACCGCACCTTCGAACAAGGGCGACAGGACTTGCTTGAGCTCTACAGCGAGAAGAACTTCACTGATGCCGAATTCACCCAGATCATGGATGCCCGACAACGTGCACTGGCCGGACAGGAACCCAGCGCGGAGCAGAAACCGGCAGCTGAAAAGCTGGCCAGGATCATTCAGGAACGAATGAAGGACGGGACATATTTGGCGAAGGGGAAAACGAGTCAGGAGGCCATTCTTGCCGAGCTTGATGAATGAGGTCGTTGCAGCGCGACATCTAGCAGTAAAGGGGGTGGTGGCATTTAGCCTTGTAGCGAGATAAGCTCAGACTTCACGATACTCAAGGAAGATTATGAACAAGTTCATTTCTGTCATTGGGATATGCCTTCTGCTCGGTGCTTGTGCCACCTCTCATTTCACCGCTGGCCGTGATTTCCCTTCGGCAAGCGTGGCTAGCATCACCAAAGGAAAGACCACAACTAAAGAGCTGAAAGCACTTTTCGGTGAGCCCTACACGAAGAGTGCAGTGAGCGAAACCGACGAGAAGTGGCTCTATACCTACACGAATAGCTCTGCCCATGCCCAGAGTTACGTGGTGACGATGAAGGCCACCACAACCGGTACACAGAAGACCCTGGATGTCCTGATTCGCAATGATGTAGTAATCAACTATACCTTCAGCGAAGGATCTGCCCCGGGGACGAGTACAGCTACGTATTGATAGGTCGCCGTGCTGGTGATGAAGCCAGCATCGAACACAAAATCTGGCGGGAGTTCATGATTGGACAGAACGTATGCCTATGTGGATGAGTCGGGTAACTCTGACCTAGATACATCCAAGACGGGAAGCTCTGGCTTCTTCGTAGTGTGCTCCGTCCTCGTCGCTGAAAAAGACCTTAAAATCGCTTACCAGCGCGCAGAGGAGCTTCGGCAAAAGCACTTCCAAACAGGTGAAATCAAATCCAGTAAGTTACGACCTAAAGATACAAATCGACGGGCTCGTATTCTGAAAGATCTTGCAGAGCTTCCAATCAAGCTATATTTCGTGGTCGTGGACAAGGAGCGCATTTACAAGGATGGAGGACTTCAATTCAAAACATCGTTTGTAAAGCATATTAACGGAATACTTTATAGCCGGCTTTTCAGAAATTGCCGCGACCTTCAGATGACCGTTGATGAGCATGGTGGCATTGACTTTCAAGAAAGCTTAAAGGCCTACGCACAAGATCGTTATGTCGATGACCTCTTTGGTGACGAGCATGCATTCCAAACCAAATCCAGTAAAGAAGATGTACTGATTCAGGTCGCAGACTTCTTCGCCGGGTCGGTTGCTCAGATCTACGAAAATAAGGTTGCTGAGGACGTCTCTGAGGTCTACAAGAGCATCCTGAGCGAACAGACGCTGGGCCTATTGGAATGGCCACCTAAGTTTAAACTTCTGATTCCTCCGCCAATGGATGAGCCCAACTATGCTGACTACCAAGTACATCAAGAGGCCCTTCGTCAAGCGGATCGGTTCATTGATCAAGTCGGACAGCACCCTGATGAAGACGAGTGGCTACAGATCAGCATCTTGGATTATCTGAGATTTCAGAGTGAATTCGTCACAAAAGACTATATTCCAACCGGGGACATCCTGACTCACTTGGGTAACAGGGGCTTTGGTGATCTTTCAGAACAGCGCGTCAGATCAAGCGGCATCGCTAAACTTCGCGACGCTGACGTCATTATCACGAGTACATCCAAAGGATATAAAATCCCCCACACTCGAGCTGACATTAATGACTTCCTAGAAATGGCATCCGGAGTTATTGTCCCATTGCTAGAACGAGTAAAGAAAGCTCGGGAGGTTTATAGACTGAGCAGCAGAGGTGAGTACGATATCATCAAAACGGCTAGACTGACGGATCTTGAGAAACTATTGAAGTCTCTCGAGGCTTTTCGTTCCGAGTGATGCTCAACCGCAATAGAGAATAAATATATTTTCTGTCAGTTACGGTCAACCTGAAAAACATACTCACCTAATTTTCGTACTTTCGTTTTAGATGATAGCTTTCACCTTCTTACCACGTCACTCAAGGGTGAATTACATGTCGAGATTAAACGTTTTTGTTGATGGCTCTTGGCTTTTCAAAGCCTGCGCCCCAGAACGCGCACTATCCTATCGTTTGGAATACCCAGACAAGTTGTTCGCACTGGATCAAAGTAGACTACTCAACTCTTTGCTCGCGCACGCACAAAACCATATACCCGAATGCAATAATCTAGGGGACCTATTTTTCTCAACCAGCATATTCGAACTCCCAGAGCATATAGACGACTGGCCCAACGAACATGAGGATGTCACTCTTGCTGACGTTGACACGGTCAAGCGCAGCACTCTAGCCAGAGAGCGATTCACAACAAATGCGCTACAAGCAGGTTACTCTGACAAAGCAATCTTTCGTCCAAAACTAAAAGGCTGGATGCTATCCAAACTTAGAGAGAGACGTTTTCAAGAAAAGCAAGTTGATGCAACAGTCGTCGCCCTATTAGTTAAATATGCAATTACCAACCCTGAGGATGTGCACGTCATAATCACGGGTGACTCTGACATTCTACCGGCTATCCGTGTTGCTTACCCAGAATACTCAAAAAATGTCTTTGTGGCCACAACCCACCCAGACCAACTAAAAGCAGAGTCTCGCCAAACCTCTTTCGCCCTTGCAGACTTCGACTACTCAATCCCACCATTTTATCTCGAAGAAAATGCACAAAACCTGTTGCAAGGAGATAACGTGTATCTATGCGTACATTGCAACAAAGTTTTCGCCAGACCAAGAGCCATTCCAAGAAATGGGAGAGCCTGCTGCCATCCATGCCATCAAACGAGAAGCTAAAATACTGAACCCTGGAATAACACCACTTAAGGAAAAATAAAAGGAGGGCAAAAAGTGAAAAGCCTATTTTCAACCGCACTCACAGCCGACCTACCCTCAGCCTCCCTCCTTCTCCCAAAAATACATCGACCAATAAAGTGACACATATGAAAACCCCAAAAATATTTATTTCATATAGCTGGTCAAATCCAACTCATGAACGATGGGTCCTGGATCTGGGCGAACAACTTATGGCATCAGGAATTGAAGTCACACTGGACAAGTGGGATCTTAAACCGGGTCATGACGCATTGGCATTCATGGAATCTATGGTTACCGACCCCAGCATCGACAAGGTACTTATTATATGTGACAAAATTTACTCCGCGAAAGCAGATGATCGAAATGGTGGTGTCGGAACAGAAACACAGATAATCTCAAAGCAAGTTTACGACAAGATTAAGCAAGACAAATTTATTGCTGTCATAGCCGAAAAAGACGAAGCGGGAAAAGCCTATACCCCCACCTTCTATCACTCCCGGCTCTATATCGATTTAAGCAGCCCAGACAGCTACCACGAGGGCTTTGAAGAGCTGATTCGAACCATCTATGACCAACCTCAACATAAAAAACCACAGCTAGGTAAAAAACCAGACTTTTTAACAAATGAGGTCACTATTAGTCTCGGCACATCCCCTCAAGCAAAACGAGCGACGATGCTAATACGCGATAATAAATCGAATGCCGGCGCCGCCCTAGAAGAGTACTTAAGTACATTTTCTGAAAACCTAGAGCGCATCAGAATAAAGCCCGAAAAAAGCATTCTATTTGACGAGCAAGTCTTCAACAGCATCAACGAGTTCACCAGCACTCGAAACGAGTTATTACAGGTCATTACAAACGCCGTCAGATACATGGAAAGCCAAGAATGCGCTGAACGTCTACACAAATTCTTAGAATCGACCATTAAATATCTAGACGCACCCAACGGTGTAAATAGTTGGAGCGATAACGATTTTGACAACTTCAAATTCATCATCCACGAAATCTTCTTATATACAATTGCAATCTGCATAAAACATAACAAATTTGATATATCCACAACTCTTTTAAACAACCATTACTATATAACATCAAGACGTACCCAACCATACCTAGCTGGATTTGAGTGCTTCTACAAAGACCCAGGAAGCCTTAACCTAAGAAATCAAAGACTTGGACTCAATAGAGCCTCGCTAAGTGCAGACATATCGAAAGCGAACAACCACACCAGCAGTATAGATTTCTCACTACTGATGCAAACTGATTTCCTTCTGTTTTTGAGGTGCGAACTCAAAGCTGCACATTGGTGGCCAAAAACCCTTGTCTACCTCGGAAACTATTCTGGTGCATTCGAAGTGTTCACAAGGTCAGCATCGGCGCATTTTTTTGAGAAGATAAAGCCGCTACTCAACATAACCGGAAAAACCGAATTAGTGGAGTTTGCAGCAACTGCTGCAAGTCGCGGCGGACGCTATTACGGCTTCAGTCCGTGGGGAATCGACTGGAAACGCTTGATGAATGTCGATGAGCTCGCTTGCCTAGCCTGAATAAGACTCCGTATGAAGCCCCTGAGGTTTTTAACGTTTTTAGGGGCTTCCGCGACCTCGCGCATGACGAGATATAGGGATTTGAACTCTATCCGCAGTAGCGATTAAAGCTGCCCAATTAAAGAACCAGCGCGAGCCACCGCCTTAGGCATACCTACATGTCGTACTTGGAGAATTGCAAGCAAGAAACCCTTGAGAATTCAAGGCCCCCAGAAATGGAGGCGGCCCCACCAGCCACACCCCGGCACACAATGTTCCCGCTGTGGCTGCTCCCTTCCGGGCCTGACCAGGTTGACGGGTAATCGTTGCGGGGGGACCGATGGGGCCACCATAACGCGGCTCGTCAGGTGACGAGCCGCGCCATTGTACCGGTCTGAGACAGAGTTACAACCTCTGCGGCGAGAAAAAATCATCATTTCTCAATGACTTGTCCCGCCACGGTGTCAGACGGCAATGCCCTGCCCTGCAAGAAACTCGACGAAGGCGTCCTCGTCCAGCACCCTGAGCCCCAGTTCGTTGGCCTTGGTCAACTTGGAACCGGCACCCGGCCCCGCCACTACGCAGTGGGTCTTGCCCGACACGGAACCGGACACTTTCGCACCCAGGCTTTCCAGCTTGTCCTTGGCGATGTCGCGGCTCATGCGCTCCAGGGTGCCGGTGAGGACCCAGGTCTGGCCAGCCAGGGGCAGGCCTTCGGCGTGCTTCTTCTCGCTGGTCCAGTGCATGCCGAATTCCAGCAACTGCGCTTCGATGGCGCGGGCCAGGTCGCGGTTGGCTTCGATCAGGAAGAATTCACGCACCGCTTCCGCCTGTTTGGTGGCCAGGGCCTGGCGCAGGTCGATGGCGTCGGCAGCAAAGATCTTGTCCAGGCTGTCGAGCCTGGCCACCAGCTTTTCCGCGCCGGTCGGGCCGACCGAGGCGATGTCCAGCTTGGCGATCATGCCGGCCAGGGTGGTGCTGGCGGCGAATTCGGCGCTCAGTTCGCCTTCGTCCTGCAACTGCATGCCGCACTCCAGCAACTGCTGGATGACCTGGCGGTTGTGCTCGTCCTCGAAGAAGTTGTGGATCTCGTAGGCCACTTCCAGGCCGATGTCCGGCAGGTAGGTGAGCACCTGCGGCAGCGCCTTCATCACCCGCTGCAGCGAACCGAGCGAACGGGCCAGGACCTTGGCCGTCTCCTCACCCACATCGGGGATGCCCAGGGCATAGATGAAGCGCGCCAGGCCCGGACGCTTGCTGTCTTCGATGGCGGCCAGCAGCTTGTTGCTGGACACCTCGGCGAAGCCTTCCAGTTCGACTACCTGCTCGTAGGTCAGGCGGTAGAGGTCGGCCGGCGAGGCGATCAGCCCTTCGTCCACCAGCTGTTCGACGCTCTTCTCGCCCAGGCCTTCGATATCCATGGCCCGCCGCGAGACGTAGTGGATGATCGCCTGCTTGAGCTGGGCGGCGCAGGCCAGGCGGCCGACGCAGCGGTACACGGCGCCCTCGCTGAGGGTTTCCTTGCCCTTGCTGCGCTTGACCAGCTGGGTGCGCTCGACCTGCGAGCCGCACACCGGGCATTCGGTGGGGATCTGCACCGGGCGCACGGCCTCGGGATCGCGGCGCTCGAGCACCACCTGCATCACCTGCGGGATGACGTCGCCGGCGCGGCGGATGATCACGGTGTCGCCGATCATCACGCCCAGGCGGGCGACTTCGTCCATGTTGTGCAAGGTGGCGTTGGCCACGGTGACGCCGGCCACCTTGACCGGCTTGAGCCGCGCCACCGGGGTGACGGCGCCGGTGCGGCCGACCTGGAATTCGACGTCGAGGACTTCGGTCAGCTCTTCCATGGCCGGGAACTTGTGGGCGATGGCCCAGCGCGGCTCACGGGCGCGGAAGCCCAGTTCGCGCTGCGCGGCCAGGCTGTTGACCTTGAACACCACGCCGTCGATTTCGTAGGGCAGGTCGTTGCGCCGTGCGCCGATGTCGCGGTAGTAGGCCAGGCATTCTTCGATGCCGGCGGCGTGCCTGAGCTCGCGGCTGATGGGCATGCCCCAGGCCTTGAGCTGTTCGAGGATGCCGATATGGGTCTCGCCCACCGGCGCCGAAACCTGGCCGATGCCGTAGCAGCAGAACTCCAGCGGGCGGCTGGCAGTGATCTTCGAGTCGAGCTGGCGCAGGCTGCCAGCGGCGGCGTTGCGCGGGTTGGCGAAGGTCTTGGCGCCGATCTCGGCCTGGGCGGCATTGAGCTTGTCGAAGCCGGCCTTGCTCATGAACACTTCGCCGCGCACCTCCAGCACCTCCGGCCAGCCTTCGCCGTGCAGCTTGAGCGGGACGTTGCGGATGGTGCGGACGTTGACGCTGATGTCCTCGCCGGTGCTGCCGTCGCCGCGAGTGGCGCCCTGCACCAGTTGGCCGTTGCGGTACAGCAGGCTGACGGCGAGGCCGTCGAGCTTGGGTTCGCAGCTGTAGTCCACCGCCTGGCCGCCGCCGAACAGGTCGCCGGCTGGCAGGTCGAGGCCTTCCAGTACCCGGCGGTCGAATTCGCGCAGGTCGGTTTCCTCGAAGGCGTTGCCCAGGCTCAGCATGGGGATTTCATGGCGTACCTGGCTGAACGCCGAGAGCGCCGCGCCGCCGACGCGCTGGGTCGGCGAGTCGTCGCTGACCAGTTCCGGGTGCTCGGCCTCCAGGGCCTGGAGTTCGCGGAACAGGCGGTCGTACTCGGCGTCCGGCACGCTCGGCTCGTCGAGCACGTAGTAGCGGTAGTTGTGCTGGTCGAGTTCGGCACGCAGTTCGAGGATGCGGGTTTCGGCGTTCATGCTTGGGGTCTCTTGCAATGCAGAAGAGCAGCCGGGCGGATGGCGTCAGTTGGGGGGCCTGCATTCGAGGACAAAGACCCTCGGGCTTGCGCGGGTCTTGTAGGAACTGGCTTGTCGTGTGACGAACCACTGCGAGAGGACTGCGCAGCGGTCCCAGACCTGACCGCTATCGGGGACCGCTGCGCGGCCCTTTCGCGGGCAGGCCCGCTCCTACAGGATTCGTGCAGGCCAGGAGGCCCCATTGGATTCAACTGACTGGCATCGGCCAGGGCTGCTCTTGCGTATTTCGGGTGTTCAGCGCTTCTGGGTCAGGGCGCGGCGCTCGAATTCGACGATGCGCTGACGGTAGTGTTCGATGGTCTGCGCGGTCATCACGCTGCGCTGGTCATCCTTCAGTTCGCCATTCAGTTCGTGGGCCAGCTTGCGCGCGGCGGCGACCATCACGTCGAAGGCCTGCTTCGGATGACGCGGGCCCGGCAGGCCGAGGAAGAAGCTGACGGCACGGGTGCTGAAGTGGTCGATGTCGTCCAGGTCGAAGACGCCCGGTTTCACCGCGTTGGCCATGGAGAACAACACTTCGCCGTTGCCGGCCATGCTTTCGTGACGGTGGAAGATGTCCATTTCGCCGAAGCGCAGGCCGCTTTCGAGGATGTTCTGCAGCAGTGCCGGGCCCTTGAAGCCACCTTCGTCGCGGGAAATCACGCTGATCACCAGGACTTCCTCGACCGGCGGCAGTTCCTTGCCCTCGGCCGCGGTGCCGTAGCCGGTGGTCGTGGTGGCGCGGGTGTTGTCCGCCGGGAAATCGTCGTCGGCATCGCTGAACAGGTCGGGCTCGCGCGGTTCGGCGCTGAGGTTGAGGTCACCCTGCTGCGGCTCGTTGCCACGCTTGCCACGCTTGTTGTTCTTGCCCGCCTTGGGCTCGCGCGCCGGGGCGCTCATCGACGGCAGATCGTCTTCGTCGAGCTGCGGCTCCTGGTGCGCGTCGAGCACGCGCGACGGGCCAAGCACTTCGGCGTTGTTATCGTCGTCGGGAAGATTGGAGAAACTGCGATCCAGACGGAATTTCAACTTGCCCTTGCCGCCACGCATGCGGCGCCAGCCGTCGAAGAGAATACCGGCTATGACAATGATGCCGATGACGATCAGCCATTCGCGCAGACCGATTTCCATGTAATCCCGTGCCTCTGTAAAAAATGCTGAAAAATAAAAGGGTTAAAACCCTTTAAAACGTGGCGCCAACTCTATGTTCTGACTGACGTTTTACCCACGCGCGAAAAATTGACATTAAGCTAGCACGACCAAAGATAACTTTACACCGTCTGTCACGACTGACAGGGAATTTGCTCGAAGATCGTGCGCTTTTTCCTGTTTCAGGCGTCGACCATGGCCATCGCCTCCTCCACATCCACCGCCACAAGCCGCGAGCAACCTGGCTCGTGCATGGTCACGCCCATCAACTGGTCGGCCATTTCCATGGCGATCTTGTTGTGGGTGATATAGATGAACTGAACGGTCTGACTCATCTCTTTCACCAGTCGCGCATACCGGCCGACGTTGGCATCGTCCAGCGGCGCATCGACTTCGTCGAGCATGCAGAACGGTGCGGGGTTCAATTTGAAAATGGCGAATACCAGGGCCAGGGCAGTCAGCGCCTTTTCACCGCCGGAGAGCAAATGAATGGTGCTGTTCTTCTTGCCAGGCGGGCGCGCCATGATCGTCACCCCTGTATCGAGTAGATCTTCGCCCGTCAGTTCCAGATAAGCGCTGCCGCCACCGAAAACTTTCGGGAAAAGTGCCTGTAATCCGGCATTTATCTGATCGAAGGTATCCTTGAAGCGGTTGCGGGTTTCCTTGTCGATCTTGCGAATGACGTTTTCCAGGGTGTCGAGGGCTTCCACCAGGTCGGCATCCTGGGCATCGAGATAGCGTTTGCGCTCGGACTGCTGCTGGTACTCCTCGATCGCCGCCAGGTTGATCGCGCCCAGGCGCTGGATGCGCGCGTCGAGGCGCTCCAGCTCGGCCTCGGCTTCCGGCTCGCTGGCCTGCTCGGTGAGGGTGGCGAGCACGCCGTCGAGGTCATAGCCGTCGGCGTGCAGTTGTTCCTGCAGGGTCTTGCGCCGCACGCTGAGACCCTGCCATTCCAGGCGGTAGTTTTCCAGCTGGCCGCGCAGCAGCTGCGACTGCTGCTCGGCCTGGCTGCGGCGCTTCTCGGCGTCGCGCAGTTCGCGGTCGGCGTCGTCCATGTGCAGACGCGCCTGGCGCATCTCCTCGTCGACGCTCATGCGTTTTTCCAGCAGCTCTTCCAGCTTCAGGCGCAGTTCTTCCAGCGGGGCCTCGCCCTCCTCCAGGTTGAGGCTGAGCTGTTCGCGCTTCTCGGTCAGGCGCTCGGACTGCAGTTCCAGACGCTCCAGGGCCTGGCGGGTGGAATCGTGCTGGGCGCGCAGCGAGCCCAGGCGTACTGCCAACTGGTGGGCGTGATCCTTGTGCTGGCGGGCTTCCTGGCGGATCCGGTCGAGGTTTTCGCGCAGGCCGTCGCGCCGGGCCAACAGCTGTTCACGCTGTTCGGTGTCCTGGGCCATCAGTTCCAGCGCTTCCTGCAGGATCAGCCGCGACTCGCCCAGTTGCTCCTGTTCGAGGCCGCGCTGCTCGGCGGCTTCGGCCAGTTCGTCCTCGAGACGTTGGCGCCGCAGGTTCAACTGCTCGGCGCGGGCCTTGCCGGCGGAGAGTTTGGCCTTCAGTTCGCCCTGCTGGCGGGTTTCGTCCTGGGCACGGCGGCGCAGTTGCTCACGGCTGTCTTCGAGGTGGCGCTGCTGCTCGCGCAGATCGCCCAGTTGCTCGTCCAGCTGGGCCAGGCGGGCTTCCTGTTGGTCCTGCTCCAGGGCCAGGCGCTCCAGCTCCTGGCCACGGGCGAGCACGCCGCCCTGGGCATCGCTGGCGCGGCTGACCCGCAGGAAATGCCGACCGACCCAGTAACCGTCGCGGCTGACCAGGCTTTCGCCAGCGGCCAGGCGCTCGCGCTGGGCCAGGGCCTGATCGAGGGTTTCCACCGGGCGCACCAGGCCCAGCCAGGGCGCCAGATCCACCGCACCCTCAACCTTGTCCAGCAGGCTGCCAGGCAGCCGCGGCGCACCGGCGGCGACATCCAGCAGGCGCAGTTCGCCCTGGTCGAAGCCGGCGAAGCTCAGCCCGGCGAAGCCATCCACCAGCACCGCCTGCAGGTCGGCGCCCAACACGGTTTCCACCGCCAGCTCCCAGCCCGGCTCGACCCGCAGGCCCTCGGCCAGACGCGGGCGCTGTTCCAGGCCGTGCTCGCGCAACCACTCGCCGGCGCCCTTGCCCGGCTCCAGCGCGGCCTGTTGCAGGGCTTCCAGGGAGGCCAGGCGGCCACCCAGGCGTTGCAGTTCGCCCTGGGCCTGTTGCTGCGCCTGGGTGGCCTGCTGCAGTTGCTCGCGCAGCGTGTCGAGCCGCTCGGCGGTCTGCTGTTCTTCCAGGTGCAGGTCGTCCAGGACCTGTTCGCTGCTGGCGACCTGCTCGGCCAGTTCGAGGATTGCCGCGTCTTCCGGGTCGGCACTGAGCTGCTCGCGCTCCTCGCCCAGCTTGCGCTGACGCTCGGCCAGACGTTCGAGGCTGTGCTCCAGCTGCTGGATCCGCGACTGCTGCACCTCGGCCTGGCGCCGCGGCTCGGCGGAGCGGGCGTTGAAGCTGTCCCACTGCTCCTGCCAGCCGTGCATGGTGGTTTCCGCTTCCTCGAGGGTGGCCGAGGCTTCTTCGGCGGCGGCGAGGGTCATTTCCTGTTCCGGCTCGAGCATTTCCAGCTCTTCGCCGAGGGTGGCCAGCAGGGTGCGGTCGTGGCCCAGGTGCGACTCGGTTTCCAGGCGCGAGCGCTCGGCTTCCTTGAGATCGTCCTGCAACTGGCGCAGGCGCTGCTGGCCGTGCTGGATGCTCTGCTCGATGCGGGCGATATCGCCGCCCACCGAATAGAAGCGGCCCTGCACCTGGTTGAAACGCTCGGACAGCTCGTGGTGACCGTCGCGCAGGCGCTCGATGCTCGCATCGGCATTGCGCTGCTCGGCCACCAGGGCCTCGAAGGACACCTCCTGGTCGCCGATCACGCTTTCCCGCTGGCGCACCTGCTCATCCAGCGCGCGCCAGCGCAGGGCCGCCAGCTGCGCCTTGAGCTGGCGTTCCTCGGCCTTGTATTCCTTGTACTTCTCCGCGGCCTGGGCCTGGCGGTGCAGGCGTTCGAGCTGGCGCTCCAGCTCTTCGCGCAGGTCGGTGAGGCGCTCGAGGTTTTCCTGGGTGCGGCGGATGCGGTTCTCGGTTTCGCGGCGGCGCTCCTTGTACTTGGAGATGCCTGCGGCTTCCTCGATGAAGTTGCGCAATTCCTCGGGCTTGGCCTCGATCAGCTTGGAGATCATGCCCTGTTCGATGATCGAGTAGCTGCGCGGGCCGAGGCCGGTGCCGAGGAAGATATCGGTGATGTCACGGCGCCGGCACTTGGTGCCGTTGAGGTAGTAGGTGTTCTGCGCGTCGCGGGTGACCTTGCGCCGGATCGAGATCTCGGCGTAGGCGGCGTATTCGCCGACCAGGGTGTTGTCGCTGTTGTCGAAGACCAGTTCGATGCTCGCCTGGCTCACCGGCTTGCGGCTGGTGGAGCCGTTGAAGATGACGTCGGTCATCGACTCGCCGCGCAGGTTCTTCGCCGAGCTTTCGCCCATCACCCAGCGCACGGCGTCGATGATGTTGGACTTGCCGCAGCCGTTGGGCCCGACCACGGCGGCCATGTTGCTGGGGAAATTCACGGTGGTCGGGTCGACGAACGACTTGAACCCCGCCAGGCGGATGCACTTGAGGCGCATGGTCAGTCAGTCACCAACGCCGACAACACCAGCTCGCAACTGCGCTGGCAGTACTGGCTGAGCACGTCGCGGATCTGCGTCAGGTCGCGGGCGATCACCGCCTGCAGCAGGCGGGCGAACAGCACGAGGAAATCGTTCATTTCCGCCTTGCGCCGGTCCAGGGCCAGGTAATAGGTACGGCTCATGGCCGGCTGCAGGTTTTCCACCGTCTCCTGCAGGTAAGGGTTGTTGGCGAACGGATAGGCGGCGCGCATCACCGCGAAGCTTTCCTCGACGAAGGCGCGGATGTCCTTGCGCTCGCAGGCTTGGCTCAGGCGCTGCTGAATGGCGAGGAACGGCGCCAGGTCGGCCTGGCTCTGGTAGCCGCTGGCCACGGCGTTGCCGAGCAGGATGTACAGCTCGCCCATCAGGGTGCACAGGCTGCGCACGTTGTGCTCGTTGAGTTCGGTCACATGGGCGCCACGACGGGGCAGGATGGTCACCAGATGACGCCGCTCAAGGATCAGCAAGGCTTCGCGCACCGAACCGCGGCTGACATTCAGCGCCTGGGTGACTTTCTGTTCCTGGATGCGCTCGGCGGGCTTGAGTACCCCACCGATGATCTGCTCGGCCAGGTGATGGGCAATTTGCTCGGAGAGGCTGTCCGGCGCCTTGAACGTCATGGTTTTCCTTCGAAATCGGTTAACGGCTAAAAACGCGGAAGTGTACCGCAAATGCCCTGCTGCCAGCATGAAAGGCGCCGTCAACTGCACGAAGGTACCGCTCAGGCTAGTCGAATCGTCGGCATGCTGCTTGCAGAGTTCCAGATTGAAAACGCGATGGTCGTGGCGTTGAGGCTGTAGGAGCGTGGCTTGCCCGCGAAGGACTGCGTAGCGGTCCTGAATCCGACAACAGGCAATATGGGACCGCTACGCAGTCCTTCGCGGGCAAGCCACGCTCCTACAAGAAGTGGCCACGCCTACGACAGACATCGTGTTCTCCTACACTGAAAGACAGCACTTCGGAGTTAGCCATGGAAATTTTCCTGACCTTTGAGTCAGAAAATCATTGACCGGAAAGTCAAGGCTGAATACATTCCGCTTCAGTCCGCTCAACAACAATAATTTCGCTTGTGAGGCCCTTCCGTGATCCAGTTTCTCTTGAACCAGGAATTGCGCAGTGAGCATGCCCTGGACCCCAACATGACGGTGCTCGAGTATCTGCGCGAGCATCTGGGAAAGACCGGTACCAAGGAGGGCTGCGCCAGTGGTGACTGCGGTGCCTGCTCGGTGGTGGTCGCCGAACTCACCCAGGAAGACGGCAAGGACAGCCTGCGCTACCGCAGCCTGAACTCCTGCCTGACCTTCGTTTCCTCGCTGCACGGCAAGCAGTTGATCAGCGTCGAGGGCCTGAAGCACCAGGGCAAGCTGCACAGCGTGCAGCAGGCGCTGGCCGACTGCCATGGCTCGCAGTGCGGCTTCTGCACCCCGGGCTTCGTCATGTCGCTGTTCGCCCTGCAGAAGAACAGCGATGCCCCGGACCTGCACAAGGCCCAGGAAGCCCTGGCCGGCAACCTGTGCCGCTGCACCGGCTACCGGCCGATCCTCGCCGCCGCCGACCAGGCCTGCTGCCAGGCCAGGCCCGACCAGTTCGACGCCGCCCAGGCGCAGACCATCGAGCGCCTCAAGGCCATCGCCCCGAGTGAAACCGGCGAGCTCAACAGCGGCGACAAGCGCTGCCTGGTGCCGCTGACCGTCGCCGACCTGGCCGACCTCTACGGCTCGCACCCGGAGGCCCGCCTGCTCGCCGGCGGCACCGACCTGGCCCTGGAAGTGACCCAGTTCCACCGCACCCTGCCGGTGATGATCTACGTGGGCAACGTCGCCGAACTGAAGCGCGTCGAGCATTTCGACGACCGTATCGAAATCGGCGCCGCTACCCCGCTGACCGACTGCTACGACGCCCTCAGCGCCGAGTACCCGGACTTCGGCGAGCTGCTGCACCGCTTCGCCTCGCTGCAGATCCGCAACCAGGGCACCCTCGGCGGCAACATCGGCAACGCCTCGCCGATCGGCGACTCGCCACCCCTGCTGATTGCCCTCGGCGCGCAAATTGTCCTGCGCAAGGGCAACGACAGCCGCACCCTGAAGCTGGAAGACTATTTCATCGACTACCGCGTCACCGCCCGCCAGGAAAGCGAGTTCATCGAGCGCATCATCGTGCCGAAACCCCGCGAGCACTGGGCGTTCCGCGCCTACAAGGTGTCCAAGCGCCTGGACGACGATATTTCCGCGGTGTGCGCGGCGTTCAACCTGCGCATCGAGAACGGTGTGATCGAACAGGCCCGGGTCGCCTTCGGCGGCATGGCGGCGATCCCGAAACGCGCCCGCGCCTGCGAGGCCGCGCTGACCGACAAACCGTTCAACCAGGCCACCCTGGAAAAGGCCTGCCTGGCCCTGGGCGAGGACTTCACCCCGCTCTCGGACTTCCGCGCGAGCAAGGAATACCGTCTGCTGGGCGCGCAGAACCTGCTGCGCAAGTACTTTGTCGAACTGCAAACACCGCACATCGAGACCCGGGTGACCGCTTATGTCTAACCATCATCACGTCGCCAAGAGCCAGGCGGAACTGGCCGAGCTGTTCAGCCAGGACCTGACCACCGGGGTCGGTCGCAGCGTCAAGCACGACAGCGCCGACAAACAGGTGTCCGGCGAAGCGGTGTACATCGACGACCGCCTGGAATTCCCCAACCAGTTGCACGTCTACGCGCGCACCGCAGACCGCGCCCACGCGCGCATCCTCAAGGTCGATACCAGCCCGTGCTACGCCTTCGAGGGCGTGCGCATCGCCATCACCCATGAAGACATCCCCGGCCTGAAGGACATCGGCCCGGTGGTCGCCGGCGATCCGCTGCTGGCCATCGACAAGGTGGAGTTCTTCGGCCAGCCGGTGGTCGCCGTGGCCGCCCGCGACCTGGACACCGCGCGCCGCGCGGCGATGGCGGCGATCATCGAGTACGAGGACCTGGAGCCGGTGCTCGACGTGGTCGAGGCCTTCCGCAAGAAGCACTTCGTCCTCGACAGCCACACCCACCAGCGCGGCGACTCGGCCAGCGCCCTGGCCAGCGCCCCGCACCGCCTGCAGGGCACGCTGCACATCGGCGGCCAGGAGCACTTCTACCTGGAGACCCAGGTGTCCTCGGTGATGCCTACCGAAGACGGCGGCATGATCGTCTACTGCTCGACGCAGAACCCCACCGAGGTGCAGAAGCTGGTGGCCGAAGTGCTCGACGTGCCGATGAACAAGATCGTCCTCGACATGCGCCGCATGGGCGGCGGCTTCGGCGGCAAGGAAACCCAGGCGGCCAGCCCGGCGTGCCTGTGCGCGGTAATCGCGCGCCTCACCGGCCAGCCGACCAAGATGCGCCTGCCACGGGTCGAAGACATGACCATGACCGGCAAGCGCCACCCCTTCTACGTCGAATACGACGTCGGCTTCGACGATAACGGCCGCCTGCACGGGATCGACTTCGATCTGGCGGGCAACTGCGGCTATTCCCCGGACCTGTCGGGTTCCATCGTCGATCGCGCGATGTTCCACTCGGACAACGCCTACTACCTCGGCGATGCTACCGTGCACGGCCACCGCTGCAAGACCAACACCGCGTCGAACACCGCCTACCGCGGCTTCGGCGGGCCGCAGGGGATGGTCGCCATCGAGGAGGTCATGGACCGTATCGCCCGCCACCTGGCACTTGATCCGCTGGCGGTGCGCAAGGCCAACTACTACGGCAAGACCGAGCGCAACGTCACCCACTACTACCAGACCGTCGAGCACAACATGCTCGAGGAGATGACCGCCGAGCTGGAAGCCAGCGCCGACTACGCCGAGCGCCGCGAGTCGATCCGCCGCTTCAACGCCAACAGCCCGATCCTCAAGAAAGGCCTGGCGCTGACCCCGGTGAAGTTCGGCATCTCGTTCACCGCGACCTTCCTCAACCAGGCCGGTGCGCTGATCCACATCTACACCGACGGCAGCATCCACCTGAACCATGGCGGCACCGAGATGGGCCAGGGCCTGAACACCAAGGTGGCGCAGGTGGTGGCGCAGGTGTTCCAGGTCGATTTCGAGCGTATCCAGATCACCGCGACCAACACCGACAAGGTGCCCAACACCTCGCCGACCGCGGCATCCAGCGGTGCCGACCTGAACGGCAAGGCCGCGCAGAACGCCGCCGAGATCATCAAGCAGCGCCTGGTCGAGTTCGCCGCGCGGCAGTACAAGGTCACCGAGGAAGACGTCGAGTTCCGCAACAACCATGTGCGCATCCGCGACGAGTTCATCACCTTCGAGACGCTGATCCAGCAGGCGTATTTCGCCCAGGTGTCGCTGTCGAGCACCGGTTTCTACCGCACGCCGAAGATCTTCTACGACCGCAACCAGGCCCGCGGCCGGCCGTTCTACTACTACGCCTTCGGCGCGGCGTGCTGCGAGGTGATCGTCGACACCCTGACCGGCGAGTACAAGATGCTGCGCACCGACATCCTGCATGACGTCGGCGCCTCGCTGAACCCGGCCATCGACATCGGCCAGGTCGAGGGCGGCTTCGTCCAGGGCATGGGCTGGCTGACCACCGAGGAACTGGTGTGGAACGCCAAGGGCAAGCTGATGACCAACGGCCCGGCCAGCTACAAGATCCCGGCGGTGGCGGACATGCCGATCGATCTGCGCGTGAAGCTGGTGGAGAACCGCAAGAACCCGGAAGACACGGTGTTCCATTCCAAGGCCGTGGGCGAGCCGCCGTTCATGCTGGGGATCGCCGCCTGGTGCGCGATCAAGGATGCGGTGGCGAGCATCGCCGACTACCGCGAGCAGCCGAACATCGATGCGCCGGCGACCCCGGAGCGGGTGCTGTGGGGCTGCGAGCAGATGAGGAAGGTGGTGGCCAAGCGAGAGGCAGCGGTCGAAGTCGAGGTGGTGACCGAATAAGGCGCCCGACCGGCCGGCCTCATCGCCGGCAACGCCGGCTCCCACAGGGTTCGCGGTGCACGCGGTCATTGTGGGAGCTGGCGTTGCCAGCGATGAGGCCCTCAAGGGCAACACAAGAATCCTGGAGAGGATCCACATCATGCATCAATGGATCAACGCCCTCGCCGACCTTCAGGCCCAGGGCGAACCCTGTGTCCTGGTGACCATCATCGAAGAGCGCGGCTCGACCCCGCGCAACGCTGGTTCGAAGATGGTGGTCAGTGCCTTCGACCTGTTCGACACCATCGGCGGCGGCCACCTCGAATACAAGGCCATGCACATCGCCCGCCAGATGCTCGCCGAAGGCCGCGAATCACCGCACCTGGAGCGCTTCAGCCTGGGCGCCAGCCTCGGCCAGTGCTGCGGCGGCGCCACGGTGCTGCTGTTCGAACCCATGGGCGCGGTGCAGGCGCAGATCGCCGTGTTCGGCGCAGGCCATGTCGGCCGCGCTCTGGTACCCTTGCTCGCCGCGCTGCCCTGCCGGGTACGCTGGATCGATTCGCGCGAGCAGGAATTCCCCGCGACCCTCCCCGCCGGGGTCAGCAAGATCGTCAGCGAAGAGCCGGTCGATGAGGTCGACGAACTGCCCCCGGGCAGCTATTGCATCGTCATGACCCACAACCACCAGCTCGACCTGGAACTCACCGCCGCCATCCTCAAGCGCAACGATTTCACCTGGTTCGGCCTGATCGGCTCGAAGACCAAGCGCGCCAAGTTCGAGCACCGCCTGCGCGACCGCGGCTTCGACGCCGAGCGCATGCAACGCATGCGCTGCCCGATGGGCCTGGCCGAGGTCAAGGGCAAGCTGCCGATCGAGATCGCCGTGTCCATCGCGGCCGAGATCATCGCCACCTACAACGCCAGCTTCGGCCAGCACAACCCGGCCGTGAACGCTGAACCCATCGCCCAACTGCTGCCGCCCTCCCGGCGCAGCCACGCCATCTGACGAGACCGTTATGAGCGCAACCCGCAAAGCCTACCGATCCGCCCTCCTGCACAGCATCGCCGACCCCGCCGACGTGGGCGTGGAAAACTCCTTCGAGTATTTCGAGGACGGCCTGCTGGTGGTCGACCAGGGCAGGATCAGCGCCCTGGGCCATGCCAGCGAGCTGCTGCCGAGCCTGCCCGCCGATATCGAGGTGGTGCACTACCAGGACGCCCTGATCACCCCGGGCTTCATCGACACCCATATCCACTTCCCGCAGACCGGCATGATCGGTTCCTACGGCGAGCAGTTGCTGGACTGGCTGAACACCTACACCTTCCCCTGCGAGAAGCAGTTCGCCGACAAGGCCCATGCCGACAAGGTGGCGAAGATCTTCATCGAGGAACTGCTGCGCAACGGCACCACCACCGCGCTGGTGTTCGGCAGCGTGCATCCGGAGTCGGTGAACGCCTTCTTCGAGCAGGCCGAGCGCCTCGACCTGCGGATGATCGCCGGCAAGGTGATGATGGACCGCAACGCCCCGGACTACCTGACCGACACTGCCGAATCCAGCTACAGCGAGAGCAAGGCGCTGATCGAGCGCTGGCACGGCAAGGGCCGCCTGCACTACGCGGTGACCCCGCGCTTCGCCCCGACCAGCACCCCGGAGCAACTGCAACTGGCCGGGCAACTGCTCGGTGAGTACCCGGACCTGTACATGCACACCCACCTGAGCGAGAACCTCAAGGAGATCGACTGGGTGAAATCGCTGTTCCCCGAGCAGAACGGCTACCTGGACGTGTACGACCACTTCAAGCTGCTCGGCGAGCGCTCGGTGTTCGCCCACGGCGTGCACCTGTGCGACGCCGAATGCCAGCGCCTGGCCGAAACCGGCTCAGCGGTGGCGTTCTGCCCGACGTCCAACCTGTTCCTCGGCAGCGGCCTGTTCAACCTGCCCCAGGCCGAGCAGTTCAAGGTCAAGGTCGGCCTGGGCACCGACGTCGGCGCCGGCACCAGCTTCTCGCTGCTCAATACGCTGAACGAGGCCTACAAGGTCATGCAGCTGCAGGGCGCGCGCCTGCATCCGTTCAAGTCGCTGTACCTGGCCACCCTCGGCGGTGCCCGGGCGCTGAGCCTGGATGACCGGATCGGCAGCCTCAAGGCCGGCAACGATGCCGACTTCGTGGTGCTCGACTACAAGGCCACGCCGCTGCTGGACTACCGCCTGCAGCAGTCCAACAGCATCGAGGAAACCCTGTTCGTGCTGACTACCCTGGGCGATGACCGGACCATCCGGCAGACCTTTGCCGCCGGTAACTGCGTGCACCAGCGCTAGGTTTTCCCTGCGCCGAAAACGCCGCGATACACCGCGCCGCCGATCACCGCCCCGATCAGCGGCGCCACCCAGAACAACCACAGCTGCTGGATCGCCCAGCCGCCCACCAGCAAGGCCGGCCCGGTGCTGCGCGCCGGGTTGACCGAGGTGTTGGTCACGGGAATGGAGATCAGGTGGATCAGCGTCAGCGCCAGGCCGATGGCGATCGGCGCGAAGCCCGCCGGGGCGCGCGAATCGGTGGCCCCCATGATGATCAGGATGAACATCGCGGTCATCGCCACCTCGCTGGCAAATCCCGCCGCCAACGAATAGCCCTGCGGCGAATGCTCGCCGTAGCCGTTGGACGCCAGTCCCGACGACAGCTCGAAACCGGCCTTGCCGCTGGCGATGACGTAGATCAGCGCTGCCGCGACGATGGCGCCGATCACCTGGGCAACGATGTAGGGCAGCAGCTCCCGCGGCGGAAAACGCCCGCCCACCACCAGGCCCAGCGATACCGCGGGATTGAGATGACAACCGGAGATATGACCAATGGCGAACGCCATGGTCAGGACCGTCAGGCCGAAGGCGATGGACACGCCCACCAGGCCAATGCCGACCAGATTGGTGCCGGTCGGAAACGACGCCGCCAGCACCGCACTGCCACAACCACCCAACACCAGCCAGAATGTCCCTATCAATTCAGCCGCCATGCGTTTGCCAAGGGGCATAGACATCTGTCGATCCTCAAGAAGCGGTACGCCGATAAGCGCAAGCCCAACTGCCTTGATGAAGGTTTGCGAACCTGTAGCAGAATCAATCTAGCAGAGCGGCAAACGCCCGCCAGCCGGGGCTGCAAACGAAACGGGGCCGTTGCGCCGCCACCTCATTGGTGACAGCGCAACGGCCCCGTTCTGGCGCCGAAAGCGTCAGCCTTTGGCTGGCACCGAACTACCGCGCTTCTTGCTCTGCAGCAGGTGCGAGAACACCGCGTGGAGGTCGTCCGAGGCGCTTTCCTCGTCGAGGTTGAGCTTGCTGTCGATGTGGTCCATGTGGTGCATCATCAGGTCCACCGCCTTGGCCGCGTCGCGGGCCTCGATGGCGTCGATCAGCTGCATGTGCTCGTCATAGGAGCAGTGCGAGCGGTTGCCGCTTTCGTACTGGGCGATGATCAGCGAGGTCTGCGACACCAGGCTGCGCTGGAAGCTGATCAGCGGCGCATTGCCGGCGGCTTCGGCGAGCTTGAGGTGGAATTCGCCGGAGAGACGGATACCGGCGCCACGATCGCCACGGGAGAAGCTGTCGCGCTCTTCGCGGACCATCTCGCGCAGCTCGTTGAGTTGCTCGGCGGTGGCGTGCTGCACGGCGAGCTCGGTGATCGCCCGCTCCACCATGCGCCGCGAGAAGAACACCTGGCGGGCTTCCTCGACGGTCGGGCTGGCGACTACCGCGCCGCGGTTGGGCCGCAGCAGGACCACGCTTTCATGGGCCAGGCGCGACAGCGCGCGGCGGATGATGGTACGGCTGACGCCGAAGATCTCGCCCAGTGCTTCCTCACTCAACTTGGTACCCGGTGCCAGCCGTTGTTCGAGGATGGCTTCGAAGATATGCGCGTAGACGATGTCATCCTGGGTGCCGCTGCGGCCACCGGTCTTGCCGGCCCGCGGGGTTTTCTTGAGGGGTTGTAGCTGTTCGTTCATGGGCACTCGCGCACGGAGATTCACCGATCGGACCTCGACTGTAATACCAGCCAGTGGGGCGATGGCAAGTCCTGGGTAGAAAATTAACGGCAGAAGGTATTGCCGCATTGTACACAGCAATCGGCATTTCTGCAGGCACGGTGGTTCGTTATAGCCCCTGCGACCAGGAATGTGCGCACATCTAATAAAACAGTATTTGCATTCTTTGTATACAAAAGGATAATCCACCGGCAGCAACCTGACTTCTGAGTCAACTAATCAGGATGCTTCGCCAAACACCTTCCCTCGCAGAGCCCCCAGTGACTAGCGCAGGACCAGCTCTGAAAAAACAAGAAAGACTTGAGGAGTACTCGCTGTGGAAAGCCGCAAATCCGACGCACCTACGCTGGATCTCGCGCCACCGCTCGAAACGAGCTGGCTGGAACGGATTTTCAAACTCAAGCAACACGGCACCAGCATCAAGACCGAAATGATCGCCGGCGTGACGACCTTCATCACCATGGCCTACATCATCTTCGTCAACCCCAACATCATGGCCGATGCCGGCATCGATCACGGTGCGGCCTTCGTCGCCACCTGCATCGCCGCCGCCCTCGGCTGCCTGCTGATGGGGCTCTACGCCAACTGGCCGGTCGGGCTGGCACCCGGCATGGGCCTGAACGCCTTCTTCACCTACACCGTGGTCGGGACCATGGGCTACACCTGGGAGGCCGCACTGGGCGCGGTGTTCGTTTCCGGGGTGCTGTTCATGTTCCTGACCCTTTCCCGCGTGCGCGAATGGCTGCTCAACAGCATCCCGGTCAGCCTTCGTCACGCCATGGGCGCCGGCGTCGGATTGTTTCTCGGACTGATCGGCTTGAAAACCGCGGGCATCGTCGTCGACAGCCCGGCCACCCTGATCAAGCTCGGCCACCTCAATGAGGCCGGTCCGCTGCTGGCGGCAGTGTGCTTCCTGATGATCGCGGTGCTCAGCTACCACCGGGTGTTCGGCGCGATCCTCATCAGCATCATCAGCGTGACCCTGGCCGGCTGGGGCCTGGGCCTGGTGGAGTACGGCGGGGTGTTCTCGCTGCCGCCGAGCCTGGCACCGACCTGGATGGCCATGGACGTGGCCGGGGTGTTCAACGTCAGCATGATCGCCGTGGTCCTGGCGTTCCTCTTCGTGCATATGTTCGACACCGCCGGGACCCTGATGGGCGTGGCGCAACGAGCCAACCTGGTGAATGCCGACGGGCGCATCGAAAACCTGTCCCGCGCCTTGAAGGCCGACAGTGCGTCGAGCGTCTTCGGTGCGGTGGTCGGCGTGCCGCCGGTGACCAGCTATGTGGAGAGCGCCGCGGGCGTGGCCGCCGGCGGGCGTACCGGCCTGACCGCGGTGGTGGTGGGCCTGCTGTTCGTCGCGGCGATGTTCTTCGCCCCGCTGGCCGGCATGATTCCGGCGTATGCCACGGCTGGCGCGCTGATCTATGTGGCGATGCTGATGATGGGCAGCATGGCGCATATCGAGTGGGACGAAGCCACCGACAGCATCCCGGCGATCGTCACCGTGATCATGATGCCGCTGACCTTCTCGGTCGCCGATGGTATCGCCCTGGGCTTCATCACCTACGTGGTACTCAAGGCCTTCACCGGCAAGCACAAGGAGATTTCCGCCAGCTTGTGGGTGCTGTGCGCGATCTTCATCGCCAAGTTCATCTTCCTCTGACGGGAATTGGCGGGAACAAGGAGCCTCACCTTCGGGTGGGGCTTTTTCATTCCCCCAATGGCCGGTCATGACGTGGTGGATGCCGCCTTGCGCCCCTGCACCGCACGCCCCTTGCGCATGCCGATGGCGAGTGCCGCCAGAATCAGCGCCATGGAAATCCACTCCCACCTGCCCGGCGCCTGATGGACGATGAAGACCGAACTGACGGTTCCAAACACAGGAATCAGCAGCGACAGAGGCGCCACCTTCGACGCTGGATATTCGCGCAGCAGGAGATTCCATCCCCAATAGCAGAAGTGCGTGGCGGCATAGACCTGAAAGGCCAGTGAGAAAACCGCAACCGCGTTCACCTGGGACGCCAATGTGAAAAACGGCGCCGGGCCATGCAGATACCAGGTCAGCAACAGCAAGGGGATCGGCGGAAAAAGACTGGCCCACACCACGAAGGCGAAGATCTCCTTCACCCGGGATACCTTGATGATCACGTTGCCGATGCTCCAGGCCAAGGCACTGATCATCACCAGCAGAAAGCCCATCGTCGTAGCGTTTCCCGGACTTCCCATGAGTATTCCGATCAGGCCGAGCGCGGCCAGTGCCATGCCGAGCAACTGCGGCCATGTCAGGACTTCGCGGAACAACAGGACGCCCCAGCCCAGGGTGAAGAACGCACTGAACTGAATCAGCAGCGACGCGCTGCCGGGTGGCACGCCCAGGGCTATTCCCAGATTGATCAGGGCCCACATGGCTACGCCGAAGATCAGTCCATAAGCGGCGAGCCAGCGGATTGCGATGCGAGGACGCTTGACCAGGAAAATCCAGGGAAAGGCGGCAAGCGCAAAGCGAATGGCCGTCAGCAGCAGGGGATCGATTCGGGCAAGGCCCAGTTTGGTGATCGGGAAGTTGGCTCCCCACACGGCCGTGACGCACACGGCGAGAATCAGGTGTTTTCTGTGCATTGGTCTGGCGTTCTTTTCTGCGGTCATGGCGGAGCGCCTTGACGTCCATGCCAATGTGCCTCGACCATGGATGGCCCGCTTTCAATTCAAGGTCAACCAGAGCCAGAACCGGGCCATGCACATGACAGCTACCGACATCTACGCCGACACGCCTTGCGATGTTGTGGTGACCAGGAAGGACTACGCCGATGGCGAGTTGTTTCCAAGACATAGCCACCGTCGCGGCCAGTTTGCCTACGCCGCCTGTGGCGTCATCACCGTGGAAACCGACAGGGGCAACTGGGCCGTCCCGCCATTGAGGGCGATCTGGGTACCGGCGGGTCTTCCTCACGCCATGCAGATGCGTGGCCCTGTGACGATGCTCAATACCTATGTGCGTCCACAGGCCGCGCAGCGCGTGGGGCTCCCCCGATCCTGCCAGGTCTTCGGCGTGTCACCGTTGCTGCAGCAGTTGCTGGCGAGCGCAACCGAAGCCCCCACCCACGACCCCAGCGAGGAACGCAATGGCTACCTGATGGGGCTGCTGCTTCATGAAATGGCCAGCATGCCATCGCTGTCGCTCAATGCCCCCCTACCCGATGAGCCACGCCTCGCGACGGCCTGTCGCGAGTTTCTCGCCGCGCCCTCGCTGGGTATCGGGATCGACGCCATGGCGCAGCGCGCGGGCATGAGTCGCCGCACGTTCACCCGGCAGTTTCGCCAGCACACGGGCATCAGCTTCCTCGAATGGCGGCAGCAGGCCTGCCTGCTGGCGGCCATTGTCCAGCTGGGCAACGGCGACGCCGTCACACGGGTGGCGATGGAGCTTGGCTACAGCAGTCCCAGCGCCTTCTCGACGGTATTCAAGGGCGTCCTCGGCGAAGTGCCAAGCCAGTACTTTCCGGGGCGCTCAGCGATGCGCCCGCTGAGCGCAGGACAAAAACCGCGGACGAAAAAAAGCCCGCCAGTGTGAGCGGGCCAAGGACCTACGAAGATTCTTCTAGCGACCAACTAGCTTCCACGATAGGTCGAATAACTGTAAGGCGAGATCAGCAGCGGCACATGGTAGTGATCCTGCTTGTCATTGATGCCGAAGCGCAGCACCACCACGTCGAGGAACGCCGGTTCGGGCAGTTGCACACCACGGGCGCGGTAGTAGTCGCCGGCGCTGAACTGCAGCTGGTAGACACCACTGCGGTAGTCGTCACCCTGCAGCAGCGGCGCGTCGACGCGGCCATCGCTGTTGGTCAGGGCAGTGGTCACCAGCTCCAGCTGCTGGCCTTCGACCCGGTACAGCTCGACCTTGATCGAACTGCCAGGGCAGCCATGCGCGGCATCCAGTACATGCGTGGTCAAACGTCCCATTGCTTGCTCGCCTCTTGTTCACTCTATGGGCAGAAAATACCCGCCTGCACCTCGGAGAAACACGGCAGCAAGCGGCTGTGAACGCATTAAGACACTTTCCCGAAAAATTGTACACAATTTTTCTTGCGATTTTCCGATTCAGTTCTACCCGCCCCTGGAAATACGCCATTAGTCGCAAAGCCATGGCCTATATAGACGTCGCCGTCATTAGCTGACCAATCAGGCAGGTTTCTTGCACACCCTTCCATAGACGGAGGGAGAAAGAAAAGGGAAAAAACAGGCTTACAAATCGTAAATAAAGTTGTATACAATCACTCCATCGTCGTGGCCCCACACAATCTCGTGCACGCCACCACCCTCCGCTTTGACGAACAAGAAGGAAGACTGCAGTGAGCGCTGACTACCCTCGCGACCTGATCGGTTACGGCAATACCCCTCCCCATCCGCACTGGCCGGGGAATGCCCGCGTTGCGCTGTCTTTCGTGCTCAATTACGAAGAAGGTGGCGAACGCAACATTCTTCACGGCGACAAGGAATCCGAAGCCTTCCTCTCCGAGATGGTCGCCGCCCAGCCGCTGCAGGGCGCGCGCAACATGAGCATGGAATCGCTGTACGAATATGGTAGCCGCGCCGGCGTCTGGCGCCTGCTCAAGCTGTTCAAGGACAGCGGCGTGCCGCTGACCATCTTCGCCGTGGCCATGGCCGCCCAGCGTCACCCGGACGTGATCCGCGCCATGGTCGAGGCCGGCCACGAGATCTGCAGCCACGGCTACCGCTGGATCGACTACCAGTACATGGACGAGGCCCAGGAACGCGAGCACATGCTCGAAGCCATCCGCATCCTCACCGAACTCACCGGCGAACGTCCGCTGGGCTGGTACACCGGCCGCACCGGGCCGAACACCCGCCGCCTGGTCATGGAGGAAGGCGGCTTCCTCTACGACAGCGACACCTACGACGACGACCTGCCCTACTGGGAACCGAACAACCCGACCGGCAAGCCGCACCTGGTGATCCCCTACACCCTGGACACCAACGACATGCGCTTCACCCAGGTCCAGGGCTTCAACTGCGGCGAGCAGTTCTTCCAGTACCTGAAGGACGCCTTCGACGTGCTCTACGAGGAAGGCGCCGAAGCACCGAAGATGCTCTCCATCGGCCTGCACTGCCGCCTGGTCGGCCGTCCGGCACGCCTGGCCGCGCTCAAGCGCTTCATCGACTACGCCAAGAGCCACGACCAGGTCTGGTTCGCCCGTCGCGTGGACATCGCCCGCCACTGGCACGCCACCCACCCTTTCCAAGCCGAGACCGCGAAATGACCGCCTTCAAGACCCTGACCCCTTCGACCCTGGACCGTGCCGCATTCGTCGAGGCCTTCGCCGACATCTACGAGCACTCGCCCTGGGTCGCCGAAAAAGCCTACGACCTGGGTCAACTGGCGGAACTGGATCAGATCGAGAACCTGCACCAGCGCATGAGCGACATCCTCCTCAGCGCCGACCACGCCGCCCAGCTGGCGCTGATCAACGCTCACCCGGACCTCGCCGGCAAGGCCGCGATCCAGGGCGAGCTGACCGAGTCGAGCACCAACGAACAGGCCGGCGCCGGTATCCACCAGTGCACCGCCGAAGAGTTCGCCCGCTTCACCGAACTCAACGACGCCTACAAAGCGAAATTCAAGTTCCCGTTCATCATGGCGGTGAAGGGCAGCAACCGGCACCAGATCCTCGCCTCCTTCGAAACCCGCATCCACAACGATGCCGAGGCCGAGTTCAAGGAAGCCCTGGCGCAGATCAACCTGATCGCCCTGTTCCGCCTGCTGCAACTGTAAGACCCGCGCCGGCCTGCCGGCGCCCGTAGCCTGACAACAACACAGAATTCAGAGAATAAAAGCATGCGTACTCTTGTGATCGAGCCCCTGACCAAAGAAGCCTTCGCCCCGTTCGGTGACGTGATCGAAACCGATGGCAGCGACCACTTCATGATCAACAACGGCTCGACCATGCGCTTCCACAAGCTGGCGACGGTCGAGACCGCGCAGCCGGAAGACAAGGCGATCATCAGCATCTTCCGCGCCGACGCGCTGGACATGCCGCTGACCGTACGCATGCTGGAACGCCATCCGCTGGGCAGCCAGGCTTTCATTCCGCTGCTCGGCAACCCCTTTCTGATCGTGGTCGCGCCGGTTGGCGATGCACCTGTATCAGGTCACGTCCGTGCCTTCATGAGCAATGGCAGGCAGGGCGTCAATTACCATCGCGGCGTCTGGCACCACCCGGTGCTGACGATCGAAAAGCGGGATGACTTCCTGGTGGTTGATCGCAGTGGTTCCGGCAACAACTGCGACGAGCATTTCTTTACCGAGGATGAGCAACTGATCCTCAATCCCCACCAATAAGAGAAGGCTGGCCATCGCCCCGCGGTGACCGGCAAGAGGTACAAGACTGTGGAAGCACATCTGTTGGAATGGCTGAACCTGAGCGTGCGCTGGGTTCACATGATCACTGGCGTGGCCTGGATCGGCGCGTCGTTCTATTTCGTCTGGCTGGAAAACAACCTGAACCGCGCCAACCCGCGTGACGGGCTGTCGGGTGACCTCTGGGCGATCCACGGTGGCGGTATCTACCACCTGGAGAAATACAAGCTGGCCCCGCCGAAAATGCCCGAGAACCTGCACTGGTTCAAATGGGAAGCCTACTTCACCTGGATGTCCGGGATCGCCCTGCTGTGCCTGGTGTTCTACTGGCAGCCGACCCTGTACCTGCTGAAACCGGGCAGCACCCTGACCGGCTTCGAAGGCGTGACCATCGGTGTCGCTTCGCTGATCGCCGCCTGGTTCATCTACGACTTCCTCTGCGACTCGCCACTGGGCAAGCAACCCGCCCTGCTCGGCCTGGTCCTGTTCGTCCTGATCATCGCGGCGTGCTTCGGCTTCAGCCAGGTGTTCAGCGGTCGTGGCGCGTACCTGCACACCGGCGCGATCATCGGCACCATCATGGTCGGCAACGTGTTCCGCATCATCATGCCGGCCCAGCGCCAGCTGGTGGCCGCGATCGAAGCCAACACCACCCCGGATCCGGTACTGCCGGCCAAGGGCCTGCTGCGCTCGCGTCACAACAACTACTTCACCCTGCCGGTGCTGTTCATCATGATCAGCAACCACTTCCCGAGCACCTACGGCAGCGAATACAACTGGGCGATCCTGGCCGGTATCGCGGTAGCTGCGGTCCTCATCCGCCACTACTTCAACACCCGCCACGACAGCAACAAGTACGCCTGGGCCCTGCCCGTCGGCGCCCTGGCGATGATCAGCCTGGCCTACGTCACCGGTCCCAAGCCGTTGCCGACCGCGCCTGAACAGGCTGCCGCGAAGATCCAGTACCAGCCGCTGCCGGAAACCGCACTGGGTGGCAAGACTGCCGCCGAGAAAGCCGAGGAAGAGCAAGCCGCTGCCTGGCAGGCCGCCCAGGCCAAGCCTGCCGAACCTGCTGCGCCTGCCGCGCCTGCCGAAGCGCCAGCCCAGGCGACCGCCGCAGCCCAGGCTGCCGGTGGTGGTTTCGACAAGATCCACAGCGTCATCCAGGAACGTTGCACCGTGTGCCATTCGGCCAAGCCGACCAGCCCGCTGTTCAGCACCGCGCCAGCCGGCGTGATGCTCGACACCCCGCAACAGATCCAGGCCATGGCTCCGCGTATCCAGGCCCAGGCCGTCGCCAGCCAGATCATGCCACTGGGCAACATCACCCAGATGACGGCCGAGGAACGCAAACTGGTCGGTGACTGGATCGCCAAGGGCGCCCCGGTCAACTGATCCATCGCTTCATCGCTGCAAGCTTCACGCGCATCCCGGGCGGGAACCACGGGCTTTTCCAAGCCCGCCGCCAGGGATCGCGGCTCAAAAAAATAACAACAAAACTCGAGGTGCTGCATGTCCGAGTCTCGCCAGGCGTACATCCCCGATGCGCCGCCACGACAGCCCCTGCCCTTGCTGCAACTGATCCTCGTCGGTCTGCAGCATGTGCTGCTGATGTACGGAGGCGCTATCGCGGTGCCGCTGATCATCGGTCAGGCTGCCGGACTCTCCCGAGAAGAAATCGCTTTCCTGATCAATGCCGATCTGCTGGTCGCCGGTGTCGCCACCATGGTCCAGTCGTTCGGCATTGGTGCTGTCGGTATCCGCATGCCGGTGATGATGGGCGCCAGTTTCGCCGCCGTCGGCAGCATGGTGGCCATGGCCGGGATGCCCGGCGTCGGCCTGCAGGGCATCTTCGGTGCAACCATCGCCGCCGGCTTCTTCGGCATGCTGATCGCGCCGTTCATGTCCAAGGTGGTGCGCTTCTTCCCGCCGCTGGTGACCGGCACGGTCATCACCTCGATCGGCCTGTCGCTGTTCCCGGTAGCGGTCAACTGGGCTGGCGGCGGCGCCAGCGCCGAGACCTTCGGCTCGCCGATCTACCTGGCGGTCGCCGCCCTGGTATTGCTGACCATCCTCCTGGTCAACCGTTTCATGCGTGGTTTCTGGGTCAACGTGTCGGTGCTGATCGGCATGGGCCTGGGCTACATCCTCGCCGGCTCCATCGGCATGGTCGACCTGTCCGGACTGGACGAAGCGCCGTGGCTGCAAGTGGTCACCCCGCTGCACTTCGGCATGCCGACCTTCAGCCTCGCGCCGATCCTTTCCATGTGCCTGGTGGTGGTGATCATCTTCGTCGAATCCACCGGCATGTTCCTCGCCCTGGGCAAGGTGACCGATCGTGAAGTCACCCCCGGCATGCTGCGTCGCGGCCTTATGTGCGACGCCGGCGCCTCCTTCGTCGCCGGTTTCTTCAACACCTTCACCCACTCCTCGTTCGCCCAGAACATCGGCCTGGTGCAGATGACCGGGGTGCGCTGCCGCTACGTCACCGTGGTCGCCGGCGCCTTCCTGATCCTGCTCAGCCTGCTGCCCAAGGCAGCCTTCCTGATCGCCTCGATTCCGCCAGCGGTGCTGGGCGGCGCATCGATCGCCATGTTCGGCATGGTCACCGCCACCGGGATCAAGATCCTCCAGGAAGCCGACATCGCCGACCGCCGCAACCAGCTGCTGGTCGCGGTCAGCGTGGGCATGGGCCTGATTCCCGTGGTGCGCCCCGAGTTCTTCGCGCAGATGCCACAGTGGATGGAACCCATCACCCATAGCGGCATCGCCATGGCCACGGTCAGCGCCCTGGTGCTGAACCTGCTGTTCAACATCCTGGGCGGCGCCGAACGCGCCGCGCACAACCAGGCCAGCCACTCGCATTGAGCCTTGGGCGGCGCCCTTGCCGCCCGGTTCCACCCCGAGCAATACGCAGGACCGTCGACCCGTGGGAGCGGGTCGTCCGGGGCGCTTTGCGCCGAAAAAACCGCAACGAACAATAATAATCAGCCGGGAATCACAACATGAAACGCACCACCACTTCCCTTCTCCTGGGCAGCAGCTTGCTGGCGACACTTCCAGCGGTAGCGGGGGATCTGATCCAGTGGCACGGCGAAAGCCTGACCTACCTGTACGGCAAGGACTTCCAGGTCAATCCGTCGATCCAGCAGACGATTACCTTCGAACACGCCAACAAGTGGAAGTACGGCGACACCTTCCTGTTCATCGACAAGATCTTCTACAACGGCCAGGCCGACCGCAACAAAGGCACGACCACCTACTACGGCGAGTTCAGCCCGCGCCTGTCGTTCGGCAAGATCTTCGACACGAAGCTCGAGTTCGGCCCGATCAAGGACGTCCTGCTGGCCATGACCTACGAGTCCGGCGAAGGCGACAACGAGGCCTACCTGATCGGCCCCGGCTTCGAGCTGGCGATTCCCGGCTTCAACTATTTCAACCTGAACTTCTACCAGCGCAACACCGAGGGCAGCCGCCCGGGTGACCGCGTCTGGCAGATCACCCCGTCCTGGTCCTACACCATCCCCGTGGGCAAGTCCGACATCCTGATCGATGGCTACATCGACTGGGTGGTGGACAACGACCAGACCCGCCGGGGCACCTACCACGCCAACCTGCAGTTCAACCCGCAGGTCAAGTACGACCTGGGCAAGGCCCTGAACTGGGGAGCCAAGCAGCTCTACGTGGGTATCGAGTACAGCTACTGGAAGGACAAGTACGGCATCGAGAACAGCAGTCGTCTCGACAGCAACCAGAGCGTGACCAGTGCGTTGGTGAAGGTGCATTTCTAGAACCTGACCGAATGCACAGCTTTAGCACCACCTGCTCCAGGAAGGAGCACTTGAGGGTCAGCGCGCAAGCCAGTAATCTGCGCGCCCCCTCGATCGGGGCGGAAGGATTCCGCCCGCGTTTGCTGACCGCTCAGTCAATGATTCCGGGCGGTTGGCAGGCGTAAGGCCTGTACGAAAACCGTTTTTCATCTGTTCAGCAAGACGTCGAGCAGGAGTGCTGCATCCAGCCGGGAAGGTTGGCCCAGCTCTTGCCATGTTGCTGTGGCCAATCGAAAAAACCTGACTTTAAAGACAACAAACTTAACCCGACGACGCCATTACAAGAGCGTCGCAAACAGAACCAAGGGAGCAACGCGATGCGTTTTACCAAGAGCCTGATTCTCGCCAGCGGTCTGCTGGCTGCCAGCGGCGCCATGGCCGGCGACCTGCTGCAATGGCAGAACAACAGCCTGACCTATCTGTGGGGCAAGAATTTCGCCGTCAACCCGGAGATCCAGCAGACCGTCACCTTCGAGCACGCCGATGCCTGGAAGTACGGTGACAACTTCCTGTTCATCGACAAGATCTTCTACAACGGCCAGAAAGACGGGCTCAACGGCCCCAACACCTACTACGGCGAGTTCAGCCCGCGCCTGTCGTTCGGCAAGATCTTCGACCAGAAGCTGTCGTTCGGCCCGGTCAAGGACGTGCTGCTGGCGATGACCTACGAGTTCGGCGAAGGCGATACCGAGTCCTACCTGGTCGGCCCCGGCTTCGACCTGGACATTCCCGGCTTCGACTACTTCCAGCTGAACTTCTACAACCGCCACACCGAAGGCAGCCGCGACGGCGACAACGTCTGGCAGATCACCCCGGTGTGGGCCTACACCATTCCCGTCGGCAACTCCGACATCCTGATCGACGGCTTCATGGACTGGGTGGTGGACAACGACAAGAGCTACCACGCCAACCTGCACTTCAACCCGCAGGTCAAGTACGACCTGGGCAAGGCGCTGAACTTCGGCGAGAAGCAGTTGTACGTCGGTTTCGAATACGACTACTGGAGCGACAAGTACGGGATCCAGGACACCCGCTACTTCGACACCAACCAGAACACCGCGAGCTTCCTGGTCAAGGTGCACTTCTAAGCGTCTGTCCGCCGCCGGATCACCGGCGGCGACTTCCACCCCGGGCCTGACTCCCATCAGCCCGGTGGACGATCGCGGCGCCAGCGTCGATTCCCGCTGGCGCCGCGATCCCCCTCCCGGCAACACCTCCCCGACAATGCACAACACCACAAGCCAGCGGCATGCGGTGCGTACGCTCGCCCGTCGCCGCTCAACCGATGGACGAGCGCCGTCCGGGACGGATCGTCGTCCACTGCCCCTCGGCATTGATCGCCGGATCGTAGCCAGCGAAAAACAGGCTCGCCAGATCCCGCGTCTGCACCTTGTCCACCGCGGGAGCGGCTTTGCGGCCGTGGAACGCCTGCGTCGGCAAGCCTTCCTGATCGCGGCGGATCCGTCCTTCGCCCAGCACCGGGCGGATCATCGACGGACCGCTCATGTGCATGGTCAGGCGCCAGCGCGAGAACAGGCCATTGCCGGGCGTGCTGCGCTTGGTGTCCCAGCCCGCGTTCAGCCCGCCGAGGTTCTTCTCGGACTGCGGCGAGTACTCGTGCACCAGCCGGTCCAGCAGTTCGCGCCCGGTGCCCGAGCCCGGCAGCGCAGCCATCACGCCATTGCTGACCTGGGCGCCCCGGGTGTGCAGGAAGAAGTCACCATTGGCGGACGACAGGTCGATGGCCTCCCCCACGGCCACATCGAAATCCATGTACAGACCGCCATAGGTATAGGTGCTCACCAGGCGACCGATATCACTCGCGGCCGCCGGATTCCAGAACGCCCCGTTGCTTTCCCTGGCAAACAGACTCCTGACCTGGTGTGCCTGCGGGTACCAGTGGACGAGGTCGTCGAACATCTCGTCCGGCGGCCTGACCGTCAGCGCGCCGCCATGGGCGCGGGCCAGGTCACGCTCCGCCGGCTGCGGGCTGTCCTCCATGGCCAGCAGGGTCGCGGTGTAGTTGCTCTGCCTGGGCGTCCAGATGTTCACCTGCCAGTCGGGGTTCTGCTCCTTGAACATGAGGGCGTTGTACAGGTTGGCCGGCGGAATCGCCGAGCCTGTCCAGAAGAAGTGGGCCTGGGTCGGTAGGTCCGGGAGGGGCACCGCCGGTATCGCGTAGCCGCCGGCGGCATCGCGCAGGCTCACCGGGTTGTTCAGCACCATCCGGTAGCGGTTCAGTCCGTCCGCCTCGCCCAGCGGGTCGCTGCTGGTCCAGCGCGCCAGCCACGGCGCGTAATAGCGCAGGCCGAAGCAGTACAGGCCGCTGGCATCGCGCTCCTTGCCGCAGTAACGGTGGGTCTTGCGCTCGCCCTGCACGGCACTGCGCGCCGCCCAGACGGCTGTGCCGCCGAACGGGTAGAAGGCTTCGCGGCTGAGCAAGGCGCCCTCGCCGTCCAGCTCCAGGGCGATCGAACCCAACTGGTCGCCAAGGCTGTAGCGCCATTGTTGCTCCGAGATCCGCAGATGCTCATCGACCTGCAGCACAGGGTGGACTTCTCCGCCAACCCGGTGATGCAACTCCAGCCCCGGCAGATAACGCACCTCGGCCAGCAGGCTGCGGGAACGCGCCTGGGCCACCCTCACCTTGCGCACCCGATTGCCATCGGCCGCGTACACGTAGTGTTCCCGATCGTCGGCACCGGACTCGCGCACGACCTGGCGGACTTCAGCCAGCTGGTTGCGCGGATTCCAGCGCAGCGCGGCGACCCCCTCCAGTTGCAGCAGATTGCCGCAGCCATCGTAGGCGGCGGCGATCTCGGCCTCATCCGGCAGGCTGCCGTCCGCACGCGCCGGCAGTGCGCGATTGCTACTCCTCGCCACCGCCATGTGCAAGCCGGCGGCATGCTCGTGGGCGCGATGCAGCAGGTTGCCGGCGGCGTCGTAGGCAAAGCGTTGCAGGTAGTTGACCAGTCGCGTCGGGTCCAGCGGCAAGTCATGCAGTGGCGGCAAACCGGGGCCATGGGAGGGCTGATCGACTTCCACGCCACGCGCCTCGACCAGCTGGTAGAGCGAGTCGTAGGCCATGACCTGCAACGCGGCGACGCGCTGGTTGCGGTAGAAGGTGATCGGCTGCGACAGGTCCTCGATGCTCAGCACATTGCCCATCGGGTCGTACCCATAGTGCAGGTCCTGCAGCGCCGCCTGCCCCGGCAGCCGAGCGACCTGACGCTGCAGGCGGCCGTCGCGGGGGCAGAAGCTGCGCTCGGTGAGCACGCCATTGCCCGCCGTCTCGCTGATCACCCGGCCCATGGCATCGTAGCGAAGCGCGTCGCGTACGGTGCGCGGCTGCTCGCAGTCGAGCGTTTGCAGGGTCGAGCGGCGCAGGGCACCGGTCTGGTCGAGGATCAGTTGGTGGCGATTGCCGAGGGCATCGATGCGCAGCAGCGGATCGCCCAACGGGTTGCAGCGGGTCTCGCTGATGTAGCCCGCGCCGGGTTCGAGCAGGGCATCGCGCGCCGCGACATCGGCGGGCCAGTCCGGTGTTTGCGGCTGCTGCAGGAAGCGCCGGCACTGCAGCCGCAGCTGACCGCCCAGCGCATAGTCGTCGCAGCGCAGCATCCCGGCCGGATCGTCATGGCGCAGCAAGCGCCCGCACTGATTATGCAGGGCAAGGTCGGCACCGCCGTACGCCAGGCGCTCGACCACCCGTGATGGCTCGCCGCCGGCCTGTTCATGCAGGGCCGTTGCCCGCAGCAGCCCGTCGTACTCGGTGTGAAAGGACGAACCGCGGCTGTCCCAGGCCCGGCTGGCCGGCCCCGCCTCGGTGAACAGCGCCAGCCGCCAGCCGGCATCGCTGCTGTCGGCCAGCACGACCCGTCCGGAGAGGGAATACAGCGAGGTGCGATTGGCCGCGCCAGCGTTGTCCCAGGCCCGCGGATCGCGAGCGGCGACATCACGGCCCTGGACATCGAATGCGTAGGCGCTGATCCGCGCCACTGCCGGCGCCTGCGCCAGCGCGCGGCAGTAAGCGACGACGCGCACCTGTGCCCCGCGCGCGTCGTTCACCGACAGGGTGGGCGTGTGCTGATGGAGCTGACGACTCGACGACATGCCTGGCATCCCCCGGTCCTCGGTGGACGCCAGTATGGCCTGATGCGGCCTGGGTGGAACCTGACAAAAATATCAGTCAGCCACGCAGCGCCTTCCACAGTTTGCCGGCGCCGGCGACCACGGCCAGCACCACGGCACCGGCGACCACTCCGAGCACGCCGTTGGCCAGCGCCGAAGTCAGCGCCCCGCCGTTGTCCGCGCTGAACGCTTCCACGGCATGATGCAGCGGCGCGATGCCGTGCACGAGAATGCCGCCACCGACCAGGAACATCGCCGCGGTGCCGACCACCGACAGGGTCTTCATCAGGTACGGCGCGGCGCGCAGGATGCCCTGGCCGATGGCCTTGCCGACGCCTTTGGAGGTCTGGGTCAGCCACAGGCCGAGGTCGTCCAGCTTGACGATGCCCGCCACCAGGCCATAGACGCCAATGGTCATGACCAGGGCGATGCCGGACAGCACGATGATCTGCTGGGTCAGCGGCGCGTCGGCGACGGTGCCGAGGGTGATGGCGATGATTTCCGCGGAGAGGATGAAGTCGGTGCGGATCGCGCCCTTGATCTTGTCCTTCTCGTAGCTCACCAGGTCGACCGCCGGATCGGCCGCCGCGGCCGTCAGTGCGGCATGCTCGGCCTCGGTTTCCTCGGCACTGTGCAGGTACTTGTGCGCCAGCTTCTCGAAGCCTTCGAAGCACAGGTAGGCACCGCCGAGCATCAGCAGCGGCGTCACCGCCCAGGGAATGAAGGCGCTGATCAGCAAGGCCGCCGGCACGAGGATCAGCTTGTTGACGAACGAGCCCTTGGCCACCGCCCAGACCACGGGGATTTCCCGCTCGGCGCGGACACCGGAAACCTGCTGCGCGTTGAGCGCCAGGTCGTCTCCCAGAACACCGGCAGTCTTCTTGGCCGCCACCTTGGTCATCACGGAAACGTCATCGAGGAGCGTGGCGATGTCGTCGATCAGTACAAGTAGGCTGCTTCCTGCCATGTTCGGTGAATCTCGTGTAAGAAATAATTTCAGAAGGATAGCCGTTCGCGTCGCGCAGAACACCTGCTATCGCTGCCGTCGATGTGGCGCAGGCCTTGCCTTGAGCGGCGCGCGAGGCCGGTGCTACCATGCGCCACCGCCTGCCCGGGCCTGCCGCGCAGCGGGCCGAGACCAAGGAACAGCGCCAACCATGAGCAGCATTCGCGAGCGCAACAAAGAACTGATTTTGCGCGCGGCCAGTGAAGAATTCGCCGACAAGGGCTTCGCCGCCACCAAGACCAGCGACATCGCGGCCAAGGCCGGCCTGCCCAAGCCCAACGTCTACTACTACTTCAAGTCCAAGGAAAACCTCTACCGCGAGGTGCTCGAAAGCATCATCGAGCCGATCATGCAGGCGTCGACGCCATTCAATGCCGAGGGTGATCCGGAAGAGGTATTGAGCGCCTATATCCGCTCCAAGGTGCGCATCTCCCGCGATCTGCCGTTCGCCTCCAAGGTGTTCGCCAGCGAGATCATGCATGGTGCGCCGCACCTGAGCCCGCGCCAGGTCGAGCAGTTGAACGTCCAGGCCCGGCACAACATCGACTGTATCCAGCGCTGGATCGACAAGGGCCAGATCGCGCCGCTGGACCCGCATCACCTGATGTTCAACATCTGGGCGGCGACCCAGACCTACGCCGATTTCGACTGGCAGATCTCGGTGGTGACCGGCAAGGCCAAGATGGATGACAGCGACTACGAGGCGGCGGCGCAGACGATCATTCGCCTGGTGCTCAAGGGGTGTGCGCCGGACAACTGATTTTCGACTTCAGGGCCTCATCGCCGGCAACGTCCCACACAAGGACCGCGCGCACCGCCGAACCCTGTGGGAGCGGGCATTGCCCGCGATGAGGCCAGTACTTACAACACAGGATTCAGATCAGGCCGCCACCCCCGCATCCGCCCGCAGCCCCGCCTCCTCGATCGCACTGATCGCGCACTGCTCGTCGATATCCGACGTATCCCCGCTGATCCCGATCGCCCCCAGCACCACGCCCGCTTCATTGCGAATCAGCACGCCACCCGGCGCCGGCACCACCGGGCTCTGACCCAGGCCATTGAGCGCGGCGAAGAACGCCGGGCGCTGTTGCGCATCCAGCGCCAGCAGGCGCGAGCCCTTGCCCAGGGCGATCGCGCCCCACGCCTTGCCCATCGCCACCTGCGGCCGCAGCAGGCTGGCGCCATCCTCGCGTTGCAGGGTCAGCAGGTGACCACCGGCGTCCAGCACCACCACGGTCAGCGGCGCGGCGGAGATCTTGCGACCCGCGGCCAGCGCGCCATTCACCAGGCCGACGGCGACTTTCAAGCTCAATGCGTTCATGAAACGGTCCTCTTGTTGTTGGAAGCCCAGGGGGCAAGTGAAAAATTGATAGACCAAATAGAACACAATGGCGAATTTTTTTGTATACAATAATTCGACCTTGATCGCCTGATCCCGCGCAAACCCCATTTTTACGGCATTTCGCCCAGAGGCGATGAAAGGGATTGACCAGAGTCGTATCCCGTGAATACACTCTGGCGAAAAGCAGTTTGTATACAATTACAACATCAATGAGGCACAAAGCCATGAGCAAAATGAGAGCAATCGATGCAGCCGTTCTGGTGATGCGCCGCGAAGGTGTGGAAACCGCGTTTGGCATCCCTGGTGCAGCGATCAACCCGCTGTACTCGGCCCTGAAGAAAGTCGGCGGTATCGATCACGTCCTCGCTCGCCACGTTGAAGGCGCCTCGCACATGGCCGAGGGTTACACCCGCACCAAGGCCGGCAACATCGGCGTGTGCATCGGCACCTCGGGCCCTGCCGGCACCGACATGGTCACCGGTCTGTACAGTGCCTCCGCCGACTCCATCCCGATTCTCTGCATCACCGGCCAGGCCCCGCGTGCCCGCCTGCACAAGGAAGACTTCCAGGCCGTCGACATCACCAGCATCGTCAAGCCGGTGACCAAGTGGGCGACCACCGTCCTGGAACCGGGCCAGGTGCCCTACGCCTTCCAGAAAGCCTTCTACGAAATGCGCACCGGCCGTCCGGGCCCCGTGCTGATCGACCTGCCGTTCGACGTGCAGATGGCCGAGATCGAATTCGACATCGATGCCTACGAGCCGCTGCCTGTCACCAAGCCGGCCGCGACCCGCAAGCAAGCGGAAAAAGCCCTGGCCATGCTCAATGACGCCGAGCGTCCGCTGCTGGTCGCCGGTGGCGGCATCATCAACGCCGATGCCAGCGACAAGCTGGTCGAATTCGCCGAACTGACCGGCGTGCCCGTCGTACCGACCCTGATGGGCTGGGGCACCATCCCTGACGACCACGAACTGATGGTCGGCATGGTCGGCCTGCAGACCTCGCACCGCTACGGCAACGCCACCCTGCTCAAATCCGACCTGGTGTTCGGTATCGGCAACCGCTGGGCCAACCGCCACACCGGCTCGGTCGACGTCTACACCGAAGGCCGCACGTTCGTTCACGTCGACATCGAACCGACCCAGATCGGCCGCGTGTTCACCCCGGACCTGGGCATCGTCTCCGACGCCGGCGCCGCGCTGGACGTGTTCCTCGAAGTGGCCCGCGAGTGGAAAGCCGCCGGCAAGCTCAAGTGCCGCGGCGAATGGCTGAAAGACTGCCAGGCGCGCAAATCGAGCCTGCAGCGCAAGACCAACTTCGACAACGTCCCGGTCAAGCCGCAGCGCGTGTACCAGGAAATGAACGAAGTGTTCGGCAAGGACACCTGCTACGTCAGCACCATCGGTCTGTCGCAGATCGCCGGCGCGCAGTTCCTCCACGTCTACAAGCCACGTCACTGGATCAACTGCGGCCAGGCCGGTCCGCTGGGCTGGACCATTCCGGCAGCCCTCGGCGTGGTCAAGGCCGACCCGACCCGCAAGGTCGTGGCCCTGTCCGGCGACTATGACTTCCAGTTCATGATCGAAGAGCTGGCGGTGGGTGCGCAGTTCAACCTGCCGTATGTCCACGTCCTGGTGAACAACGCCTACCTCGGCCTGATCCGCCAGGCGCAGCGTGGTTTCGAGATGGATTACTGTGTACAACTGGCGTTCGAGAACATCAACGCGCCGGACGTCAACGGTTACGGTGTCGATCACGTCGCCGTGGTCGAAGGCCTGGGTTGCAAGGCCCTGCGCGTGTTCACCCCGGACGAGATCGCCCCTGCCCTGCTCAAGGCCCAGAAGATGGCCGAAGAGTTCCGCGTGCCGGTGGTGGTCGAGGTGATTCTCGAGCGCGTCACCAACATTTCCATGGGTACCGAAATCAACGCGGTCAACGAATTCGAAGACCTGGCCCTGGTCGGCAACGACGCGCCGACCGCGATTTCGCTGCTCGACTGATCGTCTGTGCGGCCCCGCCCTTCGGGTGCGGGGCCCCGACCTAGCAAGGAGACCACCATGCCACGCTTTGCCGCCAACCTGTCCATGCTGTTCACCGAACAGGACTTCACGGCCCGCTTCAAGGCTGCCGCCGACGCTGGCTTCAGCGGTGTCGAATACCTGTTCCCGTACGACTACCCGGCGACCGAGATCAAGCAACTGCTCGACGCCCACGGCCTGACCCAGGTGCTGTTCAACCTGCCGGCCGGCGACTGGGCCAAGGGTGACCGCGGCATCGCCTGCGACCCGGCGCGGGTCGAGGAATTCCGCACCGGCGTCGACCTGGCCATCGCCTACGCCAAGGTGCTGGGCAACACCCAGGTCAACTGCCTAGCCGGCATTCGTCCACAGGGTCCGGACTGCGCCAGCGTGCGCAAGACCTTCGTCGACAACCTGAAGTTCGCCGCCGACAAACTGAAGGGCGCGGGCATCAAGCTGGTCATGGAAATGATCAACACCCGCGACATCCCGGGCTTCTACCTGAACACCACCAAGCAGGCCCTGGAGATCCAGGCCGAGGTGGGCAGCGACAACCTGTTCCTGCAGTACGACATCTACCACATGCAGATCATGGAAGGTGACCTGGCGCGGACCGTGGAAGCCAACCTGGCGCAGATCAACCACATCCAGCTGGCCGACAACCCGGGCCGTCACGAACCGGGCACCGGCGAGATCAACTACCGCTTCCTGTTCGAGCACCTGGACCGCATCGGCTACCAGGGCTGGGTGGGCGCGGAGTACAAGCCCAAGACCACCACCGAGGAAGGTCTGGGCTGGTTGAAGACCCATAACGCTATCTAAAGGCGCTGCACGCTCTGCTCGCCGTAGGAGCGTGGCTTGCCCGCGAAGGACCGCAAGGCGGTCCCCGATAGCGGTGAGGTCGGGGACCGCTAACGCGGTCCTTCGCAGGCAAGCCAGCTCCTACAGGTCCCCAGCAGCCAGCGACACACAAATAAAAGAGGCAATTTCTCATGGCTAAAATCGGTTTCATCGGCACCGGCATCATGGGCCGCCCAATGGCGCAGAACCTGCAGAAAGCAGGTCACAGCCTGTTCCTGACCACCCACCACGACGCCGCTCCGGCCGACCTGGTCGCCGCCGGCGCCGTGGCCCTGGCCAACCCGAAGGAAGTGGCCCAGGAAGCCGAGTTCATCATCGTCATGGTCCCGGACACCCCGCAGGTCGAGAGCGTCCTGTTCGGTGAGAACGGTGTCGCCGAAGGCGTCGGCCCGAACAAGGTGGTGATCGACATGAGCTCGATCTCGCCGACCGCCACCAAGGCCTTCGCCGAGAAGATCAAGGCCACCGGTGCCGCCTACCTCGACGCCCCGGTGTCCGGCGGCGAAGTCGGTGCCAAGGCGGCGACCCTGAGCATCATGGTCGGTGGCTGCCCGAAAGCCTTCGAGCGCACCCTGCCGCTGTTCCAGGCCATGGGCAAGAACATCACCCGCGTCGGTGGCAACGGTGACGGCCAGACCGCCAAGGTCGCCAACCAGATCATCGTCGCCCTGAACATCCAGGCCGTCGCCGAAGCCCTGCTGTTCGCCGCCAAGAACGGCGCCGATCCGGCCAAGGTCCGCGAAGCCCTGATGGGCGGCTTCGCCTCGTCGAAGATCCTCGAAGTGCACGGCGAGCGCATGATCAAGGGCACCTTCGATCCAGGCTTCCGCATCAGCCTGCACCAGAAGGACCTGAACCTGGCCCTGCAAGGCGCCAAGGAGCTGAACATCAACCTGCCCAACACCTCCAACGCGCAACAGGTGTTCAGCACCTGCGCCGCGATCGGTGGTGCGAACTGGGACCACTCGGCGCTGATCAAGGGCCTGGAACACATGGCCAACTTCTCGATCCGCGACGACAAGTAAGCAACGCCTGCCAGCCCGCGGAACGAAGAGACCGCGCATCGATCTCTTCCGCCCTTGAGGCTGGCAGTTGCAACCGCGCAACACCGCCCCTGGTTCAGCCTGCACGGAGGCCGTCCCAGGGGCGTTTTTGGTTTTGAAGAACAATAAGATTTGGAGGCCTGAGATGTCGGTCGATCCGCAACAATTTCTCCGCGACCTGTTCGCCACGGCCATCGATGCCGCGCACCCGCGTCAGGTCCTCGAAGCCCACCTGCCCGCCGACCGCAGCGGCCGGGTGATCGTCATCGGCGCTGGCAAGGCCGCCGCGGCCATGGCCGAAGTGGTCGAGCGCGCCTGGCAGGGCGAAGTCCGCGGCCTGGTGGTGACCCGCTACGGCCACGGCGCCAGCTGCTCGAAGATCGAGGTGGTGGAAGCCGCCCACCCGGTCCCTGACGCCGCCGGCCTGGCCGTGGCCAAGCGCGTGCTGGACATGGTCAGCGACCTGAGCGCCGACGACCGGGTGATCTTCCTGCTCTCCGGCGGTGGCTCGGCCCTGCTGGCCCTGCCCGCCGAAGGCCTGACCCTGGCCGACAAGCAGCAGATCAACAAGGCCCTGCTCAAGTCCGGCGCCACCATCGGCGAGATGAACTGCGTGCGCAAGCACCTCTCGGCGATCAAGGGCGGCCGCCTGGCCAAGGCCTGCTGGCCGGCTACCGTGTACACCTACGCGATTTCCGATGTACCGGGCGACCTCGCCACGGTGATCGCCTCCGGCCCGACCGTGGCCGACCCGAGCACCTCCGCCGAAGCCCTGGCGATCCTCAAGCGCTACGACATCGAGGCGCCGCAGGCGGTGATCGACTGGCTGCATAACCCTGACTCGGAGACCGTCAAGGCCGATGACCCGGCCCTGGCCCGCAGCCACTTCCAGCTGATCGCGCGGCCCCAGCAGTCGCTCGAAGCCGCCGCGGTGAAGGCCCGGCAAGCCGGCTTCAGCCCGCTGATCCTCGGCGACCTGGAAGGCGAATCGCGGGAAGTGGCCAAGGTCCATGCCGGCATCGCCCGCCAGGTGGTGCTGCACGGCCAGCCGCTGGCGGCGCCCTGCGTGATCCTCTCCGGCGGCGAGACCACCGTCACCGTGCGCGGCAACGGCCGTGGCGGGCGCAATGCCGAGTTCCTCCTCAGCCTCACCGAGAGCCTCAAGGGCCTGCCCGGGGTCTACGCCCTGGCCGGTGACACCGACGGTATCGACGGCTCGGAAGACAACGCCGGCGCCCTCATGACCCCGGACAGCTACGCCCGCGCCCAGGCCCTGGGCCTGTCGGCGGCCGACGAGCTGGACAACAACAACGGCTATGGCTACTTCGCCGCGCTCGACTCGCTGATCGTCACCGAACCGACCCGGACCAACGTCAACGATTTCCGCGCCATCCTCATTCTTGAGACTGCCCAACATGACGCCTGACAAAAAAGTCAAAATCCTCGCCACCCTCGGCCCCGCGATCAAAGGCATCGACGACGTTCGCGCCCTCGTCGAGGCCGGGGTCAATATCTTCCGCCTCAACTTCAGCCACGGCGAACATGAAGACCACGCCATGCGCTACCAGTGGATCCGCGAGGTCGAAGCCCAGCTGAACTACCCGCTGGGCATCCTCATGGACCTGCAAGGCCCGAAACTGCGGGTCGGCCGCCTGGCCGACGGCAAGGTCATGCTCAAGCGCGGCCAGGCCCTGCGCCTGGACCTCGACCCGACCCCGGGCGATGCCGCGCGGGTCAACCTGCCCCACCCGGAAATCATCGCCGCGCTGGAGCCGGGCATGGACCTGCTGGTGGATGACGGTCGCCTGCGCCTGCAAGTGACCGCCAAGCACGCCGACGCCATCGACACCACCGTGCTCAACGGCGGCGAGCTGTCCGACCGCAAGGGCGTCAACGTACCGCAGGCGGTGCTGGATCTCAGCCCGCTGACCGCCAAGGACCGCCGCGACCTGACCTTCGGCCTGGAGCTGGGTGTGGACTGGGTGGCGCTGTCGTTCGTCCAGCGTCCCGAGGACATCGCCGAGGCACGCCAGCTGATCGGCGACCGCGCCTTCCTCATGGCCAAGATCGAGAAGCCTTCGGCGGTCACCCAACTGCGCGAGATCGCCGAGCTGAGCGACGCGATCATGGTCGCCCGCGGTGACCTCGGCGTGGAAGTGCCGGCCGAGGCCGTGCCGCAGATCCAGAAGGACATCATCGCCACCTGCCGTCAGCTCGGCCGCCCGGTGGTGGTCGCCACGCAGATGCTCGAATCGATGCGCTTCTCCCCGGCACCGACCCGCGCCGAGGTGACCGACGTCGCCAACGCCGTGGCCGAAGGCGCCGACGCGGTGATGCTGTCGGCGGAAACCGCCTCCGGCGACTACCCGCTGGAAGCCGTGCAGATGATGAGCAAGATCATCCGCCAGGTCGAAGCCGGTCCGGACTACCAGACCCAGCTCGATGTCGGCCGGCCGAAGGCCGAGGCCACCGTCTCCGACGCGATCAGCTGCGCCATCCGCCGCATCAGCGGGATCCTCCCGGTGGCGGTGCTGGTCAACTACAGCGAGTCCGGCAACTCGACCCTGCGCACCTCCCGCGAGCGGCCACGGGCGCCGATCCTCAACCTGACCCCGAACCTGGTCACCGCGCGGCGCCTGAGCGTGGTCTGGGGTGTGCACTCGGTGGTCAACGACCGCCTGCGCCAGGTCGACGAAGTCTGCTCCACCGCGCTGGAAATCGCCCAGGCCCAGGGCATGGCCAACCGCGGCGACACGCTGCTGATTACCGCCGGTGTGCCTTTTGGCCAGCCGGGATCGACTAATTCGCTGCGTATCGAAACCCTGCTTTGACCCTTTCGCGGGGCAGGCCGGCGGTCATCGCTTCATCCGCGTGAAGCCGTGGCCGCCAGCGTGCTCCGCGATCCAGAACATAAAAAAGCTGTGCTCTCAACCGTGGGAAAAGATTCGCCCAAAGAGGCGACCCACTTCACTCAGACCTACTGCCATGTACACCAAGAATTTCGTAAACCCGTGCCCCGACTGGGCGACCGCCCTGCTCAACGGTTTCAGTCAGGTGCTGCTGCAGCGCAATCCGCTGTGCGGCCTGTGTTGCCTGCTGGCCATCCTTCTCACCGCGCCGCAGCTGATCGGCGGCGCACTGCTGGGCGCCCTCGCCGGGCTGCTCACGGCGCAGCGGCGCGGCTACAACCGCAGCGACCGCCAGGCGGGGCTGTACAGCTACAACGGCGTGCTGATCGGCGTGCTGTTCAGCTACCTGCTGCCCTGGTCGCCGCTGTTGCTGCCGCTGATCATCGCCGCCGCCGGGCTGAGCAGCATGCTCGTGCACCAGTGGCTCAAGCGCGGCGGGTCGGTGTTGCTGCCGGCCTATACCCTGCCCTTCGTCCTGCTGGGCTGGGCCTTGTTGCTGGTGGCCGAGCCGGCGGCGACGGCCAACACGCCGGTGCCGGCCAGTGCGCTGGATGCGCTGGCGCGGGGGCTGGGGCAGATCTTCCTGCTCGACCAGCCGCTGGCGGGGATGCTGATTGCCCTGGGGTTGTTGCTGTCGGATCGCTATGCGGCGGCCTGGGCCTTCGTTGGCGCGGCCATCGGCGGCAGTGTCGCGCTGCTCGGTGGCGAGGCCACGGCGGCCTACATGGGGCTGTATGGCTTCAATGCCGCGCTGGCGGCGCTGGCCTTCAGCGGCACGCGCGCGCAGCCGTGGAAACCGTTGCTGGCGATCGTGCTGGCGATCGCGGTGCAGCCGTTGTTCAACCTGCTGCCGATTCCGGGGCTGACGGCGCCGTTCATCGTGGCGTGCTGGTTGGTTCGGCTGACAAGACTGGCGCCGGCCCCGTAGGAGCTGGCTTGCCTGCGAAAGGACCGTGAAGCGGTCCCAGACCTCACAGCTATTTGGGACCGCTGCGCAGTCCTTTCGCAGGCAAGCCAGCTCCTACGGGCCCACCTCGCGGGCAAGCCCGCTCCTACTTGTGCAACTGCCAGATGTGCCCCTAGGCTTTGCACCACCACCCGCCTGGAACTCCCCACCCCATGGAAAACCCCCAGAGCCTGCGCGAACGGCTCTACGTCATCGTCTTTCAAACCGACACCGTCGCCGGCCGGCGCTTCGACACCCTCCTGCTGCTGATCATCCTCGCCAGCCTGGTCACCGTGATCCTCGACAGCATCGACGAGGTCCACCGCGACTACGCCGGCCTCCTGGCCGGCATCGAATGGGGCTTCACCACGGTGTTCCTGATCGAGTACCTGCTGCGCCTGTACTGCTCGCCCAAGCCGCTGCGCTACGCCTTCAGCTTCTACGGCCTGGTCGATCTGCTGGCGATCGTCCCGGGGATCATCGCCCTGTACTACAGCGACGCCCAGTACCTGCTGATCATCCGCGTCATCCGCATGCTGCGGATCTTCCGCGTGCTCAAGCTCAGCCCCTACCTGAAACAGGCCCACTACCTGCTCGACGCCCTGCGCGGCAGCAAGCAGAAGATCATCGTGTTCCTGGTCAGCGTGTCGACCCTGGTCACCGTGTTCGGCACCCTGATGTACGTGGTCGAAGGCCCGCAGCACGGCTTCACCAGCATTCCCAAGGGCATCTACTGGGCCATCGTCACCCTGACCACCGTCGGCTTCGGCGATATCGTGCCGAAGACCCCGCTGGGCCAGGTGATTTCCTCGCTGGTGATGATCACCGGCTACTCGATCATCGCCGTGCCCACCGGGATCTTCACCGCCGAACTGGCCAACGCCATGCGCGGCGAACAACTGCGCCACGAGTGCCCGGTCTGCCGCAAAGGCCATCACGAACATGGCGCCGCCTTCTGCTCGCGCTGCGGCAATGCGCTGTTCAAGAAGCTGGAATAAGCAAAGCACCTTTTAATCTTTTTGTGCCTAAGCGGCGATTGGCTATAGTCGCTGGCACAATGCCTCTTACCAATGCCAACAAGGACTATGCAGTGAAAAAACTCTTCAGTGCTTCGCTTCTCGCCGCGAGCCTGGCCGTGGGCAGCTTCGCCCAGGCCGCCCCGGCTCCGCTGCTGAACGTCTCCTACGACGTGATGCGCGACTTCTACAAGGACTACAACGCCGCCTTCCAGAAACACTGGGAAGCCGAGCACAAAGAGAAGATCACTGTGCAGATGTCCTTCGGCGGTTCGAGCAAGCAGGCGCGCTCGGTGATCGACGGCCTGCCGGCCGATGTCATCACCATGAACATGGCCACCGACATCAACGCCCTGGCCGACAACGGCAAGCTGGTCCCGGACAACTGGGTGACGCGCCTGCCGAACAACAGCGCGCCGTTCACCTCGGCCACCGTGTTCATTGTGCGCAAGGGCAACCCGAAGACCCTGAAGGACTGGCCGGACCTGCTCAAGGAGGGCGTGCAGGTCATCGTGCCTAACCCGAAGACCTCGGGTAACGGGCGCTACACCTACCTCTCCGCCTGGGGCTATGTGCTCAAGACCGGCGGCGATGAAAGCAAGGCCCGCGACTTCGTCGGCAAGCTGTTCAAGCAGGCCCCGGTGCTCGATACCGGCGGTCGCGCCGCCACCACCACCTTCATGACCAACCAGATCGGCGACGTGCTGGTGACCTTCGAGAACGAGGCCGAGATGATCGCCCGCGAGTTCGGTCGCGACCAGTTCGAGGTGATCTACCCGAGCGTCTCCGCCGAGGCCGAGCCGCCGGTGAGCGTGGTCGACAAGGTGGTCGACAAGAAAGGCAGCCGCGCCACCGCCGAGGCCTACCTGAAGTACCTGTGGTCGCCGGAGGCCCAGGAAATCGCCGCGGCCAACTACCTGCGCCCGCGGGATCCGGCGGTACTGGCCAAGTACACCGACCGCTTCCCGAAAGTCGACTTCCTCTCGGTGGAGAAGACCTTCGGTGACTGGCGCACCGTGCAGAAGACCCACTTCAACGATGGCGGGATCTTCGACCAGATCTATACCGGCAAGTAATCTGTAATCGGGGCTGCTTTGCAGCCCTTCGCGGGCAAGCCTCGCTCCTACGGTGATACGCGCATCACCGTAGGAGCGTGGCTTGCCCGCGAAGGACCGCAACGCGGTCCCCTTTTCCAGCCCCCCCGCAGAAAAACCCGACCGATCATTGTCTACCCTTTCCGTCACCCCACGGCTGAAAGGAGTACCCCGTGATCCGCCCCCTCCCCGTCCTCCTCCTCGCGACCCTGCTGGGTACTTCCGCGTTCGCCGCCGGACCGCTGTCCACCCTCACCGGGGAAGAGCCGGCCAAGGCGCCGGAACCGGTGGTCCAGGGCGGTCTGCTCGGTGCCCTGGCCAACGGCCTGGACGATGTCTCCGAAGAACTCGACATCGACAACCGCCTGGTCGACGCCTGGCGCCTGCGCGCCGACCGCGCGGCCAGCGAAGCAGGACAGCTGGTCACCCGCCACAGCGCGCAGGACATGCTGCAGATGGCCTGCGACTTCCTGCTCCTCACCGCCACCTGGGCCGCGACCTTCGCCGTGCTCTGCTACCTCGGCCGCCTCGCCACCCGACGCTCGCAGCGCTCGCGCCTGCTGCGCGAGCGACCACGACCGCGCAAGCTGCTCGGCTACCTGCTGCCCTTCACCCTGCCGGCCCTGATCAGCCTGCCCGCGGCCCTGTTCATCAGCCGCCAGCTCGACCCTTCGGTGGGCCGCGCCCTGGGCATGAGCCTGGCCTATGCCACCAGCAGCGGGATCTTCTCCACCTCGATCATCCTCTGCCTGATCACCCTCTTCGACAGCGGACACAAGCGCGCCGCGGTACGCATTCTCCGAGAGGCGGCACCGCGTCCGCTGTTCCTGGTGGGTTTTCTCGCCGCCTGGAGCGACGCCCTGACCAGCCCGCAGATCGCCCGCCAGCTGGGTGGCAACCTGACCAGCAGCACCGCGGTGATCACCGGCCTGCTGGCGACCCTGAGCTTCGCCGTGCTGGTCCTGCGCTCGCGGCGCCCGGTGGCGCACCTGATCCGCAACCGCGACCTCAAGGATCGCCTGCAGCACCGCGCGGTGCAGGAAACCCTGCGGATCTTCTCGGCGCTGTGGTACCTGCCGATCCTGATGATGATCCTGGTCTCGGCGATCAACCTGATCGGCGCTGGCGAGGAAAGCCAGCGCGCCCTGCAGAAAGCCCTGCTGACCACCGTACTGCTGATCGGCACGGTGTTTCTCAGCATCACCCTGCAGCACCTGTTCAAAGCCGGGGTCGCCCATGAACAGCGCCTGCGTCCCTACAAGGAGCTGCTCTACAGCCTGGCCCACGCCGTGCTGCGCATCGTCATGGCGGTGGCCTTCATCGAACTGCTGGGGCGCATCTGGGGCTTCTCGGTGCTCGACTTCGCCCTGCGCAACGCCCTCGGTCGGGCGATCAGCGATTCGCTGAGCAGCATCGGCCTGATCCTGCTGGTCACCTGGCTGCTCTGGGTGGTGATCGACACCGCCATCCAGGAAGCCCTGAAACCCACGCCGGGCCGACGCAATTCGCGCCAGCCGAGCACCCGTGTGCGGACCATCCTGCCGATGCTGCGCAACGCAATCAAAGTGGTGCTGGTGGTGATCTGCACCATCACCACCATGGCCAACCTGGGCATCAACGTCGCGCCGTTCCTCGCCGGTGCCGGAGTGGTCGGCCTGGCCATCGGCTTCGGCTCGCAGCAACTGGTGCAGGACGTGATCACCGGGCTGTTCATCCTGATCGAAGACACCATCGCCATCGGCGACTGGGTGGTCCTCGACTCCGGGCATGCCGGCACCGTCGAGAGCCTGACCATCCGCACCCTGCGCCTGCGCGACGGCAAGGGCTTCGTGCATTCGGTGCCGTTCGGCCAGATCAAGGCGGTCACCAACCAGTCGCGGCAGTTCGCCTATGCGTTCTTTTCGGTGCAGTTCAGCTATGACTCGGACGTGGACGTGGCGCTCAAGCTGATTCGCGAAGCGGGGCAGTCGATCAGCGAGGACCCGATCCTGCGCCACAACCTGCAGGGGCCGCTGCAGGTGTTCGGAGTGGACAGCATGAACCTCAACGGCATGACCCTGACCGCGCAGTTCAGGACCACCTCGGGCGGGCAGTATGCGGTGAACCGGGCGTTCAACGAGCGCTTGAAAAAGCTGGTGGACCGGACGGATGGGGTGAGTTTTGCCCAGTACAATCCGGTGCCGCAGCGAGTAGGCGATACCAGCGCCTGACGCCGATCCCCTGTAGGAGCTGGCTTGTCGTGTGACGAACCACTGCGAAGGACCGCGCTAGCGGTCCCGGACCTCACTGGTATCGGGGACCGCTAGCACGGTCCTTCGCGGGCAAGCCTCGCTCCTACAGGGGATCGCACAGCCCCGGAATCAACGGAAGACCAAGGCCTTCAACCCCCCACCCACCTCGATCTCGGGAAACTCCGGCGGATTCTCCAGCCGCTCGACGAACCTCAACCCCGGCGCCTGCTCCGCCATCCCCTGGATCAGGAACTCCGGCCCGATCCCCGGATCGTTGACGCAGGCCAGCACCGTGCCGCCCTCGCTCAACAACTCCGGCAGGCGACGGAGGATCTTCGCGTAGTCCTGGGTCAGGGCGAAACTGCCCTTCTGGAAGGTCGGCGGGTCGATGATGATCAGGTCGTAGGGCGCCGACTTGCGCACCTTGCCCCAGGACTTGAACAGCTCATGGCCAAGAAAGCCGACCCGGCCCAGGTCGTGCCCGTTGAGCCGGTGATTGTCACGCCCGCGGGACAGCGCGGCCTTCGACATATCCAGGTTGACCACCTGCTCCGCCCCACCAGCGATCGCCGCCACGGAGAACCCGCAGGTGTAGGCGAACAGATTGAGTACCCGCTTGCCCGCCGCCTGCTCGCGGACCCAGCGCCGGCCAAGGCGCATGTCGAGGAACAGGCCGCTGTTCTGCTTCAGGCCCAGGTCCAGCTGATAGCGCAGGCCGTCCTCGTCGATCACCCTGGACTCGCAGGGCTCGCCCAACAGCCAGTGCCCGGGACTGTCCGGCAGGTAGCGGTGCTGGATCAATACCGCCACGCCTTCCGGCGCCAGCCCGCGCAGCATGGCTTCCAGCTCGGCCAGTTGTCCTTCGGGCGGCTCGCGGAACAGCGCCACCAGCAACACACCCTGCAGCCAGTCCACGGTGATCTGCTCCAGCCCCGGCCAGCAGCGCCCGCGACCGTGGAACAGGCGGCGGGTTTCGCTGGGCGGCGCGCTCAGGGCAGCACGCAGGTGATCATGCAAGGTGTCGATGGCAGCGGTCATGGCGGGGTTTCGGCGAGCTAAAACGGCGCATTCTACGCTTTTGCGTCGCTCGCGCGGACAGCGGATTTGAACCACCAGCCCCGTTGCATGCCGGCAGCCGCCAGCAAGATGGCCACCACACCCAGCCATTGCAGCGCCTCCAGGCGGTGACCGAACGCGACCCAGTCCACCGCGATCGCCGCGATCGGGTAGATGAACGACAGCGCGCCGGTCAGGGCCGTCGGCAGTTTCTGGATCGCGCCGTACAGCAGCACATACATCAGGCCGGTGTGGACGATACCCAGGGTGACCAGGCTGCCCAGTTCGGCCTGGGTGGTCGGCAAGCCGCCAAGGTTGGCGAACGGCGCCAGCAACAGCACGCCGGTGCACACCTGGATCAGCGCGATCAGGTGCGGCGGCGTGCCGCTCAGACGCTTGATGATCAGCGCCGCCACCGCATACAGAAACGCCGCGCCAAGGGCCAGGGCGATACCCAGCAGGTAAGCATCGCCACTTTCACCCTGGCTGCCATGGGCGTTGACGATAGCCAGCATCCCGGCGAAGGACACTGCCAGCCAGAACAGCTTGGGCACGGTGATCTTCTCGCCGAGGAACAGCGCCGCCAGGCCCACCAGCATGAACGGCTGGACGTTGTACACCGCCGTGCCGATGGCGATGGACGCCCGCGAGTACGAGGCGAACAGCAGCACCCAGTTGCCGACGATGGCCACGCCGCTGAGCACCGCCAGCAGGAAAGTGGTACGGGTCAGCAAGCCCGGGCGCAGGAAACCCATGGCCGCGCAGATCAGCAACAGCGTGGCGGCGCCGAACAGGCAGCGCCAGAACACCACATCCAGCACCGGTTGCCCGGACACCAGCACGAACCAGCCAATGGTCCCGGAGATCAGCATGGCGCCGATCATTTCCAGCGAACCGCGACGCAGCGAATTGTCCATCACGCACCTCCCAGTAGATGTGACAGAGTATGACGATGGTGCTCCGGGCCGTTCCAGTGGATAAACAAGGCCGGAGTCAGACCTGACCTTTGTTATCAAGGTCATTTCCTCAATTCGCCTGACGAGGCCGTTAACCATGACCGATGCCATCGACCAACTGCTGCTCAATGCCCTGATGGAGGATTCGCGGCGCTCGCTGAAAGCCCTGGCCAGCCTCACCGGGCTGTCCGCGCCCAGCGTCAGCGAACGCCTGCGCCGCCTGGAGGAGCGCGGGGTGCTCAAGGGTTACACCGTGGAGGTGGATGCGCGCAGCTTCGGCTACCAGTTGCAGGCCATCGTGCGGATTCGCCCGCTGCCGGGGCAGTTGCACGAAGTGGAGCGGCAGATCATCGCCATTCCCGAGTTCACCGAATGCGACAAGGTGACCGGCGACGACTGCTTCATCGCGCGCCTGCATGTGCGCTCGATGGAACAGCTGGATACCTTGCTGGACAAGCTCAATAGCCATGCCGAGACGAGCACCGCGATCGTCAAGAAGACCCCGGTGAAGCGGCGGTTGCCGCCGATGGATTGATGTTGTGCCTGGTGGCCGCTTTGCGGCCTTTCGCGGTGGTTCGTCACACGACAAGCCACGCTCTTACAGGTACACACCAGCCCATTGTAGGAGCGCGGCTTGCCCGCGAAGGACCGCAAAGCGGTCCCCGAAACTGCAAATCAGAAAACTGTACACACTAATGTAACTTTAAGTGCCATTTTTGTGTGCAATTTTTCCGACTCACGCCCCATAACGTTACATCCCCCGCCTCAACTAATTTGACCAATCGATCAGCATTTAACGCCTTCAAAAAATAAATCCTGTTTACTCGGTCAATTTATAATTTTTCCATTTCATAAACTTACAAAAAATCCAAGCAACTTCAACGAGATAGACAAACAGCTCGCGAACTTCCCGTGGCATGGAACTGGCTTACCTGTGCTCGTGCTTTGTATACAGTTTTACGAAATCCAGAGCACACACAGATCCGCCCACCTGCCGTCGCCGGGTAGCGGAATGCCCCTAATTAATTGGTTCTCGTGGTTCAACAACCAGGCCTCATCGCGCCACGAGTATCAGGAGCACGCCGGAATGAGCATGAGTCTCTACAACAAGACTGAACTGGACTTCTCCTCGTCCATCCCCGAACCGTCGACGCAGCCGCAACACCCCGTGAGCCTCAGCCCCCGCCTGCACAACCACGACCTCGCCCCGACCAAGGCCGAGGGTCGGCGCTGGGGCCGCTACAGCATCTTCGCCCTGTGGACCAACGATGTGCACAACATCGCCAACTACTCCTTCGCCATGGGGCTCTACGCCATGGGCCTGGGCGGTTGGCAGATCCTCCTGGCGCTGGGGATCGGCGCGGCGCTGGTGTACTTCTTCATGAACCTGTCCGGCTACATGGGGCAGAAGACCGGCGTGCCGCTCCCGGTGATGAGCCGGATCGCCTTCGGCATCCACGGCGCGCAGATCCCGGCGCTGATCCGCGCGGTGATCGCGATCGCCTGGTTCGGTATCCAGACCTACCTGGCCTCGGTGGTCCTGCGGGTGCTGCTCAGCGCCATCGCGCCGAGCCTCGCCGCCTACGACCAGGACGCCATCCTCGGCCTGTCCAGCCTCGGCTGGGTATGCTTCGTGGCGATCTGGCTGGTGCAACTGGTGATCCTCGCCTACGGCATGGAGATGGTGCGGCGCTACGAGGCTTTCGCCGGCCCGGTGATCCTCCTCACCGTCACCTGCCTGGCCGCGTGGATGTACACCCAGGCCGGCTTCGACATCGCCTGGTCGGTGCGCGAACCCCTGACGGGCGCCGCCATGTGGCACAACATCTTCGCCGGCGGCGCGCTGTGGCTGGCGATCTACGGCACCCTGGTGCTGAACTTCTGCGACTTCGCCCGTTCCTCGCCGTGCCGCAAGACCATCCGCGCCGGCAACTTCTGGGGTCTGCCGGTGAACATCCTGGCCTTCGCCGTGATCTCCGTGCTGCTGTGCGGCGCGCAGTTCAGGATCAACGGCCAGATCATCGACAGCCCGACGCAGATCATCGCCAGCATCCCCAGCACCTTCTTCCTCGTGCTGGGCTGCCTGGCCTTCCTGATCGTCACCGTGGCGGTGAACATCATGGCCAACTTCGTCGCCCCGGCCTTCGTCCTCAGCAACCTGGCGCCACGCCTGCTCAACTTCCGCCGCGCCGGGATGATCAGCGCCACCCTCGCCGTGCTGATCCTGCCGTGGAACCTCTACAACAGCCCGCTGGTGATCATGTACTTCCTCTCCGGCCTCGGCGCCCTGCTCGGCCCGCTGTACGGGGTGATCATGGTCGACTACTGGCTGGTGCGCCGCGGCCGGGTCAACGTGCCCGAGCTGTACAGCGAAGACCCGAACGGCGCCTATCACTACCGCCGCGGCGTCAACCCGCGGGCGATCGCCGCCTTCATCCCCGCCGCGCTGCTGGCCATCGTCCTGGCCCTGGTGCCCAACTTCGAAACCCTCGCGCCGTTCTCCTGGATGATCGGCGCAGGCATCGCCGGCCTGCTCTACCGGCTGATGGCACCACGCAACCGGCACTACGCCGACGTCAGCGGCGAATCCATCGCCGTCGACAGCGTCAGCCACTGACTCCTTTCCGGCCCGGCGCTGCCGGGCCATCACTGCCTGCGCGAGAACTCTGCATGCGTATCCTGATCGTCAACGTCAACACCACCGAGGCCATCACCCAGGCCATCGCCCGCGAAGCCCAGGCCGTCGCCGCACCGGGCACCGAGATCATCGGCCTGACCCCCTACTTCGGCGCCGACTCGGTGGAGGGCAATTTCGAAAGCTACCTGGCCGCCATCGCCGTCATGGACCGCGTGCTGGCCTACGACGGCCCCTACGACGCGGTGATCCAGGCCGGCTACGGCGAACACGGCCGCGAAGGCCTGCAGGAGCTGCTGAAGGTGCCGGTGGTGGACATCACCGACGCCGCCGCCAGCACCGCCATGTACCTTGGCCACGCCTATTCGGTGGTCACCACCCTCGACCGCACCGTGCCGCTGATCGAGGACCGCCTGAAACTCTCCGGCCTGTACGACCGCTGCGCCTCCGTGCGGGCCAGCGGCATGGCCGTGCTGGAGCTGGAAGAACAACCGCAGCGCGCCCTCGAAGCCATCGTCCAGCAGGCCGAACTGGCGGTGCGCGAGGACAAGGCGGAAGTGATCTGCCTCGGCTGCGGCGGCATGGCCGGCCTCGACGAACAGATCCGCCAGCGCACCGGCGTGCCGGTGGTTGACGGCGTCAGCGCGGCGGTGAAGATGGCCGAGTCGCTGGTGCAACTGGGACTGTCGACGTCGAAGAGCCGCACCTACGCCACGCCGCGGACCAAGCGCATCGTCGGCTGGCCGGCGCACTTCGGGCGTTAGAGAGTGAGCTCGGAGGTGCGCCCGGCGATCCGCTCCGCCAGCAGCTGCGCGCTGCCGCTGGCGAGGGTGAAGCCGAGGGCGCCGTGTCCGAGGTTGAGCCACAGATTCCGGTAGCTGCTGTCTCCCAGCAGCGGCACGCCGGTGGGGGTGGCCGGGCGCATGCCGGCCCACTCCCGAACCTGATGGTGGTCCCCGGCGTCGGGAAACGCCGCGTGCGCCAGGCGTCGCAGACTGGCCAGGCGCAGCGGGTCCGGCGTCTCGTCGAAGCCGACGATATCCACCATCGCCGCGACGCGCAGTTGCTGATCGATCCGTGCATAGACCGTCTTGCGGTCGTAGTCGGTGATGCTCAGCTGCGGCGCCCGCGGGCCCGCCGGCATGCTCAGGCTGTAGCCCTTGAGCGGATACACCGGCAGATGCAGACCCGGCAGTCCCAATTGCGGGGCGCGGTAGCCGGCGCAGAGGACCAGGTGCTCCACCGGCAGGGTCCTGTCGCCCAGTTGCAGCGCCTCGACTTTTTCCCCGCGCGGGAGCAGTCGGGTCACGGCTTGGCCCAGATGCAACCGGCAACGGCCCGACGCCTGCAGACGCTCGGCCAGCACCAGGCAGAAGGCGTGGCAGTCGCCGACTTCCTCGCTTGCCGTGAAGATCCCGCCGATGAACGAAGACGCCTCCAGGGCAGGCTCCAGGCTGTCGAGCGCGCGCCCCTCGACGATGTGCTGATGTCGGGAATCCGCACGTTCCCGGGCGACGGCGAAACTGTGCCGATCACGAAAGACCACCAGCTTGCCATTGCGGCGCCAGGCGAAACCGTCGAGTCCGTCTTCCTCGCGCCACTGTTGCAGGGTCTGCTGACTGTGCAGGGCCAGGCGCAGCAGGCGTGCGGCATTGGTCCGGTTGACCGAGCCACGGCAGGCGGCGAGGAACGCCAGCAGCCAGCGCCATTGCGCCAGATCGAGTCGCGGCCGCAGGCGCAGGGGCGAGTCCCCGCGCAGCATCCAGCCCAGCGCCTGCCAGGGCACGCCGGCGTCGGCCAGGGGTGCCACGTAGCGATAGGAGAGCTGTCCGCCATTGGCGAAACTCGCGCCGCTGGCGAGTTGTTCGCGGGCTTCGATCAGGTCCACATCGAAGCCTTCGCGGACCAGGGCGTAGGCCGTGGAAAGTCCGATGACACCGCCGCCAATCACGGTTGCTTGCTGGGGCATGTACGTCGCTCCTTTCCCACACAGGTGTGAGATTAGAGCGACAATGCCTGAAGGACAATTATTGAAGTTCTGACGACTGACAATGTTTTCTGCAATTTTCACCGCCCATCAGCACTACTGATGCAAACCAAGAAGCCCAGAATCAAATAGACGACTGCCAGTGACATGAAAGAAATAAATATCAACAAGCTTGCAAGTAATATGACCTCACCTCACAACTAAAAATTTAAATTCATCGAACCAAAAATCCTTCACCACTACTCGATGAAGCAACACAAACCTGGCAAAAAAACACACTAACCCAACCAGATCAAAAGACAAATTTGTGAATTCCTGATTAGTAGGCCAACGTGTAACAAGTGAAAAAACCCGCTACCATAAAGGCAAAAACGAGAAACCCGAGAAAAACAACCAGAAAAAACCTATCAAGTCCCGACATCTGTACTTTTCCGGAAGCAGCCCTAAGATCGCTGAGCCACTTGAAAAAAAATACAGCGCCGGCAACCAAAAAAGCAAACAAGACGAGCCATCCAGGCCCCTGCCTTAAAACGTCAAAGCACATATACTCAAATAAATCGATCATCAGTCAAAGCCCCAATAATAGATATCGCATCACTAAAAATCACTAGCCCCATTCGGGTTCGAACCAATACTCGCCAAGCAGCGATCTAGAAACCTCGCATTCCCGACCAGAAAAAACAAATGAACAGGAGGACAAAAGCATATGCCACCCAAAACATGATGCCGAGAAACACAAGCAGTTTCTCATCTTCCGAAACCTCAGAATTCTCCTTACCCTCAGGATCGCCTTCACAGAAATTTACCGCTTTTTGAATAGCATTGAAAAAACACAACCAAATCGAAAAATAGAGCACCGGCAGGGCCGTATACAACAACAGCACCTCCGAGCTGGCCCGGGCATTTCCCCAACGGCCGATTGGAGGGTTATCGCGCGCAAGAGATTCGGGGACCATGATCAAAAGTACTACGGTGCCCACTGAAATAAACACCATCCCCAGCCTCAAGGCTAAAGGTGACCAACAGTAATAGCGGCCGGTAGCGCTGATTTTCGAATCAATCTTTCTCATCAAAGAGTAGAGAAACAAGGGCGCCAAACATGTACGTAGCGCCGGACTGATATCAGACAGGCTGTACATCCTGTAGGCACACCAGTTGCGATGAGTCCAATAAAAGCCATACAGCCCCAATGTGAAAAAATTCATCAAGGTCAGCTTCCTGACCGACACAACAAAAAAGCCATGCTGTAACGCCAACGGATCTATAAAATACATAGCACCGAACACAAAAAAATCACCACACCCATATTTGAATCAAACGTTCAAAATCAAAATCTGGCGTAGAAAAATCGATATCCACCCCCACTTTATTTAGCAAACCGCCCCACACCACTATCATGATAAAGATGACGAAAGGCAGACACTCCAAAAACTTCAAGAAATCGCCATTGGTGATATTGAATAGCAGCCGAAAATACAGAATCGCCATCGATCACCTCCACGGCATCCTGGTAGTGCCGCTCGGTGACATCATCGAGGCTTCGCTAGCCGGGAAACAAAGACATATGGACATAGATCTGGACCTGCTGTAGTGGGCAGGCAATCAAACCTTTGGATCAGAGCAAAAGATGCAGTCTATATCTGAGGTGTTTGTAAGAAATTTCGATAGCTCAGCGGGAATGCAGTGCTTCTGCCGCTCTGCTAACTCATGCACGTACCACTTACACCATTTCCTGCACTCTCCACAGAAAACTCCGAAGCACTGCTGAGATTTCCTATAGATCTCTGGGAAACGCCCTGCTGACTGCTTTCCCCTTCACATCAATGATTCCGCCCCTCACACGACTATGGAGGGGTTATGGGAAGACCATTGGCATGCCTGGGCGACAAGACCACCTACGGTCAGGTCGTCTCGGCCACGGCAATCTGGTGCGAGGGCGACAAACCCATCGTGCAGTCCGGCGACCTGGCCCACTGCGAAAAATGCAACGGGACCTTTCCCATCATCGGCACCGCCTTCGAGTGGTCGGAAAAGCAGCCCTACGCCGCCACCGGCGACCGGGTTGCCTGCCGCTGTCCGGATCATGTGGTGTACGGCTCGACCCGGATGATCAGCACGAGCCTGCCGCCGGGCAACGTTGCCGGGAGCCAATCCGCGAATTTTCGTGAAACGCCTGCGGCAGCGAACATGGCGCCGGGCCCGGGCGGTGCTTCCGAAAGCACCGTGGCGCTGCATGACCGGGTATTCGCCAGGTCCTGTCTCGGCACCACCAAATCCACCTGCACCCAGGAGCCCATCGAGAATTTCGGACGGGTCGCGGTCATCGGCCCGACGGCGCGGGAAAACGCTGCCGGTACCGCCCTTGGCGGCGTGGCGATTGGCCGTGTCGCTGGCAGCGGTCTGCTCGAGGGCCTGGGGACATGGGCGGTACGCGGTGCCTCATCGTTCGCCAGCGCGGCCAGCCCGTTGCTGCTGGCCCTGTGGCCGTCCGATCTGGCCGACGGCACGCTCTACACCGAGGAGCAACTGCGGCAGATGAGCGAAGCGCTGACCCGCGTGCGTTTCCAGTTCCGCCGCGATGCCCAGGGCGTGGTGCAGATCCATGGCTTCCACACCTTCAGCCACTACGGCGGCGAGGACCGGGTAGCGGTCAGACAAGCCAACTGGAATGCCGACAAGAGTGCAATAGAGGCGCGCCTCGGCGGCCTGACCATCACCTGGACGCCCAACAGCGGCCCGCTGGTGACGGCGCCGACCACCTACCCCGGCGCGCGACCGGATGTGCTGGACAACATCCTGGTTCACCCCATCCCCACGGGGCGAAGCAGTCAGATCACCACCTACCCCGGGCACGATGCCGAGGACATCACCTGGCAGGATGTGATCCTGACCTTCCCGGCGGACTCGGGGGTGCCGCCGCTTTATCTGGTGTTTGCCAAGCCGGCGGTGGAAGTGCTGGAGGTTGATACCTACGGAGCATTCACTGGCCGTCCACGTAATGGGCTACATGTGGATCACATGCCTTCCCAAGCCGCACTGAAGCTCTATCTGCAACGAACTGCGCAACTTGATGACGAAGAAATCAAAGTGCTAATGAAATCTGTCGCTTGCATTGCCATCCCCGCAAAAGTCCACCAAAAATTTAGTGAAACCTATGGTTGGAGAAACACGAAGCACAAACAGATCACCGATTCAAAATCACTGCGAGATGCGCTGGATAGCAATTTCGAAGCTATAAAACCCTACCTGCTGGAAGAAAATCTCACTGAGTCTTCCCTCGAAGAAGCCCGAAGCAGGATGCACCATATAAATCAGAAACAAGGGTGGTACCCATGAAAGCCATGACGTTGATTAAGTTGGTAGACAGCCTCGGACAAACTTACGACGGACTAATCGCAGAAGGCCTGATACCTCCAAAACAATTGAAACCCTTATTGGATACCCCTGATAACATTGACCTGATTCAAAATCCTGTACCAGGGGTAAAGCTCTGGTTTCGAAAGGAAACCGGGAAGCTGGAAAAGGTCATGGTCACCCTGATCCAAACCGTGGGACAGAAAGTCTACACGGGTGAGCTTCCACTTCCCTTTAAACCCGGTATGAACCAGAGCATGGTGCGCAGACTGCTCGGTGCCCCGGTTAGCTCCAGAGAGCCTGCAAAACTGCCAGCCGGCTTGGGCGCCCGAGGAGGATCAGATACTTTTTATCTTGACGCACATAGACACCCAAATACACAGGTCACTCTAGGGTATTTGGAAAACACCGAGGTCAATAATATTTGCTTCTCCCTGAAACATAGAGAGCACGAATAACCAACGCCGTGAAACATCAACTGAAGTGGTCATACAGGATCGCAATCCCGTCGCCTGTATGGCGAACCACGCAACTACCTGCTGCCCCTGCGCGGGGATTTCTGATCCTCGGGTGATGCAGACAGAAGTCCCCGTCCGTGAGATCGGGGGCTTTTTTGGGGAGTTGCCGATCGCTCAAAAGAGAGCGAAGCATTACGTCAAACCGGCACGCTCACCGTCGACCGGGACAACGCCACCGTCAGCAACGCCTTGCAGATCCTCATGTCCAGCAGCGCATCATTGAGCATTCGCTGATGCTTCACGCTGGTGTGGGTGGGCAGATAGGACGTAAGGGCGATTGCCTTCTTCAGATGGTCCTCGGCACGGCGGATCGCGTCTTCATGGGACAGACCGGGACCGACGCAGAGGACAGGGGGATCGGGGACAAGTTTTTTCATGGGAGTCATCTCTTACTTTTCGATGGGACTGCCACAGACCGTGCTGTCAAACAGGTGGGTGGCAGCTGTGCGCGGGTTGACAGACCGAGAAAGTAAGAGAGAACTCGGCGCACCCGAAGGTGCCCACACGCACAGCCGCCATAGCTGCAGCCAAGCGCTCTTACTTTCATCACGGCCTGTCAAAGCCGATCGCTGGTTTCAGACTAGGCAGCGATGCCCGGGAGCGCAACAGCTGGAAAGGCGAAAGAGTATGCTTGGGAAATTGCCTACAAGAAAGTCGGAGATCGGTGAATTTTCAGAGCCTTATGCGACATTTTGTGCCTGATTTTTCTTCCCGATAATTTCTTCATCATCGCAGCAGCAAGGGCCACATTGCGGCCCTTGCGACAGTTCCATTTTCTTTTGCCCAAGCGTCCACCAGAGAAGCGGTATCAAACCCCTGCCTTCGGACAACTCACCTCCCCCCCATCCAACCCCTGCTTCACATTCCGGCTCAGCATGGTCGCCTTGCCATCGCGCCAGGTCAGGGTCAGCACGTACAGCGAGTCGAAATCGCTGTTCTCCCAATCCCTGGTAATCACCCGCTCCTCCCCCAGCGCCTTGCCGGCCACCGCGTTGATCAGGTCCGGAAGATAGCCATGGGACCAGGCCGTATACACCGTCGAGTTGCGGTACTTGTTGCGGGTGAGTTCGCGAGCGAGGGCATTGGTGTCATTGGCCCCGTAGTCGATGTTCACCGGCAGGCCGAGCTTGATCGCGCTGGGGCTGATGGTCATCAGCGGCCGCAGATAGCTGTAGCTGTCGTCACTGCTCCCCTCCTCCACCTCACGGGTCGGATCGGCGGCAAAGACATAGTCGGCCTTGCCGAACTTCTCCGGCAGCAGGGTGGCCAGATCGAGGGCGCGATTCAGTCCCTGGCAGTTCAACTGGCCAAGGCCTTCGCCGGGCTTTTCCGCATGGCGCAGGAAAACCAGGGTCTGGGTGCCATCGACCGGCCTGGCGAAACTGTCGAAGGTAGTGAATCCGAGCAGCGCGGCACCCGCGGCGAGCGCGCAGCAAAGCAGCGCCTGGCGGCGCGCGGGGAAGGTCACGGAGAACTTCATGAGAAACCCTTGAGAACGAAGACGTGGTGCTGGCCCGTCCAGTGCTGCCCCGCGGCCGTAGCCGCGGGGCATCCCTGTCTGTCGTTCCTTCCATGGAGTCGGGCATCCTTGGAGTGCAGCAGGCCCGATTGGTTCTGTCCGTGGGGCGCTTGTCCTTAAGTTGGAAGTGAATCTACCGACCCGGTGTTACCAAATTAAGACGCCGGCCTCAATCGTCGCGGGTCAGTACTTCCAGCACCTCGATCTCGAAATACAGGTCCGATCCCGGCGGAATCGAGCCCATCTTGCGCTCGCCATAGCCCAGCTGCGCCGGGACGAACAGCTTGCGCTTGCCACCGACCTTCATGCCCATCAGGCCGATGTCCCAGCCCTTGATCACCCGGCCGGTACCGATCACGCACTGGAACGGCTTGCCGCGCTGATGGGAGGAGTCGAACACGCTGCCGTCGGCCAGCGTACCGGTGTAGTGGGTCGTGATCAGGGCACCCTTGACCACTTCCTTGCCGTCGCCCAGCTGGACGTCGGTGATCTGCAATTCGCTCATGCTTGGCCTCTTTTCCCGGGCTGTGACGTATGTCGCAGCCTTTTCGCAGGAATATCAGTAATTTGCAACAACAGCGCACGCAGCGTCGGGCTGACGCGACGCTGCGCACCCGATCCGCGTCAAAGCAAAATAGTCGCGATCAGCTAGGATCACCCGACACCGCGTCGCAAGGAACACAACAATGAACGAGAAAAGCAGGGCGCTATGTGAGGAGCTGGGGATCGGCGAGGAGCTGCTGATTGCCCGCGGCCTGGTCGAATACCCCGAAGCGCGAGTGCTGGCCATCGCCGAGATCGACGAGGACGGTCGCCGTTTCGAGCTGGAACCGGAAGCGGCCGCGGCCTGGCGCCAGTTGCGCGCTGCCGCGGCGCGGGATCATGTCGAACTGTGGCTGGTCTCGGCGTTTCGCAGCATCGAGTACCAGGCCAGGATCATTCGCTACAAACTGGGCAAGCAGCAGAGCCTGGAGCAGATCCTGCAGAGCAGCGCCCCTCCCGGCTTCAGCGAGCACCACACCGGCCGGGCGGTGGACATCAATTCACTGGAACCGGAGTTCGAGCACAGCGCGGCCTTCGAATGGCTGAAGCAGCATGCCGAACGCTTCGGCTTCCACCTGTCCTACCCGCGGGACAACGCCATGGGCTATCGATACGAGCCCTGGCACTGGTGCTATCGACCGACCTCTCTGGCCACTAGCTGAACTGCGCTACCACTTCGGCGCCAGTCATGTTCTGCGTCGGGTTGGAGAAGCAGTAGTACGACGGTTTCTCGTCGATATACACCTGCAGGTTGAAATCCCAGGCGTGCTCGCCGTCCAGCACGCCCACCGGGATGGCGAAGAAATTGCCGCCCTTGAGGCGGTAGAACAGGTGGCTGCCGCACCTGGCACAGAACCCCCGCTCGGCCCACTCGGAGGAATCGAACACCGTCGGCTGGGCACCGCTGAACTGCGGGGCCTGGCTGCTGTGCACGGTGAGCAGCGGGCCGCCGTTCCATTTCCGGCACATGCTGCAATGGCAGGCGCCGACACTGTTGTCGTCGAGGGTAACGCTGAGCTGGATGGCGTTGCACAGGCAACTGCCGTGGTGGATAGCCATGTGTCCGACCTTGCACAGGGAATGAGCGCTGGAGTCTAGCAGTGGGTTTTTGGCGCCGCTACGCGGCCCCGAACCCATCAGGTACGAACCGGGGTCAACACCGGCTCCCCGGCAAAGAACGCCTGCAGGTTCTTCAACACCAGCGCGACCATGTCCCGCGCCGCTTCCGGAGTCTGTGCCGCGACGTGCGGAGTCAGCACCACATTGTCCAACTGCTTCAGCTCATCCGGCACCGACGGCTCGTCGTCGAACACATCCAGCCCGGCCCCCGCGATCCGCCCTTCGCGCAGCGCCGCGACCATCTCGGCGGTGGAGACCACGCTGGCCCGGGCGATATTCACCAGGAAACCCTGTGGCCCCAGCGCATCCAGCACCTCGCGCCCTACCAGCGCCCGGGTCGTGGCGCCGCCCGGCGTGGCGACAATGAGGAAATCCGATTCGCGCGCCAGCTCCAGCACGCTCTCGCAGTACCGATACGGCACGTCGTCACGACGCGAACGGTTGTGATAGCTGACCTGCATGTCGAAACCCAGCGCCCCGCGCCTGGCGATGGCCATGCCCACCGCGCCCAGGCCGAGAATGCCCAGGCGCTTGCCCGCCAGCGACGGGCTGATGACCCGGTTCCACTGGCCCAGACGGGTCGTGGCGTCGGCCCGGGCGATATCGCGCACCACGGCGAACAGCAAGGCCATGGTATGGTCCGCCACCGCCGAGGCATTGGCGCCGGCGCCATTGGTGACGACGATGCCGCGCGCCGCGGCGGCGGCCAGGTCGACCTGCTCGTAACCGGCACCGATCACGCAGACCAGACGCAACGCCGGCAACGCGGCGATTTCCTCGGCGGTGATGCCCAGAGGCCCACGGGTCAGCACCACGTCGATCTCGGCGGCATGCCGGGCAATCGCCGCGGCGCGCAGGGTCGGGGTCTTGGCGTGGATCAGGCGGTAGCCGTGGTCTTCCAGCAGGGGCAGATAGTCATCGACCGTTTCCACCAGCACCAGTACCGTCTTCGTCATTTCAGCCTCCCGGGCAACAAGCGAGGGGGCATTATGCCGGCATTACTGGCTGAACGCGCGTCCCAGACCGCCTGGCACGCCACTGGAGTCGGTTTCCTGCCACGGGCCTTCGGGATGGGTCGACCAGCTCCAGCCGCCGTTCCAGCGGTAGTAGGTGCGCTGCCGGTAGAAGGTGTTCTTCTTGCCCTCGAGCACATACACGCCGAGCTTCGGATCCCAGTGACTGGCGCCCCCGGGTGGCGGGGCGAAGCTGGCGGAGGTCCGCGGCATGGGCTTGGGGGTCGGGGTGATGGTGGGCTTGGGCACGCTCGGACCCGGCTTGATCACCGGGCCCGGTCGCGGGGCGGGTTCGATCGGCGGCAGCGTTTCGCGCTCGTGCTGCGGCGGATGCACCGTACATGCGCTCAACCCCAGGGCCAGCGAAATCAGGGTCAGGCGTACGGTGCTGTTCATGGAAACTCTCTTATAGGTCCGGTCGATCGATGGTCAGGTGTTGCGGCGCCTGGGTGTCGCTCGCCAGGGGCGAGCCGCTGCCGACCCATTCGCCCTTGGTGGGCTGGCCGGCGCGGGAGACGCGCGCCATCAGTTGGACTTCAGGAAAGCTCGACAGTTTCATGTTGGGCATCATCGCGTCGCTGTCGCTCAGCTCGACCTCGATCGGCAACTGCGCCACGGTGACCCGCTTGGCCGCCAGCGGCATGGGCGGACCGGAACTGGCACGGGCGAAGATGAACACGGTGTCGTCCGGCTTGACCTTGTCTTTCAGGGCATCGGCCAGTTCGACGCGCACGGTCAGCTTCGCACCCGCAGCCGCCACCGGCGCGGACGCCTTGCCCTGCCCGGCGGCGAGTTTTTCCCTGGCCTTGTCGATGCCGCCGAGCAGCGCGCTGCGCGAGCTGTCGCCTTCCGGCAGCTGCGCCAGCAGGCGGTTCCAGTAGTCGATGGCTTCCTGGTAACGCTCGCCCTCGAAGGCGGCGATGCCCAGCAGACCGAGGCTGGTGACTTCCTTCGGGTCGGCCTTCAGCGCTTCGTCGGTGAGGGCCTGGAACTGCGCGGTCCACTGCTTGTTGTTGGCGAAGTACAGCGCCTGGGCCCACTGCCCGAGCAGTTCCGGGGCACGCCCGGCAACGCCCACGGCGCGCTCGAAGGCCTTCGCCGCGTCCGCCGGACGCTCCTGGGCCATATAGGCACGACCGAGGAAGTACAGGCCCTCGGCGTTGTCCGGCTGGGCGGCGACGGCGCGCTCCAGGCGCGAGGTCATGTCTTCCAGCGACTGCGGCGCCTGGGCGAACTCCTGGGTCAGGGCGACCTTGTCGCTGGCACCGTAATGCAGGTACAGCCCCACCGCCAGCAACGGCACGAGGAACGCGGCAAGGAGCGGCAGGGCCTTGCCCAGCCTGGCGCTGCGCGACTGCTCGGCGTTCTCGGTGTCGGCCAGCAGTTCGCGTGCGGCTTCGTCGCGGCCACGGGCCAGCTGTTCGGCGTTGAGCACGCCCTCCTCGCCCTGGGCCTGCAGTTCGGCAACGCGCTCCTGGTACAGGGCGACGTTGAGGGCGGTACGGTCTTCTTCCTGCTGCGCACGACGGCCACGCAACACCGGAATCAGCAGAAAGCTCAGGGCTACCAGCAACAGCAGGCCTGCAGCGAGCCAGAAATCAGTCATGGTTCTGTTCTTTGTCCAGCAGTTTGGCGAGGCGCTCGCGCTCCTCGGAAGAAAGGTCGGCCGAGCCATTGCCCGCCGGCACCCGGCGCTTGCGCACGATCACCGCCATGACGCCGATACCGCCCAGCAGCAGCGCCGCCGGGCCGAACCAGAGCAGCCAGGTCTTCGCGGTCAGGGCCGGCTTGTAGCGGACGAAATCGCCGTAGCGATCGACCATGAAGTCGACGATCTGCTGATTGCTCTTGCCTTCGCCGAGCATGCGGAAGATTTCCCGGCGCAGGTCGGCGGCGATGGGCGCGTTGGAGTCGGCGATGTCCTGGTTCTGGCACTTGGGGCAGCGCAGTTCCTTGGTCAGCTCGCGGTAGCGCTCGCGTTCGGCCTCGTCGGCGAACTGGTAGGTATCGATGGCCGCCCTGGCCACGCCGCACAGGCTCAGGCCGAGTACCGCGGCTGCGAGCCAGCGCTTCATGGCTTGGCCTCGTCGACCAGGCCCTGGTAGACCGGCGCCAGCTTCTCGCGCCAGACGGTCTCGTCGATCACGCCGACGTACTTGTCGCGAATGATGCCCTTGGCGTCGATGAAGAAGGTTTCCGGCGCGCCGTAGACGCCCAGGTCGAGGCCGAGGCTGCCCTGCTCGTCGCGGATATCCAGGAGATAGGGGTTGTGGAACTCGGCCAGCCACTTCAGGGCGTCGGCATTGACGTCCTTGTAGTTGATCCCGTAGATCACCACGCCTTGCTGGGCCAGCTTGTTCAGCACCGGGTGCTCGACCTTGCACGACACGCACCAGGTCGCCCAGACATTGACCAGCGCCGGCTTGCCCTTGAGGTCGGCCTCGGTCAGCTGGCGGTCGCCCTGCACGTTGGCCAGGGCGAAGGCCGGGAACGGCTTGCCGATCATCGCCGACGGCAGCTCGGCCGGGTCGAGGTACAGGCCGCGGTAGAGAAACACCGCCACCAGCAGGAATACCGCCAGCGGCAGCACCATGATCCAACGCTTCATGCAGTCGCTCCTTCCAGACCGAGGACATCACGCACCTTGGTCTTGACCTTGATTCGATAACGGCGATCCAGCGCCGCGAGGAAACCGCCGAGGCCGGTGAGCAGGCCACCCAGCCAGATCCAGCGGACGAACGGCTTGACGTGCACCCGTACCGCCCAGGCGCCGTTTTCCAGGGGTTCGCCGAGGGCCACGTAGAGATCGCGGGTGAAGCCGGCGTCGATCCCGGCCTCGGTCATCACCGACTGCTGCACGGTGTACAGGCGTTTTTCCGGGTGCAGCACGCTGATTTCGCGACCGTTTTCGAGGATCCGCACGGTGCCCTTGTCGGAGGTGAAGTTGGGGCCTTCGAAGTGCCTGGCGCCCTCGAAGACGAAGTGGTAGCCACCCAGTTCCACCGACTCGCCCGGCGCCATGCGCAGGTCGCGCTCGGCGCTGTTGTTGCTCGACAGCACCACGCCCAGGGCGCAGACCGCCAGGCCCAGGTGGGCAAGGTGCATGCCCCAGTAGCTGCGGTTGAGGCCGCGGATACCCTTGAGCAGGCCCTTGTGCCGGGTCTTGTCGAGGAGGTCGCGCACGCCGCCGAGGACGATCCAGGCGGCCAGGGCGAAGGTGGTCAGCACCGGCCAGTCGAAGTCATCCACCAGCAGGCCGCAGATCGGCGCCAGCACCGCGCTGCCCACCAGCACCGGGGTGAGCATGCCGGCCAGCCAGCGCCCGGGAGTGTCCTTCCAGCGCACGATCACGCCCACCGCCATGACCAGCATCAGCAGCGCCATCAGCGGAATGAACAGGGCGTCGAAGTACGGCGGGCCGACCGACAGCTTGGCCCCGGTCAGGGCATCCAGCACCAGCGGGTACAGGGTGCCGAGCAGAATCATCGAGGCCGCCACCACCAGCACCAGGTTGTTGCCCAGCAGCAGCGTCTCGCGGGACCACAGGGCAAAGCCGACCTGGCTCTTGACCACCGGCGCGCGCAGGGCGAACAGGGTCAGCGAACCGCCGACCACCAGCAGCAGGAAGAACAGGATGAAAATGCCGCGCTCGGGATCCGAGGCGAAGGCGTGCACTGAGGTCAGCACCCCGGAACGCACCAGGAAGGTGCCCAGCAGGCTGAGGGAGAACGCGGCGATGGCCAGCAGCACCGTCCAGCTCTTGAACACCCCGCGTTTTTCCGTGACCGCCAGCGAGTGGATCAGCGCCGTGCCCACCAGCCAGGGCATGAACGAGGCGTTTTCCACCGGGTCCCAGAACCACCAGCCGCCCCAGCCCAGTTCGTAGTAGGCCCACCAGGAACCCAGGGTGATGCCGATGCCGAGGAAAGCCCAGGCGACGATGGTCCACGGCCGCGACCAGCGCGCCCAGGCGGCGTCAAGCCGGCCGCCGAGCAGCGCGGCGATGGCGAAGGCGAAAGCCACGGAGAAACCGACGTAGCCCATGTACAGCATCGGCGGGTGGACGATCAGGCCGATGTCCTGCAGCAGCGGGTTGAGGTCGCGACCATCGCCGGGCATCTGCGGCAACAGGCGCTGGAACGGGTTGGAGGTGACGATCAGGAACGACAGGAAGCCGACGCTGATCATGCCCATCACCGCCAGCACGCGGGCCAGCATGACCTGCGGCAGTTGCCGCGAGAAGATCGACACGGCGAAGGTCCAGCCACCTAGGATCAGCGCCCAGAGCAGCAGCGAGCCTTCGTGGGCGCCCCACACCGCGCTGAACTTGTAGTACCAGGGCAAGGCGCTGTTGGAGTTGCTGGCGACGTAGGCGACCGAGAAGTTGTCGGTCATGAAGGCATGGGTCAGGCAGGCGAAGGCGAACGCGAGGAAGGCGAACTGCCCCCAGGCCGCCGGCCGCGCCAGGCTCATCCACAGGCTGTCACCGCGCCAGGCGCCGAGCAGCGGCACGCTGGCCTGCACGCAGGCGAAGCAGATGGCCAGGATCATCGACAGCTGGCCGAGTTCGGGAATGATCAGCGAGGCGTTCATTGCGCGGGTTCTCCAGAGGCCGTCTGCCCGCTTTCCTTGAGGGCCTTGGTGACTTCCGGCGGCATGTATTTCTCGTCGTGCTTGGCCAGCACTTCATCGGCCACCACCACGCCTTCGCCGTTCAGCTTGCCGAGGGCGACGATGCCCTGGCCTTCGCGGAACAGGTCGGGAAGGATGCCGCGGTAGGTGATCGGCACCGACTTGTTGAAGTCGGTGACCACGAAACGCACGTCCAGGGAGTCGCTGGAACGCTGCACCGAGCCCTTCTCCACCATGCCGCCGGCGCGGATGCGGGTATCCAGCGGTGCTTCGCCGTTGGCGATCTGGGTCGGGGTGTAGAACAGGTTGATGTTTTCCTGCAGCGCGCTGAGGGCCAGACCGACGGCGACACCGACGCCCGCGAGCAGGCCGAGGATGATGAACAGGCGCTTCTTGCGTTGCGGATTCACTTGGCGTTCTCCCGGCGCAGACGGCGCGCCTCAGCTTGCAGGTAACGCCGGCGCGCCAGCAGGGGCGCCGCGACGTTGATGGCCAGCACCGCCAGGCAGATGCCGTAGGCCGACCAGACATACAGGCCGTGATGGCCCATGGCGAGAAACTCGCCGAAGGATGCGAAGCTCATCGTGCGCCTCCCAGGCTGTTCAGCACTTCTTCGCGGACCCAGCTGGCGCGGGCTTCGCGCTTGAGCACTTCGAGGCGCATGCGCAGCAGCAGCACGGCGCCGAAGAAGCAGTAGAAGCCGAGCACCGTGAGCAGCAGCGGCAACCACATTTCCGCCGGCATCGCCGGTTTTTCCGTGAGGGTGAAGGTCGAGCCCTGGTGCAGGGTGTTCCACCACTCCACCGAGTACTTGATGATCGGGATGTTGATCACCCCGACGATGGCCAGCACCGCGCAGGCCTTGGCCGCGCTGTCACGATTGCTGATGGCGTGGCCGAGGGCAATCAGACCGAAGTACAGGAAAAGCAGGATGAGCATGGACGTAAGGCGGGCATCCCAGACCCACCAACTGCCCCAGGTCGGCTTGCCCCAGATGGCCCCGGTGACCAGCGCCACCGCGGTCATCCAGGCGCCGATCGGCGCGGCGCTCTGCAGGGCGACGTCGGCGATCTTCATCTTCCACACCAGCCCGACCACCCCGCACACCGCGAGCATGACGTAGCAGGACTGCGCCAGCATCGCTGCCGGCACATGGATGTAGATGATCCGGAAGCTGTTGCCCTGCTGGTAGTCCTGCGGGGCGAAGGCCAGGCCCCAGACCACGCCGCTGCCGATCAGCAGGATCGCGGCGACGGCCAGCCAGGGCAGCAGGCGGCCGCTGATGGTGTAGAACCATTTGGGGGAACCGAGCTTGTGAAACCATGTCCAGCTTATTGCGCTGCTTTTCATCACGGTACATCCAGGGTCTTTGCTGGGCGTGGCCCAGACCTCGTTATTCGCCGACGCTGATTTTCAGGCCGGCGGCAATTGCAAAAGGTGCAAGGGTGACTGCCAGGGCGGCCAGGCTGCCGAGCCAGAGCAGGTATCCGGTTGCCGGCATAGCTTGCACTGCTGCTTGTAGCGCGCCACTGCCCAGGATCAACACCGGGATGTATAGCGGCAGAATCAGCAGCGCCAGCAGCAGGCCACCACGTTTCAAACCGACCGTCAGGGCCGCACCCACGGCGCCCAACAGGCTCAGTACCGGAGTACCGAGCAAGAGCGATGCCAGCAGGACCGGCAGGCATTCCACTGGCAATCCGAGCATCACCGCCAGCAGCGGCGACAACAATACCAGTGCCAGCCCGGAAAACATCCAGTGTGCCAGCACCTTTGCCAGTACCAGTAGTGGCAGGGGGTGTGGCGAAAGGACCCACTGCTCGAGCGATCCATCCTCGAAATCACTGCGGAAAAGCCCGTCCAGCGAGAGCAGCACGGATAAAAGTGCGGCTACCCAGACTAATCCTGGAGACAAAATTTGCAACAATTGTGTCTCGGGACCGACCGCAAGTGGAAACAATGCGATGACGATCGCGAAAAACACCAGCGGGTTGGCCAGCTCCGCCGGACGCCGGCACAACAGGCGCGCTTCGCGGCGCAACAACAGGACGAATACGCTCATGCCGCCCACTGCCCCAGGTTGAGATCGCGGTAACCGGAGGGCTTGCACTCCAGCGTGTGGTGGGTGGTCAGGACCACCATGCCGCCCTGCTCGCAATGCCGCGCCAGGTGCGCTTCGAGCTGGGCCACGCCCTGTTTGTCGAGGGCGGTGAAGGGTTCGTCGAGGATCCACAGCGGCGGGCTGTCCAGGTACAGCCGGGCCAGGGCCACGCGGCGTTGCTGGCCGGCGGACAGGGTGTGGCAGGCGACGTCCTCGAAACCGCGCAGGCCCACGGCCTCCAGGGCCTGCCAGATCGCCGCGCGGGTCGCCGGACGGTGCAGGGCGCAGAGCCAGGTGAGGTTTTCTTCCGGGGTGAGCAGGTCCTTGATCCCGGCGGCGTGACCGATCCACACCAGGCTGCGCGCCAGTTCGCTGCCCTGCTCGCGCAGCGGCTTGCCGTCGAGCAGGATCTCGCCCTGGGTCGGCTGCATCAGGCCGGCGAGCAGGCGCAGCAGGCTGGTCTTGCCGCTGCCGTTGGGGCCGCTGATCTGCAGCATGTCGCCGGGGCACACGCGCAGTTCGAGGTGTTCGAAGAGCATTCGCCAGTCGCGCTCGCAGGCCAGGCCCACGGCTTGGAGATGAGGAGTCACAGATTCGCCTTGTTGGTTCGGGACTGTCTCAAGTCGGTACGGACCTGGCCGTTATAGAGACAACGGAACCTGGCCGACCGGTCTGGAAGAAATCGGCCGGCATTATACATGCCATGTCCTACGGTAAAGAGGGCTATTTGAACAGGTCGCAACAGCCATGACAGGCGAAATAAACAGCCTCGGCCCACAGGTCGCCGCCGCCCAGCAGGCCCGCGGCGCAGCCATGACCGGCGAGCTGGTGCAACTGCTGCAGGAACAGCCCGACCTGCTGGCGCCGGGGGAAACGGCCAAGGGTGAAGTAGTCTCGCTGCGCCAGGTCGGCCAGGACATTCAACTTTTGATCAAGCTGCTGCAGCAGAATGGCCGAGAGACCATGGTCGCGACCAGCGCCAACCTGCCCCTGGCCCAGGGCACCCAGGTACTGGTCAGCCAGCCCAGCGCCAACCAGCTCAGCCTCACCCTGCAGCAGGCCATCGCCAGCACTGTCGCCACCCTCACCCGCCTCGATACCCGCGAGCTGCCGCTGGGCACGCTGGTCCAGGGCAAGGTCCTGACCACCCAGCTGCAGGCGCAGGGTGCCGGTCTGCCGCCGCTGTACCGCTCGCTGGTCAGCCTGCTGAATACCGCGCAGGCCGGCGCCACCCTGGCCATCGACTCCCCTCGCCCGCTGCCCCTGGGCAGCCTGCTCAGCGCCCGGGTGATGGGTGACCAGCAACTGAACTTCGTGCCGCTGAGCGGGCGCCAGGACCAGATGGCCATCGCCCAGAACCTCAGCGCCCAGCAGAACCGCCAGGCCTCGTTGCAAGGCCTGTTGAGCGCCATGCAGCGGATTGCCCGCGACGACAGCCAGCCGGCGGAGGTGCGCGCCAGTCTCGACAAGCTGCTGGGCAGCCTGCCGGATATCCGCCAGTTCGGCGATGCGCGCCAGACGGCCCAGGCCCTGGGCAACAGTGGCGCCTTTCTCGAAGCCCGCCTGTTCAATGGCGCCACCGCGCAGTTGGCGCCGGACCTCAAGGCCCAGGTGGTGCGCCTGATCGCGCAACTGCTGCCGAACGTGCCGGGTGGCACCCTGTTCACCCCGAACAACGCGGCGACCCTGGCCCAGGCGCTACCCGGCATGCTGCGCAGCGCCCTCGGCGCCCTGGGCCAGGTGGCGCCGCGCACCCCGCCCGGCAGCTTTCCCCTGGCGCCGCGCCTGCTGCAGAGCGGCGACGGCGAGGACGATCTGCAACACCTGCTGCGTCTTGCTGCGGCGGCGATCTCGCGGGTGCAGAGTCATCAACTGGCCAGCCTGGAGCAGACCGGCAAGACCCCGGATGGCAATCTGCAAACCACCTGGCAGACGGAGATTCCCCTGCGTACCGGGCCGGAATTCATGCCCTTGCAGGTCAAGGTGCAGCGTGAGGAAACCCGCGAGCAGCAGGCCGACCCGGAGCGTCAGCGGCGCGATCCGCTGGAGATGCTGTGGCGTGTGGAACTGGCCTTCGACCTGCATCCGCTGGGGCCGCTGCAGGTCCAGGCGCAGATCAGCCAGGGCAGCCTGACCAGCCAGCTGTGGGCAGAACGCCCGGAAACCGCGGCGCTGATCGAGCGCGAGCTGGGCGACCTGCGCGCGCGCCTGGTGGCCCGTGGGGTGAATGTCGGCGAGCTGCATTGCCATCAGGGCGTACCGCCGCAAGGCTCGCGTACGCATCTCGAACAACGCTGGGTGGATGAAAACGCATGACCAGGAAGACACCCCGCCAGGCCATCGCCCTCAGCTACGACGGCGCCCAGGCCCCGACCCTGACGGCGAAAGGCGACGAGGAACTGGCCGAAGCCATCCTCGCCCTCGCCCGCGAGCATGAAGTGCCGATCTACGAGAACGCCGAACTGGTTCGCCTGCTGGCCCGCATGGAACTGGGCGACAGCATTCCCGAGGCGCTGTACCTGACCATTGCGGAGATCATCGCCTTTGCCTGGCAGTTGAAGGGCAAGGTGCCGGTGGGGTTCTGCGACGAGGGGCCGGTGGAGCGGGATGTCACGCCGGACCTGAAGCGGTTGCCAGGGCCGAAGTGAAGCCGCTCGTGAGGGCGACCACGGACGTGTGGGAGCGGATTCATCCGCGATTGGCCGCGCAGCGGCCATAAAACCTGTATCCGCGGTGTGTCAGAAAAACCTGGGACTCAGGATTTACGACGGCTGCGCCGCCGATCGCGGATAAATCCGCTCCCACACTGACGGCGCAAGACTTGATCAGCTCTTGTGCAGTTTGCTCATCAACTCCGCCTCGGCCTGGGTCAGGCCGCAGGTCTGGGTCAGTTCGTCGACGCTGGCACCCATCCCCACCAACCGCGCCGCCTGGGCGAACGACAGGCTGTTGGGGTCGCGCTGTTCCAGCTGGAGCAGTTTTTCCGGCAACGGCGCGACCGTCGCACGCAACTCGTGCAAGGCCTCGCCCATGGACACCGACATGTTCTGGTAATCGTCCAGACGCTTGTGCAGGTCCTTGATGCGCTGATCACGCAGCGCATCGCCCTGGGCCTGCTGCGAGGCCAGCTCGCGCTGGCGCTTGCTGTAGCCGACGAACAGCCAGGCACTCAGCGCCCACAGCAACGCCAGGAATACAACCGCTACCTCCAGGATCAACTCAGATGTTCTCCAGCTCGGACCACTCTTCCTCGGTCATCATCTTGTCCAGCTCGACCAGGATCAGCAGCTCGCCATTCTTGTTGCACACGCCCTGGATGAACTTGGCCGATTCCTCGTTGCCGACGTTCGGCGCGGTTTCCACTTCGGACTGACGCAGGTAGACCACTTCGGCCACGCTGTCGACCAGGATGCCCACCACCTGCTTGTCCGCCTCGATGATGACGATGCGGGTGTTGTCGGTGACATCGCTCGGCACCAGGCCGAAACGCTGGCGGGTGTCGATCACGGTGACCACGTTGCCGCGCAGGTTGATGATGCCCAGCACATAGCTCGGCGCGCCCGGTACCGGAGCGATCTCGGTGTAGCGCAGCACTTCCTGGACCTGCATCACGTTGATGCCGTAGGACTCGTTGTCCAGGCGGAAGGTAACCCACTGCAGGATCGGATCTTCAGAACCTTGTCCAGACGTCTTTTTCATTCCCCTAACCCTCAAAAACCGCCGTCGGCGGAGTGCTCAGTGCGATCGCGCCAGTCGGCGCGACCGATCATTTGTTTCCCAGCTGCATCTTCCTGACGGCACCACTGGCGATCAGCTCGGCCAGTTCGGCGACATCCAGCAAGGCACACATGTGTTCGATCACCGTGCCGGCCAGCCACGGCCGCTGGCCGCGCTGGGAGCGCCACTTGATCTCGCTCGGGTCCAGGCGCAACGAGCGGCTGACCTGATGCACCGCCAGCCCCCACTCGTAGCCCTGCACCGAAATCACGTACTGCAGACCGTCGCGGAAATCGTCGCGATAACGCTCGGGCATGACCCAGCGCGCGGTATCCAGGACCTTCAGGTTGCCCGCCTGGCACGGCAGGATGCCGAGGAACCATTCCGGCTGGCCGAACAGCGGCGTCAGCTCCTGGCCGGCCAGCGGGTAGATCGACCCGAGGCAGACCAGCGGCACCGCCAGGGTCAGGCCGGCGACATCGAACAGCAGGCACTCGAACGGCTCGGCGGCCCATTCCGGGCGGCCATCGACGGTGCGCGGCGGCGGTGGCGAGGCCGGCAGATGAACCTCGACCAGCGGTTCCAGGCGCGGTGGCGTCTCGACCTTCGCTGCGACCTCGGCCAGCGGCGCTGCGGCCGGCTTTTCCTCCGGCGGCGCTTCGACCACCGGCACGACCTGCAGCGGCGGCGGCGCCAGCGGCATGCGGATCGGCGACGGTTCGGCGAAGGTGGTGGTCACGCCGCGCGCGGCCACGGCGTCACGTCGGGCATCACGGGCCTGCTCTTCGAGGACCGCGGCCTGGAATTCGTCCAGCGCTTCGCTGTCGAGCGCCGCCGGTACCTCGGCAACCACGCTCACCACGGCAACCGACGCGGGCGCCGCGACGGGCAGCGGTTCGCTCACGTCGAGTTCTTCGGTGGCCTCCTGCAGCAGTCCATCGAGGTAGGACTGCAGGGCCATCTGCGGCTTGGTGGCGATCTGCGGACGGTTCATCAAGCCACCTGCGCCACGGATTTCTGCATCAGCAGGTGCTTGAGCAGCGCGCGGTAGGCCACCACGCCACGGCTCTTGGCGTCGTACTGCGACGGCGTGACCCCGGCCCGGCTGGCATCGCGCAGGCGCGTATCGACCGGAATGTAGCCATGCCAGATGTTGTCGGGATAACTGTCGCGCAGCACCTTGAGGGTGCCCATCGAGGCCTGGGTGCGGCGGTCGAACAGGGTCGGCACGATGTGGTACGGCAACGCCTGGCGGCGCGAGCGGTTGACCATGGCCAGGGTGCTGACCATGCGCTCCAGGCCCTTCACCGCGAGGTACTCGGTCTGTACCGGGATCACCAGTTGCTGGCTGGCGGCCAGGGCATTGACCATCAGCACGCCGAGCAGCGGCGGGCTGTCGATCAGGGCGTAGTCGAAGTCCTGCCACAGCTGCGCCAGACTCTTGGCGATCACCAGGCCGAGGCCGTTCTGCCCCGGCGACTGGCGCTCGAGCACGGCCAGCGCGGTGCTGGAGGGCAACAGCGAGATCTTTTCATTGCTGGTGGGCAGCAGCAGTTGCCCGGGCAAGCCGTCGGGGACCGTGCCCTTGTGCTGGAACAGGTCGAAGCTGCTGTGCTCCAGGGTATCGGGGTTGTGCCCGAAATAGCTGGTCATCGACCCGTGCGGGTCGAGGTCGACGACGACCACGCGCTTGCCGGCGTCGGCCAGCAGGCCTGCCAGAGCGATGGACGTGGTGGTCTTGCCTACGCCACCTTTTTGATTGGCTACTGCCCAGACTCTCATGCGCTGCTTCCTCCCGGTCAGACGGTCGTCAGCCGGGATCGATTAAAAGGTCGACGACGACGGAGTTTTGACGGGATTGCTCCCGGCCGTCGGTGTTACCACAGGCGGTGCAGATTGTGTGCCAGCCCGCTTGAGTGCCGCATCCGGCTGCGCGTTGGCGGTTCCGGTGCCGGTCAGGCTGCGGCGTACATCCAGGTTGCGCGAGATCACCAGCACCACCCGGCGGTTCTTCGCCCGGCCGTCAGCGGTGGCATTGCTGGCGATCGGCTGGAACTCACCGTAGCCCACCGAGGCCAGCCGCGCCGGGTTGACCCCTTCCATGGCCAGCAGGCGGACGATACTCGCCGCCCGCGCCGAAGACAGCTCCCAGTTGGTCGGATACTGCGCGGTGCGGATCGGCTGGTCGTCGGTGAAGCCCTCGACGTGCACCGGGTTGGCGAACGGCTTGATGATGCTCGCCACCTTGTCGATCAGGTTGAACGCGATGTCGCTGGGCATCGCATCGCCGCTGCCGAACAGCAGCGACGAGCTCAGCTCGATCTCGATCCACAGCTCGTTGCCGCGCACGGTCATCTGGTCGCTCTTGATCAGGTCGCCGAAGGCTTCCATCACCTGGTCGGTGATGCTCTTCAGCGGATCGGCGCTGGACTGGGCGAGACCGGCGTCGGTCTGTTCGCTGTCCTTGACCAGCGGCTGCGCCGGGCGCGTGCTGAGCGGGCGCTCCTCGCCGATGGGAATCGGCCGGGTGCTGCGCTCGGACTCGCTGAACACGCCGATCAGCGCCTGCGACATAATCTTGTACTTGCCCTCGTTGATCGAGGAAATCGAGTACATCACCACGAAAAAGGCGAACAGCAGGGTGATGAAGTCCGCGTAGGACACCAGCCAGCGTTCGTGATTCTCGTGTTCCTCGACCTTGCGACGACGGGCCATGCTTACTCCATGAAGCCCTGAAGCTTCAGTTCGATCGAACGCGGGTTCTCGCCTTCGGCGATCGACAGCAGGCCTTCAAGGAGCATTTCCCGGTAACGCGACTGGCGCATGACCTGGGCCTTCAGCTTGTTGGCCACCGGCAGCAGGATCAGGTTGGCACTGGCCACGCCGTAGATGGTGGCGACGAAGGCCACGGCGATGCCGTTGCCCAGCTGCGACGGGTCGGCCAGGTTGCCCATGACGTGGATCAGGCCCATCACCGCACCGATGATGCCGATGGTCGGCGCATAGCCACCCATGCTTTCGAAGACCTTGGCGGCCTGGATATCGCGGGCTTCCTGGGTCAGGAAGTCGACTTCGAGGATGCTGCGGATGGCTTCGGGTTCGGCACCGTCCACCAGCAGTTGCAGGCCTTTGCGCGCATAGGGATCGGGCTCGGCATCGGCCACGCCTTCCAGGCCCAGCAGGCCTTCCTTGCGCGCGGTGAGGCTCCAGTTGACCACCCGGTCGATGCCGCCGGCGAGATCGACCCGCGGCGGGAACAGGATCCAGCCGAAGATCTGCAAAGCGCGCTTGAATGCGCTCAGCGGCGACTGCAACAGCGCGGCGGCGAGGGTCCCGCCGAGCACGATCAGCGCCGCCGGACCGTTGAGCAGCGCACCGACGTGACCGCCTTCGAGCAGGTTGCCGCCAACGATTGCGACAAAGGCGAGAATGATGCCGAGGAGGCTGAGGACATCCATCAGATGCACGCCTCGACCAGGTGCCGACCGATATCGTCGAGGCCGTAGACCGCGTCGGCCAGGTTGGCCTTGACGATGGCCATGGGCATGCCGTAGATCACGCAGCTCGCCTCGTCCTGCGCCCAGACCTGGCTACCGCCCTGCTTGAGCAGGCGCGCGCCTTCGCGGCCGTCGGCGCCCATGCCGGTGAGGACCACGGCCAGCACCTTGTCGCCGAAGGACTTGGCCGCCGAGCCGAAGGTGATGTCCACGCACGGCTTGTAGTTGAGGCGCTCGTCGCCCGGCAGGATCTTCACCATGCCGCGACCGTCGACCATCATCTGCTTGCCGCCCGGGGCCAGCAGGGCCAGGCCGGGACGCAGCATGTCGCCGTCCTCGGCTTCCTTGACGTTGATCTTGCACAGCTTGTCGAGGCGTTCGGCGAAGGCCTTGGTGAAGGCCGCCGGCATGTGCTGGATCAGCACGATCGGCGCCGGGAAGCCGGCCGGCAACTGGGTCAGGACCCGTTGCAGGGCCACCGGACCACCGGTGGAAGTACCGATGGCGAGCAGTTTGTAGGCCTTGCGCTTTGGCGCCGGCGAATGGCTTGCCGCCGGCGTCGCTGCCGGGGCGGCGCTGCGCGTCGGCAGCGCGGACGGCGCACGGGCCGCGCCCAGCGACGACACCGGGCTGGACGAGGTGGTGCTCACCGCCGGCAGCGCGCTGGCATAGCTGCTGAAGCGGCGGTTGCTGCGGGAAATGGTGTGGACCTTCTCGCACAGCAGTTGCTTGACCTTGTCCGGGTTGCGCGAGATGTCCTCGAAGTTCTTCGGCAGGTAGTCCACCGCGCCGGCATCCAGCGCATCCAGGGTCACCCGGGCGCCTTCGTGGGTCAGCGAGGAGAACATCAGCACCGGGGTCGGGCAGCGCTGCATGATGTGACGAACCGCGGTGATGCCGTCCATGGTCGGCATCTCGTAGTCCATGGTGATGACGTCGGGCTTGAGCGCCAGTGCCTGGTCGATCGCTTCCTTGCCGTTGGTCGCGGTACCGACGACCTGGATGGTCGGGTCCGCCGAGAGAATTTCCGAGACACGGCGGCGGAAGAAACCTGAATCATCCACCACCAGGACCTTGACTGACATAAACACTCCATTACGGGGCGCAGCCGCGAGGCCGCGCCACCGGGATCAGATTCGCCGTGCGGCGTAACGCTTGAGCATGCTCGGCACGTCGAGGATCAGCGCGATGCGCCCGTCACCGGTGATGGTGGCGCCCGACATGCCCGGGGTGCCCTGGAGCATCTTGCCCAGCGGCTTGATGACCACTTCTTCCTGGCCCACCAGCTGGTCGACGACGAAGCCGATGCGCTGGGTGCCCACCGAAAGGATCACCACATGGCCTTCATGCTGCTCTTCGTGAGCGGCGGAACTGACCAGCCAGCGCTTGAGGTAGAACAACGGCAGCGCCTTGTCGCGCACGATCACCACTTCCTGGCCGTCGACCACGTTGGTCCGCGACAGGTCGAGGTGGAAGATCTCGTTGACGTTGACCAGCGGGAAGGCGAAGGCCTGGTTGCCCAGCATCACCATCAGGGTCGGCATGATCGCCAGGGTCAGCGGCACCTTGATGACGATCTTCGAACCCTGGCCCTTGGCCGAGTAGATGTTGATCGAGCCGTTGAGCTGGGAAATCTTGGTCTTGACCACGTCCATGCCGACGCCGCGGCCGGACACGTCGGAAATCTCGGTCTTGGTCGAGAAGCCCGGGGCGAAGATCAGGTTGTAGCAGTCCGACTCGCTCAGGCGATCGGCCGCGTCCTTGTCCATCAGGCCCTTTTCCACGGCCTTGGCGCGCAGCACCGCGGGGTCCATGCCCTTGCCGTCGTCGGAGATGGACAGGAGGATATGGTCGCCCTCCTGCTCCGCCGCCAAGACCACCTTGCCGCCCCGCGACTTGCCCGAAGCCTCGCGCTCTTCCGGGGTTTCCACGCCGTGGTCGACGGCGTTGCGCACCAGGTGGACCAGCGGGTCGGCCAGGGCCTCGACGAGGTTCTTGTCGAGGTCGGTCTCTTCGCCGACCAGCTCCAGGTTGATCTCTTTCTTCAGTTGCCGGGCCAGGTCGCGAACCAGGCGCGGGAAGCGCCCGAAGACCTTCTTGATCGGCTGCATGCGGGTCTTCATGACCGCGGTCTGCAGGTCGGCGGTGACCACGTCGAGGTTGGACACGGCCTTGGACATGGCCTCGTCACCGCTGTTCAGGCCCAGGCGCACCAGGCGGTTACGCACCAGCACCAGTTCGCCGACCATGTTCATGATTTCGTCCAGGCGCGCGGTATCGACGCGCACCGTGGTTTCCGCCTCGCTGGCCGGCGGGTGCTTGTCGCCAGCAGCGGCGGGTGCAGCGGCCTGGCGCGCGGGCGCGGCAGCAGCGGGTTTGCTCGCGGCAGCCGGTGCGGGCCGGGCCACCGGTTTGGCGACAGCAGCGGCAGCAGCCGGCGCGGCCGCGGCGGCTGGAGCGGCGCTCGCCACGGCATCGGCGGCGAACTTGCCCTTGCCGTGCAGTTGATCCAGCAGCGCTTCGAACTCGTGTTCGGTGATGTGATCGCTATCACCGGCGGCAACCGGCGCTTCGCTGACCACGGCAGCCGCCCCGGCAGCGGGCAGCCCGTCGACGACGAAGGAGCCCTTGCCATGCAACTGGTCGAGCAGCGCTTCGAACTCGGCGTCGGTGATTTCGTCGCTCGGTTCGGCGCCCACCTCGGCCACCGGAGCGGCGGCGCTGACACCCGGCAGGCCGTCGGCGGCGAACTGGCCCTTGCCATGCAACTGGTCGAGCAGGGATTCGAATTCAGCGTCGGTGATTTCGTCGCTGGCGACGTTTTCGTCCTGCGCCTGCGCGGCGTCATGCACGGCGCTCAGCGAGTCGAGCAACTGCTCGAATTCGCTGTCGGTGATGTCACCGGCGGCACTGGCGGCGGGTTCGGGCTCCGGCTCCGCCGCGACAGGCGCGGGTGCGGCGGCCGCTTCGGCGCCGGCAGGCTCGGCCAGGCGCGCCAGGGCACCGAGCAGTTCCGGCGTGGCCGGGGTGATATCGCTGCGCTCGCGAACCTGGCCGAACATGCTGTTGACCGTGTCCAGGGCTTCCAGGACCACGTCCATCAGTTCGGCATCGACCCGGCGCTCTCCCTTGCGCAGGATGTCGAAGACGTTCTCGGCGATATGGCAGCACTCCACCAGCTCGTTGAGCTGGAGGAAGCCGGCGCCCCCTTTTACAGTGTGAAAACCGCGAAAGATTGCATTGAGCAGGTCGGCATCATCCGGACGGCTTTCCAGCTCGACCAGTTGTTCGGACAGTTGCTCAAGAATTTCGCCGGCCTCTACCAGGAAATCCTGCAGGATTTCTTCATCGGCGCCGAAGCTCATCAAACGTGCTCCCTAAAAACCCAGGCTGGACAGCAGATCATCGACATCGTCCTGACCGGACACGACGTCTTCCCGTTTATCGGCATGAATCTGTGGTCCTTCACCCCGAGTCGGATTTTTGTATTGGTCACTCTCGGCAAGCATTTCCTGGCGGTCATGCTCGATACCGGCGAAGCGGTCGACCTGACTGGCCATCAACACGAGCTTGAGCAGATTCTTTTCGACTTCAGTGACCAGCGAAGTCACGCGCTTGATCACCTGGCCGGTCAGGTCCTGATAGTCCTGGGCCAGAAGAATGTCGTTGAGGTAACCGCCGACCTTGTGGCTGTCCTCGGCACTGCGTGCGAGGAACCTGTCGACACGCTGGACCAGCTCGCGAAACTCCGGCGCCGCCACTTCCTTGCGCATGAAGCGCTGCCAGTCGATCTGCAGCGCGCGGGCTTCGTCGCCCAGCTCGTGGAGCACCGGGGTGCCTTGCTCGACCAGGTCCATGGTGCGATTGGCCGCCGCCTCGGTGAGCTTGACCACATAGGCCAGGCGCTCGGTGGCGTCGGTGATCTGGGACATTTCCTCGGCCTGCGGGCCGTTGGTGTCGATCTGGAAGCTGACGATCGCACTGTGCAGTTCGCGCGTGAGTTTGCCGACTTCCTGGTACAGGCCGCGGTCACGGGTCTGGTTCAGCTGATGGATCAGTTGCACCGCGTCGCCGAACTGGCCTCGTTCGAGGCTCGCGACCAGCTCCTGGGCATGTTTCTTCAGGGTCGACTCGAAGTCGCCCAAAGATGATTCTTTATGGTCCATAGCGCCCCCGTTGCACGCCTCAGCCGTTGACGCGTTCGAAGATCTTGTCGATTTTCTCTTTCAGCACCTGGGCGGTGAAAGGCTTGACCACATAGCCGTTGACGCCAGCCTGGGCCGCTTCGATGATCTGCTCGCGCTTGGCTTCGGCAGTCACCATCAGCACGGGCAGGTGTTTCAGACGCTCTTCGGCGCGCACCTTGCGCAGCAGGTCGATACCGGTCATGCCAGGCATGTTCCAGTCGGTGACCAGGAAGTCGAAGTTGCCGGTTTCCAGCATGGGCAGCGCGGTAGTGCCGTCGTCGGCCTCGTGCGTGTTGGTGAAGCCCAGATCACGCAACAGGTTCTTGATGATCCGCCGCATCGTCGAAAAGTCGTCAACGATGAGGATTTTCATTTCTTTGTTCAATTAGACCTCCAAGCAGTCTTTAACGCGCTCAGCGCTGAACGCGCGTTCAATCAATTCCGGCTACCACGTTGTCACGACTGCATCGAACCTGCGTTCAACGCGCCCGCCATTCCCCCAGCCGACTGCGCAGACGGGCCGCGCACTGGCTATGCAACTGGCTGACGCGCGACTCGCTGACCCCCAGGACCTCACCGATTTCCTTGAGGTTCAGCTCTTCGTCGTAGTACAGCGCCAGGACCAGACGCTCGCGTTCCGGCAGGTTGGCGATGGCATCGGCCAGGGCTGCCTGAAAGCGTTCGTCCTCCAGATCGCGCGAGGGCTCGAGCTGGGCACTGGCGCCATCCTCGTGCAGACCTTCATGCTCGCCGTCCTGCAACAGGTCGTCGAAGCTGAACAGGCGACTGCCCAAGGTATCGTTCAAAATCCCGTAGTAATCATCGAGACTCAATTGAAGTTCGGCAGCAACCTCGTGATCTTTAGCGTCACGGCCGGTTTTTGCTTCAATTGCACGAATCGCGTCGCTGACCATGCGGGTATTGCGGTGTACCGAGCGCGGCGCCCAGTCGCCCTTGCGCACTTCGTCGAGCATGGCGCCACGGATGCGGATACCGGCATAGGTCTCGAAACTGGCGCCCTTGCTCGAGTCGTATTTGTTGGCGACTTCGAGCAGACCGATCATCCCGGCCTGGATCAGATCCTCCACCTGCACGCTGGCCGGCAGCCGCGCCAGCAGGTGATAGGCGATCCGCTTGACCAATGGGGCGTAACGCTCGATCAGTTCGTACTGGGCGTCACGGGAGGCCTTGCTGTACATACGGTAGCCGCTCGCGCTCATAGCACAGGTCCCGCGCTGGTAGGTTGCACCAGACGTTCGACGAAAAATTCCAGGTGTCCGCGCGGGTTGGCCGGCAGCGGCCAGCTATCGACCTTCTGGGCGATCGCCTTGAAAGCCAGCGCGCACTTGGAACGCGGGAAGGCTTCATAGACCGCTCGCTGCTTCTGCACCGCCTTGCGCACGCACTCGTCGTAGGGCACCGCACCGACGTATTGTAGGGCGACGTCGAGGAAGCGATCCGTGACCTTGGTCAACTTGGCGAACAGATTGCGCCCTTCCTGCGGGCTTTGCGCCATGTTGGCGAGCACGCGGAAGCGGCTCATGCCGTAGTCGCGGTTGAGCAGCTTGATCAGGGCGTAGGCGTCGGTGATCGAGGTCGGTTCGTCGCAGACCACCAGCAGGACTTCCTGGGCGGCGCGGACGAAGCTGACCACCGAGTCACCGATACCCGCGGCGGTGTCGATCACCAGCACGTCGAGGTTGTCGCCGATTTCGCTGAAGGCCTGGATCAGCCCGGCGTGCTGCGCCGGAGCCAGGTGCACCATGCTCTGGGTGCCCGAGGCCGCCGGGACGATGCGCACACCGCCGGGGCCCTGGAGGAGGACGTCGCGCAGCTCGCAACGGCCTTCGATGACGTCGGCCAACGTGCGCTTGGGGGTGAGCCCGAGCAGTACGTCGACATTGGCCAGGCCAAGGTCGGCGTCCAGCAGCATGACGCGACGACCGAGCTCGGCCAGTGCCAGCGAGAGGTTCACCGACACGTTGGTCTTGCCAACGCCACCTTTGCCGCCGGTCACGGCGATCACCTGTACGGGATGCATGCTACCCATATTTGTTCTTTACCTTGTCTTGCTTAGACCGAGGCCACATGACGGGCCGCGCTGGCTACAACCGCGAACTGCCACGCGGACCCTGTGATGCAGGTACTTTGCAACTGATACATATCCACCTCAGCCGACTCGCTTGCCGTCACTGTGGTACAGGTCGGCGAACATGTCGGCCATGGCCTCTTCGCTCGGCTCGTCCTGCATCTGCACACTCACCGCGCGGCTCACCAACTGGTGCCGCCGTGGCAGGTGCAGGTCGTCAGGAATGCGCGGGCCATCGGTGAGATAGGCCACCGGCAATTCGTGACTGATGGCCAGGCTGAGGACTTCGCCCAGGCTGGCGGTTTCATCGAGTTTGGTCAGGATGCAGCCGGCCAGGCCGCAGCGCTTGTAGCTGTGGTAGGCGGCGGTCAGCACCTGCTTCTGGCTGGTGGTGGCCAGGACCAGGTAGTTCTTCGCCTGGATGCCGCGACCGGCCAGGGTTTCCAGTTGCATGCGCAGGGCCGGGTCGCTGGCCTGCAGGCCAGCGGTATCGATCAGCACCACGCGCTTGCGCAGCAGCGGGTCCAGCGCCTGGGCCAGGGACTGGCCGGGATCGACATGGGTCACCGAGACATTGAGGATGCGCCCGAGGGTCTTCAGCTGCTCCTGGGCGCCGATGCGGAAACTGTCCATGCTCACCAGGGCCAGGTTCTGCGCGCCGTACTTGAGCACGTAGCGCGCGGCCAGCTTGGCCAGGGTGGTGGTCTTGCCCATGCCGGCCGGACCGACCATGGCGATCACCCCGCCCTCCTCGATCGGCTCGGCTTCCGGCACATGGATCATCCGCGCCAGGTGCGCCAGCAGCATGCGCCAGGCGTGGCGCGGGTCGACGATGTCCTGGGTGAGGTCGAGCAGGTCGCGCGACAGCGGCCCGGACAGGCCGATGCGCTGCAGGCGACGCCAGAGGTTGGCCTGGTGCGGCTTGGCGCCCTGCAGCTGGTTCCAGGCCAGCGAGCCGAGCTGGACTTCCAGCAGCTCGCGCAGGCCGGACAGCTCGGAGCGCATCGAATCGAACAGGCGCTGGTCGATGGCCGGGGCCGCCGGGGCGGCGACCGGGGCCGGCGCCAGCTCTTCGAGACGGGGCTCGACCAGCGGCTCGGAGGCGGTCAGCGGCAGGCCGGCGAACAGCTGGCGGTTGCCGGTATCGGTGTCGTTGCGGCTGCTCAGCTCGGCCTGGGCGGTGGCGATGCGCGATTCGGTCTTGCGCAGCTCGTCTTCCAGCTCGACGTTGGGCACCCGCGGCGCGAGAGCGGACAGCTTGTAGTCCAGCGCAGCCGTCAGCTCGACACCGCCAGCAATCCGTCGGTTGCCGATGATGGCGGCATCAGCCCCCAGCTCATCGCGAACCAGCTTCATGGCCTGACGCATATCGGCGGCGAAAAAACGCTTAACTTGCATAACCCACTACCTCAGCCGTTGGGGCCCACTGTGGCAACGATGGTGACTTGCTTGTTGTCAGGTATTTCCTGATACGCCAAAACATGCAAATTCGGTACAGCCAGGCGACCGAAGCGCGACAGCATCTGACGGATCGGCCCTGCAACCAGCAGGATGGCCGGCTGACCTTGCATCTCCTGACGCTGGGCAGCCTCGATCAACGAACGCTGAAGCTTTTCAGCCATGCTCGGCTCAAGAAGAACACCGTCTTCCTGACCTTGCCCGGCCCTTTGCAGACTATTGAGCAAAATCTGTTCCAACCTTGGCTCAAGGGTGATCACAGGCAGCTCGGACTCAGTGCCGACAATGCTTTGCACGATGGCGCGACACAATCCGACGCGGACTGCGGCAACCAGGGCGGCGGTATCTTGACTCTTGCTCGCATTGTTGGCGATCGCCTCGGCAATGCTACGGATATCCCTGACGGGAACCTGTTCCGCCAGCAGGGCCTGGAGCACTTTCAGCAGGCCGGAGAGCGACAGCACGCCAGGGACGATCTCCTCGGCCAGTTTCGGCGAGCCCTTGGCCAGCACCGCCAGCAGTTGCTGGACCTCCTCGTGGCCGATCAGCTCGTGGCAGTGCTTGTAGAGAATCTGGTTGAGGTGGGTCGCCACCACGGTACTGGCATCGACCACGGTGTAGCCCAGCGACTGCGCCTGGCTGCGCTGACCGACATCGATCCACACCGCTTCCAGGCCGAACGCCGGGTCGCGCGCGGCGATGCCGTTGAGGGTGCCGAACACCTGGCCCGGGTTGATCGCCATTTCCCGCTCGGGGAAGATTTCCGCCTCGGCCAGGATCACCCCCATCAGGGTCAGGCGGTAGGTGCTCGGCGCCAGGTCGAGGTTGTCGCGGATATGCACAGTAGGCATGAGGAAACCGAGGTCCTGCGACAGCTTCTTGCGCACCCCCTTGATCCGCGCCAGCAATTGCCCGCCCTGGTTGCGGTCCACCAGCGGAATCAGGCGGTAGCCCACTTCCAGGCCGATCATGTCGATCGGGGTGACGTCGTCCCAGCCCAGCTCCTTGGTCTCGGCGCTGCGCTGTGGCGACGGCAGCAGGTCCTGCTGGCGCTGGAGTTCCTGGGCGGCCTTGAGCTTGCCCTGGTTCTGCTTCTTCCACACCAGGTAGGCGCCACCGGCGGCCAGCAGGCCGAGGCTGAGGAAGGCGATGTGCGGCATGCCCGGGACCAGGCCCATGACGATCATCAGCGCCGCGGAGACCGCCAGCGCCTTCGGCGAGTCGAACATCTGCCGGTTGATCTGCTTGCCCATGTCTTCCGAGCCGGACGCCCGGGTGACCATGATCGCCGCCGCGGTGGACAGCAGCAGCGATGGCAGCTGCGCCACCAAACCGTCACCGATGGTCAGCAGGGCGTAGACCCGGCCGGCGTCGCCGAAGGTCATGCCGTGCTGGGCCATGCCGATGGCCATGCCGCCGATCAGGTTGATGAAGAGGATCAGCAGGCCGGCGATGGCGTCACCGCGGACGAACTTGCTGGCACCGTCCATGGAGCCGTAGAACTCGGCTTCCTGGGCCACTTCGGCGCGGCGGGCCTTGGCCTGGTCCTGGTTGATCAGGCCGGCGTTGAGGTCGGCGTCGATGGCCATCTGCTTGCCGGGCATGGCGTCGAGGGTGAAGCGCGCACTCACCTCGGAGATCCGTCCGGCACCCTTGGTCACCACGACGAAGTTGATGATCATGAGGATGGCGAAGACGACGATACCGACCACGTAGTTGCCGCCGATGACCACGTCACCGAAGGCCTGGATCACTTTACCGGCGGCGCCGTGGCCGTCGTGGCCGTGGAGCAGGACCACCCGCGTCGAAGCGACGTTCAGCGCCAGGCGCAACAGCGTGGCCACCAGCAGGATGGTCGGGAAAGCGGCGAAGTCCAGCGGCCGCAGGGCGTACACGCAGACCAGCAGGACCACGATGGACAGGGCGATGTTGAAGGTAAAGAACACGTCGAGCAGGAACGGCGGGATCGGCAACATCATCATTGCCAGCATCACCAGCAGCAGCACCGGCACCCCGATATTGCCCCGGCCGAGGCTGGTCAGGTTGCTGCGCGCGCTATTGATCAACTGAGAGCGATCCACCGGTCTTCCTCTTCAAGCAAACTTTTGACGCCACACGGACGTGTGGCGCTGCCTGTGCAAGAAGCTTTCCAACTTTTCAAACAAGGGATTTGCGCGGGGTTCAAGGGCCTCATCGCAGGCTTCGCCAGCTCCCACAAGGATCGCGTGCACCACGAAACCTGTGGGAGCTGGCGAAGCCTGCGATGGGGCCCTCAAAGCAATGAAGGATCAGGAATCCCGACGCAGATCCGGCGGAATCGGCAGGTCCTTGAGCGGCTCCGGCGCCTTGCCCTTGCCCGCCTGGTACTGGCGAATCTGGTAGACATAGGCCAGCACCTGCGCCACCGCCAGGTACAACCCGGCGGGAATCTCCTCCTCCAGCTCCGTGGAGTAGTAGATCGAGCGCGCCAGCGCCGGCGACTCGAGCAACTGGATATTGTGCTGTACGGCGATCTCGCGAATCTTCAAGGCAATGAAGTCCGTGCCCTTGGCCAGCAGCAACGGCGCCGCGCCCTTCTCCGGGTCGTACTTCAAGGCCACCGCGTAGTGGGTCGGGTTGGTGATGATCACATCGGCCTCGGGCACCGCGGCCATCATCCGCCGCTGCGAGATCTCGCGCTGGACCTGGCGGATACGCTGCTTGACCTCCGGCTTGCCCTCGGTGTCCTTGTATTCGTCGCGCACCTCCTGCTTGGTCATCATCAGCTTCTGCTTGGCCTGGTAGAGCTGGATCGGCACGTCCACCGCAGCGATGATCAGCAGCCCGCACGCCATCCACAAGGCGCTCCAGGCCACCACCTGGACGCTGTGGATGATCGCCTGGTCCAGCGGCTCGTTGGCGATCGCCAGCAGGTCGTCGCGATCGGCCGACAACACCGCCAGGGCCACCAGCAGGATCACGAAGAATTTGGCCAGGGCCTTGAGCAGCTCGGCCAGCGAGTGCATGGAGAACATCCGCTTGATCCCGGCCAACGGGTTCATCCGGCTGAACTTGGGCGCCATGGTGCCCGCGGCGAACAGCCAGCCGCCCAGCGCAATCGGCCCGATCAGCGCGGCCAGCAGCAGCACCAGCAGCACCGGCTGGGTGGCGAGAATGGCCAGCTTGCCCGAGGACAACAGGAAGATGCCCATGTAGCGCTCGTCCATCAGCACGTCCCGCGACAGGCTGAAGTTGCTGCGCATGATCTCCATCAGCGCACCGGCCAGGAAGCCGCCGAAACTCAGCAGGCCGAGCGCCCCGGCGAGCATCACGGCGACGGTGTTGAGCTCCTTGGAACGGGCGATCTCGCCCTTTTCGCGGGCGTCGTTCTTGCGCTTTTCCGTGGGGTCTTCTGTCTTGTCCTGACCGCTTTCGCTCTCTGCCATGCTCAGCGCGCCCGTGCCAGTTCACGCAGCCATTGCAGCGCTTCGGACGCCAACGACTGGTAGTGGGAAAGAATATCGGCCAGGCCGATCCAGAAGATGCCCATGCCCAGCACCAGGGTCATGGGGAAGCCGATGGAGAAGATGTTCAGTTGCGGCGCGGCGCGGGTCATCACGCCGAAGGCGATGTTGATCACCAGCAGCGCGGTGATTGCCGGCAGCACCAGCAGCAGCGCCGCACCCAGCACCCAGCCCAGGCGCCCGGCCAGGTCCCAGAAGTGATTGACCATCAGGCCGCCGCCCACCGGCAAGGTGGTGAAGCTCTCGCTGAGCACCTCGAACACCACCAGGTGGCCGTTCATCGCCAGGAACAGCAAGGTCACCAGCATGGTCAGGAACTGGCTGATCACCGTGGTGTTGACGCCGTTGGCCGGATCGACCATGGAGGCGAAAGCCAGGCCCATCTGGATCGCGACGATCTGCCCGGCAATCACGAACGCCTGGAACAGCAACTGCAGGGACAGGCCGAACAGGGCGCCGATGATGATCTGCTCGCCGACCAGCAGCAGGGCGCTGAGGTCCAGCGCCTCGACCGGCGGCATGGCCGGCAGGCCGGGGGCGATGACCACGGTGATGGCCACGGCGAAATACAGGCGGATGCGCTGCGGTACCAGCGAGGTGCCGAAGACCGGCATGGTCATCAGCACCGCCGCCACGCGAAACAGCGGCAGCATGAAGCTGGCCACCCATGTGGAGATCTGCGTGTCGGTCAGTTCGAGCATGCCGCGCTCAGCCGATCAGCTGCGGGATGCTGCCGTACAACGACAGGATGTACTCCATGAACTTCTGCACCAGCCACGGTCCGGCGACGATCAGGGTGACCAGCATCACCAGCAGGCGCGGCAGGAAGCTCAGGGTCTGTTCGTTGATCTGCGTGGCGGCCTGGAACATCGCCACCAGCAGGCCCACCAGCAGGCTCGGGATCACCAGCACGGCGACCATCAGGGTGGTCAGCCACAGGGCATCGCGGAACAGGTCGACGGCGACTTCTGGGGTCATGTGGGTCTCCCGGGGCTATACGCCGCCGAAACTGCCGGCGAGCGTGCCGATGATCAACGCCCAGCCGTCCACCAGGACGAACAGCATGATCTTGAACGGCAGGGAAATGATCAGCGGCGACAGCATCATCATGCCCATGGCCATCAGCACACTGGCAACCACCAGGTCGATGATCAGGAACGGGATGAAGATCATGAAGCCGATCTGGAACGCGGTCTTCAGCTCCGAGGTGACGAAGGCCGGGACCAGGATGGTCAGCGGCGCCTGGTCGGGCCCGGCGATGTCGGTACGCTTGGACAGGCGCATGAACAGGTCGAGGTCGCTCTGCCGGGTCTGCGCCAGCATGAAGTCCTTCAGCGGCACCTGGGCCTTGTCCAGTGCCTGCTGCGCGTTCAGGGTCTCGGCCAGGTACGGCTGCAGGGCGTCCTTGTTCACCCGGTCGAACACCGGCGCCATGATGAACATCGTCAGGAACAGTGCCAGGCCGATGAGGATCTGGTTCGACGGGGTCTGCTGCAGGCCCAGGGCCTGACGCAGGATCGAGAAGACGATGATGATCCGGGTGAAGCTGGTCATGAGGATGACGAACGCCGGGATGAAGCTCAGCGCGGTCATGATCAGCAGGATCTGCAGGCTGACCGAATACTCCTGCTGGCCGTTCGCCCCGTTGGACAGGGTGATCGCCGGGATCGACAGCGGGTCGGCGGCCAGCGCCAGCGGTGCGGCGAGCAGCAACAGCAGCGTCAACAGTGTTCGCAATGCAGCCATCACGGCTTGTCCTTCTGGTCCTTGCCCAGCAGCTCCATCAGGCGCTGGGCGAATTCCGGCGTGGCCGCGCGGGGGCTGGCCGGCGCCGCGACGGGCTGGGTCATGACATGCAGGGTGGTCAGGCTGCCGGGGGTGTGGCCAATGAGGACCTGTTCGTCGCCGACCTGCACCAGCAGCAGGCGATCACGGGGACCGACCTGGCGACTGCCGACCACCTGGATCACCTGGTTGGCGTTGGGCGCGGCGTTCTGCACGCGGCGCAGCAACCAGGCGAGGAAGAAGATCAGCCCCAGTACCAGCAGCAGGCCGAGGACCAGTTGGGTCAGTTGACCGGCCACGCTGCCGGAGGTGGCCGGCGCCGCCACGCTGGCCGCGGGCGTCGCACCGACCTGCGCCGACAGGGCCAGGGGCAGCCAGCACAGGCTGGCCGCGGCCAGCAGCCGGGAAAGGAAGCGCTTCACTCAGCGCAGCTTCTTGATACGTTCGCTCGGGCTGATCACGTCGGTCAGGCGGATGCCGAACTTCTCGTTGACCACCACCACTTCGCCATGGGCGATCAGCGTGCCGTTGACCAGCACGTCCAGCGGCTCGCCGGCCAGGCGGTCGAGTTCGATCACCGAGCCCTGGTTGAGCTGCAGCAGGTTGCGGATGCTGATTTCGGTGCTGCCCACTTCCATGGAGATGTTCACCGGAATGTCCAGGATCACGTCCAGGTTCGGACCTTCCAGGCTGACCTGGTCGCTGGGCCGCGGCGAGCTGCCGAACTCTTCCATCGGCAGACGATTGGCGCCACCCGAGGAGGCCGAGTTGCCGCCCGCCATCAGCGCATCGATATCGGCCTGGCCGCCATCGCCGGTTTCGCTCAGGGCTGCCGCCCATTCATCGGCCAGGGCCTGCTCTTCCAGGGAAGTAATGTCGTTTTCGTTCGCCATGTTGTCCTCGACGGGCACTCAATTCGGTTAAAGGGTTAGCGGCGCTCGACCGGCGACTGGATCTGCAGGGACAGGGTGCCCTTGTGCGAGCCAAGCCTGGCCTTGAACGCCGGCACGCCGTTGGCGCGCAGGATCAGGTCTTCCGGCAGTTCCACGGGAATCACGTCGCCCGGCTGCATGTGCAGGATGTCGCGCAGCTTGAGCTGGCGGCGGGCCACGGTGGCGCTGAGCGGTACGCTGACGTCCAGCACGTCTTCGCGCAGGGCCTTGACCCAGCGCTCGTCCTGGTCGTCCAGGTCGGACTGGAAACCGGCATCGAGCATTTCCCGCACCGGCTCGATCATCGAGTACGGCATGGTCACGTGCAGGTCGCCGCCGCCGCCGTCGAGTTCGATGTGGAAGGTCGAGACCACCACCGCCTCGCTGGGGCCGACGATGTTGGCCATGGCCGGGTTGACCTCGGAGTTTATGTACTCGAAGTTGACCGGCATGATCGCCTGCCAGGCTTCCTTGAGGTCGACGAAGGCCTGGTCGAGGACCATGCGCACCACGCGCAGCTCGGTCGGGGTGAATTCGCGCCCCTCGATCTTGGCGTGACGGCCGTCGCCGCCGAAGAAGTTGTCCACCAGCTTGAACACCAGCTTGGCGTCGAGGATGAACAGCGAGGTGCCGCGCAGCGGCTTGATCTTCACCAGGTTGAGGCTGGTCGGCACGTACAGCGAGTGCACGTATTCGCCGAACTTCATCACCTGCACCCCGCCCACCGCCACGTCGGCGGAGCGCCGCAGCAGGTTGAACATGCTGACGCGGGTGTAGCGGGCGAAACGCTCGTTGATCATTTCCAGGGTCGGCATGCGACCGCGGACGATGCGATCCTGACTGGTCAGGTCATAGCTCTTGACGCTGCCGGGATCGGCACTGGCTTCGGTTTGCACCAGGCCATCGTCGACGCCGTGCAAGAGGGCATCGATCTCATCCTGGGACAGCAGGTCCTGCACGGCCATCTTCGGCTCCTACTGCAATACGAAATTGGTGAACAGCAACTGGTCGACGACCAGCTTGCCGACTTCCTTCTGCGCCACTTCCTGGACACTGGCGGTGGCCTTCTGACGCAGCATTTCCTGGCCGACCGGGGTCGCCAGCGACTCGAACGCCTGGCCGGAGAAGAGCATGACCAGGTTGTTGCGAATCACCGGCATGTGCACTTTCAGGGCTTCCAGGGCGGCCTGGTCGCGGGCCTGCATGGTGATGCTCACCTGCATGTAGCGCTGGCGGCCGTTCTGGTTGAAGTTGACCACGAAGGCCGGCGACATCGATTCGTAGATGGCCGGTTGCTTGACGTTGGCGGCCGCCACCGCGGGCTCGGCCGCCGGCTTGCTGTCGGACTTGTGCAGGAAAAACCAGGTCGCGCCCACCGACAGGCCGATGGCCAGCAACAGGGCCAGCACCAACAGCAGGATCAGCTTGAGTTTGCCTTTAACGGCGGGGTCTTTGACTGCTTCGCTCTTCGCCATGCCAATAATCCGTCACTCACAGGAGGTTTGTTCCACTATGGCGAGTGGGCGAGCAAGTGTTATGCCAGTTCTTGCACGGACTTCCGTAGGAGCTGGCTTGCCTGCGAAAGGACCGCAAAGCGGTCCCTGGGTCGTGTTGGCGGAACCCGTTGGGACCGCTGCGCGCTCCTTTCGCAGTGGTTCGTCACACGACAAGCCAGCTCCTACGGAGTCCGCGGATCAGACCACGTAGTCGACCGTGCTGTTGCCAATGACGGTTTCCACCGCAGCGGCAGCGGCGATATCGCCCTCCCCGCCCTCGGCGTTGCGCCGTCCGGCAACGCCGCTCATCTTCGGCGTGTCATCCTGGTTGCCGTTGTGCTGCTGGCGCGACTGGTCGGCGACGTTCACGTCCGGCTGCGCCAAGCCCTGCTGGCTGAACAGCTCGCGCAGGCGCGGCACCTGGCTTTCGAGGCTGTCGCGCACGCCGGCATGGCCGCTGGCGAAGGTGATCTGCGTGGCGTCGGCACTCATGTTCACGCGGATATCGAGGCGCCCCAGCTCCTTCGGTTCCAGCTGGATATCGGCGGACTTGAGGTTCTGGCTGGACAGGTACATGACCCGGTTGACCAGGCCTTCGCTCCAGCCGCTCTGGTTCATCGCCAGCGGCTGGTGCAGCGGCGCGGGCGCCACGGCATTGGCAGTCTTGGCGGTGACGGCCTGGGTCAGGTTGGCGAGGCGGTTGGCGAAGTCGTCGACACGGGTATCGCTGCCGGCGCGCTTGGTGTCCTTGAGACCGTCGTCGATCAGGCTGGCGAAGGCCTTGTCGCCGCCTTCGCTCTGTCCGGCCTCGGCCTCGGCGCCTTCGAGCATCTGCGCCAGTGGATTGACAGCGGGCTGCTGGCCCTGCGCGGTGTCCGTGGTGGAAGCCTTGGCATGAGTGGAGGTGGCGCCCTGGGCCTGGGCGTTCTGTTCCAGGGCCAGGCGCAGCACCGGCAGATCGGCCAGCGGGTCGCTGTCCGGGTCGAAGGCCTGTTCCTCGCTGGCCGGCGGCGTCACCAGCGCTGCCTGCTGGCTGGCGGCCTGGAGCACCGGCGCCACCGCTTCGGCCTGGGCCTGGAGCAGTTGTGCGCCCTCTGGCGCGTCGGTCAATTGCCCCGCGACCAGATTGGCATCGAGGGACTGGCTGTCGGCATCGGCAGTGGCACTGTCGCCGCCCTGATCGGCGTCCGTCGCCTGGACATCGCGCTCGTCAGGCAAATCATTGCCGCCATCGGCAACCTTGCCGCCTTCCGGGCCATCGGCCTTGCCGTTGTTTGCCGCCGGTTTGTCGACTCCGTCACGCTCCCGCGCCGGCGCCTCGATCTTGTTGTCGGCCTTGTCCCGGGAATGCTGCGCATACACCCGGGAAAAGTCCGAACCCTTGTCGTTGAGGCTCTGCTGGGCTTTGTCCAGGGCGCTGTTCTGGGTGCGCGCGGTCTTCGCGGCAACGCCGGATTGCAGCAAGGTGTTTGATGCGACGGGCATGAAAAAGGTCTCCGCTACAGAAGCTCGTCATCACGAATAGCGAAGCCTACGCAAAAGTCGCGCCAGGTTGCGCCTGGCGCGCTGGGGAAAGATGCCTCAACCGACCAACACCCGCTCGCGCTCGGCGCGGTAGAGCTGTTTCACCACGGAGTACTCACGGTCGATCTGGTTGATGAGGTGCTCGATGCCGCAGGGAGGTCCCTGCTTGAGTTGCTCCTCCACCTGCCGGCACAGCTCGGCCAGGCCGAGCGCACCCATGTTGCTGCTGCTGCCCTTGAAGCTATGCGCCACCAATCTCAGTTCTTCGACGGTCCGGGCCTTGTAGAGCTGGCGCAGGCGGTCTTCGGAATCCTTGAGGAAGGTTTCCAGCAGGTTCAGGTACTCGCCTTCCATGACTTCCTGAAGGTCACTCAACACCTTGCGGTCAATATGAATATCGGACACGTGTTCACTCCTTGATCAAGGCGGATTATGCCAGAGCGCCCCAGGCAAACTCCACGCGCGCCCGGCGTCCACCGTCAGTCCATTCGGCATGCCGGCTCAAGCGGCGTACCAGGTTCAGGCCGCGTCCGCACAGGCGCTGCTCGACAAGCGGCGGTGCCTGTACCTTACTCACATCGAAGCCATGACCGCTGTCTTCGACTTCAATAATGAGACGCCCGCCTCCTTCCCGAGGTTCCACCTGCAGGTGAAGACGGATATGGCCACTGTCCAGCGCCAGCAGGCGCCGGTTGCGTTCTTCATAATAGGCGGCAAAACCGTGGGCATCACGCTTGAGCGCCGAGTCCAGGCCAAGTACGCCATGCTCCAGGGCGTTGGCATAGAGTTCATTGAGCACGCTGTACAAGGCCCCGCTCTGCGCGCGCAGGCCATGCACCTCCTGCAGCAGCTGCATCAACCAGGGCAGCGGGTTGAAGCGTTTGAGCGTCCGTGCGCGAAACTCGAACGACGCCGACCAGTCCAGCGGACTCGACTGGCCGCTGTCGGAATACACCAGCGGCGGCGGCGCCAGGTGATCCGGGGGCACCACGGTGACTTCCAGCATGCTCACGTCATCCCGCGAGCGCCCACGAAAGCGCTCCAGGGCCGCCAGTACGTCCTCGAACAGGTTTTCCGGCTGGCGATTGTCGGCGAATACCTGCTGCAGCCGAGCGACCCCGAACAACTGCTCGTGGTCGTCACAGGTCTCCACCACCCCGTCGGACAACAGGAACAGGCGATCGCCCAGCGCCAGCGGCAGGACCTCGGTACTCTCGTCGAACTGCGCGGGCGGCAACACCCCCAGGGGCAGGTGCCGGGACACCATGGGAACCGGATCGCCGCCAGCGACGGGCAGCAAGTAGCCATCGGGCATGCCGCCGTTCCACACCTCGACCACGCGCCGCTCGAAACTCAGGTTGAGCAGCAGCGCGCAGCAGAACATGTCGACCGGCAGGATGCGCTTGAGCTTGGCATTCATCTCGCGCAGGGTTTCAGTCAGGCCGTAGCCCTTGGCAGTCATGCCGTAGAACACCTCGGCCAGCGGCATGGCCCCCACCGCTGCCGGCAGGCCATGGCCGGTGAAATCACCGAGCAGCACATGCATCTCGCCGGTGGGGGTGAACGCGGCCAGCAGCAGATCGCCATTGAACAGCGCATAGGGCGACTGCAGGTAACGGATGTTCGAAGCGCTCAGGCAGCCACCATGCGCCACCTGGTCGAACACCGCCTTGGCCACCCGTTGCTCGTTGAGCAGGTGATCGTGGTGCCGGGCGATTTCGTTGCGCTGCTCCAGCACCGTGGCCTGCAGACGGCGCAGGCGGTCCATGGCGCGGATCTTCGCCGCCAGCACCGCCGGGCTGTAGGGTTTGGCGAGAAAATCGTCGCCGCCCGCCTCCAGGCAGCGCACCAGCGCCTCGTCTTCGGTCAGGGAGGTGAGGAAGATGATCGGCACCAGCTCCTCGCCCGCCAGCGCCTTGATCCGTCGCGCCGCCTCGAAGCCATCCATCACCGGCATCACCGCATCGAGCAGGACCAGCTGCGGGCGCTGCTCGGCGAACAGCGCCACCGCCAGCTTGCCGTTCTCGGCGGTCAGCACGCGGTGGCCCTGCTTGCGCACGATGGTCGCCAGGAGCAGACGGTCTGTCGCACCGTCCTCGACGATCAGGACCGTCAGGGCTCGCGGGTCGTTCATGAGATCACTCAACTGATTTCGAAGAGTTTTTCGAAATTGGAGATCGCCAGGATCTTGCGCACGTCGGAATTGGTGTTGATCACGCTGATCTGCGCCTGATCGCCACCGGCGTGGTCACGCAACAGCAGCAACATGCCCAGCGCCGAGCTGTCCATGTAGGTCGCGTCTTTCAAGTCGATCACCACGGAATCGGGACGGTTCCTGCGTTCGTAGGACTCGCGGAATTCCTGATGCTTGCCGAAGTCGAAACGACCCTTGATCCGGATCGTCAGCTTTTTCCCATCCTGAGAAACTTCTGTATCAACGGCCATGTTAGCGCTTCCTTCGAAGATCGCGGGGGCGGATCCTACAGGTGTAGCAGTCGGCCAGCAGACCGGCAAGGCACGCCGACCGGCGCTCGATACTCAGAACTGATGATGACGCGGCAGGCGCTGGGACAGCTCGTCGAGCAGCTTCTGCTCGCGTTTGTCTTCGAGCAGGCGGGCCTCCTCGATGTAGCGCTGCACCAGCTTGCGCAGGCCCTCGACCCGGGCATAGGCCTGCTGCCAGGTGCCACGAGCGCTGTCGAGGTTGTTCTGGTGCCAGGTCAGGCTCTGGTGCTGCTGGGCCACCGCGGTATCGAGCTGGCCGAGAAAACGCTGGAAGCCCACCAGCCATTTGCCCGACACCCCCTGGCTGCCGCGCTGCATCCACTGCTGCTGGTAATCGGCGCGAAACTGGTCGAGCTCGGCGAGCTTGGCCTGGGCCAGGTTGACCTGCTGCTGGAAGTGACCGAGACGCTGCGCGGCCTTGCGCTCGGCATCCTCGGCCATCTCCACCACCGGGGCCAGGCGGGCGGCGCGACTGAGCTGGGCCATGGTCTATCAGCCCGGCGCGACAGGGGCGAAGACCCCCGCCAACTGCTCGCGGCTCTGCTCCTGGCTGACGTTGTCGTTCAGCCCCTGGCGCAGGAATCCAACGAGTCGCGGTTGCAGGGCAATGGCCAGGTCGGTTTCCTTGTCACCGCCGGCGACGTAGGCCCCCACGCTGATCAGGTCGCGGCTCTGCGACAGGCGCGACCACAGTTGCTTGAACTGCTGGGCCTGGGTCATCTGCTCGGGCGTGACCACCTGCGGCATGACCCGGCTGATGGACGCCTCGATGTCGATGGCCGGGTAATGCCCTTCCTCGGCCAGGCGCCGCGACAGGACGATGTGGCCGTCGAGCACGCCGCGCGCCGAGTCAGCGATCGGGTCCTGCTGGTCGTCGCCCTCGGAGAGCACGGTATAGAACGCGGTGATCGAGCCCCCGCCCGCCTCGCCATTACCGGCACGTTCCACCAGCTTGGGCAGCCTGGCGAACACCGAAGGCGGATACCCCTTGGTCGCCGGCGGCTCGCCGATGGCCAGGGCGATTTCCCGCTGGGCCTGGGCGAAACGGGTCAGCGAGTCCATCAGCAGCAGGACGTTCTTGCCCTTGTCGCGGAAATACTCGGCGATCCGCGTGCAGTACATCGCCGCGCGCAGACGCATCAGCGGCGCGTCGTCCGCCGGCGAAGCGACCACCACCGAGCGCTTGAGGCCTTCGCTGCCGAGAATGTGCTCGATGAATTCCTTCACCTCGCGCCCCCGTTCGCCGATCAGCCCGACCACGATGATGTCGGCCTCGGTGAAGCGGGTCATCATGCCCAGCAACACCGACTTGCCCACACCGGTACCGGCGAACAGGCCGAGACGCTGGCCGCGCCCCACGGTGAGCAGGCCGTTGATGCTGCGGATGCCGACGTCCAGCGGCTGGCTGATGGGGTCGCGATTCAGCGGGTTGATCGTCGGACCGTCCATCGGCACCCAGTCCTCGGCCTTCATCCCGCCCTTGCCGTCCAGCGCGCGACCGGCGCCGTCCAGCACCCGGCCGAGCATGCTCATGCCCATGGGCAGGCGGCCGCTGTCATCCAGCGGCACCACGCGCGCGCCCGGGGCGATGCCGGCAACGCTGCCGACCGGCATGAGGAAGACCTTGCCACCCGAGAAACCCATGACTTCGGCTTCGACCTCGACCGGGTGATAACTGTCGTCGTTGATCACCTTGCAGCGACTGCCGACGGCGGCGCGCAGGCCTTCGGCCTCGAGGGTGAGGCCGACCATGCGCAGCAGGCGCCCTTCCACCACGGGCTGGCCCGGCAGGCGCACGGCTTCGGCGTAGCTGCCCAGGCGCTTGGCGAAACTGGTGCGGTCAAGGTGCATCGCTGGTTTCCGCTTCCTCGACCGCGACAGCCTGCTTGTCCTGCAGGTCGACATGCAGGTCCGGCGTCGCCGGGTGCAGGCTCTGGTCGTGCAACTGGTCGAACAGTTGCTGGATGGCTTTCTCGGTACGGGTTTCCACGGTCGCATCGATACGGCTGTGGGCCGTTTCGATCCAGCAGCCACCCGGCTGCAGGCTGTCATCTTCGAGCAGGCGCCAGTTTTCCTCGTGGCGTTCGCGCAGGGCCTTGGCCAGGGCGAAATCCTGGGGATTGATGTGGATGCGGATGTTTTCGGCGCCCATGGGCAGCAGCTTGAGGGCTTCACGCAGGACATGGGTGATCTGGCTGGAGTCGGTCTTCAGCTCGCGACCGATCACCTCCCGGGCGATGTGGCTGACCAGGTGCACCAGTTGCTTCTCGATCTGCGCGTCCTGCTCGGCGATGGGCTCGAGCAGATGGCCCATCAACTGCTCCAGGCTTTCCAGGCGGGCACTCAGGGCCACCTCGGCTTCCTGGCGGACCTTGAGCTGGGTGCTGTGGAAACCTTCGCGCTCGCCGGTGGCGAAGCCTTCGTTGTAGGCCTCCTGGCGAATGCTCTCGAGCTCTTCGAGGGTCAGCGGCTGGACTTCCTCCAGCGGCACTTCCTCGACGGTCTCCTCGGGTTCCGGCTCAGGCTCCGGCTCGGGTTCGGGTTCCGGGTCGAAACTGGGCAGCGCCCAGCGGTCGAATCCCTCGAGGTCGCGGGCGCGGATCAGTTCACTCAAATGCTCGTTGGTCGACATGATTCCATGCGCTCAAAAGTCGGGTTGCGGATGATCGGGCCCAGGCTGTCCCGCACCGCGGGCTGCCTGGCCAAGCCTGGCCGGGGSCGCCCCGAAGGTGCGGCGCCGACACGTCAGATCATCTCTTCGGCACCTTTGCCGCCCAGCACGATTTCGCCGGCTTCGGCCATGCGGCGGGCGATGGTGAGGATTTCCTTCTGCGCGGTTTCGACGTCGCTGACACGCACCGGGCCCTTGGCCTCGAGGTCGTCGCGCAGCAGCTCGGAAGCCCGCTTGGACATGTTCTTGAAGATCTTGTCCTTGACCTTCTCGTCGGCGCCCTTGAGCGACACCACCAGGACGTCGGAGGACACCTCGCGCAGCAGCGCCTGGATACCGCGATCGTCGACGTCGGCCAGGTTGTTGAAGACGAACATGAGGTCTTCGATCTGCTCGGACAAGTCGCCGTCGATATCGCGGATCGCGTCCATGAGCTGGCCTTCCACCGAACTGTCGAGGAAGTTCATGATGTCCGCGGCACGCTTGATGCCGCCCAGGGTGGTGCGCGCGGCATTCGAGTTGCCGGAGAACTGCTTCTCGAGGATCTGGTTGAGTTCCTTCAGCGCCGCCGGCTGCACGGTGTTCAGCGACGACACGCGGAGGATAATGTCGAGGCGCACCTTGTGGTCGAAGTTGCCCAGCACCTCGCCGGCCTGGTCGGGGTCGAGGTAGGCCACGACGATCGCCTGGATCTGCGGGTGCTCGTAGCGAATGACGTCGGCGACGGCGCGCGGCTCCATCCACTTCAGGCTGTCCAGGCCGCTGGTGTTGCCGCCCAGGAGAATGCGGTCGATCAGGCCGTTGGCCTTGTCCTCGCCGAGGGCCTGGGTGAGCATCTTGCGGATGTAGCCATCGGAGCCGACACCCAGGCTGGTCTGGTCGCCGACGATCTCGACGAACTCGCTCATGACCTGCTCGACCTGCTCGCGATGGACGTTGCCCATCTGCGCCATGGCCACGCCCACCCGCTGGACCTCTTTCGGCCCCATGTGCCGCAGTACCTGCGCGGCGTCGGTCTCGCCCAGCGACAGCAGCAGGATGGCTGCCTTGTCGACGCGGGTGAGCTTGGAAGTCAGGGCTCGATTGTCACTCATCGGCGTTGATCCACTCTTTCACGACCTGGGCCACGCGACCCGGGTCTTCTGCCACCAGACTCTTGATAGCGTTGAGCTGGGCGTCGTAACCCTCGCTCGGACTAGGCAAGAGGATGCTTTGCGGACCACCCAGGCTCACCCGGTCGTTGGCCAGTTCGCCATCCAGACCGATCATGCCGCCCAGTTCCATGTCGCTGTCGCTGCTCGACTGCTTGCCGTTGCCGGTGATGTTGTTGAGCACCGGACGCAGGACCCCGAACACCAGCACGAGGATGAACAACACGCCGAGCACCTGCTTGACGATGTCCCAGAACCACGGCTGCGAGTAGAACGGAATCTCGGCGATGGCCTCGCCGCGGTCGGCGGCGAACGGCACGTTGATCACGCTGACGCTGTCGCCGCGGCTGGCGTCGAAGCCCACCGCGTCCTGCACCAGGCGGGTGAAGCGCGCCAGGTCCTCGGCACTCCACGGCGCGGTGGTGGTGTTGCCGTTGGCCGGGTCGATCTTGATCTGGTCGTCCACCACCACCGCGACCGACAGGCGGGTCAGGCGACCCTGCTGCTGGCGGGTGTGGCTGATGGAGCGGTCCAGTTCGAAGTTCTTGGTCGATTGCTGACGCTTGTCCGCCGGATACGGCGCGAGCATCGGCTGGCCGGTGGCCGGATCCATGACCTGCTGGCCGTTGGCATCGAGCAGCGGTTGACCGGGCTGGATCGCCGCGGCCGCGCCGGCGGCGCCGCCACCGGTGGTCTGCGGCGCGGAGGCCGGGCCCGGCGGCTGGTTGCTCAATGCCCCCGGAACGCCTTGCGGGCCCGAGCTGCTGGAGCGCTGTTCGTTGACCGACTGCTCGCTGCGCAGCGCCGGCTGGTCCGGGTTGAACTGTTCGGAAGTGGATTCGACGGCGCTGAAATCGACGTCGGCGGAGACTTCGGCCTTGTAGCGGTCGTTGCCCAGCACCGGTTGCAGGATGTTGTGCACCCGCTGGGTCATCAGGCCTTCCATGCGCCGGGAGTAGTCGAACTGCTTGCCGGCGACGGTGAGCTCGGTGTTTTCCAGCTGGCTGGAGAGCAGGTTGCCCTTCTGGTCGACCACCGTGACCTGGGACTTGTCCAGTTCCGGCACGCTGGTGGCCACCAGGTTGACGATGGCCATGACCTGACCGGCTTCCAGGGCACGGCCCGGGTACAGCTCGACCAGCACCGAAGCGCTCGGCTTGCGCTCGTCGCGCACGAACACCGAGCTTTTCGGGATCGCCAAGTGCACGCGGGCGGCCTTGACGTTGCTCAGGGCCGAGATGGTCCGCGCCAGCTCGCCTTCAAGGCCGCGACGGTAGCGGGTGGCTTCCATGAACTGGCTGGTGCCGAGGCCCTGCTCCTTGTCGAGGATCTCGAAACCGACGTTGCCGTCGCTCGGCGCCACGCCGGCGGCGGCGAGCTTCAGGCGCGCGCGGGAGATGTCGTCGGCCTTGACCAACAGCGCACCGGAATTGGGCTCGACGTTGTAGGGAATGTCAGCGGCGGCCAGGGTTTCCATGACCTGCTTGGTGTCCATGCCGTTGAGGCTGCCGTACAGCGGACGGTAGTCCGGCTGCTGCGACCAGAGGACCACGGCGAAACCGATGGCGACGCTGGCGGCCAGGCCGACCAGCAGGCCGATCTGCCGCAGCATCGGCATCTGCGAGAGGTTTTCCAGGAACGACATGCCGAACAGCGGCGGCTTGGGCGCTGGCGGGGTGCCCTTGGCGGGCACGTTATCGACGACTGCATCGGCCATGAATCAAATCCCGCCTTAAACCGGCATCTGCATGATGTCTTGATACGACTGGACCAGTTTGTTGCGCACCTGAGTCAGCGCCTGGAACGACACGCTGGCCTTCTGCGAAGCGATCATCACGTCGGTCAGGTCGACCCCGCTCTTGCCGATCTCGAAGGCATTGGCCAGTTGCGAGGAGGCCTGCTGGGTGTCGTTGACCTTGTTGATGGCCTGACCCAGCATGTCGGCGAAACTGCTCTGCCCCAGTTCGGCAGGCGACTGCACGGCCTTCGGCGCCGACATGGCTTCCGCCTGCATGGCGCGCATGTCCAGCATCAACCGATTGAATTCAACACCTTGGCTCATGAACTTCTCTCTCCGACGGCCCGCAGATTTTTGACACTCTTGCAGCGGATGAACAGGACTTAGCAACAAGAGTGCCAGCTAGCCCCGACGATGTTGCAAAACGCTCACCCGCCGTCCTCAAAGCCCCGTGGCGTAAAGGCTGGCCTCGACATCCATGCCTGCGTCGCGCATCTGCGCCAGTTTGTAGCGCAGGGTCCGCGGACTGATGCCCAGGCGCTCGGCGGCTTCCTTGCGGCGGCCGCGCTCGGCGCGAAGGGTGTCGATGATCATCTGGAATTCATGCCGGCGCAAGTCGTCGCCCAGCCCGCCCGGCTCCTGGTTTTCCGCCAGCGACGGCGGCGCCAGCGGCAGCGCGGGTCGTGGCGCCAGCACCGGCAGCACGCCGGCCAGGCAGAAGTCCGCCGCGGCGATCAGCCCACCCTGCTGCAGGATCAGCGCACGCTGGATGGCGTTGTCCAGCTCGCGCACATTGCCAGGCCACGGATAGCCCTGCAGGCAGGCCTTGGCCTCCTCCGAGAGCCTGACCGGGGCGTGCTTCATTTTATTGACGTGGCGCAAGAGCAGACGCTCGGCCAATGGCAGAATATCGGCGCTCCGTTCTCTCAGCGGACGCCACGCCAGCGGGAACACCGACAGGCGATAGAACAGGTCCTCACGGAAGCGCCCCGCCGCCACCTCCCCCGCCAGGTCGCGGTTGGTGGTGGCGACCACGCGGATATCCAGGGCAATCGGCTTGCGCCCACCGACCCGCTCCACTTCACGCTCCTGCAGCACGCGCAGCAGCTTGGCCTGCAGCGCCAGGGGCATCTCGGAAATCTCGTCGAGCAGCAGCGTGCCGCCATCGGCCTGCTCGAACTTGCCCGCCTGCGCCGCGATGGCGCCGGTGAACGAACCCTTCTCGTGGCCGAAGAGGGTGGCCTCGAGCATGTTGTCGGGAATCGCCGCGCAGTTGATTGCCACGAACGGCTGGCTGGCCCGGGGCGATTGCTGGTGGATGTAGCGCGCCAGCACTTCCTTGCCGGTCCCCGACTCGCCGGAAATCAGCACGGTGGACTCGCTGCGCGCGACCCGCGCGGCCAGTTCGAGCAATTGCGCACTGGCCGGCTCGCAGGCCACCGGGCCTTCGGCATCGACGGCGCTGGCGGCACCGAGGGCGTGGCGCGCGACCAGGTCGAGCAGGGCACGCGGCTCGAAGGGCTTGACCAGATAATCCGCGGCGCCCTGGCGCATGGCATCCACCGCGCGCTCCACCGCGGCGTGGGCGGTCATCAGCAGCACCGGCAGTTGCGGCTGCACGGCGCGCAGGCGGGCGAGCAACTGGTGACCGTCCATGCCGGGCATGTTGACGTCGCTGACCACCAGGCTGAAGCCTTCGGCGCCGACCATGTCCAGCGCCTCTTCCGCGCAGCCGGCGGCACGCCAGGCGAAACCGCCCAGCTCCAGGGTGTCACCCAGGGCCTGGCGCAGGGCGCGATCGTCCTCGACCAGAAGTACCTTGATCACGCTCATGCCACACCCTCCGGCGCCGCGCCGATCAGCGGCAGGCTGACCACGGCGCAGGTGCCACGGCCCTTGCGCGAACGCAGGTGCAACTCGCCCTGGTGCGCCCGTGCAACCGCCTTGACCACCGCCAGGCCGAGGCCGGTGCCGGTGGATTTGGTGGTGACGAAGGGTTCGCCCAGGCGCTGCAGCAGATCGCCGTCGATACCCGAACCGGCATCGCTGACGCACAGCCGAAGGCTGTTGTCGCGCCGGTACAGATGAACCTTCAGGCGGGCGCAACCGTCGCTGGCCTGCAGTGCATTTTCGATCAGGTTGAGCAGCGCACCGACCAGGGTGTCACGGTTGCACAGCAGCTCGCCCAGGTGGCTGTCGCACTGCCAGCGCACCGCATGGCCGTGGACCTGGGTCTGCGCCGCCTGCTGCAGGGCCTGGAACAGCGCCTTCGGGGTCAGGCGGTCGGTCAGCGGCAGTTCGCCGCGGGCGAACACCAGCATGTCGCGCACCTGGTGTTCCAGTTCGTGCAGGCGCTCCTTGAGATTGCCGGCGAAACGCTGCCGGGTCTGCAGCGGCAGGTCCTGCTCGGCCAGGTGACTGGCGTAGAGCAAGGCCGCCGACAGCGGCGTGCGGATCTGATGGGCGAGCGAGGCGACCATGCGTCCGAGGGTCGACAGCCGTTCGTGGCGGGCGAGCTGATCCTGCAGATGGCGGGTTTCGGTGAGGTCGTTGAGCAGCACCAGTTGGCCCGGCTCGGCATCCAGCGAACGGGTGGCGATGGACAGACGACGGCCATCGCGCAGGGAAATTTCATGGCCATCGTCTTCGCGCGGGGCAAAGCAGCGGGCGATCACCTGGCGCCACAACTCCCCCACCAGCGGCTCGCCAAGCAGCTCGCACGCCGCCGGGTTGGCTTCATGCACCAGGCCATGGCCGTCGATGACGATCACGCCGCCAGGCAACAGGTCCAGCAGGTTCTGCAGGCGGTTGGCCAGACGCTCCTTTTCCGCCAGCTCGGCCATGCGCTGGGCACTGACCACCGCCAGCTCGCCCTTGAGCTCGGTGACCCGCGCTTCGAGCAGGTCGTAGGACTGGCTGAGCTGGGTGGACATCTGGTCGAACAGGGCAAACGCCTGCTCGAGACCGACGCGACTCTGCTGCTCGGCAGCTTCCGCGCGTTGCGGCTCAAGGGAAGAAGTGGCGGCGTGGGGCATCGTGCTCTCTCGCATGGCTTACCGTCATAAAACGGTATGTTGGGAGCGATATAGCAATAGCCATGCCGGAAATTTTTCCGTCATCTCGGACGATCAGCAGGAAATGCCGGTCAAGGCCCGCAGGCATGGGCCTTGACCGTACAAATAGAAAGGTCTATCGGCCGCCGATGAAGACGGCGAGTGCCGAACAGGCGTCAATCCTCCGCCTGTTCGTCTCCGTCGCGACGACTCATGCCGTACTTGCGCATTTTTTCCACCAGCGTGGTCCGGCGAATCCGCAGGCGCTCCGCGGCGCGCGCGACGATACCGTTGGCGTCGTCCAGTGCCTGCTGGATCAGGCCCTGCTCCAGGCTGCCGAGATAGTCCTTCAGGTCCAGGCCTTCCGGCGGCAGCATGGCGCTGGTCGGGAAGCTCGGCGAATGACCGTTGATCGCCACGCGCTCTTCCAGATCGTTGCGCAGGCTGTCGACCAGTTGCTCGTCTTCGTCATCGACGTAGCGGAATTTCTTCGGCAGCTCGGCAACGCCGATCACGCCATAGGGATGCATGATCGCCATGCGCTCCACCAGATTGGCCAGCTCGCGGACGTTGCCCGGCCAGCCATGGCGGCACAGCGACATGATCGCCGCCGAGTTGAAACGGATCGAGCCGCGCTTCTCGTGCTCCATCCGCGAAATCAGCTCGTTCATCAGCAGCGGGATGTCCTCCACGCGCTCGCGCAGCGGGGCCATCTCGATGGGGAAGACATTGAGGCGGTAGTACAGGTCCTCGCGGAACGAACCGACCTCGATCATGCTTTCGAGGTTCTTGTGGGTCGCGGCGATGATGCGCACATCGATGCTCTGGGTCTTGTTGCTGCCGACCCGCTCGAACGTGCGCTCCTGCAGCACGCGCAGCAGCTTGACCTGCATCGGCAGCGGCATGTCGCCGATCTCGTCGAGAAACAGGGTGCCGCCGTTGGCCAGCTCGAAACGCCCGGCGCGGCTGGTGATCGCCCCGGTGAAGGCGCCCTTCTCGTGACCGAACAGCTCGCTCTCCAGCAACTCGGCGGGGATCGCCCCGCAGTTGACCGGGACGAACGGCGCTTCGCGGCGCTTGGAGTGATAGTGCAGGTTGCGCGCGACCACTTCCTTGCCGGTACCCGACTCGCCGAGGATCAGCACGCTGGCGTCGGTGTCGGCCACCTGCTGCATCATCTGCCGCACATGCTGGATCGCCCGGCTGGTGCCGACCAGGCTGCGGAACAGGTTCGGCTCGCGCTGGCGACCGCGCTCACGCGCCTGGTCGTACATCTCGCGATAGACCTGGGCACGATGCAGCGAATCGAGCAGGTTGCTGTAGCTCGGCGGCATTTCGAGGTTGGAGAGGACGCGACGGCGCAGCTCTTCCGGCAGCTCCAGCGAAGAAAATTCGCCTAAAAGCAAAACCGGAAGGAACTCATCCCAGGCAGCCACTGTCTTAAGCAAGCCCAGAAGACTGGCCGGGGCATTCACGGTCCCGACGAGCACACAGAGAACTTCGCGACTGGACGACAACGACTCGACCACCTGCTCCCAGTCATGGCTGGAGCACGGCAGATTTTCTTCCCCAAGAAAATTCAACACCACCGCCAGGTGACGGCGGCGAGCAGCATCGTCATCGATCAGGAGAATTTTGGTTTCACGCCACATGCAATAGCAACTTCCCTAGTCAACTCGAGACCCTTCGAAGGGCATGCTCGACATCATTCCGACTGAACGGTCAGTGTTCCGACGTCTGAAATTAGAAAACAGCCACTAGTTAAGTCAAAAAACCTTTCACAGTCAAATTTATGGCGCGTAACTGATTTTCGATCAACCGTCAGCGGTACAGATGGTATACCTTTGTCGCCTGCTGCGCCTGCTTGATCTTTGACATCTCGTCGGCAATCGCCTGACGCTCTTCCGTCGCCACATCGATCAACTGCCGATAGACCCCGAGCAGATCCTGCAGATTGTCCCGCAGGGCTTCCTCGTCGACCACTTCCGCGCTCATCACCTCGTCCATGCAGGCACGGCAAGCCTGGTCCAGCTCACCTACCGCTTCCCAGTCGCGCTTGGCCAATGCACCGACCAGCGCCTCCCGGGTTTCCTCGATTCGCTTGAGCACAGCACTCATCACGATACCCTCTATCGCAACTGGTTATTGTGGGGCAACCGCGTCCCAGCCTTCCTTGACCGTGGTCAACAAATCGCTCACTTCGTCGAGCGCGGCGATATCGTTTTTCAGGTTGGCGTCGGTCAGACGACGGGTCATGTAGAGATAGAGGTTGTCCAGACGCTCCAGTTCCGGCGTCATGTTGTCGCGATCCAGACCCTCGCGCAGACCACCGACGATGCCGATGGCCTTGCCGATGGCAATACCCTTGCCGGCGATATCGCTACGCTCGAGGGAGCCCTTGGCCTGGGCGATACGGTCCAGACCGCCTTCCATCAGCATCTGCACCAAACGGTGCGGGCTGGCTTCGGACGTCTGCGCCTGTGCACTGATTTTCTGATACTGCCGAAGGGCCAACATCGGATTCATTGCGTGTACCTCACCAAAACTCGATTGTCTCTATGACAGGGCTATCGGCCCCGCGTCAAAAAACTTTAGGGAAAATGCAAAAAGCCCGACATGCTGGAATGGCACTGCCGGGCTTTTGGCGTCACGCGGCGAATCAGGAGTTTTTCTGCCGCGCCGACATCGCGTCGAAGATGGACGTGATGTTATCACGCTGGGCATTGAGCCTGCCGACCAGGGTGTCCATGGTGTTGTACTTCTTGGTCAGCGAAGTGGTCATCGCCTCGATCCGCGCATCCAGGTTCGACTGCTGCAACGACAGCTTCTTCTTGGCGCTCTCGAGGATCTTCGAGCGGTCGGCCAGCAGACCGTCGGTCGCGGTGAACGGCTCGAGAGCCTTGGTCATGCGATTGGCCAGGCCATTTTCGCCAGAGAACATGCCCTGAATCTCGCCGCCCAGCTTCTGGGTATCGATCGCCGCGGTGAACTTGGTGCTGTCGAACTCCAGCAGACCGGTGCTCTGCACGGTGTTGATACCGAGCTGCGAAAGCACCTTCAACGTACCATTGCCGTTGCCATTGGGCACCACCAGCTCGTTGCGCAGCGCCGAGAGCATGCCGCGAACCATGGAGTCACCCGCCAGCGCAGGCGCGGTACCCATCGTACCGTCCGCATTCTTCGGCGTCTGGCTCATGCCGTTGATGGTGTTCACCAGGGCGTTGTAGGCATCGACGAAGCCCTGCACCGACTTCTTCAGGCCATCGTTGTTGGTACCCACGGTCACCGTGGTCGCGGTGGTCGGCGTCGCACTCTTGGCGACCAGCTCGAAGGTCAGGCCACTGACGGCATTGTCGATCTTGTTCGATTTGCTGGTCAGGTCCATGCCGTCCACGGAGAACGAGGCATCCTGCGCCTTCGCCGAAATGAACCCGGCACCGGCACCCGACATCGCCGTCGTGCCGTTGATCGCCAGCTCGCTGATACCGCTGACGGAGATGTCCGAACCCGCACCGGTGGTGGTCGAGGTCAGGACCAGGCGCGAACCGGTACCATCGTTGATGATGTTGGCGGTGATGCCCTTGGCGGTGAGCGAGCCGTTGATCGAGTCGCGTACCGACTGCAGGGTGGCACCGGCACCGATCTCGACGTTGTAGTTGGTGCCATTCTGCGACACCACCAGGGTGCCCTGGCTGATCGCATCGCTGCTGCTGGCGAAACGCTGGCTGGCCACCTTGGATGCCGTCGCCAGTTCTTTGACGATGACGCTGTAGCTGCCATTCACCGCCGTGGCACCGGCCGTGGCCTTGACGGTCTTGTCGTCGGACGTGGTCGCCGAGTAGGCGATGAACTGCGGCGTGGTCGAGCTGCCAAGCTTCTCCAGCGCGGTCTTGTAGGTCGCCAGGGCGCTCTTCAGGCTGCCGATGGCGGAAATCGACGCGGTATTGGCCTTGGTCTGCCGATCGAGCTGGTTCTGCTTGGGCGTTTTCTCGGCGTTAACCAGGGCTTTGACGATCGCGGTGGTATCCAGACCACTGCCCAGACCGAGGGCCGGTAGAATTGGACTTGCCATTGTTCTCTCCTTGTTGGTTCACGCCAAACGCTTGACCATCACTGCACGAACCAGGGATGTATCAATTTTCGTACCGCTTTCAGACTTTCTCGTTGAAAAGCAGGCTGTTGACGTCTTGCAGGCTCTTTGCGAGTTCCAGCGCGGTTTCGGACGGAATCTGCCGAATCACTTCGCCGCTGTCACGGGCAACCACCTTGACGACAACCGTTCCGGTGGAATCATCCATCGAAAATTCCAGGTTGCGCTGCAACGACTGGACGTAATCCTGTAGCGCTTTCACCGCCGACTGCAGATCGGATGCGGGGCGCTCTTCGCTCTTGTCTACCGCCGTGAGGGCCGGCTTGTTGTTGACCTTGTCGGACGCACCCTGGTCAGCCGTTTTATCCTGCTGGGCCGCAGCTGCCGCTGGAGCCGGGTAAGACGCGCTCAATCTGACGCTCATGTCCATCGCCCATCACCTCCAAAGTAAAAAGCGAGGGAATGCTCGCGCACCCCCTCGCTCTTCATCGTAGCTATTACTGAAGCAGTTTCAGTACAGCGGATGGCAGTTGGTTGGCCTGGGCCAGAACTGCGGTGGACGCTTGCTGCAGGGTTTGCTGCTTGGTCAGCTGAGCGGTTTCTGCGGCGAAGTCGGTGTCCTGAACGCGACCCAGGGCGGAAGCCGAGTTCTCGTTCATGCTCTGCAGGTTGTTGATGGTGCTCTGGAAGCGGTTCTGGATAGCACCCAGCTCCGACTTCTTGTCGTCAACTTTCTGCAGGGCGGCGTCGATGGCGGTGATCGCGCCGTCAACAGCGGTGTGCACTGCGGAGTCGGAAGTACCGGAGATCGCCAGGGCGCCGGTACCAACAGCCAGGGCGGTAGCCGCGAAGCTGGAGGTCATCGAAACGCTCAGGATCTGGCTGGTACCGGTCATCGCACCGACCTGGAACTCCATGGTGCCAGCGGAACCGTTCAGCAGTTGCTTGCTGGTGCCGTAGGTGGTGGAGGTGGCGATACGGGTGATTTCGTCAGACTTGGCCGCGAACTCTTTGTTCAGCGCCGCACGTTCAGTGGTGCCGTTCGAGTCGTTACGTGCTTGCAGAGCCAGCTCACGCATACGCTGCAGGATGTTGGTGATTTCCGACAGAGCGCCTTCAGCGGTCTGGGTGATCGAGTTACCGTCGTTGGCGTTCTTGATCGCAACGGTGGTGCCGGTGACCATGGTCTGCAGCTTGTTGGCGATCTGCTGACCAGCGGCGTCGTCTTTGGCGCTGTTGATGCGCAGGCCGGACGACAGACGGGTCATCGAGTTGCTCAGAGCGTCGGAAGCTTTGTTCAGGTTCTTCTGCACGCCCAGCGAAGTGGTGTTGGTGTTAACGGTTAATGCCATGACGAATTCCTCGTTGGATGGATACTGCGGCTTCCGGCCCTGGCATCCGCCGGGTGTGGCCTAGAGAACCTTCGTAATGTTTATCGTCGGCTTGGCGGGTTGCTTTAGGGGTTTTTCGAAAAAAAATGCCATCACACCGCCACCCCTTGTAAATCAGGCACTTGCCGGGAATGGCCAGCAGCGCAAACGGTCAGCACGATGTGACGGGCATCACGCTTTCAGACGGAAACTGCCTGCTCGATCAAATTCACCAGTTCGTACTCCAGGCTGTCGGCCAGCGCGATCCAGTCCTGGCGCTGCTGGGCCGCCAGCATCTGTGCGAACAGCGTCGCGAACTGCGCCTGCACGGCCGGCGGCGCCGCGGCGAACTGGCACGCGGCGCTCTCCAGCGGCTCGACCATCGCCACCGCCGCCTCGACATCGCGCCCCAGGCGGAACAGGCCGGCACAGCGGCGAAGATGCTCCTGCACAGCGCTCATTGGCAGAACTCCCCGTCGAAGGTCGTGCCAGCGATCGCGGCGCCGGCACGACTGGTATTGAAGAACGCCACCTGTGGATGACGGGCGATGAAACGCTCGAGCTCGATCAGGTAGCCACGGAAGTTGAGCTGGGTACGTACCCGCTGGCCATGACCATCGAGCACCCAGTGCCTGGCCATCGACACCTGCGGGCCGAGCACGCCGTCGTCCCAGCCGGTGTGGGTGCGGTTGCCGGGAAAGGCGAAATCGGCGCCGAACAGGGTGATGCGGCTGACGCCCATCTTCACCGCCAGGTCCGCCGCCGGATGAATGACGCTGCCACCGACGAACAGGTGCCCCCGCGGCAGCGCTTCGCGCACCGGGTCGTACAGCGCGCTGTCGGAGTAGCCGGCATAGCGCGGACCACGCCAGCCCGCCACGGTATCGACATCGAGCATCGGCATGTAGACCAGCGCGGTGCTCGCCGAAGCCTCCGGCGGCAGGTGCTGCAGGCGGATCTTGTGATCGACGCTGACCACGATGTCCGGCTTCACGCCCGCCGCCAGCAGCGGCTTGTAGGCCGTGTCGACGGCAATGAACAGCGGCCGCTGCGCCTGCTCGCGAATGCGCTTCAAGGCCGCCAGGTGACCCTGCAGGGTCGGCCCGGTGGCGATCACGAAAGCGCTCTCCCCGGCCCGGCTACCGAACAGTTGCGCGACATCGCGATCGGCGCGCAGCAACGGCAGGCTGCGCTCCAGCAGCTCGACCAGATGCGGGTCGGCCACGTCGAAGTGGGTGTTGTTGAAAGTCAGGTGGGTTTCGCTGATCAGGCGGTCGCGGATCTTCGCGTTGAAATCGTCGGCCAGGACCAGCTCCGCCGGCAGGGCGAAATACGGCAGGGCGATTTCTGCGCTGTCGCCGGCGTAGTCGAGCTCGATACGCGGATCGGCCAGCCACTGGCGCTGGTCGAGCAGGTGCAGGACCAGGGCGAACAACGCGCCGTTGAGCACATGAACGTGCAGACGCTGCAGCCCGGGACGCTCCAGGAGGATCGTCTGCAGGTCACCGAGGCCGCTGCCATAGACATGCAGCACGGCGCTGTCGGGCAGGCTCGCGGCCTGGAAACGCGCCTCGGCGACGCGGTCATGGCGACTGCTCAGCTGGATGCCGTCGATGCTCAGGGTCGAGCCCTGCCCCTCGACCAGCACGGCGTTGACCCGCTCGCTGTCCTCACGCGCGAGGCGTTCGAACAGCGCCGGCCAGCGCGCCTGGAGAATCCGGGCGTTGTCCTGGAAAAACTCGCTCATCGATGAGCATCCCTGTGCCTGCGAAACGCCCGAGATTACCTCGGCAAAGGCTTCAGGTCACGGCCGATGAAGAATCGCCGAACCCCACGACAGGCCAACGCCGAAACCGCTGATCGCGACGCGCTTCCAGGTGGTGTCCAGGGCGTGCTTTTCCAGCAGCAGCGGGATGCTCGACGACACGGTGTTGCCGGTCTCGACCATGTCCTTGACGAACTTCTCCGGCTTGTCCTCGAAGCGTCGCGCCACGGCATCGACGATCGCCGCGCTGCCCTGGTGAATGCAGAAGGCATCGATATCGTCCGCGGTCAGCTGCGACTGCTCGAGCAGCTCGTGCAGGTGCGCCGGGACCTTGAGCAGGGCGAAGTTGAACACCTGGCGGCCATTCATGAAGAACACCCCGTCCGTCACCTTCAGGTGCGGCGCGCCGGAACCGTCGGTGCCGAACGCCGACTTGCCGAGGGCCCAGACCGGATCCTCGCCCATCCAGGTGGCGGTGGCGGCGTCACCGAACAGCATGACGGTATTGCGATCTTCCGGGTCGACGATCTTCGAGTACGGGTCGGCGGTGACCAGCAGACCGTTCTTCAGGCCCGCGGCCTCCATGAAGCCCTTCAGCGCGTAGATGCCGTAGACGTAGCCGGAGCACCCCAGGGAGATGTCGAAGGCGGCGACATGCGTCGGCAGGCCGAGCTTGTCCTGGACGATGGCGGCGGTGTGCGGCAGGCCTTCGGCGTCACCGTTCTGGGTGACGACGATCAGGGCGTCGATGGCATCGCGCGACAGCGCGGGGTTGGCGGCGAACAGCGCGTTGACCGCCTCGACGCAGAGGTCCGAGGTTTCCTGCTCGTCGCCTTTGCGCGGCAGGAAGGCCGAGCCGATCTTGCCGAGGATGAACTCTTCATCCTTGCCGAACTTGGCGCCTTGTGCGTAGTTGTCCAGGCCGGCGGCCGGAACGTAGCTCGCAATGCTTTTTATGCCAATCATCATGGCTTCCCAATGAAAAACTGCTGAAGATCACCGCTCGCATGATTCGAGAGGCGCCAGAAAACAGGGATTCCCACCGCCCGCTGAACTGGGCGGCAGTGGAAATGGCGGTGACACGGCCCGCTACTTCCATCAACGATAGAGACACAGATGTCCGTTCTGACCGATAGGTCACGGATTTTCCCAGACAATGGCATATTTTCCTAGGGCGCGCCCAGTCAGAGCGCGCGCCAGAGGGGCGCAAGCCCTATTCGACGAGGGCCCAGTCGAGTGCCGTGCCGCGTTTCAGCGGCTGCCGGGCCTTGCGCCCGAGCAGGGAATCCAGGTGTTTGGGCGCAAGTCCCAGCCCCGGGCGAATGGCGCGCACATTGCTGCGGTCGAACACCTCGCCGGCCGCCATGTCGCGGACCACGTAGAGCGAGCGGCGGAAGCGTTTCGAGGCCTGTTCGGCCTGGCTGGCGCCGTAGTTGACCTGACCCAGGGCCAGCCAGGCGCGCTCGGTTTCCTGCACCAGCCCAGCCATTTCCGCCGGCTCCAGGGAAAACGCCGCATCCACGCCGCCCTCGGCGCGATCCAGGGTGAAATGCTTTTCCACCACACTGGCCCCCAGCGCCACGGCCGCCACCGCGCCACCGACGCCGAGGGTGTGATCGGACAGGCCGACCTCGCAGCCGAACAGTTCGCGCAGGTGCGGAATGGTCCGCACGTTGCTGTTCTCCGGACTGGCCGGATAGGTGCTGGTGCATTTGAGCAGGACCAGATCGCGACAACCCGCCTCACGCGCGGCGCGCACGGTTTCGTCCAGTTCGGCGAGGCTGGCCATGCCGGTGGAGATGATCATCGGCTTGCCGGTGGCGGCCACCTTGCGGATCAGCGGCAGGTCGGTGTTCTCGAAGCTGGCGATCTTGTAGGCCGGGACATCGAGGCTTTCGAGGAAGTCCACGGCGGTCTCGTCGAACGGCGTGGAGAAGGCCAGCATGCCCAGCTCGCGGGCGCGCCGGAAAATCGGCTCGTGCCATTCCCATGGCGTATAGGCCTTCTGGTACAGCTCGTACAGCGAGGAGCCGGCCCACAGGCTGTTGGGGTCCTCGATGAAGAACTCGCCGTGGCGCAGGTCGAGGGTCATGGTATCGGCGGTGTAGGTCTGCAGTTTCAGCGCATGGGCACCGGCTTTCGCCGCGGCCTCGACGATCTGCAGCGCACGCTCCAGCGACTGGTTGTGATTGCCGCTCATCTCGGCGATCACCAGCGGCGCGACTTCGACGCCGATACGGCGCTGGCCGATGTCAAAACTGCTCATCTTGCGAATCCTTCAATACCCGTTCGAAATGGCACTCGGCCTGTAAGTAACCCGCGCTGCGGAACAGCGTCAGCGATGCCGGATTGTCCGCCAGCACCTGCGCCTCGATGACCTGCAGGCGCGGCCAGCGGCTGCGCGCGGCACGCTCCCCGGCAGCGAGCAGCGCCCTGCCCCAGCCCAGGCCGCAACGCCCGCCGAACAGGTACAGCGACACCCGCGCCCGAGAGGGCTGCAGCAGGTCGTAGCGCAGCATGCCCAGCGGCCCCTGCGCGTCCTCGCCGATCAGCAGCAGGCGCTGGTCGTTGTCCAGGCTCGCCTGCAGCCAGCGGCAATGACTGCCCCAGTCCAGCGTGCCCTGCTGCAGCGAGGCGCGCCGTACCGACTCGGCATTGCGCCCGTCGAACAGCAGGCGCGCGTCTGCGACCTCGGCAGCGCGCAGGCGCAGGCTGTGGGCGAGCAAGGCCACCGCGACCCGGCGCGCGCCCAGGCCATCGACCAGTTGCCGACTGCGCGCGGCGAAATGTTGACGCAGCGGCGCATTGTCCAGCAGCACCGCGATGGCCTGGCGCAGCCCGTCCACCGTGACCTGCCCGGCATCGCCCAGGTACAGGTGCACGCCGGCCCGGGCCAGGGCCTCGGCATTGCCCACCTGATTGTCGGCGACGCTGACGCACAGGCTCGGCAGGCCCATGGCCGCACGCTCCCAGGTCGTCCCGCCACCGGCACCGATGAACAGCGTGGCGGCGCCCATACGCTCGGCCAGGTCGTCGACGAAGGCCAGCAGTTGCCAGCCCGGCTGCTGCTCGACCAGGGCTCGCAGCGCCGCCAGGTCGGCACTGGCCTGGCCGGCGATGCACTGCACCGCGACCTGCTCGATGCCGGCCAGGGCCTGCAGGGTTTTCAGGGTCATCCCGGCCTGGTCGAAACCGCCGAAGCTGACCAGCACGCGCCGGGCGGTCTCGGCCGACGCCTCGCGCTCGCGGCGAAACGCCGGGCGCAGCAAGGCGTAGCGCGGTCCGGCGAGCAGGCGGCACGTCGGCGGCAGCAGCGCCTGGTAGCGCGCAGCGCTGGCGGTGAAGTTCTGGTCCAGCAGCAGGTCGCAGGCGTGGGGGCGATCGGCCAGGTCGTCGATCGCCATGATCCGCCGCGCCCATTGGCGCGCTGCGGTTTCCCAGGTCGCATCGAGCTGGTAGTGGTCGACCACGATCCAGTCGAAAAACGCCCCGGGCGACAACACCGCGCGCAGCGCCAGCATCTCGTCCACTGTGTCCAGCGGCAGGGCGAAGACCTCGTGCCCCGCCGCGGCGATACGGGCCATCTGGTGTCCGGCCAGTTCCCGGCAGGCGAAGGCCACTTTCGCCCCGCCGGCCACCAGCTCCGCCGCCAGGGTCAGGCAGCGGGCGACATGGCCGATGCCCAGGGAACTGCCAGCATCCACGCGAAACAGCAGGTTCAATCGTCCAGTTCCCCGGCGGCGCGCAGCACGCTGTACAGGTATTCGGCACGTACCCAGTCGTCCTCGGTATCGATGTCCTGGACCAGGTGCCGCGGCACCATCACCGGCAGGCTGCGCTCGGAAAACAGCGGCTCGCCACGCACCCAGGCCTCGCTGCGGCCCCAGTAGAACTGGGCGGCATCCTGGTAGGCATGGGGCAGGTCCTGCGAGCGGGTGTCGCGGTACTGCGGATACAGCGGCGTCAGGGCGCCGTCATCGGTCAGGGTCAGCGCCCGCTGCACCGGGAAGCCGACGCTGCAGACGGAAAACGCATAGTCCTTGTGCGGCTGCGCCACCAGGGTCTCGTAGCCCGCGCGCAGGTAGCGCTTCTGCAGCAGGGGCGCGGTGGCATACACGCAGCACGCCAGTTCGGCCCAGTAGCCCTGTTCTTCCAGGGTCCGCAGGGCATGCACGATCACCGCAAGGGTACTGGCATGATCGTCGGCCAGGTTCGCCGGGCGCATGAACGGCACCTCGGCCCCCAGCTCGCGGGCCACGTCGGCGATCAGCGGATCGTCGGTGCTGACCACCACCCGCTCGAACAGGCCGCTGCCCAGCGCCGCACGGATCGAGTAGGCCATGATCGGCTCGCCCTGGAACAGCTTGCGGTTCTTGCCGGGAATCCGCTTGCTGTCGCCGCGCGCCGGGATGATCGCTACCGCACCGCTCATGCCCGCAGCTCCGACAACAGCCCGGCCAGCATCGCCACCACGCGATCCTGCTGGGCCTCGCTGAGGTCCGGATACAACGGCAGGGTGATGGCCTGGCGGTAGTAGCGCTCCGCCTCGGGGAAGTCGCCGGGGGCGAAGCCGAGGTCACGGTAGTACGGCTGCAGGTGAATCGGGATGTAGTGCAGGTTGACGTTGATGCCCGCCGCGCGCAGGCCGTCGAACACCGCGCGATGATGACCTTCGAGGTGTTCGTGCAGGCGCACCACGTAGAGATGCCAGGCCGAGTGCGCCTCGGCCTGCGCCGTCGGCAACTGCAGCGGCAGGCCGGCCAGCTGGCGCTGGTAGCGCGCGGCCAGCTGGCGGCGGCGCTCGAGGAAGGTGTCGAGGCGGCGCAGCTGCGACAGGCCAAGGGCGGCCTGGATGTCGCACATGCGGTAATTGAAACCCAGCTCGGTCTGCTGGTAGTACCAGCCGCCATGGGTGGCTTCGCTCATCTGCGCCGGATCGCGGGTGATGCCGTGGCTGCGCAGGCCGCGCAGGTGCCGGGCCAGCTCGGGATCGTTGCACAGGACCATGCCGCCTTCGCCGCTGGTAATGATCTTCACCGGGTGGAAGCTGAACACCGTCATGTCGGCATGGCGACCGCAGCCCACCGGCTCGCCGGCATAGTCGGCGCCAAAGGCATGGGCGGCATCCTCGATCACGCGGAAACCGTATTCACGGCCCAGGCGGGCGATCTCGGCCATGTCGCAGCTCTGCCCGGAGAACGCCACCGCCACCAGCACCCTGGGCAACCGCCCGGCACCGCGGGCCTGCTCCAGCTTGCGCGCCAGGGCACGGACGTCGAGGTTCCAGGTCAGCGGGTCGATGTCGACGAAATCCACCTCGGCGCCGCAGTAGCGCGCGCAGTTGGCCGAGGCGACGAAACTGTTGGGACTGGTCCACAGCCAGTCGCCGGCGCCGAGCCCGGCGGCCAGGCAGGCCAGGTGCAGGCCGGCGGTGGCATTGCTGACCGCCACCGCATGGGCGGCGCGGCAGCGTTCGGCCACCGCCTGCTCGAAACGTTCCAGGGTCGGGCCCTGGGTCAGCCAGTCGGAACGCAGCACCTCGACCACGGCGTCGATATCGGCCTGGTCGAGGTTCTGCCGGCCATAGGGAATGTTCGTGGCCGGCTCCACCGGCAGGCACCTCTCGGTCAACGGCATCCGGCTCACGCTTGCCGACGGCAATGCCGCGGCCAGGCTGCCGGCCAGTTCCACCGGCGCGCCGGACAGCGTGCGGCCGAACGCGCCGATGACGCTGGAAGTAAAGAGGGACTTGTCGTCGAACATGCCTGAATCCTGGCAGGGTCGCCGCCCCGGGGGACGGGGCGACGACCGGAACTCGCAGTGGGCGGAGGGCGGAAAACCAACGTTTTTCTGACCTCTGCCCTGTTTACCCAAGCCCGAAGCAAGAGTCAGGCCACTCCCTGGCCATCGCGCGGGTTCAGCCGATCAGGGCGTTCCAGTCGAACGCGGCGTTGGCCGGCGTCAGGCTGCGCCCGTGGGCAGCGCTGTGCCACAGGCCGCTCCACTTCTGGCGCAGGGCGGCGAGCGCCACGGCATCGTCCGGCAGCAGGCCCGGATGGACCACCTGGACCTGTGGCGTCCACACGGTCAGCAGACCGGCATCGGCGACTTTCAGGCACAGGTCGACATCGGCATAGCTGTCGGCGAAGAGCGCTTCGTCCAGCCCGCCGAGGGCACGGAACACTTCGCTGCGCACCATCAGGCAGGCCGCCGAGACCGCCGGGTAGTTCTGCTCCACCGCGGCCTGGCCGAGGTAGCCGCTGTCACCCTTGGCCAGGCCGACATGGGCCGCGCGCACGCCTTCGGCCGCGAGCATCAGGCCGCCCTGGGTGACCTTGCCGTGCTCGTCCACCAGCTTGGCGCCGACCACACCGACTTCCGGACGCTGCGCCTGGTTGAGCAGCAGTTCCAGCCAGTTGGCGTTGACCACCTCGGCATCGGCGGCCAACAGCACCAGGTATTCACCCGTGGCTTCGGCGCTGGCGGCGTTGATCAGCGCCGCGCCACTCAGGCGCTGCGTGCTCTGCAGCACGCGCACGCGCCCGCCGAGCTTCTGCAGTTGCTCCAGCCATTGCAGGTGCTCTGGCGACTGGCTGGCGTTGTCGGCGATCAGCACCTCGTAGCGCATGTAGCGGGTGCGCTGGAGGATGCTTTCCAGGCAGCGCTGCAGCGCTTGCTGATTGTCCTCGCTGCGCAGGATGATCGACACCTGCGGCCGCTCCAGATGGCGGTAGTCGATGCGCAGGGCACCCGGCTGCGCCGAACTGACCTGGGCCTTGTAGCCACGTCCGGACAGGTGCCGGGCCAGGGCCTGGCGGGCATGCTCGTTGTGCTTGAGTTCCGGCGCACGGCTGATCAGCAGCGGCTCGTCGAGGTGGGCCAGGCCGCTCAGGCCGCCTTTCTCGATCAGGCGCAGGAGCAGTTCGTATTCCAGCGCATCGCTGAATTCGCTGGCATAGCCGCCCGCCTCCAGGAGCACTTCGCGGCGCACCAGCCAGTGCCGCGCCATCAGCACCGGCAGGCTCTGCAGCAGGTCGAGGTTGATCCCCGGGCGCAGCACCTCGCGCCAGGCGCCGCCGCCCAGTTGCTGGATCTCGTCCACCGCCACCGCACGGCAGTCCGGCGCGTCGAGCAGCTCCAGGCCGGCACGCAGCAGACCGGCGCCGGTGAACTCGTCACCCGCCTCGGCCAGCATCAGCCAGTCGCAGGACATCTGCCCGGCAATCTGGTTGATCTTGTCGATATAGTCGTCCTTGCTCACCCGCACGAAGTGCAGGGTCTGCTGCAGGGTGGTCATCGCCGGCAGCGCGCCGGTGGTGAACACGACGATGCGGAAGGCGCGGCTGACCCCGCCGAGCAGGCTGTCGAAGGTCGCCTGCAATTTGACTTCGTCGTGGTCCAGGTTGAGCAGGAGAATGCCGATCTGCGGCCCACCCTGATGCTGCCCGAGGTATGCGCTGACCGCCTCGCGCACACTCTGCTCGGGCTCACGCGCTTGCAGCCAGTCGAGCAGACGCCCGGAGGGCTGGGCACTGAGCAGCGCGCGACCGCCATCACTGGCCACCGCTTCCAGGCGCCGCGCCCAGCCGCGCAGTTTGTCGGCTTCCTCGGTTTCGCCGTTGTCGTGCAGCAGTTCGGCAAGATGCCTGACCACCGTCAGGTTGTACGGCGCAAGCTCCAGCGCGTGGCGAGCACGCACGATGCGGCTGTGCGCGTGGTCGTCGCCGCGCTCGGCGAGCAGGCGCTCCTGCTGCAGCCACAGCGGTTCCAGTTGTTCCTGTTGCAGGCGCCCGGCGGGCATGGCGTGGAGGAGGAATTCGATCTCGTCCAGTTGCTCGAAGAAGGCCTGGTTGTAGAACGGCAAGTTGACGTACTGCGTCGGCAGGAACGAGCGGGTCGGTGCCTCACCCGGACCGTTGACGATGGACGAGAAGATCGCCTCGATAGTCAGCGAGCGTCCGCCCGCCAGGCCCTCGTACGTCAGCGCGAAACTCTGCCGGGCAAAGGCGCGCAGTTGCTCGCGCTCACCCTTGAGCGGCGTGTCCAGGCCGGCCAGGACCTCGGTGAACTCCTCACGGCTGGCCACCGATACCGGGTCCGGCAGGGCCAGGGCGTAGGTGACTTCGGTGTTGTGCTCGGAGGCGCCGTAGTTGGCTTCGCGCAGCGCGTAGGGAATCGGCAGCAGGCGCGCCTTGGCACTGGCCAGGAGGAACCAGACATGGCTGATCTCCAGCCATTCGAAGCGCAGTTTCGGCGGAATCTGCGCAATCCAGTCCTGCAGCAGCGCGGTGCGGGTCACCGCATAGAACGGCGGGATGAAGGCGTACAGGTAATCGAGGATGCGCTGGCGCGGATCGTCGCTGGCGTAGTCTTCCTGGCCGAGCTTCTTGTCGCGGCGGTAGTAGTTGATGTGCCCGGCTTCGGCCAGGTACATCATGCTGTAGCCCTGGCAGATACCGTAGTCCGGGTGGGCTTCGAGGAAGTCCAGCGACTCGGCGATGGCCTGCGGCAGGATGAAATCGTCATCCGCCACCAGGGCCATGTAGGGCGTGGTCACCAGGCCCAGGCCGTGCTGGATCTTGGCCTGGAAGCCCTGGTAGTCGAACTGCGGCAGGTGCCGGTAGTCGACCCGCGGGTAGCGTTCGGCGATACCGGCGGCCGGCTCCGGCGAGGAGTCCAGGACCAGCAGGGTCCCCGGGAAGTCCTTGTAGTACTGCAGGGCACGACGCAGGAAGCCCGGGCGCTTGTGGGTCAGCATGACCAGGGTGAACTGGGTGTTCAGGATGGGGCTTGGCATGTCGGTACCTGACGGCAAATCGGCGGTGATCTTCAGGGCCTCATCGCGGGCAACGCCCGCTCCCACCGATCAGGTGGCGATGAGGCCAATCAAATGAACGGTTTCAGCGCACCCGGCGCAGATAGCCGTCCGGGGCGACGCTGATCAGCAGCTTGTCCTGCATCTGCTGGTCGATCTCGAAGTCGCTGTTTTCCTTCAGGTAGGCCCAGACCGCGGTCTTCGGGTTGTCCCCCGGTCCCCATGGACGGTCCGGGAAGAATTCCGGCGGCATGTCCTCGACCACGGTGTCCATCACCACGCAGTAGCTGCCCAGCGCCACCAGCGGCGCATAGGCGCGCAGCTCTTCGAGCACGTGCTCATGGGTGTGGTTGGAATCCAGCACGAGGATGACCTTCTTGCCCTCGGCGATGGCGCGCACCTGCTCGACCACGGCCGGATCGATGCTCGAACCCTCGATCATCGAGATGCGCCTGGCCATCTGATGGCTTTCGATGGCTTCGCGGTTGTGCGGGCGGATGTCCAGGTCGATGCCCAGCACCTCGCCATGGCCCTGCAGCTCCAGCAGCGAGGCGTAGTAGATGATCGAGCCGCCGTGGGCGATGCCGCACTCGATGATCAGGTCCGGCTTGACCCGCCAGATGATCTCCTGCATCGCCAGCATGTCCTGGGGCAGCTGGATGATCGGCCGGCCCATCCAGGAGAAGTGGTAGCTGTACTTGTGCTTGGCCGACTCGTTGAAGAAGTCCCGGGCCAGGCCCTTGAGTTGCTCGTCCTGGCCCTGGGCCTGGATGCCGGCTGCGCATTCGGCTTCGAAGGCTTTGATAACGTCGGTCATGGTGCTGTCTCTCTGGGAAGTCATTGAAATGCGGCGCTGTCGACGGCGTGGTAGACGAAGCGGTCGGCGGTCATGCGACGGATTTCTTCGAGGTAGTTGGAATTCATCACGAACAGGTTGGCGCCGTCGGGCAAGGCGGCCATGGCCTCCTGCGGCGACGACACGCGCGCGCCGCTGAGCGGCAGGTAGCGGCCCTGTTTGGCCGGGTTGATGTCGACCACCTGGTCGACCGCCACCCCGGCGCGCTGCAGGAACAGCGAATAGATCACGCCCTTGGACGAGGCGCCCCAGATCGCCGAGCCCTTGTCGGCGTCGCGGCGGACGATGGCCACCGCGTGCTCCAGGCTGGCACTGAAATCGTCGGGCAGGCGCAGCGGTTCGCTCCCGTCAGCGTCCGGACGACGCAGGCTGGCGAGGTCGGCGACCACGTACAGGTACTGCCCGCCGAACAGGCGACCGCCTTCCAGCACGCGACCGAACAGACGCTGCAGGTCGGCGAGGCGGAAATAGTTGACGTGCTCGTAGAACAGGTCGAACCAGGCCTTGTGCTCGATGATCCAGTCCAGGCACGGCACTTCGATGTAGATCAGGCCGCTGTCGCCATTGGCCCGGGCGATCTCGTGGAGGAAGCTCACCGGGTCGGCGATGTGCTCCAGCACATGGCGCAGGACGATGGCCTCGGCGCGCAGGTCCAGCGCGGGGGTGAACGGCGCCTTGATCACGTCGGCGTTGTCGCCTTCGTAGGCCGGGTCGATGCCGGTCACGGCGTAGCCGCGCTCGCGCAGCAGCTCAAGGAAGTACCCTTTGCCGCACCCGACCTCGATCAGGCTGCGCCCTTTGAAATGCCGGGCGACGATGGCCTCGACATCGTTCAAGTGGCGCTGGAACTGGCCCGAGTGCGCCTGCTCGTTCTGGTAGTCGCTGTCGTAGCTGAGCTTGTCGGCATCGAAGGCGTCGTTGAAGACCAGGCCGGTGCGGCTGTCCTGCACCAGGCGCATGTCGGCGCTGGCACTGGCGCGGGCGCTGGCGGCATCGGCGAAGGTACGGTTCTGCAGCACCGGCAGGGCGCTGGCGCGGTACAGCTCATGCTTCATGTTGTGCTCCCAGCAAGGCGCGCAGGCGCCGGGCATCGCCCCAGAAGGCCATGGGCTCGTGCGTCGGGTAAGGGTAGTGACCGAGGTTCAGGGCGATGCGCGCAGCGCGCGCGGCGCAGTGGCGTTCCACCAGGCTGCGGACCGACACCGGCTGGCCGCTGCAGACATTGACCACGCCGCTGAAATCACGGCGCAGCAGCAGATCCGCGAGGTGCGCGGTGGCCGTCTCGATCGGCAGGAAGTCGCGCAGTTGCTCGCCCGCGGACATGTCGAAACGCGCCTGCCCGGCATCGATCGCCCGGTCCAGTGCCGCCAGCAGGCTGTTGGGGTTCTGCCCCGGACCGTACAGGTAGAACAGTCGCGCCCACTGCAGGGTGAACGGCCGTTGCTGGCGCAGGGTGTCGAGGAACAGGCGCAGGCTGTGCTTGGCCAGGCCATAGGCATTGGCCGGGCGGCACTCCACCGTTTCAGCCAGCGGGCCACTCTGCAGGCCGTATTCGAAGCAGGTGCCGGTGACCTGCACCTGCCCGACCCCGGCCTCGACCGCGCGCTTGATGAAGCCATAGTCGGCCATGAGGTTGTGTTCGAGGTGAAACAGGCCCTGGTAGTTCGGCAGCCCCGGCCAGGCCAGATGGACCAGCGCATCGACCCCCTCGCAGAGGGCGGCGACGTCGGTGTCCGGGCTGTGGATGTCGGCGCTGACGAATTCGACCTGGTCGAACCAGGGCAGCGCTCGCGCCGGCTCTTCGCGCCGGGCCACCGCGCGAACCTGGCAGCCGCGCTCCAGCAGCGCCGCGACCAGGTGCTGGCCAACGAAACCGCTGGCGCCGGTGAGCAATACCTTCATCACAGGACGGTCAGCTCCGGCACGGCGATGACGAAGCGACCGCCCCATTCACGCACCAGCGCCTGTTGTTCGCTGACTTCCTTGAGCAGGTTCCACGGCAACACCAGCACGTAGTCCGGCTGCTCGATGGCCAGGCGCTCCGGCGCCACCACCGGGATGCGACTGCCCGGGAGGAACTTGCCCTGCTTGTGCGGGTTGGCGTCGGCGACCCAGGCCAGCAGGTCGCCACGCACCCCGGCGTAGTTGAGCAGGGTGTTGCCCTTGGCCGCGGCGCCGTAGCCGACCACGCGCTTGCCCTCGGCCTTCGCCTGGAGCAGGAAGCGCAGCAACTGGTGCTTGATGCGTTCGGCGGCGGGGGCCAGGGTCGCGTAGAAGTCCGCGCTGGTCACGCCGACCTTGTCTTCCGTTTCCAGCAGTGCCTGCACCGCCGGCAAGACGGCCTGCGGACCACCCGCGCGCTGCACGAAGACCCGCAGCGAACCGCCGTGGGTCGGCAGTTCCTCGACGTCGAAGATCTCCAGGCCATTGCGCTGGCACAGGGTGCGCACCGCGGTCAGCGACAGGTAGGAATAGTGCTCGTGGTACAGGGTGTCGAACTGGTGCTCGGCCATCAGGCTGAGCAGGTGCGGAAACTCGAAGGTGGCAACACCCGCCGGCTTGAGCAGGGTGGCGAAACCGCGGAGGAAATCGTTGATGTCCGGTACATGCGCCAGGACGTTGTTGGCCGCCATCAGGTCGGCGGCCCAGCCCTCTTCCACCAGGGCCCGCGCGCTCGCTTCGCCGAAGAACAGCTCGCGGATCTCCAGGCCTTTTTCCCGCGCCGCCTGGGCCGTGCTGCGGGTCGGCTCGACGCCGAGGCAGGGAATGCCGCGGGCGGCGACGTACTGCAGCAGGTAGCCATCGTTGGCGGCGATCTCCACCACGCGGCTGTGTTCAGCCAGGTCGAAACGCGCGCTCATGTCCTCGACGTACTGGCGGGCATGGGCCAGCCAGGAACTGGAGTAGGAGCTGAAATAGGCGTAGTCGGCATCGAACAGCGCGTCGGCGCGGGTGTAGTCCTCGGTCTGCACCAGCCAGCACTGCTGGCAGACGCCGACCTTCAGCGGTACCCAGGCCTCGGCCTGGGCCAGTTGCCCGGCGCGCAGGTAGGCGTTGGAAGGCGGCGCGGTGCCCAGGTCGATCAGCGGCAGGCTCAGCGCTGCGCCACAGCCACGGCAATTCATGCGGACACTCCGGTGAAATGATGATCCAGCCAGGGATGGGCTTCATCCCGGGCCGACAGATTCTTGACAGGCAGCGGCCAGTCGATCGCCAGGCGCGGGTCGTGCACCGACAGCCCGCCCTCGCGGCCCGGCGCGTAGTCGGCGCTGTGCAGGTAGAGCAGCTCGGCTTCTTCGCCCAGCACCTGGAAGCCATGGGCGAAACCGGCGGGGATCAGCAGGCTGCGGCCGTCGCCGGCTTCGAGGCGTTCGGCGTGCCAGTGCAGGAAGGTCGGCGAGCCCTGGCGCAGATCCACCGCCACGTCCCACACCGCACCGCGCAGGCAGGTGATCAGCTTGGCTTCCGGCTGGTCGCCCTGCTGGTAGTGCAGGCCGCGCACGGAGCCTGCGCCGAGGGTGTGCGAATGGTTGATCTGGCGGATAGGGAACGGCACGCCCAGCCCGGCCAGGCTGCCTTCGCAGAACAGCCGGGCGAACTGCCCGCGGGCGTCGCCGTGGCGCTTGTGCACGACGCTGTACAGGCCGGCGAGCGGCAGGGCTTGCAGCTGCAGGTCGCTCACGACAGCTCCGCGTACAGGTTGAGCTGGTCGAGGGTCACCGCGCGCAGGTCGCCGCCGCGCTTCCAGGCCAGGTGCCATTGCAGGGTGTGCTCCAGGCACTCGCGCAACGACCAGCGGGTACGCCAGCCAAGCAGCTGGCGCGCGCGGCCGCTGTCCAGGCGCAGCACGCCGGCCTCATGCAGTTCGCTCGGCTCGACGCGGATTCCCGGCGACTCCGGCCACTGCCGGGACAGGTGGGCGACCACTTCGCCGACGCTGCACATGTCGCCCTCGTTGGGCCCGAAGTTCCACGCCCCGGAGAATGCCGGGCCCTGGGTGTAGAGCCGATGGGCCAGCAGCAGGTAGCCGGCCAGCGGCTCCAGGGCGTGCTGCCACGGGCGTACCGCCTGTGGATAACGCAGGGTCACCGGGTGCCCGGCATCCCAGGCCTTGAGTACATCGGGAATCAGCCGTTCGGCGGCGAAGTCGCCACCGCCGAGGACGTTGCCGGCGCGCGCGGTGGCCAGGGCCAGGCCGTGCTCGGCATGCTTGTCCGGCGGGAAGAAGGAAGCCGTATAGGACTGCGCCAGCAGCTCGCAGCAGGCCTTGCTGCTGCTGTACGGATCGTGGCCGCCCAGCGCTTCGTTCTCGCGGTAGGGCCATGGCCATTCCTGGTTGGCGTAGACCTTGTCGGTGGTGACCAGCACCACCGAACGCACGCCGCCGACCTGGCGGATCGCTTCGAGCAGGTTGAGGGTGCCCATGACGTTGCTGGAATAGGTACCCAGCGGATCGCGATAGGCCTCGCGCACCAGCGGTTGCGCGGCCAGGTGCAGGACGATCTCCGGCTGCGCCTCGGCCACCACTTCGAGCAGCGCGCCAAGGTCGCGCAGGTCGCCGCGGGCGTCCTTGATGTCGCGGCCGACCGCGGCCAGGTCGTAGAGGTTGGGACCCGGCTGCGGATCGAGGGCGAAGCCGGTGACTTCGGCGCCCAGCTCACGCAGCCACAGTGCCAGCCAGCTGCCCTTGAAACCGGTGTGGCCGGTCAGCAGGACGCGCTTGCCCTGCCAGAAATCGGCGCTCAGGCCCACTGTTTCCATGGGGCCTCCCCGCTCTGCCAGAGGTGTTCGAGATGGTTCTTGTCGCGCAGGGTGTCCATCGGATGCCAGAAGCCATCGTGCTGGAAGGCCTGCAACTGGCCTTCGGCGGCCAGTTGCGCGAGGGGCTCGGATTCCCAGGAGCAGTGGTCGTCGCTGATGTAGGGCAGCACTTTCGGCGAAAGGACGAAGAAGCCGCCGTTGATCCAGCCGCCGTCACCGCGGGGCTTCTCGACGAAGCCGCGCACGGCGTCGCCGTCGCGTTCCAGCGCGCCGTAGCGTCCGGGCGGCTGGACCGCGGTGACGGTGGCGAGCTTGCCGTGGCCCAGGTGGAAATCCACCAGGGCCCCGATGTTCAGGTCGGAAACGCCATCACCGTAGGTGAAGCAGAACGCCTTCTCGTCTTCCAGGTAGCGCGCGGCGCGGCGCAGGCGGCCACCGGTCATGGTTTCCTCACCGGTGTCGATCAGGGTCACGCGCCATGGCTCGCTGTAGTTCTGATGCACGTCCATGCGGTTGGCGCGCATGTCGAAGGTGACGTCGGAGGTGTGCAGGAAGTAGTTGGCGAAGAAATCCTTGATCGCGTAGCCCTTGTAGCCGAGGCAGATCACGAAGTCGTGGATACCGTGGGCCGAGTACTGCTTCATGATGTGCCAGAGAATTGGCTTGCCGCCGATCTCGATCATCGGCTTCGGCTTGAGGTGCGACTCTTCGCTGATGCGAGTGCCCAGTCCACCGGCCAGTATTACTGCCTTCATGTCCTTCCCTCTCGTACTGATAAATCGCGCAGGCGCGGGATTTATGGCGATGGGAGGGGGACTTGCAGGAAACGCGCCAGATTGTTCAGGCCGCTTGCCTGTAGGAGCTGGCTTGCCTGCGAAGGACCGCGTAGCGGTCCCGGTTCCTGATCTAAAGTCAGGCCAATGATCTCTATACGACTTCGGATCGGGAACCGGGACCGCTACGCGGTCCTTCGCAGGCAAGCCAGCTCCTACAGGATCGTGGGCAGCTTCGAGAAATTCAGCTCGGCATCCACCCGTCATACCAGACCTGCACATGCTCCGGCCGCAGCACATAGTTGCGCATCACCTCGTCATGCAACTGGTCACCCATGCGGTAGCTGGCCTCGGGGTCGGCCAGGTGCATGCGGATCGCCTCCAGCCATTCCTCGGTGGAGTTGCTCTTGACCCGGGTGCAGGGCAGGTAGCCGCGGTAGGCCGCGGTGTCGGTGACGATCACCGGGTAGCCGCAGGCGCCGTACTCGAGCAGGCGCAGGTTGCTCTTGCAGTCGTTGAAGATGTGGAACTCCAGCGGCGCCAGGGCCAGGTCCAGGTTGAGGCTGGACAGCTTGGCCGGATAGGCGCCCAGGCCCACCGGCGGATGGAATTCGTGGATGTACGGGCGCAGCGCCGGCGGGCACATGCCGAAGAAGATCCACTCGACCTCGTTGGCCAGGGTCTTGATCACCTCGGCGATCACTTCCAGGTCGCCGGTATGGCTGGTGCCACCGCCCCACCCTACCCGCGGCTTGCTCGACGTGCGGCGCTGGGCCCGACGCCCGACCCACAGTTCCTCGGCGAGCATGTTGGGCAGCACGCGGATGTCGTGGTGGGTATCGCTCAGGGCATCGGCCAGCGGCTCGGTGGACACCACCAGGCGATCGCAGCGGGCGATGCCGCGGCGCAGCGAGCCCTCGAGGTCGCGCGGGGTGTGCTTGAGGTGGCCGTTCTTCTTCGGCACCTTGATCACGTAGTCGTCCAGCTCGTAGATGACGAAGCCCTTGGAATAGGTCTTCAGGCGCTCGATTTCCTTGATGAACCCCTCGGTGTAGCGGCCCTGGAGGATCGCCACGTCCGGCGCGCTGCGCGCCAGCTCGACGTTGCTGGGGATCTCGAAATACTGCTGCTGGGTGACCCAGCCCGCCGCTTCCAGCTCGGTCAGCGGCTTGATCACACGGTAATGCCCCACCGCGGTCTTGTTCATCGGCAAGGCCAGGACGTGCGGCAGCGAACGCCCGACGAAGGGCAGCCAGCCGTCCTTGAGCCCCGGCTCCAGGCGGAACGCCGACTCCTTGAGGGCCAGGTTGAGGTTGTAGGCCGGGTCGCGGGCGATCAGCGGCATCCAGGCCTGCTGGAAGTTCTCGTGCTGCTGCACCAGGACTGTCTGCCGCTGCGCTTCCTGCTCCGCATCCAGCGCCGGACCGGGCGGACGATCCAGGACCAGGCGCGCCCGTGGCGTCCACACGCAGAGGTAACCGGCCTGGCGCATGCGCAGTCCCAGGTCGACATCGCTGAACGCGGCACTGAAGCCTTCCTCGTTCAGCCCGCCCAGCTCGAGGTACAGCTGCTTGCGCAGCAGCAGGCAGTCGGCGCCGAGGGCGGAATAGTTCTGCGCCACCTGCAAACGCTGCATGTAGCCACCGGCCTGGACCATCTCGCCAACGAACGGCGAATACACCGCGCCGCGCAGGCCCAGGATGCCGCCGGCGTTGACCACCAGGCCCTGGGCATTGCACAGCTCGGCGCCGACCATGCCGACTTCCGCGCGCTGGCCATGGGCGACCAGCTCGTCCAGCCAGTCGGCCTCGGTGACCACCGTGCACGGGTCGAGCAGCAGCAGGTAGTCGCCGCGTGCCTGTTGCGCCGCCAGGTTGACCTGGCGCGGGAACGACGACTGTTCCTGCAGCGACAGCACGCGCAGGCGCTCGCCCATCTGCGCCATGGCCGCCAGCCAGGCGCGGGACGCCTCGCCCTCGCTGGCGTTGTCGATCACCAGGATTTCGTAATGGGGATAGGCGGTGCGCCCCAGCACGCTCTCCAGGCAGCGCTCCAGCACCGCCACCTGATCGCGGAAGCTGACCACCAGGGTCACCAGCGGCTGCGCGGCATGCAGGTAGCGGATCTGGTTGATCGCCGCGCCCGCTTCGTTGTGCAGGCGGTAGTCCACCCCCAGACGGCGCAGGTGCGCGTCCAGCACCCGCGGGTTTTCCGCGACCACCCTGGCCGAGGAAACCCAGGCGGCGAAGCCGAGCGCGGACTCCACCAGCACCTCGGGGATATGTTCGATGGCCTGCGGGCCATGGCTCTCCAGCAGACGCCAGAGCAGGTCATGGGGCGCCAGCTCCTGGTAACCGCCGGCGAAACCGCCCGCCGCCAGACAGGCCGTGCGGGAGAAAGCCAGGACCCGCCCGGTGAAGGGGTAGGCACGCTGCAGGTCGAGGTTGAAGTCCGGCTTGAATACCGGCTCGCTCGACGCCTCGTCATCCAGGCCGCCCTCGTCACCGTAGACGCAGGCGATCTCGGCCAGGCGCACGACGCGCTCGGCCAGCAGCATCAGGCTGAACTCGCTGAGGCGGTCGCCGGCACGCACCAGCCAGAACCAGTCGATGCCTTCCAGCTCGGGCAACAGCTCGTTGAGCTGCTGCGCCCAGTCGCCTTGCAGCGCCCGGCTGATGAGGCCTTCGTCGAGACTGGCGGGCAGCTTTCCCGCCGCCAGCAGCAGGGTCGTCGCGGCGCCATAGCATTGACGACCGATGCTCTCCAGGGTGCGCTGGCGCGCCGGGCTGTCACCCTCCTCGTCGATCACCACCACGGCGATCCGCGGCTGCCAGTCCCAGTGCTCGCTCAGGCGCATCAGGCGGCGCAGCACCAGCGGGTCCTGGCGACAACCGAGCCACTTGCCGTAGAGGTCGGCAAAGGTGTCGCTGTCGTCGCCGACGTGGGACTCCTGGATCGCCTGCAGGCTGCGCAGGACGTGGACCAGGAACAGGTTTTCCCAGACCCGCGCAACGCGGCTGCCATCCACCGGCAGCACATGGATGCGCACCCAGCCGGAAAAGGTCTCGGTGGCCGGCGGACGCGCGGCGAACATATTGCGCAGCCACTGCAGTTCGGTGGCGCGGGCGCCCTGCAGTTCGGCCTGCCGGCGCAACTGCTGCGCATGGACGCGCTCGATGCAGTGCACCTGGGCGGTGACCGCCAGGTTGCCGCGCCGCAGCAGGCAGACGAACAGGGCAAAATCGATATGGGCGTGGAAACCCGCCTCGACCAGGGCCGGCAACAGCTCGCCGAGGTCGCTGGCGCGCATCAGCGTGTTGCTGAAACCACCGATGAAGTTGAGCGGGTTGCTCTCGAAGAAATCCAGCAGGTCATTGCCGTGATAGACCGTGTCGCCCCAGGTGAACCAGCTGTTCTCCAGACGCTGGGACAGGGCGAAATCATCGCCGTCCACCAGGTTGCGGCGGGTGGCGACCAGGCTGACGTCATCGTTGCCGAGGAACAGCTGCATCTCGCTGTCGATGCAGCCCGCCAGCAGCCGGTCGTCATCGCAGAGAAAGCGCACGTAGTCGCCCCGGGCCAGCTCCAGCCCGGCCAGCAGGTTGCGCGGCAGACCCAGCGGCTGGGGATTGCGCTGGTAGTACAGGGGGCAACGGGACAGCGGCTCGAGTTCGTCGACGATGGCCTTGATCTCGTCGTCGCGCCCTTCGTCGCAGACGATGACTTCGAGGTTTTCGTAGTTCTGGGCCAAGGCGCTGACCAGCGTCGCACGGAAGAAACGCGCGCTGTTGGCGGGAATGACGAGACTGACAAGAGGCGCTGGATTCACGACGAAGACTCTCGGCCGGAGACTGCTCTCGGGTGAATCGGAACAGCCTGGAGCCCGGGGAATGACGGATGGAACCGCCGCGCGTCAGAGCGACGACGCGGCGGGAAACGCGGTATTACAGACGGTTGAACAGGCTCAGCTGGCTGATCTTGCTGAAGGCCATCTGCGAGGCCTGGAGCATGGTCTGCTGCAGGGTCAGGCGGGTCATCACCTCGGCCGGATCCGAGTCGCGGATCGACGACTGGGTGGTGGAGTTGGCGATGCTCAGGCTTTCGTTGGCCAGCTCCTGCAGGTCCAGGGCCTTGCCGCGGGCACCGATCGAGGTGACGGTGTAGGCCAGCTGGTTCTGCCCGCTGCTGATATTGGAGATGGCCGCATCGAGGTCTTCGCGCAACTGCTGCTGGCCGGCGGTGCTGCCGTCGATCGGTTTTTCCAGGGCCTTGCGCAGCTGGCTGACGGTATCGAGGATGTTCTGTGTCTGGTGCTTGTTCACCTGCACGCTGTACTGGTCGTTGGCACCCGGCGCCGCGCTGAAGGTGAACTGCACACCGGCCGCGGTAGCGGTCGGCGGTGTGCCGGACAAGGTACCGTTGCCGACCGGACGGCTGTCGGCAGTCAGCGGCTGGGCATACAGCTCGAAGTCGGTGGCACTGGTGAACTTGATCACCGCGCCGCCGGACGGAAAGGCCTTGGCGTACTTGTCGGCGTCAACTACCTGGGTCGAGCTGACCTGGGTGCTGGAGCCGTTGCCCGGGCTGCGGATGCCGGTGATGGTGTCCGGCTTGCTCTGCAGGGTGAAGCTGTGGCCGGCGACCACCGCATCGGGGTTGGTATCGCCCGGCTGCAGGTTGATGTTCAGGCGCAGGTCGACGCCGCGGAAGCTGACCGAACTGCCACCGATGGTGCCCGGGTCGAAGGTGCCGGAGTTGGTCGCTTCGGTGGTGACGTCGTTGCCGGCGCTGTCGGTGATCTTGAACTGGGTGCTGCTGAGCAGGGTCACGGTGTACGGCTGGCCACTGCGGAACTGGTCGTTGTAGCCCACGGCACTGGACATCTGCCCGTCCGTCAGGCGCACGCGGCCGTCATCCGGGGTCGGCGCGGTCAGGGTGGTCTGCGTGCGGTTGGTGTTCAGCGCCTGCTGGAACGCCGTGGCGCCGCTGTTGCCGGCCGCCATGGTGAGCATGTCGCCGACCTGCAGTTGCAGCTCGCCCTCGTCACCCATGTAGGCGTAGGTGCCATCGGCGTTGCGCACGAACGGCTGGGTATCGCCCCGGGACCCGGAGAACAGGTACTGGCCGTTCTCGTCGCGGGTGTTCATCAGGCTCAGCAACTGCTCTTCGAGCTTGCCCAGCTCGGTGGCGGTGGCCTTGCGCTCGGTGTCGGTGAAGGTGGCGTTGCCCGCGCCGAGGGCCAGCTCGTTGACCCGCTGCAGCAGGGTATTGATCGAGTTCAGGGCGGTCTCGGCCTGGCTCAGGCTGTTGCGCACCGAGGTGGTGTTGGTGGCGTACTGCTCCAGCATCGAGCTCTGGTGGTCGAGCTGCAGCAGGCGCGCGGCGCCCACCGGATCGTCGGCGGCAGTGCGCACGCGGATCAGGTCGCTGGCTTCCTCGCCGCTCTTGACCACGTTGGAGTAGTTGCGCTGGTAGTTGGCCGCGCTGGATTCGTAGTACTGGGAGGTGGAAATACGCATGGTCTACGACTCCTTAAAGCGCACTGATCAACGTGTTGAAGACTTCCTGCGCCGCCTTGATGATCTGCGACGAAGCGGTGTAGTACTGCTGGTACTTGACCAGGTTGCCGGCCTCTTCATCCAGCTGCACGCCGGACAGGGAGTCACGCGACGCCTTGGCCTGGGTCAGGATCGCCCCGGTCGCCGAGCTGTCCATCTTGGCCTGCTGGGTCTTGGCACCGACACTCTCCACCAGCTTGCCGTAGGCATCGGTGAGGCTGACGCCCTTGGTCGCGCTGCCGACATCGACGGTCTGCTTGTTCTGCAGCTCCAGCAGGCTCAGGCCGTTGCGGTTGTCCGAGGACGAGGCGCCGGTCAGGGCGATGCTGTAGCTATCCCCCTTCTTCGGCGCGCCGCTGACATCCATCTGCACGGCGATGGTCTTCTGCACGCCACTGCCGTCGAGCACCGGCGCGCCGCTGGCATCCACCATCGGGATGTTCAACTGCAGGGTGTTGCCCTGGCCGGGAATGAAGGTGCCGGGCGCACCGATCGGATCGCCCTTGGCGTTGACCATCTGGTAGGTCTGCGGGGTCACGCTTTCGTCACCGAAGACCAGGCGCACCGGTGTCGAGTGCTTGATGCCGTTCTGCAGTTCCAGGCGCTGGGCCGGATCGGCGATGTCGAGCACCGATTTCAGCACCGGCTGACCGATCACGCCGGTACCGGTGTTGCTGCCGCCGGCGGTGGCGCTCAGTGGAGCGGCCATGGCCAGCTTCTTCGAGTCGGTCATGACCACGTCGAGGTTGGCCGCGCCATTGCGGGTCGGGGTGATCTTGAAGCTGTCGCCGGCGCTGAGTGCCCCGCCTCTGAGGTTGAGGCTGAAACCGTCGATCACCGGCTGCGGCGTGGTGTTGAGGTCGAAGCTGCCCATGCTGGTGTTGTCCGGCAGCTTGCGCACGGTGTAGCCGGTGGCGCTGGTGAAGGTCACCTGGTAGTCGCTGGTACTCAGCAGGCTGGTGTCCTTGATCACCACATCGAGGTTGCCGGAGCCGGCGCTGTTGCCGCTCATGGCGAGGCTGCGCCCGGCCATCGACAGCGCGCTGTTGATGTCGTTGAACAGGGCCGCGCCGAACTCGCCGTTCTTGTCGATGCCCTGGGCCAGCTGGGAGTTGACCTTGTCGGCCATGACCAGGGCCAGACGGCCGATCTCGTTCTGCGCCGGGATCAGGGTGTCCTTGCGATAGCGCAGCAGGCCGCCGATCTCGCCACCGGTGAGGGAGTTGGTCACGTCCACGGTGGAGTTGTTGTAAGCCAGCTTGATCGAGACCTGGCTCGGGTCGGTGGTGCTGGTGACCACGCTCAGGGCATTGACGCTGGTACCCAGGACCAGCGACTGACCGTTGGCCAGGGTGACGTCGATATTGCCGTTGCGGTTGGTGGTCTGCACCCCGACCAGCTCGTTCAGCTGGCGAATGGTTTCATCGCGCTGGTCCATCAGGTCGTTGGGCTGGCCGTTGACCGCGGCGACCTTGGCGATCTGTTCGTTGAGCGAGGCAACGGTCTTGGCCAGGTTGTTGACCTGTTCGGTCATCGATTTGAGGTTGCCGTTGATATTGCTGTTCTGTTCCTTGAACTGCGCGCTGATGGTGTTGAAGCGGTTGGCCAGCGATTCGGCGTTGGTCAGCAGCAGCTGGCGCGAGGCATCGTCGTTGGGCTTGGCGGAGAGGCCCTGGAGCGCGCTGAAGAAGCTCTTCAGGGCACCGGTGACGCCGGTGTTGGCGTCCGACAGCAGGTTGTCCACCGAGGTGATCTGGTTCAGGTACGCGGCGGCATCGCTGTTCAGCGAGGTGCTGGCCTGCAACTGGTTGTCGAGAAAGGCGTTGTACACCCGGCGCACGTCGGCCAGGGTGGTCCCGGAGCCGATGTAGACCTGGCCATAGCGGATCGAACCGGTCGTGGTCTGGACGTTCTGCTGGCGCGAATAGCCGGCCACGTCGGCATTGGCAATGTTGTTACCTGTGGTATGCAGGCCCGACTGAGCGGCCCCAAGTCCCGACATCCCGATGCTGATCAAACTCGCCATGGTTCAAACCTTATAGTTTCGTCGTTGGGCTGAGCGCCGCGTAGCTTTCGTACGACTTCATCTGTTTTGCGATCTGCGAGATCTTGCTGGCGTAGTCCGGGTCGGTTGCGTACCCGGCTTTCTGCAGCTCTCGCACGAATTGTTCTGGGTTATCGGCAGCCTTCACCGCATCTTGATAGCGCGCGTTGTTCTGCAGCAGGCTGACCAGGTCGTGGAAGCTGTCCTGGTACGAGTCGTAGGAACGGAACGCCGCGGTTTCCTTGACGAACTTGCCATCGCGGAACTCGCTGGTGATCGCCCGCGCCGAATCGCCCTGCCAGTTGCCGCTGGCCTTGATGCCGAACAGGTTGTGGCTGCTGCCGCCGTCGGCGGCGCGCATGACCGACTTGCCCCAGCCGGTTTCCAGCGCGGCCTGGGCCACCAGGTAGCGCGGATCGATGCCGATGCGCTTCGCCGCCTGCTCGGCCATCGGCAGCATGGTGGCGACGAAGTCGTCGCTGGAGTCGAAGGCCTTCTTCGCCGGCGCCAGTGGCGGCTGGGCCACGGCACGGCCGTAGATGCGCATCGATGCGCCCGGGGCGGCGAAGGTCTGTGCCGGTTCCCAGTCGCCCTTGACCACCGCGTCGGTCATGGCCGTGGTCCGCCCCGGAATCGCCGCGGTGTTGGTGGTGGCCGCCGCCGCGCCCGTCGATGGCACGATACCGGCCAGCAGGCGATCGGTGAGCTTGCCCGGCAGGGCCAGGCGCCGCGAGTTGAGCGCGGCGACGTCGTTGCGCGTACTGGTCGAGTCGTCGCCGCTGCGCGCCGGCTCGGCCACCTTGCTCGCCCACAGCGCGCGCTGCTGGGTGTCGACCCGCGGGAACGGACTGGTGTTCGGGGCACTGGCCTTCTGCTTGGACAACTGGCGCATCAGCACGTCCTGCAGGCCGATGCCACCGCCCTCGCGGGACAGGCTCACCGCCAACTGCTGGTCGTACATCGACTGGTACTGCTTGGTGGTCTCGGTGTTGAGCGGGTTGTCCTTGGCCAGCACGTCGGTGGCCGAACGCACCGACTTGAGCATTTCGTTGAGGAACAGCGACTCGAACTCCTGGGCCACCTTGCGCAGGTTGCCTTCGCTGTCGCGGTCACCGACCTTCAGCGAGTTGAGGCGATTGAGGTCGGTGTAGGCACCGCTGTCGGCGGTGCTGAACGTCGTGCTTTTCGGCATGTCCATGGGCGCGCGTCCTCAGATCACGATCAGGTCGGCCTGCAACGCACCGGCCTGCTTCAGGGCTTCGAGGATGGCCATCAGGTCACTGGGCGCGGCGCCCACCTGGTTGACGGCACGGACGATCTCGTCGAGCGTGGTGCCCGGACCGAACTTGAACATCGGCTTGGCTTCCTGCTCGGCGTTGACCCGCGAGCGCGGGACCACGGCGGTCTGGCCGTTGGAGAAAGCGCCGGGCTGGCTGACGATCGGGTCTTCGGTGATGGTCACGGTCAGACTGCCGTGGGTCACCGCTGCCGGCGACACCTTGACGTTCTGGCCGATGACGATGGTCCCGGTGCGCGAGTTGATGATGACCTTGGCCACCGCCTGGCCCGGATCGATCTCGAGGTTTTCCAGGATCGACAGGTAGTCGACCCGCTGGCCCGGATCGAGCGGCGCGGTCACCCGTACCGAACCGCCATCGACAGCCTGGGCGACACCCGGGCCGAGCAGTTCGTTGACCTTGTCGACGATGCGCTTGGCGGTGGTGAAGTCCGGACGATTGAGGTTCAGGGTCAGGCTGTTGCCCTGGTTGAAACCGCTGGGCACGGCGCGCTCGACGCTGGCACCGCCGGGAATCCGTCCGGCCGACGGAACGTTGACGGTGATCTTCGAACCGTCGCGACCCTCGGCGTCGAAACCGCCGACCACCAGGTTGCCCTGGGCGATGGCGTAGACATTGCCGTCGATACCCTTGAGCGGCGTCATCAACAGGCTGCCGCCGCGCAGGCTCTTGGAGTTGCCGATGGACGACACGGTGATGTCGACCACCTGCCCCGGCTTGGCGAACGGCGGCAGGTCGGCATGCACCGACACCGCGGCGACGTTCTTCAGCTGCACGTTGCCCGAGCCCGCCGGCACCTTGATGCCGAACTGCGAGAGCATGTTGTTGAAGGTCTGCAGGGTGAACGGCGTCTGGGTGGTCTGGTCACCCGTGCCGTTCAGCCCCACCACCAGGCCATAGCCGATCAGTTGGTTGGAGCGCACGCCGGAAATGCTGGCGATGTCCTTCAGGCGCTCGGCCTGGGCACTGAATGCCGAGGCCAGCAGAAGGGTCGCCGCGACGAGTTGCTTGAAGTTGAGCATGGACGACCGGACCTAGAACGGGAACAGCGGGCTGAGGAAGAAGCGGTCGAACCAGCCCGGCTGACTGGCGTCGGCGAAGGCTCCGGTGCCCGAATAGGTGATGCGCGCATCCGCCACCCGGGTCGACGGCACGGTGTTGTCGGTGGAGATGTCGTCCGCCCGCACCAGGCCGGCGATGCGCACCAGTTCGTCACCGGTGTTCAGGGTCATCCACTTCTCGCCGCGCACGGCGATGATGCCGTTGGGCAGCACGTCGGCCACGGTCACCGTGATCGAGCCGGTCAGGGTGTTGCCCTGGGCCGCCTTGCTGTCGCCCTTGGTCGCCCGCTCGCCGCTGTAGCCGGCACTGAGGCTCAGGTCGTTGCCGCCGATCGGGTTGTTGGTGGTCAGGCTCGAACCGAACAGCGAGGTCAGGCCGATATTGGCGTTGCTGTCCTTGGCCACCTGCGAGCCCGCGTTCTTGCTGGCCTGGGTGCGCTCGTTCAGGGTGATGGTGATGATGTCACCGACCCGGAATGCCTTGCGGTCACCGTACATGTTCTGCTCGAACCCCGCCTGGTAGATCGAGCCGTTGTTGGCGGCCGCCGGCAGGGGCGTACGCGGCAGTACCGGCGCGTAGTACGGATCGTTGGGCTTGGGCGTCGGCGCGACGCAACCTGCCAGCAACACCGCCCCCCCCAGGGCGAAAACGGACAACAAACGGCTCATGACTCTGACCTCACGGTGTAACGGTGAAAACGACTTTGCCCACGTCAATTACAGGTTCTGGGTAACGTACTGGAGCATGCTGTCGGCGGTGGAGATCACCTTGGAGTTCATCTCGTAGGCACGCTGGGTGGTGATCATGTTGACCAGTTCTTCCACGGTGCTGACGTTGGAGTTCTCCAGGGTCTGCTGCATGGTGGTACCGAAGCCGTTCAGGCCCGGGGTGCCGATCTGCGGCGCGCCGCTGGCGGCGGTTTCCAGGAACAGGTTGCCACCCAGGGACTGCAGGCCGGCCGGGTTGATGAAGTCGGCGGTCTGGATGTTGCCGATGATCTGCGCGGCCGGGTTGCCGGCGGTGGTGATCGACACGGTGCCGTCCTGGCCGACGGTGAAGGTCTGCGCGTCCGGCGGCACGACGATGGCCGGCTCCAGGGCGAAGCCGTTGGCGGTGACGATCTGGCCATCGGAGTTCAGGTGGAAGGTACCGTCACGGGTGTAGGAAACAGTGCCGTCCGGTTGCAGTACCTGGAAGAAGCCACGACCGTTGACCGCCATGTCCAGCGGGTTCTCGGTGGTCTGCAGGCTGCCGGTCATGAAGTTCTTCTGGGTGCCGACGATGCGCACACCGGTACCCACCTGCAGACCCGACGGCAGTTCGCTGTCCTGGGTCGACTGGGCGCCTGGCTGGCGTTTCACCTGGTAGAGCAGGTCCTGGAATTCGGCGCGATCACGCTTGAAGCCGGTGGTCGAAACGTTGGCCAGGTTGTTGGAAATGACGGTCAGGTTGGTGTCCTGGGCGGACAGACCGGTTTTACTGACCCAAAGAGCCGGAAGCATGCTGTTCTCCTGGTACGCCTGTTTTACGGCGCTACGCCTGTATCGTTAGCTGATTTGCAAAACCCGAGCCATGGCTTCGTCGCCTTCCTTGGCCGTGTTCATCATCTTGACGTGCAATTCGAATTGCCGGGCCAGGGCCAGCACCGAGGTCATCTCTTCCACGGCGTTGACGTTGCTGGCCTCGAGGAAACCGGACACCACCTGCACGTTGGCATCGGCGTCGGCGGGCTGGCCGCTCTTGGTGTGGATCAGGCCGTCGAGGCCCTTGGTCATGTTCTTCAGGTCGGGGTTGACCAGCTTGATGCGATCGACCTCGGCCATCACCCGCGGGCCTTCGCCCATGGCGCGGATGGTGATGGTGCCGTCCTGGCCGACTTCGACCTTCTGCTCCGGTGGCACGGCGATCGGGCCGCCGTTGCCCATCACCGGCATGCCGTTGCCGGCGCGCAGTACGCCGACCGCGTCAATGTTCAGACTGGCGGTGCGCACATAGGCTTCGCTGCCGTCGGGCGCCTGCACGGCGATGAAGCCGTCGCCACCCACGGCGATATCCAGGTCGCGACCGGTTTCCTGCAGCGCACCGGGGGTGAAGTCGGTCGCCGGGCGCTCGGTCATGGCATAGGCCCGCGCCGGAAAGCTGTCACCGAATACCGGCATCGAGCGCGCCTGTTCGAGGTCGCGCTGGAAACCACTGGTGGAAATGTTCGCCAGGTTGTTGGCGTGGGCCTTCTGCGCCAGCGCGTTCTGGCTGGCGCCGGTCATGGCCACGTAAAGCATCTTGTCCACAGTCATCCTCCGCTGCGCTGGCGAACACTTGCCGTTCACCGCTGCTGTCGTGCGATGAAAGCAATTTTCGATCCAGTTTTTGAACAACCGGGAAAAGGCCCGTGTTTTCGGGACTTTTCCGGTTTTTGGGAAGGCTGTAGCAGAGGGAGAAGACAAATTATCGGCGGTGGCTTTGCCGGTGGCGGCAAGATCCCGCCCTTTCGTCTGCCTTTCGGACCTCATCGCGGGCAACGCCCGCTCCCACAAGGTCCGCGGCGACTCCAAACCCCGTGGGAGCGGGCGTTGCCCGCGATGAGACCCGGAAGAACATCCAGGAGATCAGGGTCGGCAGCCGGCATTGTTGAACGGCCCGGCAAAGCGCTTCCAGCCCTCCCCCGGCGAATGCTGCGAGCACACCAGACGCCCGTCGACCTGGCTTTCCCAGCGAAACCACGGCGCCATGGCCGCCGCAGCCTGGCCCGCCAGCACCGCTCCGAGCAACACCCCAGCCATCAGTCGCTTCATTTTCACCTCACTCAAACGACGAGCCCCCGCCCGAAACGGGAAGGGGCTCGCCTTCACGCTACCCGGCCAGCATCAGGTCATCTGGATGATGGTCTGCATGATGGAGCTCTGGGTGGAAATGGTCTTGGCGTTGGCCTGGTAGTTGGACTGCGCCTTGACCAGCTCGACCAGTTCCTGGGTCAGGTTGACGTTGGACTCTTCCAGGGAGTTGGACGAGATCGAACCCAGGGTGCCGGTCTTCGGCGTGTCGATGCCCGGGCTACCCGAGGCGAAGGTCTGCTTCCAGCGGGTACCGCCCTGCTGCTCCAGGCCCTGCTCGTTGGCGAAGCTGGCGATCGCCACCTGGCCGATGGCACGGGACTGCTGGTTGCTGAAGCTGGCGAACATTACGCCGGTGGAGTCGATGCTCAGGCTGGACAGCAGGCCGGTGGCATAACCGTCCTGGGTTGGCGGCAGGCGCGCGGTATCGGTGTTGTAGGAGGTGGTCGAACTCATGTCCAGACGCACACCGGCGGGGTTGGCGGCGGAACCGTTGGAACCCCAGGTACCGGTCGTGGCGTTGTAGGTCGCCGGAATCCAGCCCTTCACGGTGAAGACGTTGTTGACCACGGAGAAGCTGTCATCCGGAGCCACCGTACCAGTCATGGTGTTGATGCTGCCGTCGGACTTGAAGGTCATGGTACCCACCAGCGGCGTGGTGCTGGCCGGGTTCTGCGGGTTGCGCCCGTCGATCAGGGAGTACATGGTCCAGGTGTTCTGGTCGGTCTTGCGATAGTACTGCTCCAGGGTGTGCTTGTTGCCCTGGGTATCGTAGATCTCGGTCGAGAACTTCTTGGTGTAGGTGGTTTCGTCGGTCGGCACGAAGGTCGGGCCTGGCGGCGTCGCGGTCGGCAACGCAATCGGGGTGGCCTCGGAGTTCAGGTTGATGCCCTGGGTGACCAGGCTGGTGGGCTTCGGCGGCTGCGACAGGGTATCGATCTTGAGGTCGGTCAGGCTGGACGTCAGGATCTTGCCGTTTTCGTCGGCGGCATAGCCCTGCAGGCGCAGGCCGTCGGAGGTGACGACATAGCTGTCCTTGCTGGTCTGGAAAGCACCGGCACGGGTGTAGCTGAGCGAGCCGTTGTCGCTGAGCACGAAGAAGCCCTGACCCTGGATCGCCATGTCCAGCACGTTGCCGGTGTTGTTCACGTCACCCTGGCCGAACTGCTGGGAAATCGCCGCCAGACTCACGCCGTTGCCGACGGTCTTGCTGCCCACGCCCAGCTTGCTCGCCGAGTACACGTCCTGGAATTCCGCACGGGACGATTTGAAGCCGTTGGTGGCAACGTTGGCGATGTTGTTGCCGGTCACGTCCAGTTGCTTGTTTGCCGCATAGAGACCGCTAAGGCCGATATTGAAGGACATCTTTCACTCCTGTGCCGTTAGCCGGCTCTATATACCGATGGTTTGCACTTTGGACAGCGCGACGCTGCCCTGACCGGCGAGATTGAGCATCATCTCGCCCCCTGTCTGACTGATGGTGACGCTGCTCACCGTGGCTGGCAGCAAGGTGTACATTTCCGCCTCCTTGCCATCGACCTTGGTGGTGGCCTTGAACGTGTAGGTACCTGGCGACAGCACCTCGCCCTTCTCGTTCTTGCCGTCCCAGACGAAGGACGCATTGCCGGCCTTCTGCTCACCCAACTGCAGGGTACGCACGACGTTGCCGTCCTTGTCCTTGATGGTCACGGTGGCGCTGCTCACCGACTGCGGCACGACCACCGAACCGGTCATGCTCTTGGTGGTGTCGACCACCGCCTTGTCGGTCTGGGCGATCACCGAGCGACCGACCAGCGACGAGGCCTGCAGGGCCTGGGACGATTTGTAGTTGCCGGAAATCGCGGTGACCGACTCGTTCAGCGTGGTGATGCCTTCGAGGCTGCTGAATTGCGCCAGCTGGGCGACGAACTCGCTGTTGTCCTGCGGATCCAGCGGGTTCTGGTGCTGCATCTGGGTTACCAGCAGCTGCAGGAACGCATCCTTGCCCAGCGTCTTGCCGCCGGTCTTGCTGTTGGTGGACGACGCGACACTGGTCTGGTCGGTGGTGGAAGTTTTCTTGACCCCGGACGCCTTGATGACGTCGTTGAGGTTCGTTGCGGAGGTCGTATCGTTGACACTGGCCATTGGCTCGGTCCCTCAATCACTGACCCAGGGTCAGTACTTTCTGCATCATGGTCTTGGCCGTGTTCATCAACTCGGCGTTGGTCTGGAACGAGCGGCTGGCCGAGATCATGTCGGCCATTTCCTCGACCACGTTGACGTTCGGGTAGTAGACGTAGCCGTCCTTGTTCGCCGCCGGGTGATTCGGCTCGTAGCGCGCCTCGAGGTTGCTCTGGTCCTCGACCACGCCGAGTACCTGCACGCCCTGCCCCGCCGCATCCTGGTCCTGGAACAGCGACTGGCTGCCGTTCTGCGCCTGCTGGAAGGTGGTGGCGAACACCGGGTGACGGGCGCGGTAGGTCTGGTCGATGCTCGACGAGACGGTCTCGGCGTTGGCGATGTTCGAGGCGACGGTGTTCAGACGGGTGGTCTGGGCACTCATGCCGCTACCGGCGATGTTGAAAACACTGGCGAGGGACATGAATTACTCTCCGCGCAGGGCCGACACCAGCCCTTTGAATTTACTGTTGAGCAGCGTGAAGCTGGCCTGGAAACCCACGGCGTTCTCGGCGTAGTTCGACTGTTCGAGCTGCGCGTCGACGGTGTTCTGGTCGATCGAAGGCTGCATCGGCGTGCGGTACTGCAGCGACTCGTCGCTGAGGGTCACGCCCTCGGCATCGATATGCCGGGCATTGGTCCGGTCGAGGGCGAAGTGGCCGCCCTGCTGGGTCTTCTCGGTTTCGGCAGCGAGCACCTTGGAGAAGTCCATGTCCCGCGCCTTGTAGTTCGGCGTGTCGGCGTTGGCGATGTTGTTGGCCAGCACCTCGGCGCGCTGGGCGCGGAAGCCCAGGGCCTTTTCGTGGATACCGAGCGCTTTGTCGAAGCTGATGCTCATGTCGGGGAAACCTTCGAAGGTTGACCGGATGGTTCGTTGGCGATGAGAGAGCAAGTCCCATGCCAAGAAAGGAAACCCCAGTAAAACCGGGGTTTTCGCGGTTTTGCCGGGGGCGGCAATGCCAGAAAAGCGGCAATGGATTTCCGCTGGGTGTCGGCGATGGCGGCGAAAAGCGGCAATGGACCACGGAAAGCCGGCGCCAAGAGCATGTCATTTTGATGACTACTTCTATACCATCCAGCCCGCTCGCTGCGTGGCACTTAGCCATTACCACCAACAAGGCCTGGCCACGTAAGGACTCACCGTGATTTCGACGACGTTTAAGGAATAAACCGTGGCCTCGATGCTTTTCCCCAAGACCCTGCTCGCCCTGGCGGTTACCGCCACCACGCTCCCCGCCTATGCCGAAACCGTGCAGTTGACCAACGCCGGCTTCAAGAGCGAAAACCAGACCTACAGCGAAAACCTGGAGATCTCCGGCAGCTACAGCGGTAGCGGCAATGATGACCCCATCGAGCTGCATGGCAGCCATGTGCAGAAGGACCTGATCCTCAACGCCACTATCAACAGCACCGGCAATTTCGCCGGCGGCGTGGACATGGACTCGTTCGGAGATGGCCTTACATGGGCCAACAACCGGATTGATGGCGCTGTCATCAACAAGGGCAGCATCAGCGCCATCGGCGGCGGTGCCAATGCCTTGATGATCGACCCGGCCCTGATCGGCGGCAGCGTAATCAATGAAGGCCTGCTCTACGTCAAGGGCGAGCCCGTACTGGACGACGGCGATATCGATGTTGCTCGCGCCATTGACATTAACGGCTCGACCATCATCCGTGGCGACCTGATGAACACCGCCAGCGGTCGAATCATCGCCGAGGGCCCAGATGCCAAAGGCGTCAGCATGGAAGGGGGTCGCATGGTCGGCGCCTTGATCAACGATGGCCTGATCCAGGTCACCGGCAATCGCACCACTGCCATCGACATCAGCGGCATCCCGAGTCCTGACTGGTGGCTAGAACCGATCCGTGCCGAGCTGCATGTCATCGAGAACCACGGCACCATCATCGCCACTGGGCACGGCGCCGAAGGTATCCGCATCAATGGGGCCGTGCTCAGCTACGACACCGAGCAGATCGTCAACACCGGCACCATCCAGGCCTCTCGTGCAGCCATTGTGGTAGGCGACTATCTTCAGCGCAGCAAATACGATCTAGTCCTCCACAGTTCGCTGAACATCATTAACAGCGGCAAGATCATCTCCGAGAATTATGCGGTGGACTCCAGCGCAACCTATGACCCGGTCACGCTGGAAATGCAGAACGGCAGCCAGATCACCGGCAGCCTGCTCGGCTTAAACCGCATACTAGTCTCCGGCAATGCCGACTTCGCCGGCACCGGCAGCCAGGTCGGCGGCTACGACATCGACATGCAAGGTTTCGGGTTCGTCCAAGTAGCCAGTGGCAAAGAGAACAGCCCAGCCCGGCTCAACCTGCTCAACCCACACACCAACCTGAAAGGCAGCTTGGGTGTTTACGACAACTCGGTACTCAGCCTGAACCTGTCCAGCGCGACCAACCCTGACGTTGCAGTCCTCAACGTCGCCAGCCTCGCCTTCTTCAGCAAGAACGCCCAGATCACCCTGTCCGCTCAGGGCAGTGATTTTTCTGCCAAAGGCACCGAGTACAAGCTGCTCCAGGCTTATCAGCTCAGCGTAATTAATGACGCAGGTACAGGGATCGAGTCGGACACCAAGCTGAACCTGATCAGCTCCTCAGCACTGCTCAATATCGATAGCTACAAAGTGGAAAATAACACCCTGTTCGCCACCGTGACCGGTCGGGGCAAGGGTGAAGTAGACGACATCATCAGCGGCAACGGCGGCTCGGCGAACAGCCGCAAGGCCATCAGCAGCCTGGTCAATGACGGCGTGATCGGCCGCATCAGCGCACAAAACCCCAACGACCCGCTGCTGCAGACCCTGCTCAACTCCAACGAAGCCGACCTGACCCGCATCGCCGAACAACTGGCCCCGGAAACCAACGGCGGCGCGACCCAGGCCGCGACCACCAGCCAGAACCTGGTCAGCACCGCCACCGGCAACCGCACCAGCGGTCTGCGCGGCGCCTCGTCCGGCGACGCCTTCAAGGAAGCCGGCGTCTGGGTGCAGAGCCTGTACAGCGACGCCACCCAGGACCTGCGTGACGGCGTGGCCGGCTACAACGCCTACAGCCGCGGCATCGCGGTGGGCGCCGATGGCAAGCTGAACGACCAGCTGACCCTGGGCCTGGCCTACAGCTTCATCAACACCGATGTGAACGGCAAGAGTGGCAACAAGACCGAAGTCGACAGCCAAGCTTTCACCCTCTACGGCGGTTACGAACTGGGCAACTACTTCGTCGACGGCAGCCTGACCTATGGTTTCAACGACAACGACAGCAAGCGTCATATCGCTGGCACCCTGGCGAAGGCCGATTACGACAGCGACCTGCTCGGCCTGAACCTGGTCGGTGGCTACACCTGGAAGATCAACCCGCAGGTCCTGGTCGAGCCGCGCCTGGCCGCGCGCTACAGCCTGGTGAACATCGACGGTTATCGCGAGAAGGGCTCGTCCGCCGCGCTCAAAGTCGAAGACCAGCGCTACGAAGCCATCGAGCTGGGCGCGGGTGTGCGCGTCGCCGGCAGCTTCAACCTCGGCGCCGGTACCCTGGAGCCGCAGGTCAAGCTGATGGCCTGGCACGACTTCGCCGCCGACCAGGCCAGCAGCACCTCGACCTTCCTGCTGGGCAGCACGCCGTTCGTTACCAGCGGCGCCAAGGCCGTGCGCAACAGCTATGAAGCCGGTATCGGCACCGACTACAAGCTGGGCGCGGTGACCCTGGGCGTGAACTACGACTACATCGGCAAATCGGGCTTCGATGCCGATGTGTTCTCGGCGAAGGTGCGCTACGACTTCTGATTGCCACCTGAAATGAAAAGCCCCCGATCGCGAGATCGGGGGCTTTTTTGTGCCCTGGACCTATTTGGCCTGGTAGATGATCCCCGGACTGCACTGGACCATCTGGTAGTGGTCCGGCAGGCCGTTCAGCGCCTCGGAAGCTCCGAGGAACAGATAGCCACCCGGCTTCAGCGTGGCGTGGATGCGGGTCAGGATGTCCTTCTTCACCTGCGCCGAGAAGTAGATCAGCACGTTGCGGCAGAACACGATGTCGAACTTGCCGAGGGCGGCATAGCTGTCGAGCAGGTTGAAGGACCTGAACTCCACACGACTGCGGATCGGCGCCTTGATCGCCCAGCGTCCCGGCCCCTTGGGGTCGAAGTAGCGCTGCAGACGCTCCTGGGACAGACCGCGGGCGATCGCCAGGCTGTCGTATTCACCGGTCTTGCAGTTGGCCAGCATCGAACCGGACAGATCAGTGGCGACGATCTGCGCGCCCATCTTCAACTGGCCGACGTTGCTGCGTTCGAACTCGTCGAGGCTCATCGAGATCGAGTACGGCTCCTGGCCGGACGAACAGGCCGCCGACCAGATACGCAGGCGCTGGCCCGGATTGTTGCGGATCAGCTCGGGGACGACCTTGTTCTTCAGCACCTCGAACGGATAGGTATCGCGGAACCAGAGGGTCTCGTTGGTGGTCATGGCATCGACCACCTGCTCGCGCAAACCGCTGCGCGGCTGGCTCTGGATGCGCTGCACCAGTTCGGTGAGCGTCTTGATCCCCTGCTGTTCCATCAGCTTGTTGAGACGGCTGGAGACCAGGTACTGCTTATTTTCGCCCAGCAGGATGCCACAGGCTTTTTCCAGGAAGACCCGGAACTGTTCGAAATCCAAATTACCCGTAGACAATGGTGCCGCCTCTTAAATCGTGTGCAACGCCAGGGACCGAAGCCCCCGGCCATTCGTTAGTGTGTGGCATTGATCCGGTCGACTACCCGCTGCGCCAGGTCGTCCGGCCTGAACTTGGCGAGGAAGTCGTCGGCGCCGACCTTCTTCACCATCGCCTGGTTGAACACCCCGGACAACGAAGTATGCAGGATGATGTGCAGGTTTTGCATGCGCGGGTCGTTGCGGATCTCCGCGGTCAGCGTGTAACCGTCCATCTCCGGCATCTCGATGTCCGAGATCATCATGAGGAATTCCTCTTCCGGACGCTTGCCCTCGTCGACCAGGTTCTTCAGGTAGTCCAGCGCCTGGCGACCATCGTTGAGCGCGACCACCTCGACCCCGACGGTCTGCAGGCAGCGACTGACCTGCTTGCGCGCCACCGATGAGTCGTCGACGGTGAGCACCCGCAGGGACACCGCCTTGCTGTGCACCTCGGCATTGACCACGCCGGTGGAGACCGCTTCGGAAGCCGGCGCCACTTCGGCGAGGATCTTCTCGACGTCGATGATCTCGACCATCTTGTTGTCGACCCGGGTCACCGCCGTGAGGTAGTGATCGCGACCGGTGCCCTTGGGCGGCGGATGGATCTCTTCCCAGTTCATGTTGACGATGCGTTCGACCGAATGCACCAGGAACCCCTGGGTCTTGGTGTTGTACTCGGTAATGATGACGAAACTCTTGCTCGGGTCCTGATTTTCCAGGGGAGGCAGACCCGTGGCCATCGCCAGATCCAGGATCGGGATGGTCGCCCCACGAATATTCGCAACACCGCGCACGACCCGGCTGGCCTTGGGCAGAAGCGTCAGGCTCGGGCATTGCAGCACTTCCCGAACCTTGAACACGTTGATCCCGTACAACTGATCCCCGCGCAGGCGGAACAGCAGCAGTTCGAGACGATTCTGTCCCACCAGTTGCGTGCGCTGGTTCACCGAATCCATAACACCAGCCATGCCAGACTCCTCAACCGAAGCTTGAGGCAGCGCACCCGGTCGGCACGCGCCTTGCTTTTTAACTTTTATGAATACGAAAACGACATTTTTCCGACGCCTGCACCGCCATCTGCCCGGCTTCCTTGCTGCGCTGTGCCTGTTGACTCCCGGCGCTCGAACTCTGGCTGATACGTTCACCTTGCCTGAACAGCTTATCGGTGTCACCCAGGGGTTTCTTGAGTTCACTGTCGAAGACTATTTGCAGAAGACCCATACCGAGGGCCGCTACGAGATCCAGGTGAACAACCTCGACCCGCGCCTGCGCATGCCGTTGTGCAGCGAACAGCTCGGCGCCAGCCTGGAAAGCCCGGCGCAGCCGCTGGGCCGGGTCACCGTGCGGGTGCGCTGCGATGGTAGCGCGCCATGGACCGTGTTCGTGCCGGCCCAGGTCAAGCTGTACCGCGATGTGGTGGTGGTCAGCCGCCCGCTCAAGCGCGAGGCGGTGGTCGAGGAACAGGACGTTGCCCTGCGCGAGCGCGACGTCGGCCTGCTCAACCAGGGCTTCCTCGCCAGCCTCGACCAGGCGATCGGGCAGAAAGTCGTCCGACCAATGGTCATCGACCAGGTCATCACCCCGGTTCACCTGGAACAGGCGGAGGTGATCCGCAAGGGCGACCACGTGGTCATCACCGCCCGCAGCGGCACCCTGGCGGTGCGCATGCCCGGCGAGGCGCTGACCAAGGGCGGCATGAGCGAACAGATCCGGGTGCGCAATCTCAACTCCAAACGGGTGGTCAAGGCCCGGGTCACCGGACCGGGCCAGGTGGAGGTCTCCATGTGACCGTGTGACGTGGAACACCGCCCGGTCGATCGAGGCTGGCGATCAAGCAGCGCATTTTCTAGACTGTGCGCATTACGGGTTGATGGCGATGCCGCGAATCCATTCATTCGCGCCTAAAGTTTTCTTCGGGTTGGCCGAGAAAAGGGCAAGCGTCCAAATTCCCGAGAGGTTTTCTGATCATGGTCATCGACTTCAGTCGTTTGAATAACTCCCCGTCAGTGACGGGCGGCCTGCGCACTGGCACCAGCCAGGACACTGCCGCCGGTAACCGCGCAGGCCAGCCCGAAACGGTCGGCAACACTGCCCAGAGCGGGGAAACCGTACACCTCAGCCATGAGGCCCAGCAGTTGCAACAGGTCAGCGACAAGCTGCGCGACCAGCCTATCGTCAACAGCGACCGCGTGGCCGCGTTGAAACAGGCCATCGCCGACGGTAGCTACCAGGTCGACGCCAACCGCGTCGCCAGCAAACTGCTCAATTTCGAAGCCCAGCGCTAGCCTTCGGCGCGCTGACTTCAAGGACGCCAAGACCCAGAGCCAGCCATGCACGACACAACCCTGCTGCAACTGATCGAAGAAGACATCGGCCCGGCAGAACAACTGCTCCAGTTGCTGCAGGACGAATATGTCGCCCTGCACGGCCGGGACATGCCGACGCTGGAAAACATCCTGGCCTACAAGCAATCGCTGGTAGTGCTGCTCGATCAGCATGGGCGTCGGCGCAGTGAACTGCTCGCCAGTATCGGCCTGACCCCGGACCGCGCCGGTGTCGAGGTCCTGGCCAGCCAGTCGCACCTCGGTCCGCAACTGCTGCAACAGCTCGACGTGCTGGGCAACCTGCTCAACGAGTGCAAGTCGGTCAACGAGCGCAACGGCGAATCCATCGTGCTGCAGCAGGCCACCACGGCCAACCAGATCAGAATCCTCAATGGCGGTGAAGCCCCTTCGCTCTACGACAGCCGGGGTTCCACCTCGCCGCTCTCCAAGCCTCGTGCGCTCAGCCAGGCGTGACCCTCTATCAAGGCGCACCGCATGCTGGCAGAATGCCGGATGCGTGTGCCGTTTTTGCCTGGAGATTCATCAACCGTGTTCAATGACGTAGAAGCTCCGCAGCCTCCGAAGGTGTTCACCACGCCTCTGGAGATCGCCGCCAATTTGCGGATGCTGCAAGAGAGCCATGATCCGCTGATCATTACCTTCCATGAGCGCAGCCAGCGTTTCCAGAGTTACGTGGTCGAAGTCGATCGCGACAACAACGTCCTGGCCCTGGATGAAATGATCCCTCGCGACGGCGAGCGTTATCTGGAAAATGGCGAACCCTTCCGTGTCGAAGGCTTCCACGACGGTGTGCGGATCGCCTGGGAATGCAACCAGCCGCTGACCGTCGACTCTTCCGGCGAGGTCCGCTGCTACCGCGGCACGCTGCCCAGCGAGGTCACCTATCACCAGCGCCGCAATGCCTTCCGCGCAGCGCTGAAGCTGTCGCAACTGGTCGATGTGGTGCTCGACGGCGACAAGCTCAAGGGTGCCGGGGCCATTCGCGGCAAATTGCTGGATATCTCCGCCACCGGCTGCAAGCTGCGCTTCGATGGCGATATCGAAGAACGCCTGCAACTGGGCCAGGTCTACGAGAAGTTCGCCGCCAGCGCGCCGCTCGGCCTGACCAACATGTCCGTCGAGCTGCGCCACCTGCATTTCGAGGAGCGCCTGGGCGCCACCTTCGCCGGTGTGCGCTTCCACAACCTCAATGGCCAGATGCAGCGCAAGATCGAGAGTTTCGTCTATCAGCTGCAGCGCGAAGCGCGGCGCTTCGACAAAGACGACTATTGACATGGAACGGGGAGCGCAAGGCGCTCCCCGTTTCGTTCAGACCTGGCTCGGCTTGACCGGTGTCTGCCCTTCCCCTTCCCTGACGTCCACCTTCTCGTCCTCCTCTTCGGTGTCTTCGGCCGCCACCGGCGTCTGCATCTGCTCCTGCACCACCTGTTCGTCGACCCGCGGGTCGAGGGCGGCGGCAAGCGGCGAACTGGCCGCCGGCATCGCCACGTGGGACAGCGGCGCATCCACCACCTGATGCAGCCCGGTCACCGCTTTCGGCCGGATGCGCCAGACCAGGACCAGCGCGAAGAAGCTGAAGAAGGCATACAGCATCTGGTCGCCGAAGGCCTTCATCAGCACACCGGCCGCCAGCGGACCGATACTTGCACCCACGCCATAGGTCACCAGCAGCATGGCGGTCAACGACACCCGCCGCTCGCTCTCGACATGGTCGTTGGAGAACGCCACCGCCAGCGGATACAGGCAGAACTGCAGCAGCGACACGAGGAAACCGGCGACGAACAGCACCAGCATCGGCACCCCGGGCAGGATCGCCAGCGGCAGCGAGGCCACCGCCAGGCCGATGGCCACGCTGCGGATCAGCACGGCCCGGTCGTAGCGGTCGGACAGCCAGCCCAGCGGCCATTGCACCAGGAGGCCGGCGAAGATGCACACGCCCATGAAGATACCCACCTGCTCGGTGCTCAGGCCCTGCTTCGAGGCATACAGCGGCGCCAGGCCGTAGAAGGAGCCGACGATCAGCCCCGACCCCAGCACCGTGCTCAACGACTGCGGCACCCGCTTGATGAAGAAGCGCGGTTCCATCGGCGCCGGCCGCAGCGGTGCCGGGTGAATGCGCCGGGTCAGCGCCACCGGCACCAGGCACAGGGCGAAACACATGGCGACCAGCATCAGCAGTTCCGGACCGAGCTGCGGGTGCACCACCAGGATCAGCTGACCGAGCACCAGGCCGAGGTAGGACGCGATCATGTAGCCGCTGAACACCGCGCCGCGCTGCCTGGCGTCGGCCTGCTCGTTGAGCCAGCTCTCGATGACCATGTACTGGCACATCATGCCGAGGCCGACGATCACCCGCAGGAACAGCCAGGCCGGGAGGAAACTGACCAGGCCATGGCCGAGCACCGCCGCACCGACGATCCCGGCGCAGGTGGCGTAGGCCCGGATATGCCCGACCCGGGCGATCAGCCGGTGACCGATCTTGCCGCCCAGGGCCAGGCCGAAATAGTTGGCCGCCATCAGGGCACCGACCCACAGGCTGTCGACCTGGTCGGCACTCAGGCGCAGGGCCAGGTAGGTACTCAACAGGCCGGAGCCGATCAGCATCATCAAAGCAGCGAAATACAACGCGCGAAAAGACTTCCAGATAGTGCGCATCAGCGTCCCGAACGGCCTCTTGAGCAGGTGGAAAAACTGCCTGAAAGCATAAGTGATTATTTCCGCCGAGCGGTCAGACAGGCATAAAAAAACAGGCGCCCGATGCGACATGGATGCCGCGATCGGACTCCTGTCCGGTCAGCTTCCGACCCGCACGGGCCGGGCTGTGTTCAATCAGGCCTGGGCGGCCAGCACGCGACGTTCCCACGGGGTGATTTCATCGAAGAAGCTGGTCAGCTCCTGGGTCTTGGTCGCGAGATAACCGTCGATGAACTCGCGCCCGAACAACTCGCGCGCCAGGCTGCTGCGCTTCAGGCGGTCGAGGGCGGCGTGCAGGGTGCACGGCAGGGACAAGTGGTCCGGGACCTCGAACTCGCCCTGGATCGCCGGCGCCGGTTGCAGGCCCTTCTCGATGCCGTGCAAGCCGGCGGCGAGGCTGGCGGCGATGGCCAGGTAAGGGTTGGCATCGGCGCCCGGCAAACGGTTTTCCACACGCCGCGCCACCGGCGAACTGGCCGGGATGCGCAGGCCGGCGGCGCGATTGTCCTCGGACCAGCAGGCGTTGTTCGGCGATGCGTAGGGATGGCACAGGCGCTGGTAGGAGTTGACGTTGGGCGCGAACAGCGCGGTGAAATCCGCCATGCACGCCTGCTGCCCACCGATGAAGTGGAAGAAGGTATCGGTCGGCTTGCCCTCGGCGTCGCTGAACACGTTACGTCCGCTGCCGATTTCCACCACGCTCTGGTGGATATGCATCGAGCTGCCCGGCGTTTTCGCCAGTGGCTTGGCCATGCACACCACGTTCAGGCCGTGCTTGAGCGCGACTTCCTTGAGCAGGTGCTTGAACAGGAAGGTCTGGTCGGCCAGCAGCAGCGGATCGCCGTGCAGCAGGTTGATCTCGAACTGGCTGACGCCCATCTCGTGCATGAAGGTATCGCGGGGCAAGCCCAGTGCCGCCATGCAGCGGTAGACCTCCTGGAAGAACGGGCGCAGGCCGTTGTTGGAACTGATGCTGAACGCCGAATGGCCGTCCTCGCGCCGTCCGTCCAGGCCGACGGGGGGCTGGAACGGCTGGGTCGGATCGGGGTTGGCGGCGAAAACGAAGAATTCCAGTTCGGTCGCCACCACCGGGGCCAGGCCACGGGCGGCGTAGCGGGCGATCACCGCCTTGAGCTGACCGCGGGTCGACAGGCCGGAGCTCGCGCCGCTCAGCTCATCGGCGTCGCAGATCGCCAGGGCCCGGGGCTCGCTGCTCCAGGGCAGGCGATGGATCTGCGTCGGATCGGCGACCAGCGCCAGGTCACCGTCGTCACCGCCGTAGAAGCGCGCCGGCGGGTAGCCGCCCATGATGCACTGCAACAGCACCCCGCGGGCCAGTTGCAGCCGACGGCCTTCGAGAAAGCCCTCGGCAGTCATTACCTTGCCGCGCGGCACGCCATTGAGATCAGGCGTAACGCACTCGATTTCATCAATGCCCGTCAAACGCTCTTCCAGGGAGCGCTGAACATTGGTCGTCATGACTCTGTCCTTGTTGTTTTCGCATGCCGGAAACGGCGACCCCACAACATAGGCAGCAGGCGTTCGAAATATCAAGCATATAAGTGGCCAACTGATCGTGATTTTCTACACCCAGTGGATTGCGCACGCTCCTACGAGGGTTATCGAACATCACGCAGCGTCAGCCCATTGGCTGGCAACGGCAACGCCGTCTTGTAGCGGACCTGCTTGAGGGCAAAGCTCGACCGGATGTTCGCCACCCCCGGCAAGCGCGTCAGGTAATCGAGAAAGCGCTCCAGCGCCTGGATGCTCGGCAACAGCACCCGCAGCAGATAGTCCGGGTCGCCGGTCATCAGGTAGCACTCCATCACCTCCGGCCGCTCGGCGATCTCCTCCTCGAAGCGGTGCAGCGACTGCTCCACCTGCTTCTCCAGGCTGACATGGATGAACACATTGACGTCCAGCCCCAGCACCTCGGGCGCGAGCAGGGTCACCTGCTGGCGTATCACGCCGCACTCCTCCAGGGCCTTGACCCGGTTGAAACAGGGGGTCGGCGACAGATTCACCGAACGGGCCAGCTCGGCGTTGGTGACCCGGGCATTTTCCTGAAGGCTGTTGAGAATGCCGATGTCAGTACGATCCAGTTTTCGCATGAGATAAATTTCCCTGCCTTTTGTTCTTTTGCAGAATATTTATCCGCCCGCCCTCTCAAAGGCAACGAACATCAGAAAAATATTCTTTCGACGGCGGAATATCATGTAGGCAAGACTGACTCTCTGGTCACGAGCCGGAGTTCAGTAGCTACCGCTTCAAAGCTCAACAAAAACACAAGACAGAGCGAGCGTAAAAAAGCATGAACGAGTACGCCCCCCTGCGTCTGCATGTGCCCGAGCCTACCGGCCGGCCAGGCTGCCAGACAGATTTTTCCTACCTGCGTCTGAACGATGCCGGTCAGGTCCGTAAACCCGCCATCGATGTCGAACCCGCCGAAACCGCCGACCTGGCCTACAGCCTGATCCGCGTACTCGATGCGGACGGCAATGCCGTCGGCCCCTGGGCCGCGGACATCGACCCGCAAGTCCTGCGCCAGGGCATGCGCGCGATGATGAAGACACGCCAGTTCGACAGCCGCATGGTGGTCGCCCAGCGCCAGAAGAAAATGTCCTTCTACATGCAGAGCCTCGGCGAGGAAGCCATCGGCAGCGCCCAGGCGCTGGCCCTGAACCGCACCGACATGTGCTTCCCGACCTATCGCCAGCAGAGCATCCTGATGGCCCGGGACGTGTCGCTGACCGAGATGATCTGCCAGTTGCTGTCCAACGAGCGCGATCCGCTCAAGGGTCGCCAGCTGCCGATCATGTACTCGGTGCGCGAGGCCGGCTTCTTCACCATCAGCGGCAACCTCGCCACCCAGTTCGTCCAGGCCGTCGGCTGGGCGATGGCCTCGGCGATCAAGGGCGATACCAAGATCGCGTCGGCCTGGATCGGCGACGGCGCCACCGCCGAATCCGATTTCCACACCGCCCTCACCTTCGCCCACGTCTACCGCGCCCCGGTGATCCTCAACGTGGTCAACAACCAATGGGCGATCTCCACCTTCCAGGCCATCGCCGGGGGTGAGTCGACCACCTTCGCCGGTCGCGGCGTCGGCTGCGGTATCGCCTCGCTGCGGGTCGACGGCAACGACTTCGTCGCCGTCTACGCCGCTTCGCGCTGGGCCGCCGAACGCGCCCGCCGCGGCTTCGGCCCGACCCTGATCGAGTGGGTCACCTACCGCGCCGGCCCACACTCCACCTCCGACGACCCGTCCAAGTACCGCCCGGCCGATGACTGGATTCACTTCCCCCTGGGCGACCCGATCGTGCGCCTGAAACAGCACCTGATCGCCAGCGGCCACTGGTCCGAGGAAGAACACCAGGCGGTCAGCGCCGAACTGGATGCCGAGATCATTGCCGCGCAGAAGGAAGCCGAGCAGTACGGCACCCTCTCCGGCGGCCAGATGCCGAGCCCGGCCTCGATGTTCGAGGACGTCTACAAGGAAATGCCGGAGCACCTGCGCCGGCAGCGCCAGGAACTGGGGATCTGACATGAACGATCACAACACCTCCATCCAAGTGGAAACCGCCATGTCGACCACCACCATGACCATGATCCAGGCCCTGCGCTCGGCCATGGACGTGATGCTCGAACGCGACGACAACGTCGTGATCTACGGCCAGGACGTCGGCTACTTCGGCGGCGTGTTCCGCTGCACCGAAGGCCTGCAGAACAAGTACGGCAAATCCCGCGTGTTCGACGCGCCGATCTCGGAAAGCGGCATCGTCGGCACCGCCGTCGGCATGGGCGCCTACGGCCTGCGCCCGGTCGTGGAAATCCAGTTCGCCGACTACTTCTACCCGGCCTCGGACCAGATCGTGTCCGAGATGGCGCGCCTGCGCTATCGCTCCGCCGGCGAGTTCGTCGCCCCGCTGACCCTGCGCATGCCCTGCGGCGGCGGCATCTACGGCGGCCAGACCCACAGCCAGAGTCCGGAAGCGATGTTCACCCAGGTCTGCGGCCTGCGCACGGTGATGCCGTCCAACCCCTACGACGCCAAGGGCTTGTTGATCGCTTCGATCGAAAACGATGACCCGGTGATCTTCCTCGAACCCAAGCGCCTTTATAACGGCCCGTTCGACGGCCACCACGACCGGCCGGTGACGCCGTGGTCGAAACACCCGGCCAGCGCCGTGCCGGACGGCTACTACACGGTGCCGCTGGACAAGGCGGCGATCACCCGCCCGGGCAACGACGTCACGGTGCTGACCTACGGCACCACCGTCTACGTGTCCCAGGTCGCCGCCGAGGAAACCGGCGTCGATGCCGAGGTCATCGACCTGCGCAGCCTGTGGCCGCTGGACCTGGAGACCATCGTCGAGTCGGTGAAGAAGACCGGTCGCTGCGTGGTCGTGCATGAAGCCACCCGTACCTGCGGCTTCGGCGCCGAGCTGGTGTCGCTGGTCCAGGAACACTGCTTCCACCACCTGGAAGCCCCGATCGAGCGCGTCACCGGCTGGGACACCCCCTACCCGCACGCGCAGGAGTGGGCTTACTTCCCCGGCCCTTCGCGGGTCGGTGCGGCATTGAAACGGGTCATGGAGGTCTGAATGGGCACGCACGTCATCAAGATGCCGGACATTGGCGAAGGCATCGCGCAGGTTGAACTGGTGGAATGGTTCGTCAAGGTCGGCGACACCATCACCGAAGATCAGGTCGTGGCCGATGTCATGACCGACAAGGCCACGGTGGAAATCCCCTCGCCGGTGTCCGGCAAGGTGCTCGCCCTGGGCGGCCAGCCCGGCGAAGTCATGGCGGTGGGCAGCGAACTGATCCGCATCGAAGTGGAAGGTGCCGGCAACCATCAGGAAAGCGCCGGCAAGGCGGCACCTGCGGTCGCCGCGCCGGAGCCGAAAGCCGCCGTGGTCGAGGCACCGGCCGCCAAGCCGGCGCCGCTCGCCACGCCCGTCAGCAGCCATGAAGCAGCGCCGATCGTACCCCGCGGCGCCAACGAAAAACCCCTGGCTTCCCCCGCCGTGCGCAAGCGCGCCTGGGATGCCGGCATCGAGCTGCGCTACGTGCATGGCAGCGGCCCTGCCGGGCGCATCCTGCATGAAGACCTGGATGCCTTCCTGACCCAGCCGAGTCGTGGCCAGGCGGCGCCGAGCGGCTATGCCAGACGCCAGGACAGCGAGCAGATCCCGGTGATCGGCCTGCGCCGCAAGATCGCCCAGCGCATGCAGGACGCCAAGCGCCGCGTCGCGCACTTCAGCTACGTCGAGGAAATCGACGTCACCGCACTGGAAGAACTGCGCCAGCACCTCAACGGCAAGTTCGGCGAGACCCGCGGCAAGCTGACCCTGCTGCCGTTCCTGGTTCGTGCCATGGTCGTGGCGCTGCGCGACTTCCCGCAGATCAACGCCACCTACGACGACGAAGGCCAGGTCATCACCCGCCACGGCGCGGTGCATGTCGGCATCGCCACCCAGGGCGACAACGGCCTGATGGTCCCGGTGCTGCGCCATGCCGAAGCCGGCAGCCTGTGGAGCAACGCCAGCGAGATCTCGCGCCTGGCCCATGCCGCGCGCAGCAACAAGGCCAGCCGTGACGAACTCAGTGGCTCGACCATCACCCTGACCAGCCTCGGCGCCCTTGGCGGCATCGTCAGCACGCCGGTGGTCAACACCCCTGAAGTGGCCATCGTCGGGGTCAACCGCATCGTCGAGCGGCCGATGGTGGTCAACGGCCAGATCGTCGTGCGCAAGATGATGAACCTGTCCAGCTCCTTCGATCACCGGGTGGTCGACGGCATGGACGCCGCGCAATTCATCCAGGCCGTGCGCGGCCTGCTCGAACAACCCGCCAGCCTGTTCGTGGAGTGAGCATGCAGACTCTGGACACCACCCTACTCATCATCGGCGGCGGCCCCGGCGGCTATGTCGCCGCGATCCGCGCCGGTCAACTGGGCATCCCCACCGTCCTCGTGGAAGGCCAGGCCCTCGGCGGCACCTGCCTGAACATCGGCTGCATTCCGTCCAAGGCGCTGATCCATGTGGCCGAGCAGTTCCACCAGACCGAGCAGCACGCGCACAAGTCCGGCATCGGCATCAAGGTCGCCGCGCCGAGCCTGGACATCGCCCAGAGCGTGGCCTGGAAGGACGGCATCGTCGATCGCCTGACCAGTGGCGTTGCCGCCCTGCTGAAGAAGAACGACGTCAAGGTCATCCACGGCTGGGCCAAGGTCATCGACGGCAAGCTGGTCGAAATCGAAGGCCAGGACCTGCGCATCCGCTGCGAGCACCTGCTGCTCGCCACCGGCTCCAGCAGTGTCGAACTGCCGATGCTGCCCCTGGGCGGCGCGGTGATCTCCTCCACCGAAGCGCTGTCGCCAGGCACGCTGCCCAAGCGCCTGACCGTGGTCGGTGGCGGCTACATCGGCCTGGAACTGGGCATCGTCTACCGCAAGCTGGGGGTCGAGGTCAGCGTGGTCGAGGCCCGCGAACGGATCCTGCCGACCTATGACGCCGAACTGACCCAGCCGGTGGCCGAGTCGCTGAAGAAGCTCGGGGTCAAGCTGTACCTGGGGCACAGCGTCGAAGGTTTCGATGCGGCGGAGCAACGCCTGCGCGTGCGTACTGCCGATGGCGGCGAACTGGCCCTGGAGACTGATCAGGTGCTGGTGGCCGTGGGCCGACGTCCACGCACCAAGGGCTTCAACCTCGAAGTCCTGGACCTGAAGATGAACGGCGCCGCCCTCGCCATCGACGAACGCTGCCAGACCAGCATGCGCAACGTCTGGGCCATCGGTGACGTGGCCGGCGAACCGATGCTGGCGCACCGCGCCATGGCCCAGGGCGAGATGGTCGCCGAGCTGATCGCCGGCAAGCAGCGCGCCTTCGAGCCCGCCGCCATCGCCGCGGTGTGCTTTACCGATCCGGAGATCGTGGTGGCCGGCAAGACCCCGGATGCGGCAAAAGAGGAAGGCCTCGACTGCCTGGTGGCGCAGTTCCCGTTCGCCGCCAACGGGCGGGCCATGACCCTGGAGTCGAAGAGCGGCTTCGTGCGCGTGGTGGCGCGGCGCGACAATCACCTGATCGTCGGCTGGCAGGCGGTGGGGGTTGGCGTCTCCGAACTGTCCACGGCGTTCGCCCAGTCACTGGAGATGGGTGCGCGCCTGGAGGATGTGGCCGGGACCATCCATGCCCACCCGACCCTGGGCGAAGCGGTGCAGGAAGCGGCGCTGCGGGCGCTGGGGCATGCGTTGCATATCTGATCCGGCCTTCGGCAATCGGGCCACATCGGCCCGATTGCCGTGCACTGTCAATCCACTACCTTGAACGTGACGTCGCCCGTCCCGCCAGCGGGAAAGGTCAACGCCACCAGCGGCACGCGAATGCCGCTGACCTTCTCGTAGGCATCGCGGTCTCGTCGGGCGAACGGCTTGCCTTCGTCGTTCACATAGAAGAACGCGCGGATCTTCAGGCGTTTGTCGTATCCCTTGTTCCAGGTCTGGATCTTCAGGTCGTTGGGTATGGCCGACTGGTGCGAAAACTTCGCCGCCGCAGCCACGCCACGCTTGAACTGGGCAACGGCATCCGTGCCCCGCAGGTCGTAGAGGCAGCGGAACTCGGGGGGTATCTCATCCGTGATCTCGGGATCGTCCTCGCAGAGAAAAACCTTGGGCTCGATTCTCGCATGCGCACCGCAGCCCGCCTGAGAACGGCTATCGGACTCCGCATCCTGGGGATAGAAGCAGTTCACCTTCAAGTCGGTCGGTGGATCGATGATGAAGCCGTTGGTGTAGGACCAGGCGAGACGTTTCATCTTTATATCGGCGCGGAGAAAACTGAACGATGTATCCATTACCCGCCCCTCTGGATAGGGATCCCAGGCGTTGTTCTCGCCAGTGTTTTGCCGGGTCCCCCTCAGGATAAGACCAGAACACTTGTACAATGCAACGTCGTGCTCCGCGATCAAGTCCTGCAGTGCGCCGTCTGCAGGCGATGCCCCCATCATGTAGTGCATCTGGTCGGTCAGCTTTTTCTTGCGTGCCGTATAGGCATCTATCGTCTTGCGATACGCTTCGTCCTCCGCCAGCAACGTGCCCTCGGCAAGGTTCCCCACGCAGTTCGACCACGTCCTCGAGTACAGGGTGGCTAGATAGAGCTCCGTTGGATTTCCCGCCAATATCCCTGCACTGGCTAAAGAAACAAGCAGCGAGAAAACGGCCACCGAGCAGAACCGGTATGCCCCACGACCCTGTCCTGCCTTGCCACTGGCAACAATGTTCGTCATGACGATCGACCTCCTGTGGTGTGCCGGGCATTCATTGCATCGCACGTGCGACCTGAATCATCACCTGACCAACAGCCGAGCCGGCCAGCCCACGAGAAGCGGCCGACCGACTGCCGCAGACGGTCCTACAACGCCGTATCCTGACGTCGCGAGAACGGCACGAAGCCATCCCCCAACTGGTCGCTGACGATCGCCACCGAGTTGCCCCGGCAGTACATCCCGCCCTTGTCGTTGTGCACCAGGCCGTACATGGCCACGTCGTGCAGCACCTTGTGCTCGGGGCTCAATGGACTCTGGTTGAACATGCCCGCGGTACCGGCGTTCTTCAGGTAGTTGGTCATCACCGCCACCACATCGATCGACTCGTCCGACCCCCAGGCCTTGGCGATGGCGTCGCGCAACGGCGGGGATTTCTTGAGGAACTGGTCGACGTGGGTCATCGCCAGGTATTCATCGTCGGCGAAGACGAACTGCCGCCCTGAAATATCAGGGCGAGTGAGAAACGGCGAATCCCACTGCGCGCGCTGGATCGGGTCGCCGCCGCCCTGCGCCTGGAGCGTGTCGGCGACACCCTGGGCACCGTAATTCCACAGTCCCCCGGAGAAGGCGTCGAGGGCATCGTCCAGCTTGCCGAGGATCTTGATCGGGCGCATGCGCGCCACGGCGACACTCCTCATGGCCGTGGCACGCCCGACCATCCTGGCATTGCGACTGAGGGACGAGGTGAGCGAGCCGCCACCACGCCCCACGGCGATCAGCACCGCGTCCAGCACCATGGACATCGCAGGATTACTCTTGCTGAGCTGCAGGGAGTAAAGGGACAGGCCGGCAACACCCGTGGCGAAGAGGGTATTGGCCATCGCCAGGCCAGCGCTCGCGCCGGCACTGAACGGCGCGAGGGCGACGCTGGCGACGTTGATCAGCACGGTCAGGGTGCTCGTCAGATCGAGGATCGGCTCCACCGCACGCCGTTCGCTCCACAGTTCCACCAGGTGGCCGCTGGGGTCGTGACAATTGACCGGGTCGCTGCAGCAGTAGCAGTACTCGTTGGCACCCGCCAGGCCAAACGGACTCCACGAATCCGGTGACTGGAAACGATGCAGTTGCGGGTCGTACAGGCGGTAGCCATTGCCCAGGTGATAGAGCGACAGCGCATTCAGCGGCTCACCCTTGAAGCCCAGCCAGGTCACCGACTTGGGCTCCGGCAGACGATAGCCGAATGGCGAGTAGCTGAAGTGGGTAATGGTGCCGTTGCCGTCGGACAGGTCCAGGCTGGCGAAGATGCTGCCCGCGGCATCGCGCAGCTCGAACGTCGTGGTGACCACCTCGCTGCTCTGCAGATCCGCCTTGGTGGTGATCTGCTGCAGGTAGCAGCTGGGGCTCTCGTTCAGCAGCACGATGGTGCGGTCATGGAACCCCAGGCGCGAGTTGCCGGTGGACTGTACCTGCTGGCGGGCGTAGATCCTGTTGCCGCGATAGTGGTAGGTCTCCTTGAAATCCGTTTCCAGGGTCACGCCCCGCACGCAGCCGAAGTTGTCGTAGCGGAACTGGTAGACCGGACTGGTGCCCGAAGGCTCGCTGCTGTAGGTCTTCACCTGGCCGTTGTCGAAGTAGGTGATCTTGCGCCCGGCGCGCTGAGTCAGGCGGCCTGCCGCATCGTTGTGCTGCTTGTCGGCGTCCGACGCGGTCAGCATGCCGGGGATCTCGTCGGAGAAGGTGTAGGTCGATGTCGTATCGCCGTCGGAGGTCTTGTTCACGCGCTTGACCACGTCACCCAGCGGGTCATAGGTGAAGGTCTGCGCGAAGTACTTGCGGCCGCTCTGACTGACCGGCGGATTGGCGCCGGAGCACGACCACTCGTCCAGGCGTCCGCAGTCCTGGTACTTGTACTCGTCGGCGCGGTACTCCTTGCCGTCGACCTTGAGAACGCTTTTCTGCAGGCGACCGTCCTTGAGCAGGCTGCGCTCGATGGCCAGCTTGCTGAAGCCCTCGCACTCGAAGGTACGACTGGTTTCATGGCCCATCAGGTCGTAGGCGAAGGTAATCGTCATGGTCTTGCCGGTGCTCAGGTCCTCGACCGTTTCCTTGTGCAGACGGCCATCGGCCCGGTATTCGAAGAGCGTCTGCGCCTTGCCATCGGTAGCGATCCTCTTGAAGCGGCCGTAGATGTCATAGGTCATGCTGGTCTCGTTGCCGGCGATGTCCTTGAACGTCATCAACCGCCCCTGCAGGCTGTAGGTCGAGGTGGACACCCGCTCATCGCAGGTTTCGCGATACGCCATGGTGCTCAGGTCTAGGATGCTGGAAAACCCCTCCAGAGTATGCCCCGTGCGTTTCTCGGCGCCGGGTTCGCGCCCCCAGCGCGAGCCCGTCTCATAGGCGAAGCTGGTGGACGTCACGCCCTTGGGCGTCTCTTCGGTGACCCGGCCAAAACCATCGTGCTTCTGTGTGCCCAGTTCGACCGTATTATCGCCTTCGGTGATGCTCGCGCTGGTCGCCACAGCGACGGCGGTCGTCGTGGGATAGCTGTTGCACACGGTGACCCCGGCGGACTCCGCCACGGTCAGGCGACCGAAGGCGTCATAGGAATAGTTCGTCTCGGACGCCGCGGTCTGCACGATCTTGACCGTGCGCCCCAGCGCGTCACGGGTAACTGCGCGCGAGGCCAGCTCCTCGGACTTGCCCTTGGCGGTGACGTTCAGGTACTGGATCTTTTCCACCGCCCCCTGCGGATCGAGGGTGGTCACGGTCTTCAGGTAGGGGAAGCTGCTGCCGTCGCCTTGCCATTCGCTGGTGGCGCGGCTCGCGGCATCGAACTGGCTATTGAATTGCACGCCCGCGCGGGTGACCTTCGACAAGCCCGCTTCCTCGGGGGCGTGCTGCTCGGTCACGCTGTCCAGCTCCTTGCCGGTGCCATCGTGCAAGGCCCGTACGACCTTGGTGCCCTTGGCGTCACGGGTCCAGGTGATCGAGTAGGTGCTCAGCAAGGCCAGGCCATCGGCATCACCCAGATAGTCATGCAGCGCGTAGCTGGCCATTCTTCCGCTGTCGTCGTAGGTCGTGCTGGACAGTACGTGCGACGTCTCCTTGCCATCCTTCTTGCGAATGATCGAGGTACCGGTCTGCCGCCCCAGCAGGTCGAAGGTGGTGCGCCGGGTTTCCTTGCCCTCGCCGTTGCTTTCGTCGCGGTGGTATTGCGTGTTTTCGTACTGATGACGGGTCACCAGTTTCGACAGGGTGAAGGAATTTTTCCCAACGACCTGGTTGTGGGTAATCGTGAGGAGGTTGGGGTCGTCCATCGCGCGGTCGTACTCGATGATCGCGTGATCGGTTTCCTGCTGCCTGAAGTCGCTCCCGGTGCAGGCCAGACGCCGCTTGCCGTCCCGCGTGACACTGCCGTCCGCGGCCTTTACCTCGGTTTTTCTGAAAAATTCCTGCAAGGTCGCGTCGTAGGCATAGGTGAAGGTGGTGGTGAGCCTGGAGTTGGCGATCTCCTTGTAGTCATGGTCGACGTGATAGAACTCGATCTTGCTCGGCAGCCCATAGCTGTCGGCGGCACTGCTGTAGCTGGTTTTCTCGATGGTGATGACCGAGCGGGCGTTCTGCTTTTCGGCCAGGGCCCAGATAATCGAGTTGCGCTTGGCCTGTTCATCGAGGAGCACGATGTTTCTCTCGATTTTCCCTTGCAGCGTCTGTCCCATCTGGCGCCAGTTCATTTCGCCGAGTGCATCGGGATCGATCAGCCCAACGAAGGTTTCCTGGATCTCGTCGGCTTTCAGGTTTTCCAGGTAGTCGGCCAACATGTCGGGTTGGGTATGACCGCTTTCGTAGTAAGCGATCTCTCTTTTGGCCAGCGTCCCCGCCACATCGAGCAGGCTGGAACGCCTGGTCGAAGAAATATCCCAATGACTCAGCTCCGGCTCGAGCACGGTAATGACATATTCCAGTACCGGCACCTTGCCGTCGGTGAGACTTTCACCGACCACGGTTTTCGGCGCCAGCCCGGCATAGGAGTAGTATTTCGCCCGCAGCGCCTTGTCGATGCCACCCGCGGCATTTTTCCGGTAGGTCACTTCGGACTCCACGAAGCGATCGAAGAGCTGCCGCTCCCCCGGGTAACTCAACTTCACCGGCGTGTTGAAGAGGTTCTTGGCAGGTGAGAAGCCCGTCGCCACATGGGACAGGCTGCGATGCTCCTCCCACGCCCAGGTGAAGTTGCCGAATGCCCCGGAGATGGGATCGAGGGGCGCGAACAGTTGGCTGAGAAAGCCCTCGTTGACTTTTTTCAGCTCTTCGAAGCTCTGCTTGACGAAGTGCAGGGTCGAGCAATAGGTGTATTCGGTCACCACATCACCCTGCTCCAGCCTGACCAGGTTGCCATCCCTGTCCAGCTCCCAGTCGACCACGTACTTCTGCGCATCCGCCGCGCCCTCGAGGTAATCGAGACTGCGCCCGACGCTGCGCCCGAGGTTTTCGTCGAACGTGATGGTCTGCTCGATGATGCGGGTTTTCCCAGCGCTGGTGACGGCCTCCTTGACCTGCCGCCCCTCGGCGTTGAAGGTCTTGACCGTCTTGCTCGAGCGCCGCCCGCTGATCTCGATGGTGGTGATCGTCCCCGTGGTGCTCGTCGCGTAGGTATAGGTCACGGTTTCGTCTTTCAGGCCGACACCGTTCCTGCGTACGCAGGTCTTCACCTTGCCAGCATCGCGGGTGAGCGTTTCGCTGCTGCTGACGATCTCGTCCTCTGCCGAGGACTTGGACAATTGCACGGCGATGGCGCTCAACTGACCGTCTTTGTCGTAGGTGAAGGTCCGGGTGTACGGCATGTCGCCCGTGGCACACTGGATGCTCTGCAGCACGGGCAGGAACGCGCTGGGCTTGAGGTCGGTCTTGGTGTTCTTGTCGTCGCCATAAAGGTGAAGGGCCAGGGCATCCTTATCCGCCGCGTCCGCCGTGGCTTTGTCGACCGTGGTGTAGGACAGGGTGTAGGAAAACTTTTCATAGACCGAGTCGGGGTACAGGATGAACGACGTCGGACGGTGAATGGACTCCTCGGCGAACTTCATCAGGGTTCGATAGCTGTCCTTGATGCTCAACAGTTGGTAGTAGCTTTTGATCTCCTTTCCCGTCATATCGCGGCGATTCCCATGCCAGATTCGCCAGTTGAAATGCAGTTGAAGGCCCAATGGCGAGGTGATCGACACCGGGAGGTAATAGAGTTCGCTGCCATCGTTGGCCAGCCCCCGCTTTTCCAGGGACGCGAGCATTTCCTTGCCTACCGAGGAGACGAATTTGCAATCGATGTTCTCGGTGTCGGCGCGACAGGGTTCCGGGCCGACTTCCTTGAGCACTTCGATCGTACCGTCACGGTGATAGACCGTTGCCCGCAGACGCTCGATCTTGATGACGAACATTGGCGTGACCATGCCAGTGCCCTTGATCCTGTGGGTCGATCCATCGGCCAGGGTCAGTTCGAACATGGAAGCAACGGCCCCTGGGGTGGAGCGCAGCCGAGTCATGGCCAGCTGCCAACCTCCGCCGGCATGCACGAATTCGACATTGAACGCCGGCCCGAGCCGGTTGTTGCCGACCAGGCGGGTGATCGGTACCCGCGCCGACGCGGCTCCCGTGCGCTCATCGATCCTGATGTGTTCGAGGGTATTAGGGTTCAGCAGGTTGTGGTTCATGGCACACGTCCTCTTCATCGATGAATCCGACCTGGCCCGGTACTTCGATACGCCTCGGGGCGAGATGAACAACGGTCAATGCATGCGGCTGGCACGACAGCCCTTGGGGCATCTGCAAGTGCCTGAAAAATTGCAATGGCTTGAAGTCTTTCCTTACTCCAGAAATTCGAATACGAAGTTCCGCTCTCCTTCACCGGCGATGAGCACCTTGATGATCGGCAAGTGCATACCGGTCACTCGTTCGAACTGCTCGCGGTCCCGTTCGGCAAAAGGCCGGCCCTGATCATTGAGGTAGAAGAATGCGCGGATCGGCAGCCGTGGGTCGTAGCCCGGACTCCAGGTCTGCACCTTCATGTCGTTGGGTTTGTCGGTCAGTCGCGAAGCCTTGGCCGCCACCGCCAGGGCGATTTCGAAACGCTGGGTGGCATGGGCATCGTTGAGCGCGTAGGAACAGCGCCGACGCAGGTCGCCGGCGAAATGCCGGTCCCACTCCAGCCACAGTTCGGCCAGTTGATCCGTGGTCCAGCGGTATTCTTCGCTGTCCCTGTCCATGGCCGTCGCATCGGCGAGCAGCGTTTCGCACAGCGAGTAGGTGTAGCGGTGACTCCTGTTGGCACCGCAACCGTTGTCGAGGCGCTCGTCGGATACCGCGTCGATGGGGAAGAAACAATTGACCGACAGTTCCTGCGGCGGATCGATGATGAAACCGTTGCTGTAGTGCCAGGCCAGCCGGGAAATCCTTATGTCGGCACGGACGAAGGTAAATGAGGTATCCAGGGTCCGACCTCGGGGATAAGGCTCCCATGCATACTGGCCTTCGGGCAGATTCTGGCGGGTGCCGCGCAGCATGACGCCGCTGCACTTGTAGGCGGCGTCACCGTCCGCGCAGCGTGCGGGTGTCGCTTCGTAGCGTGCGGTCAACTCCCGTAGCAGGTGCTGCCCTGGCGAAAGGCGTTCGGCCTCGACCTGATCGGGCGACGGCACGTCGCTCGCCGCCCGCGCCAGCAGGGCGACCAACAGCAGGGACAGTGCAAAGACGACACCCTGAATGTTCATGCACGGCTCCTCATGGCACGGCGCGGCCGATGATGCGGGATCATTGGCCTGCGACCTCGAAGACGATGCTGCCCTCCCGCTCCCCGGGGAACGTGACCTTGAGCACCGGCAAGCGAATCGTCGTCATCCGTTCGAACTGCTCGCGGTCCCGCTCGGCGAACGGCCTGCCCTGTTCGTTCACGTAGAAGAACGCCCTGATCGGCAGACGCGGGTCATGGCCGGGATTCCAGGTCTGGATCTTCAGATCATTGGGTTTGTCGGTCAGTCGCGAGACCTTCGTCGCCACCGCCAGGGCGATTTCGAAGCGCTGGGTGGCATGGGCGTCCCGCAGGTCGTAGGAACAGCGCCGCTTCATGTCGGGAGCATGCCGTTCGTCCCACGTCAGCCACAGCGCGGCCAGTCGCTGCAGGGCCCACTGGTACTCTTCGGTTTCACGCGGCGGCGCCAGGCGCTGGGTCAGCAGCGCATTGCAGGGCGAATAGCGATAGAGATACGCCTTGTCGGGACCGCAACCGTTGTCCGTGCGCCTGTCGGATTCCGCGTCGGCCGGAAAGAAGCAGTTCACCGACAGCGACTCGGGCGGCGCGATGATGAAGCCGTTGCTGTAGCTCCAGGCAAGCCGGGGCATCTTGATGTCGGCACGCAGGAAGCTGAACGAGGTGTCCAGGGTCCTGCCTCGTGGATAGGGCTCCCAGGCATGCTGCCCATCGGGCAGGTTCTGCCGCGTACCGCGCACGATCACCCCGCTGCACTTATAGGCGGGATCGTCCTCGCAATGCGAGGGGGTCGCCCGGTAGCGAGCGGTCAGCTCGGCGGCCAGTTGCGCGGCATCGGCACTGTGCTGCATGGCCTCGGTTGGCACCGAGGGCTCCTCGCCAGCCCCGGCCAGCAGGGTCAGCAGAAACAACGAGCAGCCAAGGAACACACCCTGCAGGTTCATGGAAATCTCCTGATGAGCAGTCACGGCAACACTGTGAAGGTGATTCGCCCGTCCTTGTTCTCGGGAAATTTCAGGTGCACCAGCGCAACACGCTGCTTGCACACGTCCTCGTACTGTTTGCGGTCGCGCTCGGCGAACGGCTTGCCTTCGGCATTGACGTAAAAGAACGCACGAATCTGCAAACGCTGGTCGCAGCCTGGCTTCCAGGTTTCGATCTTGAGGTCGTTGGGTATGTCCGACAGTCGTGAAGCGCGGGCGGCGGCAGCGACCCCCTTGGCAAACCGGGCAACACCAGAACGCCCGCGCAGGTCATACCAACAACGCACCGGGACCGGTACTTCATCGCTCACGGCCTCGTCATCGCCGCACTGTGTTCCGGCGTATGAGTTATCTGCGAACGGACCGCAGCCGTTGTTCGTGCGCTGATCGGATTGCGCGTCCAACGGGTAGAAACAGTTGACCTTCAATGCCGGGGTGGGCGTGATGATGAACCCGTTCGTATAGGACCAGGCCAAACGGGTCATCTTGATGTCCGCGCGCAGGTAACTGAACGAGGTATCGAGCGTTCGTCCTTGCGGGTAGGGATCCCAGGCATTCTGCCCCTCCGGCAGCACCTGCCGGGTACCCCGCACGATCACCCCGGAACAGAAGTAGAGTTCCAGACGATTCAGGATCAACAGGTAGGATGTGATGATGCGGTCAGCTGTGTATTCATCCTCACGATAGAGGTAGCCGTTGGCGGAATCGGCCTCGATCCTTTCGAGGTATCGGCTGTAGACCCCGGACGTGAAGTCGGCCTCGGAAATGAACAACTGCTGGGAAGGGCAACGCTCGGCCAGGTTCGCGTAACGCTCGTTCAGATCGTTCTTTTCATCGGAGGCCGCGCTTTGCACAGGCGTGCAAAACGCCAACGCGGCGACGAGGATGACACTCGCCGGTATCGTCATCCGCAACATCGACAACCCAAAGAGCGCGCCATGAATGCTCATGGAAATCCCCTGGAGAATGTTCAGCGATACCGCCCACGGTGGAACGGCGATGTGCGGATTCAAGCAATGCCGGGGCCTGCCGCGCAACTGACAAAAATATCAGGTGGCCCTGTGCCCAAATGCCAACGGCCGCTCGAGAGCGGCCGTTGGCAAGCAGCGTCGAACAGAATTCAGACGCGGAAGTAACCGACCGACGAATCGAACGGCAGACGCTTGAGCTCGACCTTGTTCAGGTCCAGCACATCGCGCAGGGCGGCGGTTTCGCCCGGGAAGTTGCGGTAGGCGACTTCGTCCAGGACCACGATGGCGCCCTTGGGCATGTACGGCAGGAAGGTTTCCAGGGCGACCTTGGTCGAAGAGTACAGGTCGGTGTCGAGGATCAGCATCGCCACCACCAGGTCCGGACGGGTTTTCACGAAGGCCGGCACGGTTTCGAGGATATCGCCCTTGACGATCTCGCAGCGCGGGATGCGGTTGACCGGACGGATCAGGTCGTTGGCCTCGATCATGTCCTGGATCAGCGTCTCGTCGGTGTCGGAGAACATGCTCTCGTTGATGTCGCTCGGGTCTTCCTTCTCGTCGATGCTGGCGAAGCCCTGGAAGGTGTCGAAACCGATGATCGAACGGTTGATCGCATACGGCTCGAGAATCATCGACAGCTGCATGTACAGCATCAACGAATTGCCCTTGTACACGCCGCATTCGACGATGGCGCCGGGAATGTCCTGGACCATCTTGAACAGCTCGATACGCGACAGCGCCGCGGTCACGGCGATGCGGTTGGCGAAGACGAAGGGGGCGTCAGCCACGTATTGGGCATCGACGCGGCTCAGCACGCTGGCGCGCTTTTCGTTGTACTCGACCTCGGCAGCAGTCAGACGACGCTTGGTCATGGATTAACTCCCTGGAATTGCGAAAAGTCGCTGGCATGGAAAAGGTCTTTGAAGCCGGCTTCGACGTCGAAACAGCCGTTGTCGACGTTGCGCGCGCCGCGCTTCTGGATCAGGTCCTGCAGGTGGATCAGACGGAAGTCCACGCTGAAACGGATCCTGTCGGTATGGTTGGCCACGGTACCGTGCAGGTGCGCGCCGGAAAAGGTGATGATCTCGCCGCTGTTGCCGGCGATGCGGATCTCCGAGGAGGTGTCGATCTCCTCCAGCGGCACCGGATGCACACGGCTTTCCTGGGTGATGTTGTCCTTGGCCTTGAGCCGCTGGTTGTTGATCCAGTCGGTCAGGCTCCAGCTGTGGGACGAGTTCTGCACCGGGCGGGTGAAGTAGGCCGGGTTGATCATCATGGTCTGCTCGGGCTCGATGCTGTAGATCGGCATCCAGGTGTTGAGCTGGCAATCGACGCTGCCGTACCAGGTGTCGCGGTGCGGCTTGTAGGCATAGCTGACGCCGGCGTGCAGGTAGTCGTAGTTCGGCACCACGCGCACCCGCGGCACGTCGAAGATGTAGTCGTCGGGGTCGGCGCCCACTTCGAGGATGAAGTCGCGAATCAGGGCCTTGGCCTGCGGGCCGTTGGTGAACTTGCGCTTGAGCCGGGTGACGTGCTCGACGAAGGTTTCCACCGGCATCTTCTTGTGCAGCGAAACATGGTCGGTTTCGCCGTCGAAGGCCTCGGTGATGCTGTGCCGGGCCAGCGCGCACAGCTCATGGGCACTGCGCAGGTTGGTATCGAGGAAGATATCGCCCGCGTAGACGCGCTCGCGGAACGCCGGCTTCTTCTGCAACTGGTTGATGTAAAGATTCATACGCCTCTTCCTCATAAAGACCGGTGCCCGCGACCTGTGCGGGCCATGAATTGAAGTGGACGCAAGGCGACGCCACCCTGCCCGTCCGGCAGGGAACTCCAACCGCATGGGACACCGGGTCATGGCCCGGCTCTCGTGTTCGGGTGATCGGCACCGCGTGCGCAAACTTTAATGCCGCTCGCCTTGCCACCAGCGGCAAGGGGCTTCCTGCAGGCGGCAAACGCAGGCCGTGTGGAATGGCTGAAGGCCCCGGTTCTGCTGGGCTCGCCCCATCTGGCACAGCTATTGCCCTGTAAGCGGGACCCGTATCCCAAACCAAGGAGAGTGATCCCGTGAGCATCATCAATGGCCATGGCTGGCAAAACATTGCGGTCAGTCAACATCGCACGCTGGCGGCCGTCCCCGGTGCCGACGCGCAAGCCTACCAGTCCGAGACCGCGACGGCCTCGACGGTATCCACCGTGGCCAGCGCCAGCGCGACGGGCGGTGCCTCGAACCCGACCTACCAGGATGCCAAGGACGCCCAGGACGAAGCCTTCGCCAAGCTCAAGGTGGTGCTGCAGAATTCCGGGTCCACGGCGTCCAGCGAGACTGCCAGCCTGAGCGAGTCCGACAGCACGGTGAAAACCACCAGCGCAGCGCAGGAATTTCGCGACTACATGGCCCTGTCTCCCGAAGAGAAGATTCGCCTGAAGATGCTCAATGAACTGGGGCTGACCGAAGAGGACTACGAGGCCCTGCCGCCGGAGAAGAAGGACGCGATCGACAAGCAGATTGCCCAGCGCATGAAAGAAGAAAGCGAGATGAAGTCGATTGCCGCCGTGGAGCCGCAGATGCAGGCGGCGGTGGCGGCGCAGACGCTGATCAAGCCGGTCAGCGAGGTGGAGGCGACGGATCCGGCGCAATTGCGCAAGGACAGGGAGAATCAGGAAGATCCGCTGAACGTGTGACGAACCACCGCGAAGGGCCGCAGAGCGGCCCCAGAGGTATCAGGCAATCGGAATCAACGGATCCGCGGCCGCCAACGCCACCGCCCGCTCGGCCACCGGCGGATAGATCCACACCGTGTTGATCTGCGTCTTCAGCTGCTTGGCCTCTTCGCGCACCAGCTTCACCTGGCGATCCCAACCCTCGGTGTACACCGCGCCCCAGGCGCCAAGGTCGAGGCAGGTGACGTACTTCGGCTGGCTGTAGGCGATCGGTTCGACCCCGAGCAACTGCGCCGCCACATTGTTGCCGGCATAGCGGCCGAGCATGATCGCGTGCTGGCAGGTCATCAGCGCATGGTTGCCCAGGTCATCGCTGGCCGCATGCGCGGTATCGCCGCTGGCGTAGATGTCCTCCTGGCCAATCACCTTGAGATTGCCATCCACCTTCAGCCGCCCCAGGCGATCACGCTCACCGGGAATCTGCGCGGTCAGCTCGCTGGCCTTGACGCCGGTGGTCCAGATCACCGTGGCGGCGGCGATGCGCTGGCCATCGGCAAGGGTCACACCCTCGGCATCCACCGCTTCCACCGTCGACTTCAGTTGCCAATGCACGCCCAACTCGGCGCTGGCCGCGGCGATGGATTCGGCGATCTCGGCGCCCATGGAAGCGCCGAGGGCCTCGCCGCGGTCGACGATCACCACATTCACGTCGGCCGCCTCACCCAATACCGCACGCAGGCGCGCCGGCATTTCCATCGCGGTTTCGATACCGGTGAAACCACCGCCGGCGACCACCACCGTATTGCGTGCCGCGGAATGCGGACGCTGCGCCAGCGCCTTCAGGTGTTCTTCGAGGCGCACGGCTTCTTCCAGTTGATCGACATCGAAAGCGTGCTCGGCCACACCGGCCATGTCTGGCCGTGCCAGACCGCTGCCGGTGGCCAGGACCAGCTTGTCGAACCGACTGATCGCGACATTGCCCTGGGCGTCGCGGTATTCAACCTGCTTGCCGGCAACGTCGATGCGTTGCGCCACACCCTGGATGAAGCGCACGCCCACTGCGTCGAACAGTGCGCCCAGCGGCGCGGCCAGCTTCGCCGCGTCGGCTTCATAGAAGCGCGGCCGGATGCGCAATTCGGCCTGGGGCGCGAGCACGCTGACCTGGATATCCGAGCGCCCTTGCCGGTCCAGCAGGCGAACGGCGCTCAGGGCGCTCCACAGACCGCCGAAACCGGCGCCGAGAATGAGGATGTGCTGCGTCATGGTGTTGCTCCGTAGTGAGGAAGGCATGCTTGAATAACTACGACTTTATTAGTCGTAGTTTCAAAAAACAAGCGGCCGCTCGTCGAACGCCGCTCCGGCGCTCCCGAAAAATCCTTTGAACACCTTTGAATTCAAGGTTTGTAGAATCATCAAAAAATTTTCGGCGAGCGTTCCGGCGACCGCCGGCTTTGCCCGAAAAGGCAATTCGCTGCTAGTATTTGCGACCAGTTCAGTCGGAGATAAGCGGATGTCGCTTTACAGCGCGGGAGTGGAGTACGGCATTCATTGCCTGATATTCCTGGTCGGTGACGGCGGTGAGAGCCGCGATGCCAGCGTGCGCGACCTGGCCGAGTTGCAGGGTGTGCCGCAGGACTACCTGGCGAAGATCTTCACCAAACTGGCCAAGGCGCGCCTGGTGGCCGCCACCGAAGGCGTGCGCGGCGGCTTCCGCCTGGCCCGTCCCGCCGACGAAATCACCCTGCTGGACATCGTCACCGCCATCGACGGGCGCAAGTCGATCTTCGACTGTCGCGAGATCCGCGGACGCTGCGCGCTGTTCGACGGCGAGCCGCCAGGCTGGGCCATCGAAGGCCCGTGTGCGGTGCATGCGGCGATGATCACCGCGCAGAAACGCATGGAAGAAGCCCTGGCCCAGCAGACCGTGCTGGACCTGGCGCGCAAGGTCGGGCGCAAGGCCCCCGCCGGGTTTGCCGCGCAGGTCGGCGACTGGATGAGTGGACGCCGGGAGAAGAAAGGCGCGGGCGACATTCCGCTGACCGAGGTCTGATCAGAGGCTCGCCAGCTTGATCAGCGCCAGATGCAGCGGATAGAACCACCAGGCCCAACGCCCCACCGGCGCGACCCGCGTTGGCCATTCGCGGCGCAACAGCTGCAGACCCAGCGGCACGGAGAGGAACGCCACCGTCATCACCAGCAGCGAAATCGGCTGCAGCGGATGCTGCAGCAACCAGCTGTTGGTGAGATTGCCCGCCACCGCGAACACCCCGGCCAGCCAGAACAGACGCCCGTCCCGCAGCGCCACGAGCAAGGCCGCGGGCAGCAGGACGCCGGGCAGGCCGTACATCAGCCACTCATGGCCCAGCGTCGCGACGCCCAGTGCCGCCAGCGCCAGCGTGGCGGCCGTGCGGGTACGCAGTTGCACGCCCCAGGCAACCAGCAGCCCCAGGGCCAGGGTCGGCATCACATTGAGCGTCTGCGAGCCGTTGTCGAGCCAGCGGTAGGCCAGCTCCGAGAGCAGTGAAAAGCCGAGGAAACCGTACAGATAACCGACCTTCAGCGCCTGCGAGCGGGCCACGTTGGCAGCCATCGCCAGGCAGAAGAACGGAAACGCCACGCGCCCGCTGACGAACAGCCAGTCCTGATCCGGCCACAGATAACGCAGGTGGTCGCCGACCATGGTCACGATCGCCAGCCACTTCAGCAGGTCGAGGGATGCCGAGCGGGTCGCGGCGTTCATCGACAGGGGTCGCTGCGGCAAGTGGCCGGTGTGTTCGGTTCACGGTTCATGAGGTTGTCCTGTTTCGCCCAGTCGTTCGTCGAGCCAGGTTCTGTGTTCCCGGGCAAACCTGCAAGTGATCTGCGCCCTGCCCGGGAGGGCCATGGTTCACCCCCTGGCGACTTCCCGATAAACTGCGCGACTGCCCGGCACGCCCGCCGACACTCCATTCACGCCGTTGCGGCTGGTGCCGAACCCGACCGATGCTCGAACTCATCCTGCTTGAAGACGAACCCGCGATCGCCGGGGAGCTAGCCGAATTTCTCGGCGACTGCGGCTACGTGGTGACACTGGTGCACGACCTGGCCGGCTTTGCCCAGGCATTCGACCCGCGGCGCCATCATCTGGCGGTGATCGATCTGGGCCTGCCGGACGGCGATGGCCTGGAGCTGATCCGGAACCTGCGCGAACAGGGCTGCGCGCTGGGCATCGTCGCCTTCACCGCACGCGGTGCCAGCAGCCAGAAAGTCCAGGGATTCCATGCCGGTGCCGATCATTACCTGAGCAAGGGCTGTGACCTCGACGAACTCGCGGCGGTGCTGTGCGCCCTGGCCCGTCGCCTGGACCTGCGGCAGCAACCCGCCGCCTGGCGCCTCGACACCCGGCCGCAGGAATTGACCGCGCCCAACCGGCAGGTACTGCGCCTGTCCCATCAGGACACGCTGGTGCTGCATCGCCTGATGACGGACGCCTGCGCCACGGTCAGCCGCCGGCAGATCGTGGAAGCGCTGGGGGAAGACTGGCTCAGCTATGACCTGCGTCGCCTCGACACCCAGATTCGCCGCCTGCGCCGTAATGCGGAGCAGGCGACCGGCCTGGAACTGCCGCTCAAGACGCTGCGCAACAATGGCTACTGCTTCTACGAGCAGGTGCTGATCACCGAGTGAGGCAAGCTGCCTGACCGCCCCTTTCCTGTTGATGGCCCCGATGATGCGTCGATCGTTGCTCTGGCTGTTCTGCCTGCTTCTGCTAGCGTTTCGCGCTGCGGCCGCGCCGTTGCCGCTGGGCAACGACAGCCAGGTCGCGAGCGGCTTTCTCGAACGCCTCGACGATCCCGACGAGCGCCTGGATGCCGCCGCTGCCCTGGCCTCGCCCGACTGGCAGGCACTGCCGCGCTCCCTGAGTGCGGGATTCGTTTCCGGTGCGGTCTGGCTGCGCCTGCAAGTGCGCAGCGGAGCCGACTCCCCCTCGCGCTGGATGCTGATCCTGAGCAACTCCCTGCTCGATGAAGCGACCCTGTTCGACATGAGCACCACACCACCCCGCGCCCTGCCCGGCGGCGAAGCGCTGGGACGCCAGCACTGGACGGTGGACTACCGCTCGCCGGCCTTCCCCCTGGTCCTGCAGCCCGAGCAGCCACGCACCCTGCTGCTGCGCCTGAAAAGCAAGAATGCGCTGTCGGTGAACGTGCGCCTCATGCCCAGTGACAGCCTCGCTCACAACATGGCCATGGAATACCTGGGGTTCGGCCTGTACTTCGGCATCTGCCTGGTCCTGATCGTTTTCCACAGCGCCTTCTGGCGCATGACCCAGGCCCCCGAGAGCGGCTGGTACCTGGCCTATGTCAGCTTCTGCGTGACAGTGGAACTCCTGACCCTGGGCCTGCCCCAGCAGATGCTCGCCCTGCCCATGGGCATCAGCGATACGCTGCTGGGTTGTGCCCTGGGCCTGAGCCTGCCGGTGGGGGTGATCTTCACCCTGCGCCAACTGCGCTTGCCCGGGCATGCACGGCTGCAGCGCGGCCTGGTCCGCGCCAGCCTGGTGATCGGCACGACCTCGGCGCTGCTGGTGCTGAGCGACCACTACCGGATCGGCGCCCCGCTGCACCAGATCACCGTGCTGCTGAGCATCCCGTTCTTCATCGGCCTGGCCCTGTGGTCGATGGTCCGCGGGCATCGACCGGCACGCGCCTTCCTGCTGCTGTTCGGCATCTATTACGTCGGCATCGCCATCAGCTTCCTGCGCAACCTCGGCTTTCTGCCGGCGACCTTCTTCACCGACAACGCGGTGGCCCTCGGCGCGCTGCTGCACATGCTGCTGATGAGCCTGCGCATCATCCACCACTACCGCTCGCTGCAGCGCCAGACCCGCCGCGCCGAGAGCGCCTTCAACAGCCTGATCCAGCAGCAGAACGCCGAGCTGGAACGGGAGATCGGCGTGCGCACCCAGGCCCTGCGCGAAGCGCTGCACCACGAACAGCAGATGCGCGAGGAGCAACGCGACTTCGTGGCCATGGTTTCCCATGAGTTCCGCACGCCCCTGGCGATCATCGGCACCTCCGCGCAGCAGATGATCCGCAACCTGGCGGCCTCGCCGGAACGCAACGAACAGCGCTGCCGCAATATCCACCAGTCCTCGAAACGCCTGATGACGCTGGTCGACGACTATCTGCAGCATGACCGCATCGAGGAGCAGGCGACGCAAGCGCGCTGTGCCGAGCATGACCTGGCCGAGCTGCTCGACGGCTGCCTGGACGACTTCCTGCCCGGCCGCATCCGCCTGCAGCAGGACAGCGCGCGGCGCACCCTGGTCTGCGACTTCGGCCTGCTGCGGGTGGCCCTGCGCAACCTGCTGGCCAACGCCGATCGGCATGCGCCGGCGGCCTGTCCGATTGTCCTGGAAATCGCCGACAGCGCCGACGGCGTGCGCATCCGCGTGCTCAACGATGGCGCGGAGATTCCCGCCGACCAGGCCCCGCTGCTGTTCCACAAGTACGTCCGCGGCAGCCAGGCGCAGCACCTGTCGGGGGTCGGGCTGGGCCTGTACCTGGTCAAGCGCATCGCCGAACTGCACGGCGGCAGCCTGGTCCTGGAAAGCCGCGGCGAGCAGCGTCTCATCTGTTTCTGCCTGGAGCTGCCGCAGCCGGCGGACTGCCCCGACGCCGGGATCAGGACAAGCGTGGCATCGCCGTGAAAAACGCTTCGCTGTCGAGGATGCCGGCGCTCAGCGCCTGCTTCAGGTAGCCGGCCGGACCGATGCTGTGCTCGGACAGCGCCGCCGCCAGCGCGCCGGTGGCGTTGAAGGCCACCCCGGACGGATACATCGGCCAGTCGCGCATCAGCAGCGGCCCCATGCCGAACACCTGGACCCAGTGCCCACGCCGGGCCAGGCGAAAACGCGAATAGCCGAACGGACCGACGATGCCGGCGCTGGCCGACGGCCGCACTTGCGGGTCCTCGCCCGCGCTGATGTTCGCCGTCGCCGACAAGCCATAGCCGAACGCCTGAAACTCGGCGATCAGCGCAACATCGGGATGCTCTCGCTCCAGGCTGAACGACACCGACCAGGGCAGGACGAACAGCGGTTCGGTGCCCTCCTCGCCCTCGAACACCTGCAGTTGCCCGTCGATCTCGCGCACCCTGTAAAGCGGTGAATCGCCACGATCGCGATCCTCCAGCGACCAGAAGCGCCCGAGGTCCAGGCTCGGTGCAGCGCCCAGCGGATAGCCGGCCATCGCGAAACGCGGGGCCATCACGGCGAGGCCGGCGGGGCCGAGGTCGTCCCACACCGACGGCGGCAAGGTGAACAGTGGCACCCCCTGTTCCAGCGACACGCAGGCATTGATCAGCCGCGCATCCACCAGCGTGCTGTCGCTGAAATCGACACCCTGGATCTGCGCCCCCTCCAGCGAGAGAACCCGCGAGCCGCCATCCGCCTGGAGGGTGCAGCCGGCAATCCGCGCATCGACCAGCACACTGCCGCTCAGGTCGGCACCGCTGAGGAATGCCCGGGACAGGTCGAGCGACACCAGCAGGCTGTTGCTCAATACCGCCTCGTCGAGGTCGGCGTGATCGAGCGTGGCCCGCTCGCCACACCACTGCACCGCGCGCAGATCGACGCCGCCGAGGTGGGCCCCGGAGGCACGGGTGTTGGTGCAGATGGCCTTGTACAGGACCGCCGGACGCACGCAGGGGTCAATCTGGAAGACATCGATCGCGCTGGCGGTGCCGAACAGCAGATAGCCGTCGTTGCGCTCGCCGAGCTGCCAGCGGCGCCCCGGCACCAGCGTGCGGATCGCCATGCCTGGCGGCAAGGCGATGCCGCTGTCACGGAAGACCGCCAGCAACGCTTCGTCTGCCTGGCCATGGTCCAGATTTTCGGCGTGGCTCAGGGGCAGGCTGAACAGCCACACCTTGGCATCCAGCTGGGCCTGGTGCAGGTCGGCGTCGGAAAAGTTGGCAGCGGTGAAGTTGGCATTGCCAGCGCGGACATGCTTCAGCGAACACTGCTTCAGGCTCGCCTTCAGCGCGAAGACGCCCGTCAGGTCGGCACCGTCCAGCACCGCGCCGTCGAACGACACCCCGTCGAGGCGCGCTTCGCGGAAATCGGCCGCGATCAGGGTGCAGCCGGAAAAGTCCGCGTCGCGCAGGCTGGCGCCGGTAAAGCGCGCCTCGCTGAAATCCACCGCGGTGACACTCGCACCGTCCAGCACGACATGGCTCAGGTCAACACCGCGGCCCTGCCGACTGGCGGTGAGCATGGCCAGCGAAGGCGTGACCCGCGTCGGCTCGAAGCGCGATTCGGCGACGTTCTCTCGAGCGATGGTCAACAACGCCGGCGACGCTTGCGGGCAGAACACCACGGGCTGCCAGTTGCCCTCGACCAGCACCTCCCAGGCCTGCCCCGGACGCTCGCCCGTCAAGCGCAGGGTCGCGGCCGCGGCCAGGTCGTTGTCCAGGGTCAGGTTGCCCGTTGTGGGATCGATGCCGATCCAGCGCTGCTCGATCTGCAGGCGAGCGCTGCCGTCGGGCAACTGGTAAACGCTGACGAGCGCCGCATCGGCCTCGGCGAGCATGGCGGGAAAATAGCGGTGCGCCTGCTCGCTGTCCTGCCGTTCGAGGACTGCCAGGCCCACCTTGCGGCCCTGTATCGGCGAGGTGAAGGAGAACTTGCCCATGAACACAGCCAGTGCCAGCGTGCTCACAGACGCACCTTGGCCTTGCCGTGCAGGCAGCCTGGCTGGACAGGTCGTCGATCGAAATGCAGAGGCTTCATTGCCATCTCCTGAGGGGTGAATACCTTCCTGAGCAATGGGCAATCCGTCGTGAAACATCCACTGGGGCGATTCAAGACCGCGCGAGGCGGTTACATCGGCAACGGCGCCAATGCGCGGCGCCACCATAAACAGTGGCGCGGCGTTCTGTCTGCAATCGGTTTCTGAGGAAATCTGAGAGCCGGCCCGGGGGTGGCACGGCGCTCGGGAGAACTAGCGCCTGCCGAGGTGCTGGCGTGCCTGCTCGTGACGAATGCAGCCGTCGTAGTAGGTCTTCTTCACCGATGCCGGCTGCAGACGACTGCGGCTGGCATAGGTCTGCTCGGTGATGCCGAGGGCCATCTTCGGCATCCAGGCGCGGGGGTATTTTCGGGCCTTGAGATTTTCCCGGGCTCGCCACAGGGTCGTTCCAGACAGCTTCGAATGCTGGGCTGAACGGGCAATGTCCGAACCCCAGCGGCACATCTCGACCTGCTGCTTGCTCAAACCCTTGGCCTGCGCCGAAGGCGCCATGGACATCAGCGCCAGCATCGCCAGCGCCACATAGTTGAATCGCATCTGGAAAACGTCTCTCTATCCATGAAGCGAAAAATGCTATGTGAAAACAGTGACTTGAAAGGGCCAGTATGCGGCGGGCGAGACGCGACGATGCCTTAAAAGAGGAAATTGAATGCAGGACGAGGGAGAGATGGTGTCCCAGGGCAGGTTCGAACTGCCAACCTTCCCCTTAGGAGGGGGATGCTCTATCCAATTGAGCTACTGAGACACGAGACCCGGGCGAACGCCACAGGGCAGAAGGCGTGCATGTTAACCAGCGGAACGCTATTTGTCATGCCAAGGATCGGGCTTTTTGCCTGCCACGCTCCGCCACGGACACCCGTCGTTCGTGCATTTTGCAATACAGCATAAAGCCATCATTGCAGGATGCACGGAAACCATCTTTTCATATCGATCTAACTAATTGATTTATAAGGATTTTATGTAGAAACATGAGTGGCACGGCACCTGCTGGAAAAGAGATAACGGAATGCACTCGATCCCACAGCCTGGAACCTCAACCATGACTCACGCCCTGCTCGCCCTCAACGCCCTGGCCCTCGCCACCGTGATTGGCATGAGCATGCTGCCCAAGGCGACGCCGGTTCATTCCCTCGACTACAGAACTTCCATGCAGGCGTATCCCGCCGTACTCGGGCAAACGCCGGAGCAGCACCAGCAGCAGGTCCCACTACGTGAACGGGATCATTTCTCGCTGTGAGCGGCCAATCCCGCTTCATGCAGCAGGGCCAGCAGCCGCTGCACGGCGTCATCCAGCGTGGTTGAGTTGTCCAGATGGCGAACATCGTTGCCCAGGTCTGCAGGCACCAGGCGATTGCGCGCCAGCCGCTCCTCGATCTCTTCCGCGCTTTCCCGGCCACGCCCCAGCAGCCGCGCGCGCAGGGCTTCGGGGGTGACGCTGAGGAGAATCGGCAACAGGTCAGGGTAACGTTCGCGCACCAGCGGCAAGTGCTCGCGGGAACCGTTGATCAACACCCAGTGCCCTTGCGCCAGCCACTCATCGATCTCCGCCGAGATACCGTAGCTCAGGCCGTTGGCCTGCCAGTCCAGGGCGAAGGCGCCCTCCTCGCGCAACTCGGCAAAGCGCTGCGCGGTCACGCTGTGCGCCGCCTCACCCACCGCTTCGGCGGAACGGGTTATCACCCGACGGGCGATCTTTACCCCCAGCACCTGCAGCGCCGGGCGCGCCTGGTCGATCACGCTGTCCTTGCCGGAACCGGAAGGCCCCATCAGGTAGATCAGTCTGCCGGTGGCATGTAACGGGCTGTCGCCCCTTGCGTCATGCTGCATAGCCACTATGCTCATAGATAGGAAAAGCCCCGGAATTTTAGGTGCTTTCCGTTACCTTTTTGTCTGCCGGGAACAAGAGTCAAAAAGGTGACTGAATCGGAAAAGAGGGTGAATCAAAACTTTTCAAACCAGTACTCATTTCTGATAATTGGTACTGGCAAAAAGCCTCCACCCGGTTCAATATTTGTCACAGAATTGACGCCAAGGAACCGGCGATAATGAGGCATCATTGCGACCTCATTCACAATTCAGGTTGAACATTTGACCGCAACGGTGGTCGTAGTCTCCATCGCGCGGCCAATTTTCAAGAACCGCTTCCCCTGAACTAAACCGGTCAATTATATGCGCCCAATGAAACAGGCTATCTACTCAAGCCGCACCGCAGACAAATTCGTCGTCCGCCTGCCCGACGGAATGCGTGAGCGCATTGCCGAGGTTGCGCGTAACCACCACCGCAGCATGAACTCGGAGATCATTGCCCGTCTGGAACAGAGCCTTATCCAGGAAGGCGCACTGGGCGACGAGCTGAGCATGCGCCTGGACAGCCCGGAACTGTCCCTGCATGAGCGCGAGCTGCTGCAACGCTTCCGCCAACTGTCCCACCGCCAGCAGAATGCTCTGGTTGCCTTGATCGCCCATGACGTCGAGATGGCGGCGGACGCTTCCTGACCCCTCTTTTTCCTGAGCTCGTTTCAGAACAGAACGCCCGGTGCCTCGCATCGGGCGTTCTGCTTTGTGGCGCCCACAAAAAAGCCAGCGCGAAGCTGGCTCTCTTGTTTTGGCGCAAGACGGAATTACAGCAGGAACAGCGTGGCCAGCCCCAGGAAGATGAAGAAGCCGCCGCTGTCGGTCACTGCGGTGATCATCACGCTGGAACCCATGGCCGGGTCGCGCCCGAGGCGCGTCAGGGTCATCGGGATGAACACCCCCATGAACGCCGCCAGGAGCAGGTTCAGGGTCATCGCCGCGGTCATCACCACGCCCAGCGACCAACTGCCATATAGCAGGAACGCCACCACGCCGATCACCCCGCCCCAGATCAGGCCGTTGAGCAACGCGACCGCGAGTTCCTTGCGCATCAGGCGCGTGGTATTGCCAGGACTGACCTGATCCAGCGCCATCGCGCGAACGATCATGGTAATGGTCTGGTTGCCGGAATTGCCGCCGATGCCCGCCACGATCGGCATCAGCGCCGCCAGGGCCACCAGTTTCTCGATCGAGCCTTCGAACAGGCCAATCACCCGCGAGGCGACGAAGGCGGTGATCAGGTTGATCGCCAGCCATGCCCAGCGGTTACGCAGAGAGCGCCAGACCGAGGCGAAGATGTCTTCTTCCTCGCGCAGACCGGCCATGTTCAAGACTTCGCTTTCGCTCTCTTCACGAATCAGGTCGACCATCTCGTCGATGGTCAGACGGCCGATCAGGCGGTCGTTCTTGTCCACCACCGGGGCGGAGACCAGGTCATAACGCTCGAAGGCCTGGGCGGCGTCATAAGCATCCTCTTCCGGGTGGAAGCTGACCGGGTCGTCGGCCATCACCTCGGCTACCTGCTTGTCCGGGTCGTTGACCAGCAGACGCTTGATCGGCAGCACACCCTTGAGAATGCCGTCGTAGTCGACCACGAACAGCTTGTCGGTATGACCCGGCAGCTCCTTGAGCCGGCGCAGGTAACGCAGAACCACTTCCAGGCTGACATCTTCGCGAATGGTGACCATCTCGAAGTCCATCAGCGCACCGACCTGCTCCTCGTCATAGCTCAGCGCCGAGCGCACACGCTCGCGTTGCTGGGCGTCGAGGGTTTCCATCAGTTCGTGGACAACGTCGCGAGGCAGCTCGGGGGCCAGGTCGGCCAGTTCGTCGGCGTCCATTTCCTTGGCGGCGGCGAGCAGCTCGTGATCGTCCATGTCGGCGATCAGGGTTTCTCGGACCGAGTCGGACACTTCGAGAAGGATGTCGCCGTCGCGCTCGGCCTTGACCAGCTGCCATACGGTCAGACGGTCATCCAGTGGCAGTGCTTCGAGAATATGGGCGACGTCGGCGGAGTGCAGGTCATCGAGCTTGCGCTGCAGCTCGACCAGGTTCTGCCGGTGAACCAGGTTTTCCACGCGGTCGTTGTGCGCGCCTTCCTGGCGATGCGTCAGGTCTTCGACCACGCGCTGCCGATGCAGCAGCTCGACCACCTGCGCCAGGCGGTCCTGCAGGCTTTCCTGCGTTTTTTTTGCTTCGATTTCAGTCATAGGCGAACTCCACTCCCAGCAGCGGAGCACGCCGGGAGGATCAATCAGTCAAATCGTGATTGGCAAAACAGGCTTTTAAGTAACTACTGGGTAAGTCCATGGTGGTATTCCACAAGCCCCGGCGGGGCTGACGGGCGCAATCATACACCGCTTGCACTGCCAGGGGCTGAAAATATCGGTGAAAACAATCGTTTGCGAACGTTGCACAGGCAAACTCCCGAATCCATCAATGCGACGGCCAGTGCCCGGAAAAGAGCACATGCGCTCTTGAAAAATTAGCACGCGCAGTCGACGTCTGAATGACAAATCATTTATCGGGATCAACGAATCGCAGAAAACAAAAAGCCCACCATGAAGGCGGGCTTTTCATTTTATGGTGCACTCGACAGGATTCGAACCTGTGACCGCTCGGTTCGTAGCCGAGTACTCTATCCAGCTGAGCTACGAGTGCAAGGTTGGCGCTTGATGAACCAGATCACCTCTGGTGTATCCGAAACAACTTCCAGAGGAAACGGCTTCTTGGATTATGGTGCACTCGACAGGATTCGAACCTGTGACCGCTCGGTTCGTAGCCGAGTACTCTATCCAGCTGAGCTACGAGTGCAGGGTTGGTACTTGATGGACCAGATCACCTCTGGTTGAAACCGAAGCAACTTTCAATGAAACTTGCTTCTTCGTATGGTGCACTCGACAGGATTCGAACCTGTGACCGCTCGGTTCGTAGCCGAGTACTCTATCCAGCTGAGCTACGAGTGCATTTGAAGCCGCGCATTATAGTTCGCTAAATCGTTTTGGCAATCACTTTTTCGTTCATTTTCAACTACTTAGTGATTCATGCCAGATTACAGCGCCCTACATGAATAATGGCGGAGAAGGGGGGATTCGAACCCCCGATACCCTTGTGAGGTATACTCCCTTAGCAGGGGAGCGCCTTCGGCCACTCGGCCACCTCTCCGCAACACGGGGCGTATAATAACCAGACCCTTCCCCGTTTGCAAACTCTTTTTTGAAAAAAAAACGATAAAAATTAATGGCTTGGTTCTTCGTCCTTCTCTTTCTTGATCCGAAGGTAGATTTCTTCACGGTGTACGGCCACTTCCTTGGGGGCGTTCACACCGATGCGCACCTGGTTTCCTTTGACGCCGAGCACGGTCACGGTGATTTCGCCATCGCCAATGATCAGGCTTTCGGCACACCGACGAGTCAGAATCAGCATACGTTTTTCCTCACGGGATTCAGTTCAGGGACAACAGTCTGTAAAAAAGGAGGCTTGCGACCCGCAACCAGGACGGTTGTCGAGCTGTAACTAAGTATTGACCAGCATGACCGATCTGGCGGGCGCCGAAGCGGTCGAATAAAGAAGGGTGCGGCAGACCGCACCCCAGGGGACAACGCTTACTCGCCCTGACGGGCCGGAGCGTCCAGCTCGAAGGCGGTATGCAGAGCGCGTACAGCCAGTTCCAGGTACTTCTCTTCGATGACCACGGAGACCTTGATCTCGGAGGTGGAGATCATCTGGATGTTGATGCTCTCCTTGGCCAGGGCTTCGAACATGCGGCTGGCCACGCCCGCGTGAGAGCGCATGCCGACACCGACGATCGAGACCTTGGCGATCTTGGTGTCGCCGATCACTTCACGGGCGCCGATTTCGCTGGCGGTGTTTTCCAGCACCTGCTGCGCCTTGGCGTAGTCGTTGCGGTGCACGGTGAAGGTGAAGTCGGTGGTGTTATCGTGCGAAACGTTCTGCACGATCATGTCGACTTCGATGTTCGCGGCGCTGATCGGGCCGAGGATCTTGAAAGCCACGCCCGGAGTATCCGGCACGCCACGGATGGTCAGCTTGGCTTCATCGCGGTTGAAGGCGATGCCGGAAATGATCGGCTGTTCCATGGATTCCTCTTCATCAATGGTAATGAGGGTACCCGGACCCTCCTGGAAGCTGTGCAGCACGCGCAGCGGAACGTTGTACTTGCCGGCGAACTCGACGGCACGGATCTGCAGGACCTTGGAACCGAGGCTGGCCATTTCCAGCATCTCTTCGAAGGTGATCTTGTCCAGGCGCTGGGCCTGGGACACCACGCGCGGGTCGGTGGTGTAGACACCGTCCACGTCAGTGTAGATCTGGCACTCGTCGGCCTTCAGGGCCGCCGCCAGGGCCACGCCGGTGGTGTCGGAGCCACCGCGACCGAGGGTGGTGATGTTGCCTTGCTCGTCGACGCCCTGGAAACCTGCGACCACCACCACGCGGCCGGCCTTGAGGTCGCCACGGATCTTCTGGTCGTCGATTTGCAGGATGCGCGCCTTGTTGTGCGCGCTGTCGGTGAGGATCCGCACCTGGTTGCCGGTGTAGGACACCGCCGGAATACCACGCTTGATCAGCGCCATGGCGAGCAAGGCGATGGTCACCTGCTCGCCGGTGGAGACGATCACATCCAGTTCACGCGGAACCGGCTGATCGCTGATCTGCTTGGCAAGGTCGATCAGGCGGTTGGTTTCGCCGCTCATCGCCGACAGCACAACCACCAGGTCATCGCCAGCTTCGCGGAATTTCTTGACCTTTTCGGCAACCTGCTCGATTCGCTCGATTGTGCCGACCGAGGTACCGCCAAATTTCTGTACGATCAACGCCATTTCAAAGCCGCCTCAGCCCGTGAAGGGCACCCAATAAACAAAACACAACGCCGACGGCCCGCCACTAGACGACGGGCCGTCGGCGCCTCAGACACCCTGCTCTACGAAAGGCACGGTCAGGGCCAGTGCTCCGTCCAGCGCCGCGGCGTCCACGCCACCGCCTTGCGCCATGTCCGGACGACCACCGCCCTTGCCGCCCACCGCCGCAGCGGCTTGCTTCATCAAATCCCCGGCTTTGAGTTGGCCGGTGAGGTCCTTGGTCACGCCAGCGACCAGTACGACCTTCTCTTCGTGGACACTGCCGAGCAGGATCACTGCGCGGCCGAGCTTGTTCTTCAATTGATCGACCAGGGCCAGCAGGGCCTTGCCGTCCTGACCGTCGAGACGCGCAGCCAGCACCTTGACGCCCTTGACGTCCACGGCGCTGTTGGCCAGGTCGTCACCGGCTGCACTGGCGGCCTTGGCCTGCAGCTGCTCCAGTTGTTTTTCCAGCTGGCGGTTGCGTTCGAGCACCGCCGACAGCTTGTCGATCAGGTTGTCGCGACTGCCCTTGACCAGTTGCGCGGCTTCCTTCAGTTGCTCTTCGGCAGCGTTCAGGTAAGCCAGGGCCGCCGCGCCGGTGACCGCTTCGATACGGCGCACGCCGGAAGCCACACCACCTTCGCTGACGATCTTGAGCAGGCCGATATCACCGGTACGCTTGGCGTGGATACCACCACACAGCTCGACGGAGAAATCGCCACCCATGCTCAGCACGCGCACGCTGTCGCCGTACTTCTCGCCGAACAGCGCCATGGCGCCCTTCTGCTTCGCGGTGTCGATATCGGTCTCTTCGGTCTGCACCTCGGAGTTCTTGCGCACTTCGCGGTTGACGATCTCTTCCAGGGCCTTGATCTGCTCTGGCTTGACCGCTTCCGGGTGGCTGAAGTCGAAGCGCAGGCGCTGGCTGTTCACCAGCGAGCCTTTCTGTTGTACGTGCTCACCGAGGACCTGACGCAGCGCGGCGTGCAGCAAGTGGGTGGCGGAGTGGTTGAGCGAGGTGGCGTGCTGCACCTCGGCATCGACCTTGGCCTCGACCTGGGCACCGACGCTCAGGTTGCCGCTGGCGATCACGCCGTGGTGCAGGAAGGCACCGCCGGTCTTGGTGGTGTCGCGCACATCGAAGCGTGCGGCGCCGGCCTGCAGGTAGCCGGTGTCGCCGATCTGGCCGCCGGACTCGGCGTAGAACGGCGTGCGATCGAGGATCACCACGCCCTCCTCGCCTTCACCCAGTTGCTCGACGGACTGGCCGTCCTTGTACAGGGCGACGATCCTGGCGTTGCCTTCGGTGGTGCTGTAGCCGGTGAACTCGGTGTCCACGTCGACCTTGACCAGGCTGTTGTAGTCCAGACCGAAGGCGCTGGCGGAACGGGCGCGCTCGCGTTGCGCTTCCATTTCACGCTCGAAGCCGGCCTCGTCGATGCTCAGCTCGCGCTCGCGGGCGATGTCGGCGGTCAGGTCCATCGGGAAGCCGTAGGTGTCGTACAGCTTGAACACCACTTCGCCCGGGATGACGTTGCCTTGCAGGTCGACCAGGTCCTGCTCGAGGATCTTCAGGCCCTGCTCCAGGGTCTTGGCGAACTGCTCTTCCTCGGTCTTCAGCACGCGCTCGATGTGCGCCTGCTGGGCTTTCAGCTCAGGGAAGGCTTCGCCCATCTCGGCCACCAGGGCGGCGACGATCTGGTAGAAGAAGCTGCCCTTGGCACCGAGCTTGTTGCCGTGACGGCAGGCGCGGCGAATGATGCGGCGCAGCACGTAGCCGCGACCTTCGTTGGACGGCACCACGCCGTCGGCGATCAGGAAGCCGCAGGAACGGATGTGGTCGGCCACCACTTTCAGCGAAGGCTGGCCTTCGTCGGTGCAGCCAATGGCCTTGGCCGAAGCGACCAGCAGGCTCTGGAACAGGTCGATCTCGTAGTTCGAGTGCACGTGCTGCAGCACCGCACTGATCCGCTCCAGGCCCATGCCGGTGTCCACCGACGGCGCTGGCAGCGGGTGCAGAACGCCGTCCGCGGTGCGGTTGAACTGCATGAAGACGTTGTTCCAGATCTCGATGTAGCGATCGCCGTCTTCTTCCGGCGAGCCGGGCGGGCCACCCCAGATGTCGGCGCCATGGTCGTAGAAGATCTCGGTGCATGGACCGCACGGACCGGTATCGCCCATGGTCCAGAAGTTGTCGGAGGCGTACGGCGCGCCCTTGTTGTCGCCGATGCGGACCATGCGCTCGGCCGGTACGCCGACTTCCCTGGTCCAGATGTCGTAGGCCTCGTCATCGGTCGCGTAGACGGTGACCCAGAGCTTTTCCTTCGGCAGGTTCAGCCATTTTTCCGAAGTCAGGAAGGTCCAGGCGAAGGTGATGGCGTCGCGCTTGAAGTAGTCGCCGAAGCTGAAGTTGCCCAGCATCTCGAAGAAGGTGTGGTGACGCGCGGTGTAGCCGACGTTTTCCAGGTCGTTGTGCTTGCCGCCGGCGCGCACGCATTTCTGGCTGCTGACGGCACGGGTGTAGGCGCGTTTTTCCTGGCCGAGGAAGCAGTCCTTGAACTGGTTCATGCCGGCGTTGGTGAACAGCAGGGTCGGGTCGTTGCCCGGAATCAGGGAGCTGGAGGCGACTCGGGTGTGTCCCTGCTCTTCGAAGAATCGAAGGAAGGCTTCACGGATTTCTGCGCTTTTCATAGGTTCTTCCACGGAAACGGCGGCCTGAGGCAAAAGTGCGCGTCAAATGACGAAAACGACGGCAAAGGGCCGCATTATAGCTAGCCTGACTGGCAGGTGTAGTGGGTTTTATACGCTGCTGACACGCATTCAGGATGAAATGCATGTTAATCGGGTCTATTTAGTTAGCAGGCTATACGTTCCGTCGGAAACTGTGTTACAAAAAGCGCCGCCATCACCCGTGATGGCAACGTTCTCAGGGCGGGGTGCAATTCCCCACCGGCGGTAATTGCGCGCAATGCGCATAGCCCGCGAGCGCTTGCAGGCATACCCCTGCAAGGTCAGCAGACCCGGTGTGATTCCGGGGCCGACGGTCACAGTCCGGATAAAGAGAGAACGGGATAGGCACCCTCGTGTCCGCTCGTCCGCAATATGCGTCCCAGAGGCGTCGCGGCGACCATCCCCTTCGATCCAGATGCCCTGTTTCCCATGCGAACAGGAGTCCGTTTCAATGCAAGCAACCCCAATCGACAGCAAGAGCCACGGTAACGAACGAATCGCTTTCGTCCAGGCATGCTGGCACAAAGATATTGTCGATCAGAGCAAGAAAGGTTTCGTCGAGGAGATGGCCAAGCATGGCTATCAGGCCGCTGATATCGACTTCTACGAAGTCGGTGGCGCGTTCGAGATCCCGCTGCACGCCAAGCTGCTGGCCCGCGGCGGCCGCTATGGTGCCATCGTCGCCGCCGGCCTGGTGGTGGATGGCGGCCTGTACCGTCACGAGTTCGTCGCCCAGGCGGTAATCAACGGGCTGATGCAGGTGCAGCTGGAAACCGAAGTGCCGGTGTTCTCGGTGGTACTGACCCCGCATCACTTCCATGCCGGCGACGAGCACCAGAAGTTCTTCTACGAGCATTTCGTGTTGAAGGGCCAGGAGGCGGCGAATACCTGTGCCGATACCCTGCTGAAACTGCGCGCGCTGCGGCGCCATGACGTGCCGCAGAAAGTGGCGGTCTGACTGAGTGATCTCGGGGGGACCGCTTTGCGGTCCCTTCGCGGGCAAGCCACGCTCCTACGGGGGGATGTGCGGGCCTCCCTTCGCAGGAGCTGGCTTGCCTGCGAAGGACTGCAAAGCAGTCCCTAAACGCCCAAGCCCTCGGTCGAGGCCGGGACGATCAGGATCCCCGCCCGCAGCCCGTTCTTCACCTTGGGATTGGGGAAGATGATCCGCGCGCCCTCCTCCTCGACGATCCAGCGCGTGTCCGCCAGATCCTCCGCCAGCAGGTAACCACGGGACAACTCCGAGAAGTTCTCGATATCCGCCGGCAGGTGCAGGTGGAAGGCATCGCTGTGCTTGATGATTTCGCGGGCGACGCTGAACAGCTGCAGGCCGTCGAGCTCGCCGGCGTGTTCCGGCTCGGTGCCCTCGATGATCTGGATCAGCCTCGCTTCCAGGCGCTCCAGGTTGACCTGCTGGTTCTGCCCGAACGGCCGCGCCTTGCCCAGTTCCAGGGTGAAGGACTCGGCCTCCAGCTTTTCGTAGGTGTAGGCGGTGAAGGTGATCGAGGTCTTGCTCTGCAGCAGCACCGCTTCCATGCCAGCGGCGCGCAGCCGGGCCAGTTCGCGACGGGAATGCTGGCGCCCCTCTTTATAAGGGTAGAGCGCGAACTGCTCGATCTTCGACCCGCGAATCGCGGTGTGCAGGTCGTAGTGCAACCGGGTACGCCCCGGCACGCTGAAGAAGGTCGCAGCCAGATGCTCCAGGTCGCCGGCGCGCAAGGCTTCCGAGCCGCTGGTCAACTCATGGCGGCCATTGAACAGGCGATTGACGTCCTGCTCGATGTAACGCTCGCCGCGACGAATCGCCTCGGGATTGCCGAACAGGAAGAGGATCCGCGCCCGTGGCTGGACTTCGCCCTTGGCGATGCGCCCCAGCAGGTCGTCGAGCAGCTCGATCGGCGCGGTTTCGTTGCCGTGGATACCCGCGGACAGAAGAATGTCCAGGCCGCTGTCCCGCGACTCCGGCGGACGGACTTCCAGCGCGCCCTCGGCCAACCAGCGCAAACGCACGCCTTGAACTGTCGTCTGGGTCTTCTCGGCCGGTTCGCGACCGGCCAGGGTCAGATCAAGGAGTTTGCCGAGGGCGAGCATGGTGTCGTTCCTTAGTGATGATGTCCGCAATCGGGACCGTGGACGTGATCGTCATCGTCGCCGGCGTCCGCCGGCTCCATTTCCAGTTGCAGGCTGACCAGGTTGGTCGCCAGCGGGCGCAGCAGCAGGTTGGCGTACTCGGTGTCACCTTCCTCGACGTCGACGCCGATCAGCAACTGACCGCGACCGTCCTGCTGGATCCACACTTCCTTGCCCTGCCAGATCACCGCAAAGCGGCTGCTGGATACTTCACGCTGGTTACCATCTTCGTCTTCAAGGATCAGTTGCAGGGCGTCGGACATGTTCGGGTCTCTTTCAGGGGTTGAGTTGGAACGGATAGACCGAGCCCAGCTTGAGGATCCGGGTCAGTTCATCCAGCGCCGTGCGGCACTCCACCAGCAGTTGCGGATCGGCCAGGTCGCTTTCGCTCAGGCGATCGCGGTAGTGCCGGTCGACCCACTGGGTCAGGGTGTCGTACAGCGAGGCGGTCATGATAACCCCTGGATTGACCGCCGCCAGTTCCGTTTCATTCAGCGCCACGCGCAGGCGCAGGCAAGCCGGGCCACCGCCGTTCTGCATGCTCTGCTTGAGGTCGAACACGCGCACCTCGGCAATGGTGCCGCCCTGGCTGGTCAGGCCGTTGAGGTAGGTCCAGACCCGCTCGTTGTTGCGGCATTCTTCCGGCACGATCAGCAGCATGGAGCCGTCGTCGCGGGACAGCAGCTGGCTGTTGAACAGGTAGGAACGCACGGCGTCCTCCACCGAAACCTGGGCCCGCGGCACGCACACGGCCTTGAAGTTGCCGCCACGCCGGGCCAGCTTGTCCTTCAGTTCGGCCAGGACCCGCTCGGTCTCCAGGAAGGCGTCCTCGTGATAGAACAGCACCTCGCCGTTGCCCACCGCGATCACGTCGTTGTGGAACACGCCCTGATCGATCACCGCCGGATTCTGCTGAGCATAGACCACGCCATCGTCCGTCAGACCGTGCAGACGAGCCACGGCCTGCGAGGCTTCCAGGGTCTGCCGCGCCGGGTATTTCTGCGGCGCCGGATAACGGGTGTCGAAGGCACTGCGACCGAACACGAAGAACTCCACGCCCGGCTCGCCGTAGGCACGGCAGAAGCGCGTGTGGTTGGCCGCGCCTTCGTCGCCGAACTGCGCCACCGCCGGCAGCGCGGCGTGGTGGGCGAAGCGCTGCTGGTCGGCGAACATCGCCTGCAGCACGCGGCTGGTGGTCGGGTGCTCGATGCTGCGGTGATACTTGCAGTTGAGGTTGGCGGCGGTGAAATGCACGCGGCCGTCGGCGGTGTCGGCGCTCGGGCTGACCGTGGCGGCGTTGGCCACCCACATGCTCGACGCCGAGCAACTGGCGACCAGCAGCGGCATGGCTTCTTTCGCCGCGCGCTGGATCACTTCGGCATCGCTGCCGCTGAAGCCCAGGCGACGCAGCGCGGCCACATCCGGGCGCTCCTGCGGCGCCAGCACGCCCTGCTGGAAGCCCATGTCGGCCAGGGCCTTCATCTTCGCCAGGCCCTGACGCGCCGCTTCGCGCGGGTTGGAGCCCTGCTGGCTGTTGCTCTGCGAGGCTACGTTGCCGTAGGACAGGCCACCGTAGTTGTGGGTTGGTCCGACCAGCCCGTCAAAATTCACTTCAAACGATTTCATCGGTCAAGGCTCCGTGAACCTGTTGTTATAGGGCGACGCCGGGCGTCAGCGTGGCAGGCAGGACAAGGCTCGCGGTCTCCAGCGAAGCCACCGGGTAGGCGCAGTAATCCGCCGCGTAGTAGGCGCTGGCGCGGTGGTTGCCGCTGGCACCGACGCCGCCGAACGGCGCGCTGCTGGCGGCGCCGGTCAGTTGCTTGTTCCAGTTGACGATACCGGCGCGGCTTTCCAGCCAGAACTGCTGGTAGCGCGCATGGGAGTCCGACAACAGGCCGGCGGCGAGGCCGTACTGGGTGTCGTTGGCTTCGGCGATGGCCGCCGGGAAATCGGCGTAGCGGATCACCTGCAGCAGCGGGCCGAAGAACTCTTCATCGGGACGTCCGGCCACCGCGCTGACATCGAGGATGCCCGGGGTCAGCAGCGCGGCGCTGGCCTGCGGCTGGGTCATTTCCAGCAACGCGGTGGCACCGTTGGCCAGCAGTTGGGCCTGGGCGTCCATCAGCGCCTTGGCTGCGGCCAGGGATACCACCGAGCCCATGAACGGCGGCGGCTGCTGGTCGAAGGCACCGACCGAAATGTTCTTGCTGACCTCGACCAGCCGCGCCAGCAGCGAGTCGCCCCAGGCACCCTGCGGCACCAGCAGGCGGCGCGCGCAGGTGCAGCGCTGGCCGGCGGAGATGAAGGCGGACTGGATGATGGTGTAGACCGCGGCGTCGAGGTCCTTGACCTCGTCCACCACCAGCGGGTTGTTGCCGCCCATTTCCAGGGCCAGGATCTTGTCCGGGCGCCCGGAGAACTGTTGGTGCAACAGGTTGCCGGTGCGGCTGGAGCCGGTGAAGAACAGGCCGTCGATACCCGGATTGGCGGCCAGGGCCACGCCGGTTTCCCGCGCGCCCTGCACCAGGTTGAGCACGCCTGCCGGCAGACCGGCGTCGATCCAGCACTTGACGGTCAGCTCGGCAACCTTGGGCGTCAGCTCGCTGGGCTTGAACACCACCGCGTTACCCGCCAGCAGTGCCGGGACGATATGACCGTTGGGCAGGTGCCCCGGGAAGTTGTACGGACCGAACACCGCCACCACGCCATGGGGCTTGTGCCGCAGCACGGCGGTGGCATCGGCCAGCGGGCCGCTCTTCTCGCCGGTGCGCTCGCGGTAGCTCTGTACCGAGATGGCGACCTTGTTGACCATGCTGGTCACTTCGGTGGCGGCTTCCCACAGCGGCTTGCCGGTTTCCTCACCGATGCAGTGGGCCAGCGCCTCGGCGCTGGCCTTCAGTTGCGCGGCGAAGGCTTCCAGCACGGCGATGCGCATGTCCAGCGACTGCCGCGCCCACCCCGGGAATGCCTGGCGTGCGGCGGCGACGGCCTGCTCGACCTGCGCCGCGTTGGCGCCGCGGCCTTCCCAGATCACTGCCTGGGTCACCGGGTTCAGGGATTGCAGGGCATCACCCTGGCCAGCCAGCCATTGGCCTGCGATGTAGTGAGTGGTCATTATTTGGCCTCCCGGGCAGCGGACAGCGGAACGGCGCGCACCTGGTCGCCGGCGCTCAGGCGCAGGCGCTTGGCGGTCTTGGGATCGACCACCAGGGTGCCGGCCGCCAGGCGTGCCGGCGCCGCGGCGATGCGGCAGTCTTCGCGCTTGCGGTTGTGAATGATGTAGGCCGGGGCGTCATCGCCCGGCGTGCCGACGGCCAGGACCAGGTTCTGGCTGTCCTGTACCGCGCGAATCTTGCGGGTTTCGCATTCGATGGCCGGGCCTGCGTCGAAGATGTCGACGTAGCCCTGGTAGCTGAAGCCCTCGCTCTTGAGCATCGCCAGCGCCGGCTCGGTGTCGCTGTGGACACGCCCGATGACGTTGCGCGCCGCTTCCGAGAGGAAGCAGGTGTACAGCGGGAACTTCGGCATCAGCTCGGCGATGAAGGCCTTGTTGCCGACGCCGGTGAGGTAGTCGGCCTGGCTGAACTCCATCTTGAAGAAGTGCCGGCCCAGGCTTTCCCAGAACGGCGAACGGCCCTGCTCGTCGGACATGCCGCGCATCTCGGCGATGATCTTGTTGCCGAACAGCTCGGGGAACTCGGCGATGAACAGCATCCGTGCCTTGGACAACAGGCGGCCGTTGAGCCCGGTACGGCTGTCGGCCCGCAGGAACAGCGAGCACAGCTCGGAGTTGCCGGTCAGGTCGTTGGCCAGGAACAGGGTGGGGATTTCCCGGTAGATCTTCAGTTCCTGGGAGGCGCTGACGGTCAGGCCTACCCGGTAGTTGTACCAGGGCTCGCGCAGGCCGACGGCGCCGGCGATGGCGGAAATGCCGACGACCACACCGTCGTCGTTCTCCAGCACGAACAGGTAGTCCGCGTCGCCGCGCTCGGCTTCGCCGCGGAAGGTCTTCTCGGCCCAGCCGACCCGGTGGGCCAGGCGTTCCTCGTTGGCCGGCAAGGTGGTCAGGCCGGTGCCGGTGCTGCGCGCCAGCTCGATCAGCGCTGGAAGGTCGCTGCTGCGTACGGGACGAACGATCATGCTATCTCCTCGGGCGGATGCCTGTGGGCATCCGCGAAACTCGGCCGGTAACTCTCTGTATCAAACGGCAGTCCGCTTCAAACCGCGACCAGGCGCACGCTGGCGCCTTCGCCGACACCCAGGGCCTCGACGGCTTCCTGGCTCAGGTGAACGGGCTTGCCCGGTACCCAGTCCAGCTCCAGCAGTACCGCGCGGTAATCCTGCAACTGGCCGTTGGACACCAGGTACTGACGGCCGCCCTTGGTCGGCTGCTCCTGCAGCTTGACCGGTACGACCCGGCTCTGGGCGATCGAACGGATGCCGGAAACCCGCGCATGCAGGGTCGGGCCGCCGTCGAAAATATCGATGTAGTGATCGGTCTCGAAGCCTTCGCGCATGAGGATGTCGAAGGTGATCTGCGCCCGCGGATGCACCTGGCCCATGGCTTCCTGCGCGGCGTCCGGCAGCAGCGGCACGTAGATCGGGTAGTGCGGCATCAGCTCGGCGAGGAAGGTACGGCTCTTCAGGCCGCACAGACGCTCCGCCTCGGCGTAGTTGAGATCGAAGAAGTTGCGCCCGATGGCGTCCCAGAACGGCGAGTCGCCGTTCTCGTCGCTGTAGCCGACGATCTCGGTGACCACCGACTCGGCGAAACGCTCGGGGTGGGCGGCCATGAACAGCAGGCGGCCGCGCGAGTTCAACTCGGCCCAGCCGCTGTTCACCAGCTCCGGCAGCACATAGAAACTGGTCAGCAGGCTGTTGCCGGTGAGGTCATGGCACTGCGAGAGCACATGGATCTTGTTGTGGATCTTCAGCTCGCGGGACGCATGCACGAAGGTCTCGTTGCGGAAGCTGTAGAACGGCTCGGAATAGCCGGCGGACGCGACGATGGCCGAGCAGCCGACCAGCTTGCCGCTGCTCAGGTCCTCGAGCACGAAGAAATAACTCTCCTCGCCGTTGAAACTGACTTCGGCGGCGAACGAGGTTTCCGAGGCAGCGATCTTGTCGCCCAGTCGACCGGCATCATCCGGCAGGGACGTGACACCAATGGGACTGTCCGCAGCCAGACGCTGTACTTCATCCAGGTCAGCCATTTGCGCGGGGCGCATCACCAGCATGGTGTCACTCCTTTCGGGTCTACGGGCCGACATCCGTCGGCGCAAAAAAAGCGGCGTGTGCGCAACGGGCACAGGCCACGGGAAATCGGTTCGCTGGCCGGTGGCCGGCCAGCGACGGTCCTGCGGGGTGGATCAGGCCTGGGTCAGCTTGGCGGCAGCGCGCTCGAAGCGGTCCAGACCTTCGTCGATGTCGGCATCCTCGACCACCAGGCTCGGGGCGAAACGCACCACGTCCGGGCCGGCCTGGAGCACCATCAGGCCTTCCTGCTCGGCGGCGTTGAACACGTCCTTGGCCTTGCCCTTCCACTGCTCGGTCAGCACGCAGCCGATCAGCAGGCCCATGCCGCGAACCTGGCTGAACAGGTCGTACTGCTTGCCGATCTGTTCCAGGCGTGCCTTGAAGCGCTCGTGCTTGGCCTTGACGCCCGCCAGCACTTCAGGGGTGTTGACGATGTCCAGCACGGCGTTGGCGACGGCGCAGGCCAGCGGGTTGCCGCCGTAGGTGGTGCCGTGGGTGCCGACGGCCAGGTGCTTGGCCAGGTCGTTGGTGGTCAGGATCGCGCCGATCGGGAAACCGCCGCCCAGGCTCTTGGCGCTGGAGAGGATGTCCGGGGTCACGCCGTAGTGCATGTAGGCATACAGCTCGCCGGTACGCCCGACGCCGGTCTGCACTTCGTCGAAGATCAGCAGCGCGTTGTGCTTGTCGCACAGCTCGCGAGCGCCTTGCAGGTAGGCCTTGTCGGCCGGGACCACACCGCTCTCGCCCTGGATCGGCTCGATCACCACGGCGCAGGTCTTGTCGGAGATCTGCGCTTTCAGCGCTTCCAGGTCGTTGTACGGCACATGGCTGATACCGGTGATCTTCGGCCCGAAACCATCGGAGTACTTCGGCTGGCCGCCAACGCTGACGGTGAACAGGGTACGTCCGTGGAAGCTGTTGACGGTGGCGATGATCTCGTGTTTTTCCGGGCCGAAGCGGTCGTGAGCGACGCGACGGGCCAGCTTGAACGCGGCCTCGTTGGCCTCGGCGCCGGAGTTGCAGAAGAACGCACGGTCGGCGAAGGTCGCGTCGACCAGCTTGCGGGCCAGCTGCAGGGCTGGCTCGTTGGTGAAGACGTTGGACACATGCCACAGCTTGTTGGCCTGTTCGGTCAGCGCGCTGACCAGTGCCGGGTGGGCATGCCCCAGGACGTTAACGGCGATGCCGCCGGCGAAATCGATCAGCTCGCGGCCCGACTGGTCCCAGACTCGGGATCCGGCGCCGCGCACGGGAATGAAGGCGGCTGGCGCATAGTTGGGAACCATTACCTGGTCGAAATCGGCGCGTTGCACCGGAGCTTGCTCAACGGACATCGGAGTCTCCTGAAGAGGAACGCCTGCCTGGAACTGGCGAGCGATGGGGGGATTGTAAGGAGAGATGAACGCCTGGCCTTGCCGCCAAGCGACAACTTCTTATAGCGCCAAACCCTGTTTTGCCAAGGCTTTCGGCAATGCGACAAATAGGGTCGCAAAGGCGCAGTTTAAACGGAGCGAGGGGTTGGCGGGGAGAATCTAAGGGTTTGGGAAGGAAGGAAATTCGCACTGCCTGACCGCCGGGTCACCAGCCGTGAAGACTCTGTAGGCGCTGGCTTGTCGTGCGACGAAATTGAGGCCTGGGACCGCTGCGCGGTCCTTCGCGGGCAAGCCTCGCTCCTACGAGGAGGCCGCGCCGCAAGATCAGCCGCGCTCGGCAGGCACCGAGGACAGCTCGAACGGTGAGCTGCTGCGCCGCTGGTTGCGATCTTCCCGCGGCGTCGCGCCGAAGAAGTTGCGGTAGGCACTGGAGAAATGCGGGCCGGAAGAAAAACCGCAGGACAGCCCGATCTGGATGATCGACTTGCTGGTCTGCATCAGCATCTGCCGCGCCTTGTTCAACCTCAGCTCCAGGTAGTACTGGCTCGGCACCCGGTTCAGGTACTGCTTGAAGATCCGCTCCAGTTGCCGGCGCGAGACACAGACATGCTGGGCGATCTCGTCGGTGGTCAGCGGCTCTTCGATATTGGCTTCCATCAGCAGCACGGCCTGGGTCAGCTTCGGATGACTGGAGCCGAGGCGATTCTGCAGCGGAATGCGCTGACGCTCGCCGCCCTCGCGGATGCGCTCGACCACCAGTTCCTCGGACACCGCCCCCGCCAGCTCGGCCCCGTGGTCCCGCGCCAGCACTGCCAGCAACAGGTCGACCACCGACATGCCGCCGCAGGCGGTCAGGCGATCGCGATCCCAGTCGAACAGATGGCTGGTGGCGATGACCTTGGGGAAACGCTCGGTGAAATCATCCTGCCAGCGCCAGTGCACCGCAGCACGGTAGCCGTCCAGCAAGCCCAGTTGCGCCAGTGGATAAACCCCCGCCGACAACCCGCCGACCACGCAACCGGAACGCACCAGTTGCTTGAGCGCCGCACCCAGCGCCGCGCCGACCGCCAGTGGCGGCTCGTCGGCGAGCAGGAACAGCTTCTGGCAATTTTCCAGGCGCCCGGTCCACGGCTCGCCCGGCAAGCGCCAGTCACCCTCGAGCGGTGCCTCGGCCTGGAGGAAGGCCAGCTCGTAGGCCACTTCCGGGTGGACCTTCTGCGCCACCCGCAATACCTCTTCCGCAAGCGCCAGGGTCAGAGCCTTGGTGCTGGGCCAGATGAGAAAACCGATTCGCTGGGTGGTCATGGGGTGTAGTCCGAAACCTGAAGTGAGTCTGCTGCCCGTCAGGGTAGACGAGCCGAGTGATGCGTGGTGCACGCTGCGCGGGCGGCGCAGCATGACCTATTTTGGTGCAAAGCGGCAGCCTTGAAGCATGCCGACTTATTTCAGGCTGCCGGAGAGGAACTGCTGCAGGCGCTCCGACTGCGGATTGACCAGCACTTCCCGCGGGTTGCCAGCCTCTTCCACCAGGCCCTTGTGGAGGAACACCAGTTGGTTGGAAACCTCGCGGGCGAAGCCCATTTCGTGGGTCACCACCACCATGGTGCGGCCTTCCTGGGCCAGCGACTGCATGACCTTGAGCACGTCACCCACCAGTTCCGGGTCGAGTGCCGAGGTCGGCTCGTCGAACAGCATCACTTCCGGCTCCATCGCCAGCGCCCGGGCGATCGCCACGCGCTGCTGCTCGCCACCGGACATATGCCCGGGGTATGCGTCCTTGCGGTGCGCGACGCCGACCTTGGCCAGGTAGTGCTCGGCCTTTTCCAGGGCTTCCTTCTTGCTCACCCCGAGCACGTGCACCGGGGCTTCGATGATGTTTTCCAGGGCGGTCATGTGCGACCACAGATTGAAGTGCTGGAACACCATCGACAGGCGCGAGCGCATGCGCTGCAGCTGCTTGGGATCGGCGGCCTTGAGCGCACCGTCCTTGTTCGGCACCAGCTTGAGTTCTTCATTGTTCAGCAGGATCTTGCCGGCGTGCGGCTGCTCCAGCAGGTTGATGCAGCGCAGGAAGGTACTTTTGCCCGAACCACTGGAGCCGATGATGCTGATCACGTCGCCGGCCTTGGCGGCCAAGGAGACGCCCTTGAGCACTTCATGGCTGCCGTAGCGTTTATGCAGATCCTGGATTTCGAGTTTGTACATGCTGTCGGTTCTCACATAGCGTTCGGTCGCGGGCACAGGCCCAGGGCGATAAGTTGGCCGCGGGCATCAGCCCTTGCGCGGCGCCAGGTAGCCGAGCCAGCGGCGTTCGGCAAGCTTGAACAGGCGGACCAGGATGAAGGTCATGCACAGGTAGAACACGCCGGCGGTGATGTAGGCCTCGAACGGCAGGTAGTACTGGGCGTTGACGGTTCGCGCGGCACCGGTGATGTCGATCAGGGTCACGATGGACGCCAGACTGGTGGTCTGCAGCATCATGATCACTTCGTTGCTGTACTGCGGCAGGGCACGGCGCAGGGCCGACGGCAGCAGAATGCGGCGGTACATCTTGTAGCGCGACATGCCCACCGCCTTGGCCGCCTCGATCTCGCCGTGAGGCGTGGCCTTGAGGCTGCCGGCGATGATTTCCGCGGTATAGGCGCTGGTGTTGATGGCGAAGGCCATGCAGGCACAGAAGGTCGCGCTGGACAGCCACGGCCAGAGGAAGCTCTCGCGCACCACCTGGAACTGGGCCAGACCGTAGTAGATCAGGAACAGCTGGACCAGCATCGGCGTACCGCGGATCACGTAGGTGTAGAGCCAGGCGACGAAGTTCACCAGCGGCTGCTTCGAGACCCGCATCAGACCCAGCGGGATCGCGCTCAGCAGGCCGAAGAACAGGGAGATCGCCAGCAGTTTGAGCGTGGTCAGCAGACCGCCGAAGTACAGCGGCAGCGCCTCCCAGATGACGTTGTAGTCGAAGATCATAGTTCAGCCGCCTTTACGCCTACCGAGTAGCGTTTTTCCAGGTAACGCAGGGCCAGCAGCGAGACACTGGTGAGCACCAGGTACAGCGCAGCCACCGCCAGGAAGAAGGTGAAAGGCTCGCGGGTGGCGTCGGCCGCCTGCTTGGCCTTGAACATCATGTCCTGCAGGCCCACCACCGAAATCAGCGCGGTCGCCTTGGTCAGTACCAGCCAGTTGTTGGTGAAGCCGGGAATCGCCAGGCGGATCATCTGCGGCACCAGCACCCGGAAGAAGATCTGCAGGCTGCTCATGCCGTAGGCCATGCCGGCCTCGGCCTGGCCTTTCGGGATCGCCATGAAGGCGCCACGGAAGGTTTCCGACAGGTAGGCACCGAAGATGAAGCCCAGGGTGCCGACACCCGCGACCAGCGGATTGAGGTCGATGTAATCGTCATAACCCAGCAGCGGCGCGACGCGGTTGAGGATGTCCTGGCCGCCGTAGAAGATCAGCAGGATCAGTACCAGATCGGGAATACCGCGGATCACCGTGGCATACAGATCGCCCAGCCAGGCCAGCCAGCGCACCGGCGACAGGCGCAGGGCCACGCCGATCAGGCCGAGCACGATGGCCAGGGCCATGGACGACAAGGCGAGCTGTAGCGTCAGCCACGCTCCATCGAGGATGACTGCCCCGTAGCCTTTCAACATGATGAGGTCCTCGACCTTAGGGATGAAAAAATGGTGCAAGCCTCAGCGCTTCTGCTGCTTGCACCATTGAGCAGGTGACACGGCGTCGGTCAGTTGCTTTCCGGGCCGTAGATATCGAAGTTGAAGTACTTGTCCTGGATCGCCTTGTACTTGCCATTGGCACGGATAGCGGCGATGGCGGCGTTGATGCGCTCCAGGTTGGCAGTGTCGCCCTTGCGCACGGCGATGCCGATACCGTCACCGAAGTATTTCGCATCGGTGAACGCAGGCCCGACGAAAGCATAGCCCTTGCCGGCATCGGTCTTCAGGAAACCGTCTTCCAGCAGGGTGGCATCGGCCACGGAGCCGTCCAGACGACCGGCGGTGATGTCCAGGTAGATTTCGTTCTGGGTGCCGTAAGGAACGATGACCGCGCCCTTCGGAGCCAGGACTTCCTTGGCGAAGCGGTCGTGGATCGAGCCGCGCTGGACGCCGATCTTCTTGCCTTGCAGTTCGGCCAGGCTGTCGCTGACGGTGCTGCCTTCCTTCATCACCAGGCGAGCCGGGGTCAGGTAGTAGCGCTTGGTGAAGTCGACGGACTTCTTGCGGTCGTCGGTGATCGACATGGACGACAGGATCGCGTCGATCTTGCGTACCTTCAGCGCCGGGATCAGACCATCGAACTCCTGCTCGACCCACTGGCACTTGACCTTCATCTCTTCGCACAGGGCGTTGCCGATGTCGTAGTCGAAACCGACGATGCTGCCGTCCGGTGCTTTCGAAGCGAAAGGTGGGTAGGCGGCCTCGATACCGATTTTCAGCGGTTTCTCGTCAGCCAGCGATACCAGGGAAAACACGGATAGCGCGAGGGCGCCAAGCAGTGCGAGTTTCTTCATCTGGGAACTCCATTGGTAAAGGGCGATACCAGGCAGTTCGACTGCCCGCTATGCAAATGGGTACAACGCAGAGCCGCGCAGGGCCGGACCACCGGTCAGGTGCCACGAGCGAGTGATCGGCATTTTAACGACAGCTCGGAAGCCGATATTTCTTCAATGCGACAAGTAGTTACAGAAGCGCAGGAAGAGCGGCCGGGAGATATTGACAGTTTCGGGGGAATATGCAAAAGCGAAAAACAAATAACCTGTAACCGAAGCAATAACCGGGCCCATTATTGGCAAACCCTTGCAATCCGGCAAGCCCAGCCATTCGAGTGTCGGAAAACCTGAACGAACACGCACTAGAATAGAACATCACCGTTTCCATACACCCCGTTTTCGTACGAATACGGTGACAGGACGGTTACCGATGAAAGTCGAAGTAACAAAAAAACCGAAGGCCCCATCCGAAACGATATCGGTGGGGCCTTCGGTTTTTCGCTGAGTTACCTGATGAGCCTGTGGGAGCGAGCCCCCACAGGGGTTATGCAACTATCCGGAGTCAGGCGACGCTCATGGTCTTGTGCGTCTCGACCAGGTGCGCGACCACGCTTGGATCGGCCAGGGTCGAGATATCGCCCAGGGCGTCGTACTCGGCCGTGGCGATCTTGCGCAGGATGCGGCGCATGATCTTGCCCGAACGGGTCTTCGGCAGGCCCGGGGCCCACTGGATGACATCCGGCGAGGCAATCGGACCGATCTCCTTGCGCACCCAGTTCTTCAGCTCCAGGCGCAGCGCCTCGCTCGGCTCCACGCCGCCATTGAGGGTGACGTAGACATAGATGCCCTGCCCCTTGATGTCGTGCGGCACGCCAACCACGGCAGCCTCGGCGACTTTCGGGTGGGCGACCATGGCGCTCTCGATCTCGGCGGTGCCCATGCGGTGGCCGGAAACGTTGAGCACGTCGTCGACGCGACCGGTGATCCAGTAGTAACCATCCTCGTCGCGACGGGCACCGTCACCGGTGAAGTACATGCCGCGGAAGGTCTTGAAGTAGGTGTCGACGAAGCGGTCGTGGTCGCCGTACAGCGAACGCGCCTGACCCGGCCAGGAATCGAGGATCACCAGGTTGCCCTCGGCGGCGCCTTCGATCAGGTTGCCCAGGTTGTCCACCAGTGCCGGCACCACGCCGAAGAACGGACGGGTCGCGGAACCCGGCTTCAGCGCGGTGGCGCCTGGCAGCGGGCTGATCAGCACGCCACCGGTTTCGGTCTGCCACCAGGTGTCGACGATCGGGCAACGCTCCTTGCCGACGGTCTGGTAGTACCAGTTCCAGGCTTCCGGGTTGATCGGCTCGCCCACCGAGCCCAGCAGGCGCAGGCTGGAGCCGTCGGCGCCGGCCACCGCGGCCTGACCTTCGGCCATCATGGCGCGGATCGCGGTAGGCGCGGTGTAGAGGATGTTGACCTTGTGCTTGTCGACGATCTTCGACACCCGGGTGATGTCCGGATAGTTCGGCACACCTTCGAACAGCAGGGTGGTGGCGCCGTTGGCCAGCGGACCGTAGACGATGTAGCTGTGGCCGGTGACCCAGCCGACGTCGGCGGTGCACCAGTAGATTTCGCCCGGACGGTAGTCGAACACGCGCTCATGGGTCATGGCGGCGTAGACCAGGTAGCCGCCGGTGGTGTGCAGCACGCCCTTCGGCTTGCCGGTGGAACCGGAGGTGTAGAGGATGAACAGCGCTTCCTCGGCGCCCATTTCCTTCGGCGCGCAGACGCTGCCGGCAACTTTCATCAGGTCTTCGTACCAGATGTCGCGATGCTGGTTCCACTTGATGTCGGAACCGGTGCGCTTGCACACGATGACCTTCTGGATGCTGCTGGTTTCCGGGTTGGTCAAGGCGTCGTCGACGTTGGCCTTGAGCGGGGTACGACGGCCGCCACGCAGGCCCTCGTCGGCGGTGATCACCACCTTGGACTTGCAGTCGATGATCCGACCGGCCAGGGCCTCCGGGGAGAAGCCGCCGAAGACCACGGAGTGGATCGCACCGATGCGGGCACAGGCCAGCATGGCGACCACGGCCTCGGGGATCATCGGCATGTAGATGGTCACCACGTCGCCACGGTGCACGTCCTGGCCACGCAGGGCGTTGGCGAACTTGCAGACCTGCTCGTGCAGCTCGCGGTAGGTGATGTTGCGGTGCTCGGAAGGATCGTCGCCTTCCCAGATGATTGCGACCTGGTCGCCGCGCTCTGCCAGATGACGGTCAAGGCAGTTGTAGGACACGTTCAGGGTGCCATCGGCAAACCACTTGATGTCGACGTGGTGGTCGTCGAACGAGGTCTGCTTGACCTTGGTGAAAGGCTTGATCCAGTCGAGGCGCTGAGCCTGCTCACGCCAGAAGCCGTCCGGGTTGATCACCGACTTCTGATACATCGCCTTGTAGGTGGCCTCATCGGTCAGGGTATTCGCCGCAACCTCGGGACGAACAGGGTACAGGGAAGCCGCACTCATCTTTGTTACCTCGGTGTAATAGTTGTTTTTGTATGACCTCGTTTTAACTGTACCAGAGCCGCCCGGGCCATTCGACGTTGGTAGTAACGCCACGGTCTTTTCGCCTCACCCCCTGCTGCAGCCGCTCTAGAACGCGAGTCCCAGGAGTACCCGAGGGTACCGGGATTTTTTCTCGCGGTGATTGTTACGGATTCCGCCAACAGTGTTTATCAAAACATCGTCTGTTTCAGTGCAAGGTCACCCCCTAGAATTCACCTGGCCAGCAACGGCAACGAGATTAACTTCAGGTAACAGCCCCCACGAAGGCACGTTAATCCCGCGATAACTTTCCGCTTCTACTTTGCTGCACCGTAGCGCCACAAGCGCTACGCCCCCTTATTCGACCTTGAACAGGTGATCTGAAGATGAAAGCTTTACTGGTTTTGGTACTCGGTAGTGTTTGCGGCGTGGCCATGGCCGATGACCTTGCAAATAATGGCGCCGAGCAGATTCCGGTTGAACAGTACAGTTATTCGCAACACCTGGATATCGCCAAAGTCATTTCCATGAGCGAGATCCCGAATGTCTGCGAAGTGGTCCCGGCCCGCATGACGTATGAGGATTCGCAAGGCCAGAAGCATATCCTCGAATACCGTGTGATGGGTAACGGCTGCTCCAACGGCTAACTTGCTTCCCGTGGCTGTCGCGCCTCTTCGAATTTTCAAGAGGCGCCACGCCCGAATAATACTCCCTTAATAAAGCCGCCCCGCCGCGAAACTTTCCAACTTATTCCAGCGACTTGCCAATTGCATAATCACGCAACTTGTTGGCAATGGTCGTGTGCGATACTCCCAGTCTTTTTCCCAATGCCCGACTGGTTGGAAATTCACTCTGCAACGATTCCAGCACCGCCTTTTCGAATCGTCCGACAATCTGCGCCAGATCGCCTTCCAGGGAGAACTCCCCCAGTGGTTGTCGCGCGCCGTAGTCCGGCAAACGGATATGTTCCGGCTTGACCACCCCGCCCTCGCACAACGACACCGCCTGGAACAGCACGTTTTCCAGTTGCCGCACGTTGCCCGGCCAGTGGTACTGGCTCAGGCGCTCCAGCGCCGCCGGCGCCAGGCGCGGCAGCGGGCAGCCGATCTGGCGGCTGGCCTGGTCGAGGAAATGCTCGACCAGCGGCGGCAGGCCGTCGAGGCATTCGCGCAGCGGCGGGATATGCAGCGACAGCACGTTGAGCCGGTGGTACAGGTCCTGGCGGAATTCGCCACGGGCGCAGAGCTCGGACAGATCGACCTGGGTCGCGCAGATCACCCGCACATCCAGGTACACCTCCTCGTCGCTGCCGACCCGACGGAAGCAGCCGTCCTGGAGAAAACGCAGGAGCTTGACCTGCAGGCGCGGGCTCATCTCGTCGACGCCATCGAGGAACAGCGTGCCGCCGGCGGTCAGCTCCAGCAGCCCCAGCTTGCCCTCGGCGCGAGCGCCTTCGAAGGCACCGGGGCCGTAGCCGAACAACTCGGTCTCGGCCATGGATTCCGGCAGGCCGGCGCAGTTCAGCGCCATCAATGGCGCCTGGCCGCGCGGGCTGGCCAGGTGACAGGCGCGGGCCAGCAACTCCTTGCCGGTGCCGGTCTCGCCCTCGATCAGCAGCGGCGCATCCAGTGGTGCCATGCGCCGCGCCTCGCGGACCACCGCGGCCATCACCCGCGAACTCTGGAAGATGCTGTCGAAGCCGCGCAGTTCCTGCTTGCGCACGTTGTAGATGCGCTCGCCGATGCGGTCGGCGCGGTGCAGGGTCAGCACCGCGCCGGCCAGAGCCTCGCTGTCATCATGCTCGGATTGCAGCGGGGCGATATCGGCAAGGAATACGTCGTTCTTGATCTTGACCCGCAGACCATTGATCCGCGCCTTGTTGGCCCGCACCAGTTCCGGCAGGTCGAAATCCTCGGCGTAGCGCGACAGCGGCATGCCCGGCACCTCGTCCACGCGCACACCGAGCAACTGCGCCGCAGCGCGGTTGGCGGCGACGATGGAACCGCCCATGTCGATCGACAGCACCGGGAACTCCAGGGCACCGAGCAGCGCGTTCAGCTCCATGTGCCGCCGCTCGCTGGGCATCAGGCCGACCCGCTTGACCCCGAATACCCCGGTGATCGCCTCGAACTTCGGACGCAGCGCCTGGAACTGCAGGTTGATCAGGTTCGGACAGTGCAGATAGATGGCATTGCCATGCTCGCCGCCCACCTCACCCCGGGCGACGTTGATGCCGTACTCCACCAGCAGGTTGAGGATGTCCCGGAGGATGCCGATGCGGTTCTGGCAATGCACTTTGATACGCATGAAAGGTCCTACATACAGAGGAATGCGGCGAATTTTCTGCTGGTCCGCCGGAAATTCTGTAAATAATACGTTACAAAAACCGCGTTTCACAGCCATTGGCGGTGGCGGATTCAGGCGATCCCGCCGATTCCGTAAAACCTGCGTTACAGAAACCGCCTGCCGGCCTGCCGTTCAGCCCCGTGCATGGGCTGCAAATCCGCCGGCCAGCGGCTATCTCTAAGGGCATGGCGCAAGCCGCACACAACAATAAAAGCCCTCAGCAGGAGAGCAGCATGAAACAGACGCAGTACGTGGCCCGTGAGCCCGATGCGCAGGGTTTTATCGATTACCCGCCGCAGGAACATGCGGTGTGGAATACCCTGATCACCCGCCAGTTGAAGGTGATCGAGGGTCGCGCGTGCCAGGAATACCTGGACGGCATCGAACAGCTGAACCTGCCCCATGACCGCATTCCGCAGCTCTCGGAAATCAACGCGGTGCTGGGCGCCACCACTGGCTGGCAAGTCGCCCGGGTACCGGCGCTGATCCCCTTCCAGACCTTTTTCGAACTGCTGGCCAGCAAGCGCTTTCCGGTCGCCACCTTCATCCGTACCGAGGAAGAGCTCGACTACCTGCAGGAACCGGACATCTTCCACGAGATCTTCGGCCACTGCCCGCTGCTGACCAACCCATGGTTCGCCGAATTCACCCACACCTACGGCAAGCTCGGCCTGGCCGCGACCAAGGAACAGCGCGTGTACCTCGCCCGCCTGTACTGGATGACCATCGAATTCGGCCTGATCGATACCCCGCAGGGCCGCAGGATCTATGGCGGCGGCATCCTGTCCTCGCCGAAGGAGACCGTCTACAGTCTTTCCGACGCGCCGGAACATCAGCCGTTCGACCCGCTGGAAGCCATGCGCACCCCCTACCGCATCGACATCCTGCAACCGGTGTATTTCGCCCTGCCGAACCTCAAGCGCCTGTTCGACCTGGCCCACGAAGACATCATGGGCATGGTCCAGCACGCCATGCAGCTCGGCCTGCACACACCGAAGTTTCCACCCAAGGCGGCCGCCTGAGCCGCCCTGCACACCTATAACAATCGACTGGAAGAAATCTATGACCGCCTTGTCCCAAGCCCACTGCGAAGCCTGCCGCGCCGATGCGCCGAAAGTCAGCGACGACGAACTGCCGGAACTGCTGCGCATGATTCCTGACTGGAACATCGAAGTCCGCGATTCGATCATGCAGCTGGAGAAGGTCTACCTGTTCAAGAACTTCGCCCACGCCCTGGCCTTCACCAACGCCGTCGGCGCCATCTCCGAAGCCGAAGGCCATCATCCTGGCCTGCTGACCGAATGGGGCAAGGTCACCGTGACCTGGTGGAGCCACTCGATCAAAGGCCTGCACCGCAACGACTTCATCATGGCCGCGCGTACCGACGAGGTCGCCAAGACCGCCGAAGGCCGCAAGTGATGCATTTCCAGGCCATCCCCCGGGTACCGGGCGACCCGATCCTCGGGTTGATGGAGGCGTACGCCAGGGATGCCAATCCGGCGAAGTTCGACCTGGGTGTCGGCGTGTTCAAGGACGCCCAGGGCCTGACCCCGGTGCCCGCGGCGGTCAAGCAGGCGGAACAGCGCCTGGTCGAACGCCAGTTGAGCAAAAGCTATGTCGGCGGTCATGGCGATGTCGCCTTCGGCCGCCTGCTCTGCGAGCTGGTCCTGGGCGAGCACTCGCCCCTGCTCGGCGCACAGCGCGCCGGCGCGACCCAGACACCGGGTGGCACCGGCGCCCTGCGCCTGGCCGCCGAGTTCGCCAGGCAGTGCCTGCCCGGCCGCGGTATCTGGCTGAGCAACCCGACCTGGCCGATCCACGAAACCCTGTTCGCCAGTGCCGGGCTCAAGGTCAACCATTACCCCTACGTCGGCGCGGACAACCGCCTCGATGTGCCCGGCCTGCTCGCCGCGCTGGAACAGGCGCCGCAGGGCGATATCGTCCTGCTGCATGCCTGCTGCCACAACCCGACCGGGTTCGACCTGACGCATGACGACTGGCGCGCGGTACTGGACGTGGTCAAGCGGCGTTCGCTGCTGCCGCTGATCGACTTCGCCTACCAGGGCTTCGGCGACGGGCTGGAAGAAGACGCCTGGGCGGTACGGCTGTTCGCCGCCGAACTGCCCGAGCTGCTGATCACCAGCTCGTGCTCGAAGAACTTCGGCCTGTACCGCGAACGCACCGGCGCCCTGCTGGTGTGCAGTGCGGATGCGGAAAAGCTGCTGGATGTACGCAGCCAGCTGGCGTTCATCGCGCGCAACCTGTGGTCGACACCACCGGATCATGGCGCCGCGGTGGTGGCGGAGATTCTCGGCGACCCGGCGCTGAAGCGCCTGTGGATCGAAGAGGTCGAGGCCATGCGCCAGCGGATCGCACGGCTGCGCTGCGGGCTGGTGGAAGCCCTGGCACCGCACGGCTTGAGCGAGCGCTTCGCGCATATCGCCGAACAGCGCGGGATGTTCTCCTACACCGGGTTGTCGCCGGAGCAGGTGAAGGCACTGCGGGAACGGCATAGCGTGTACATGGTCGGCACCGGCCGGGCCAACGTGGCCGGTGCGGATGAAAGCCGCCTGGATGTGCTCGCGGCGGCCATTGCCGACGTCTGCCGGTAACGGCTGACGGCCCCCTCGCTGGCCAGCAAGCGCCCACAGGTTCAGCGGTGCACGCGATCCCTGTAGGAGCTGGCTTGCCAGCGATGGGGCCAGTAAGGTCACCCCTGATCTTGTAATTTTCCTACCAGTCAGCAGGAAAAACTCAATCTGTCATCCAGACTGCTGTATCCTGCACCCGGCTTCACCGGAGCCACGCGCACTGTGTGCGTGAACTTCCCACCTACGACCTTGCGAGGAACGACGAGATGCACGAAATCCCGAATCTTCCCTTCCCAAGCCTGAACTACGTCGAGCAGAAGCCGGCTCCCCACAACGCCGAACCCGCCCAGTCGGCGGAACCACAAGGCGATGAAAACCCGAGCACCGACCAGGAATAAAACGCGCGAAACAGGACGTGTGAAAACCTCGGTTACCGGGGGACCACCTCACCAACCGGTTTTCACACGCTCAAGAAGCTCCCGCCCCGCGCACCCGCGCCAGCAACTGCGCCAGACAATCCTCCAGCGCCACTTCCGCGGTATTCAGCACCAGGTCCGGTTCCAGCGGTGACTCGTAGGGATCGTCCACCCCGGTAAAGCCACTCAGCACCCCAGCCCGCGCCTTGCGGTACAGCCCCTTGGGATCGCGCCCCTCGCAGATGTGCAACGGCGCACTGACGTGAATCTCGTGAAACCGCTCCGCCCCGATGATCTGCCGCGCCGTCTCGCGATCACGCCGATAAGGCGAGATGAACGCCGCCATCACCACCAGCCCGGCCTCGTTCATCAAACGCGCTACCTCGGCGACCCGGCGGATGTTCTCGGCACGGCTGCGCGCATCGAAGCCCAGGTCGCTGCACAGTCCGTGGCGGATATTGTCGCCATCCAGCACGCAGCAGCCGACCCCTTGGCCGATCAGCAGGCGCTCCAGTTCGAATGCCAGGGTGCTCTTGCCCGAACCACTGAGCCCGGTGAACCACAGGGTCAGCGGTTGCTGGCCGTTGGCGTTGCGCCGGACGGCCGGTTCGAGGGCGGTGGGGTGCCAGGTCAGATTCCGTTCGCGGGCCATGGGTGTCCTTGTGGGGTTCAGTAGTCGATCTTGCCGCGCCCTGCCTTGATCGCCCCGCGCTTGCTCTTGGTGTCGAGGCGGCGGGTCTTCGAACCCAGGGTCGGCTTGGTCGGGCGGCGCTTCTTTTCCACCTTCACCGCGGCCAGGATCAGTTCGCGCAGGCGCTCCAGGGCGTCGGCGCGGTTCTGTTCCTGGGTGCGATATTGCTGGGCCTTGATGATGATCACGCCGTCGCGGGTGATGCGGCTGTCGCTCAGCAGGAGCAGGCGCTCCTTGTAGAACGGCGGCAGCGACGAGGACTGGCTGTCGAAACGCAGGTGCACGGCGCTGGAAACCTTGTTGACGTTCTGCCCACCGGCGCCTTGCGCGCGAATGGCGTTCAACTCGATTTCTTCGTCGGGGATGTGCACGGCGTTGGAGAGGACCAGCATCGGAGGAAGCCCGGGGAATGATGGGCGTCAGGATACTCCGAGTTGCCGGTATTGGGGCTGCTTTGCAGCCCATCGCAGGCAAGCCAGCTCCTACAGGATTGGATCGGGCTCAATCTTTCCATAGAAGCGTGGCTGAACTCGAAGGGCCGCAAAGCGGCCCCAACTGGAAGGTTACTTGACCGCCGGACTAACCACGGCAACTGCCCCGGCCCGCTTGACCTTGATCGAGTAGCACACCCACATCACCCCGAGCCATACCGGAATCGCATACACCGACTCGCGGATACCCGGGATCATCAGCATGATGCCGAGGATCAGCACCACGAACGCCAGGCAGATGTAGTTGCCATAGGGGTACCACAGCGACTTGAACAGCGGCTTCTGGCCGGTACGGTCCAGGTGCTGGCGGAACTTCAGGTGCGAGTAGCTGATCATCGCCCAGTTGATCACCAGGGTCGCTACCACCAGCGACATCAGCAGTTCCAGGGCGTGGTGCGGCATGAAGTAGTTGAGCAGTACCGCCACCAGGGTCACCGCCGCCGACGCCAGGATCGAACGCACCGGTACGCCGCGCTTGTCGATCTTCGCCAGACCCGCCGGCGCATCGCCCTGCTCGGCCATGCCGTAGAGCATCCGCGCGTTGCAGTAGGTACCGCTGTTGTAGACCGACAGTGCCGCGGTTAGGACCACGAAGTTGAGCAGGTGTGCCGCGGTGTTGCTGCCCAGCATCGAGAACACCTGGACGAACGGGCTGCCGCTGTAGGAGCCGCCGGCCGCGTCGATATTCGCCACCAGGCTGTTCCACGGGGTCAGCGACAGCAGGACCACCAGGGCGCCGATGTAGAAAATCAGGATGCGGTAGATCACCTGGTTGATGGCTTTCGGGATCACGGTCTTCGGCTTGTCGGCCTCGGCCGCGGTGAAACCGAGCATTTCCAGGCCGCCGAAGGAGAACATGATGAACGCCAGGGCCATGACCAGGCCGTTGATGCCATGGGGGAAGAAGCCGCCGTGTTCCCACAGGTTGCTCACCGAAGCGTCAGGGCCGCCGTTGCCGCTGACCAGCAGGTAGCTGCCCAGCCCGATCATGCCGACGATGGCCAGGACCTTGATGATGGCAAACCAGAACTCCGCCTCGCCGAACACCTTGACGTTGGCCAGGTTGATCACGTTGATCAGGATGAAGAAGGCTGCTGCCGAAGCCCAGGTCGGGACTTCCGGCCACCAGAAATGGATGTACTTGCCGACCGCGGTCAGCTCCGACATGCCCACCAGGATGTACAGCATCCAGCAGTTCCAGCCCGACAGGAAACCGGCGAAACCGCCCCAGTACTTGTGCGCGAAATGACTGAAGGAACCGGCCACCGGCTCTTCGACGATCATTTCACCGAGCTGGCGCATGATCATGAAGGCGATGAAGCCGCAGATGGCGTAACCGAGGATCATCGACGGACCCGCCGATTTCATCACGCCGGCCGAGCCGAGGAACAGGCCGGTGCCGATGGCACCGCCGAGGGCGATCAACTGGATATGGCGATTTTTCAGGCCGCGCTTGAGCTCACCTGAATGCGGAGTTTGTCCACTCATGAACGAAGTCACCTGTTGTTTTTATCTGTGACGGGATCGGACCCACCACGCTCGTGGCGCGGCGGAATTGGCAAGGGGTGGTTACCTTGGGGCGCGAGCCTGGGCTGTTCGCTCCGGGCAGAGCCCCGGAATGTCAGCCTGGCATCGGCCAGGGTGCGCGGTACGCAAGAAGGTCACAGGTAAAACGCGGCGCACTGTATACCCTTGCATTGACGCAGGGGTCAACACACCGCGTAACGTTCTGATGACGGCACGCAGCGTTCCGGCGGGAGAAATGAAACCTGGGGGAGTGAATGGCGTACATCGCGCCCTCCGTTTTTGTTCTGTCTTCTGCCCCGCTTCGTGGCGGGTCAGGCACTTGGCTGTGAGCGCCATGACACCCGTTTTACAGGGGTTGCGGCAAGGTGTTGACGTGGGCGTAAAGGGACTTGGCGGGGGATTTGCGGCAAGGAATGTTTACAGCTTCGGGGGACTCTTGAATCGACCGGATAAGCGGGGTGGCCCAGTAACAAAATATTTACAAGCTGGTCGGAAATATTTCCAGAAGGACGGTTTTTGTATGGGCCGACAGGGCCTCATCGCGGGCAACGCCCGCTCCCACAGGCTTCAACGCCGAACCTTGTGGGAGCGGGCGTTGCCCGCGATGAGGCCCTCAAGCCCGCCACATTTCCAGCAGGCACAAAAAAGCCAACCCGAAGGTTGGCTTCTTGCACATCACTCACTCGCTACGCGGCTTGCCCCGCCCGGTACCCGGACCAGGACGCTTGCCCGCCCCGGCCGGTGCCGGCTTGCGACGCACGTCACTCGGACGCTCGGCCACAGTGCTGCGGCCCTTGCGCGGTGCTTCTTCGCGCGACTGACGGGCCGGACGCTCATCGGCATCGCGAGCCGGACGCAGGGTGCGCACGCGCTCGCCACGACCGATCGGCTTGCTCGATTTGCGCTGCATGCGCTCCAGCTTGTCCTTGGTCTTGGCGTTCATCTGCGGCATCGCTACCGGCTTCAGACCCACCTCGGCGGCGAGGATGTCGATTTCGCCCTGGCTCATTTCGCGCCAGCGCCCCATCGGCAGGTCGGAATTGAGGAACACCGGACCGAAACGCACGCGCTTCAGACGGCTCACCACCAGCCCCTGGGATTCCCACAGGCGCCGAACCTCGCGGTTGCGACCTTCCATCACCACGCAGTGATACCAGTGGTTGAACCCTTCGCCACCCGGTGCCTGCTGGATATCGGTGAAACGCGCCGGACCGTCCTCGAGGACCACGCCCTCCTTCAGGCGCGCGATCATGTCTTCGTCGACCTCACCCCGCACGCGCACGGCGTACTCGCGGTCCATCTCGAACGACGGGTGCATCAGGCGGTTGGCCAGTTCACCGTCGGTGGTGAACAGCAGCAGGCCGGTGGTGTTGATGTCGAGGCGGCCGACGTTGATCCAGCGGCCTTCCTTCGGCCGCGGCAGGCGGTCGAACACGGTCGGACGGCCTTCCGGGTCGTCACGGGTGCAGATCTCGCCGTCGGGCTTGTTGTACATGATGACGCGGCGCACGCTCTCGGCGCTTTCCTCGCGCTTGATCAGACGACCATCAACGGAGATCGCGTCGTGCAGGTCGACCCGCTGGCCGAGGGTCGCGGCCACGCCGTTGACCTTGATCCGGCCTTCGCCGATCCAGGCCTCGACGTCGCGGCGCGAGCCGACGCCAATGCGCGCGAGGACTTTTTGCAGTTTTTCGCCGGACGGACGTGGCGGGCTGTCTTGCAGGTCTTGTTCACTCATCTGGGCACCTCCCGGTGTAGTAAATCGAATCTGGGTTTCTGGCATGGATGCCAAAAAGGCCGCGAATCATACGCTGATCGCGGCGCAAACGCATCAGAGCGTAGACCGATTTCCCACATCGCGCCGGCCTTTGCGCCGGGTGGCGTCTCAGTCCCCTGGCGTGCGGGCTTCGGCCTCGGCGGAATCGGCCGCGGAGTCGGTTTCGTCCTCGCCATCCGGCAGGTCGCGCAAAAGATCGTCGAAGTCCGTCTTGAGGCCTTCTTCCATGGCATCCAGCTCGACCAGCAGGCTGCGGAAACTGGTTTCTTCCGCTGGCGGCTGGTCGTCCGGGTCGGCGCTGGCGTCGGCCAGGGCCTGCAGGTGGGCCGGTACCGGCAGGTCGTCGAGGTCCACCGGCGCCATGGGCGACGGCTCCATTTCGCGCAATTCGGCCAGTGGCGGCAGTTCGTCGAGGCTCTTCAGGTTGAAGTGGTCGAGGAAGGCCCTGGTGGTAGCGAACATCGCCGGGCGCCCGGGCACCTCGCGGTAGCCGACGATACGCACCCACTCGCGCTCCAGCAGGGTCTTGATGATGTTGCTGTTGACCGCCACGCCGCGCACATCCTCGATCTCGCCGCGGGTGATGGGCTGGCGGTAGGCGATCAGCGCCAGGGTTTCCAGCAGCGCGCGGGAATAACGCTGCGGGCGCTCCTCCCACAGGCGGCCGACCCAGGGCGCATAGTCCTCGCGGATCTGCAGGCGGTAGCCCGAAGCCACCTCCTTGAGTTCGAACGCCCGCCCCTCGCAGGATTCGCGAAGGATTTCCAGGGCTTCCTTGAAGACCGGGGATTCAGGGCGCTCGGCCTCCTCGAAGAGTTCGAACAGCCGTTCCAGCGATTGCGGTTTGCCAGAGGCCAGGAGAAAGGCTTCCAGCAGGGGCGCCAGGTCATGGGGGTCAGTCAGGTTCATTGCGTTGCTCGTGGTTACTCTGCCCGGGCCCGGACGTGGATCGGCGCAAAGGCCTCATTCTGCACCAGTTCGACCAGTTGTTCCTTGACCAGCTCGAGAACGGCCATGAAGGTCACCACCACCCCGAGCCGCCCTTCCTGCGCCGTGAACAGCTCGACGAACGGTACGAAGCCGGCGCCACGCAGGCGCTCCAGCACTTCGCTCATGCGCTCGCGGGTAGACAATGCCTCGCGGCTGACCTGATGGCTTTCGAACAGGTCGCTGCGCCGCAGCACCTCGGCCATGGACATCAGCACTTCTTCCAGGATCACATCCGGCAACAGCTTGCGCGCCCTGGCCTCGGGCGCGTCGAGACGCGGCACGATGACATCGCGACCGACCCGGCTGAGCTCGTCGATATCCTCGGCGGCGGCCTTGAAGCGCTCGTACTCCTGCAGGCGCCGGATCAACTCGGCGCGCGGGTCGTCCTCTTCTTCCTCGGCGGTCTCGGCGCGCGGCAGGAGCATGCGCGACTTGATCTCGGCGAGCATGGCGGCCATCACCAGGTATTCGGCGGCCAGTTCCAGGCGCACGGTCTTCATCAGCTCGACGTAGCCCATGTACTGGCGGGTGATTTCCGCCACCGGAATGTCGAGGATGTCGACGTTCTGCTTGCGGATCAGGTACAGCAGCAGGTCCAGCGGCCCCTCGAAGGCTTCGAGAAACACCTCAAGGGCGTCCGGCGGGATGTACAGGTCCACCGGCATTTCGGTCAGGGCCTGGCCGTAGACCATCACCAGCGGCAGTTCCTGCTGGGCGCCGGCCTGGGGATCGACCGGCGCGTCCACGGCTTCCACCACGCTCACGCTTCGACCATGAAGGGCGTCGGATCGCCGCAGCCTACCCGCACCACCTCCGGCTCGCCTTCGGCCAGGTTGATCACGGTGGACGCCTTGAGGCCACCGAAGCCGCCATCGATGATCAGGTCGACGTGATGTTCCAGGACCTGGCGCATCTCGTAGGGATCGGTCATGGGTTCGTCATCGCCGGGCATGATCAGGCTGACGCTCATCAGCGGCTCGCCCAGCTCTTCGAGCAGGGCCAGGGCGATCGGATGATCCGGCACGCGCAGGCCGATGGTGCGGCGCTTGTCGTGCAGGAGCAGGCGCGGCACCTCGCGGGTGGCATTGAGGATGAAGGTGTAGGGCCCGGGCACATGGGCTTTGAGCAGGCGGAAGTGGCCGGTATCGATCTTGGCGAACAGCCCCAGTTGCGACATGTCGCAGCAGATCAGGGTGAAGTTGTGGTTCTTGTCCAGCTGGCGCAGGCGGCGCACCCGCTCGATGGCTGCCTTGTCGCCGATCTGGCAACCCATGGCGTAGGAGGAGTCGGTGGGAAACACCACCACCCCGCCCTTGCGGATGATCTCCACCGCCTGTTTTATCAGGCGCGGCTGGGGATTCTCCGGATGTATCTGGAAAAATTGACTCACATTGTCTTCCTGTTCAGACGTCCGCGGATGGCTGCTCATGTTTGAATCGACGCCAAAGAGGCGGCAGATCCTCCGGCAGGGGCCGGTAGACACCGATTTCGGACCAGGTGCCCGGGCCATGGAAGTCGCTGCCGGCGCTGGCCAGCAGACCAAATTCACGGGTCAGGATGGACAAGGTGCCGACCTGTTCCGCCGGCTGCATGCCATTGACGACTTCCAGCGCCTGGCCCCCCGCTTGAATATAGTCGGCAATCAGCCGGCGGCGCTTGCTGCGAGTCAGTTCGTAGTGCATCGGATGGGCCAGGCTGACCCAGGCGCCGGACTGGCGCAGGGTCTCGACGGTGTCGTCGAGGGTCGGCCAGTGCAGTTTCACATCGCCCAGCTTGCCGGCGCCGAGCCATTTGCGAAACGCTTCGGCGCGGTCCTTGACGTAGCCGGCACTGATCAGGAAATCGGCGAAATGCGGACGCGCCGGGGCATTGCCACTGTCGCCCAGGGCCTGCTGGATCGCCCGCGCGCCTTCCAGCGCGCCGGGCATGCCCTTGGCCGCCAGGCGCCGGGAGATTTCCTCGGCGCGCAGCCAGCGCCCGCGGTGCAGCGACTCGACCGCCGCCAGCAGCGGCGGCGCATCCAGCGCGAAGCCGTAGCCGAGCACATGGATGGTGACGCCCGACCAGGTGCACGACAATTCGATGCCGCTGATCCACTGCATGCCCCGGTCGTGCATGGCTTGCCGGGCTTCGAGCTGGCCTTCGAGGGTATCGTGGTCGGTGAGTGCCATCGTCCGCACACCCTGTTCATAGGCGCGGGCAACCAGTTCGGTGGGGGTCAGCGAGCCGTCCGACGCGGTGCTGTGGCAGTGCAGATCAACATTCATGGGGTGAAGCTTTTCCTCTCATTGAGGTTTGTTATTATGCCGGGACATCCCGCTCCTGGCTGCCACTGTGAAACAATTCATCGATTTCATCCCGCTCCTGCTGTTCTTCATCGTCTACAAGATCGAGCCGCGCCTCGTCGAGGTCGCCGGCCAGAGCTTCAATCTGGGCGGCATCTACAGTGCCACCGCAGTGCTGATCATCAGCTCGCTGGTGGTCTACGGCGCCCTGTTCATTCGGCAACGCCGCCTGGAAAAAGGTCAGTTGCTGACCCTGGTGGCGTGCCTGGTGTTCGGCGGCCTGACCCTGGCCTTCCACAGCGAAACCTTCCTGAAGTGGAAGGCGCCGGTGGTCAACTGGCTGTTCGCCGTGGCCTTCCTCGGCAGTCATTTCGTCGGCGACAAGGTGCTGATCAAGCGCCTCATGGGCCACGCCCTGACCCTCCCGGACGCCGTCTGGACCCGCCTGAACCTGGCCTGGATCGCGTTCTTCCTGATCTGCGGCGCGGCCAACCTGTTCGTCGCCTTCACCTTCCAGGACATCTGGGTCGACTTCAAGGTATTCGGCAGCCTGGGCATGACCGTGCTGTTCCTGGTCGGCCAGGGCGTCTACCTGTCCCGCCACCTGCACGACAGCGATCCCACCACTCCCAAACCCGAGGAATGACATGCTCTACGCCATCATCGCCACCGATGTCGCCAACTCGCTGGAAAGCCGCCTGGCCGCCCGTCCGGCGCACCTGGAGCGCCTGCAGCAGTTGAAGGCCGAAGGCCGCATCGTGCTGGCCGGCCCGCATCCGGCCATCGACAGCAACGATCCGGGCGCCGCCGGCTTCAGCGGCAGCCTGATCGTCGCCGAGTTCGAGTCGCTGCAGGCCGCAAAGGCCTGGGCCGATGCCGACCCGTACATCGCCACCGGCGTCTATGACAACGTCATCGTCAAGCCCTTCAAGCAAGTCCTGCCGTGATCCCGACGACGCGCCGGCCAGCGCCGGCGCGTCGCCTGCCGCTTTTAATCCGCGCCATTGCTCATTATTCTCATCGCGCTGCCGACAACTTCCTGAACATTCGTCTTGAATTACAGGAGTTACGATGCGTCAAGGTCCGTTGTCCCTGCTGCTGTGCCTGTTGTTGCTGAGCCCGCTCGCCCAGGCCGAGGAATCCACCCCGCTGTCGCTCAGCGCCGGCGCCCAGATCACCGAACTGCAACAGCGCCTGCAGGACAGCGAACGCCAGCGCGAAGCCCTGGCCCAGCAACTGCAGAACGCCGACAACGAACGCGAAAGCGCGCAACTGAGCCGTCTGCGCCAGGAGAACCAGCGCCTGAAGATGGCCCTCAAGGAAGCCCAGGCCAACGTCAGCCCGCGGTTGCTGAGCGATCAGCAGCAGTGGTTCGTGACGGGCGGCGCGGTTGCCCTGGTCGCCCTGCTCTGCGGTATCTTTGCCAGCGGCAGCCACAGAAGGCGCAAGCAATGGTTGAATTGAGTGAGAAATGAGCGAGCTGCTACTGATTGACGATGACCAGGAACTCTGCGAACTCCTCGCCCACTGGTTGGGCCAGGAGGGGTTCCAGGTGCGTGCCTGCCACGATGGCCAGAGTGCCCGCAAGGCCCTGGCCGAGCAGTCTCCGGCGGCGGTGGTGCTGGATGTGATGCTGCCCGACGGCAGCGGCCTGGAGCTGCTCAAGCAATTGCGCGGCGAACACGCCGAGTTGCCGGTGCTGATGCTGTCGGCCCGCGGCGAGCCGCTGGACCGCATCCTCGGCCTCGAACTGGGTGCCGACGACTACCTGGCCAAGCCCTGCGACCCCCGCGAACTGACCGCCCGCCTGCGCGCCGTGCTGCGCCGCAGCCATGCCCCGACGGCGCCGAGCCAGATGGAAATCGGCGACCTGCATTTCAGTCCGGCCCGCGGCGTGGTCGCCATCGACGAACGCGAACTGACCCTGACCCTCTCGGAAAGCCGCATCCTCGAAGCCCTGCTGCGCCAGCCTGGCGAGCCCCTGGAAAAACAGGAACTGGCGCAGATCGCCCTCGGCCGCAAGCTGACCCTGTACGACCGCAGCCTGGACATGCACGTCAGCAATCTGCGCAAGAAGATCGGCCCGCACCCGGATGGCCGCCCGCGCATCGTCGCGCTGCGCAGCCGCGGCTACTACTACAGCCTGTAAGCGCTGTGTCAGCGACGGATGCGCCGGTCTTTACCCAGGCTTTACCGTTGCCTGACCGCCGCTGACCTTGATCTCCCTAAACTGGCCACATCCGGTAATGACCGGCCTCAGAAAGGAGATACACCATGCGCAAGACCCTGATCGCCCTGATGCTCGCCGCCGCCCTGCCCACCGTCGCCCTGGCCATGCCGGAAGGTGGCCATGGCCCTGACCACGGCCCGCGCTTCGAGCACCATCGCGGTGACGCGCCTTTCGCCAAACTGGACCTGAGCCGCGAGCAACGCCAGCAGATCCGCACGCTGATGGGCGAGGAAATGAAGGACCGTCGCGAAGTCACCCAGCGCTACCTGGACAAACTGCCAGCCGCCGAGCAGAAAGCCATGAAGGACGAGCTCAAGGCCAAGCAGGACAAGACCCAGGCCGACATTCGCGCCCTGCTCAAGCCTGAACAGCAGAAACAGTTCGACGAGTTGAAGAAGCAACGTGAAGAACGCCGCGCCGAATGGCAGGAGTTCCAGGCCTGGAAAGCCGAGCACGGCAAGAAGGCCCAATAATCCATGACCCCGCCCGGTCTGCTTGCGCAGGCCGGGCTTTTGCTCATTCGAGGAAATGCACTTGCGCTCACTGTTCTGGCGTGTCCTGGCCAGTTTCTGGCTTGCCATCGCCCTGGTCGCCGGGCTGTCGATCCTGCTCGGGCACATGCTCAACCAGGACGCCTGGATCCTCAGCCGCCACCCGGGCCTCAACACCCTGGCGAAGAACTGGAGCGAACGCTACGAGAAACTGGGGCCGGAACAGGCCCAGCAGTACCTGGAGCAGCGCAAGCGCCGCTATCACATCGATACCCAGGTCCTCAACGAGGCCGGCGAAGCCGTGGTGCCGGGCACCTTCCCGCGCCGCGCGGCGGTGTTCGAAGAACGCCGCGGCAATGACCACCGGCCACTGCCCTGGCGCCGCCTGACCGAGGAATACACCAGCGCCGAGAGCGGCGAGACCTACCTGCTGATCTACCGTATTCCCCACCCGGAACTGGACGCCTGGCACCGCGACAGCCTGATCTGGCCGCTCAGCGCGCTGGGCATCGCCCTGGTGGTGCTGACCCTGTTCAGCCTGCTGGTGACCCTGTCCATCACCCGCCCGCTGAGCCGCCTGCGCGGCGCGGTGCACGACCTCGGGCAGACCACCTACCAGCAGAACAGCCTGGCGCGGCTGGCCAGCCGGCGCGACGAGTTCGGCGTCCTGGCCAACGACTTCAACCGCATGGGCTCACGCCTGCAGAGCCTGATCGGCAGCCAGCGCCAGTTGCTGCGCGATGTCTCCCACGAGCTGCGCTCGCCGCTGGCGCGCCTGCGCATCGCCCTGGCCCTGGCCGAACGTGCGGAACCGGAAAAGCGCGAGACCTACTGGCCACGCCTGACCCGCGAATGCGATCGCCTGGAAGCCCTGATCAGCGAGATCCTGGTCCTGGCCCGGGTCGATGCCGAGCAGGCCCACGCCGAGCCGGTGGAGGTCAACGCGGTGCTGGCCGGCGTGTGCAAGGACGCCCAACTGAGCGCGCCGGAGCAGCGTGTGCGCCTGCACGAAACCCCGGGTCTGAGCCTGCTCGGCTGGCCGACGCTGCTGGAGCGGGCGCTGGACAACCTGTTGCGCAATGCCTTGCGCTTCAACCCCGAGGGGCAGCCGATCGAGGTAACCGCGGAGCGCGACGGCGAACGGATCCTGCTCAGCGTGCGCGATCACGGTCCGGGGGTAGCCCCCGAACACCTGGAGCAGTTGGGCGAACCCTTCTTCCGCGCGCCGGGGCAGACCTCAGCGGGCCACGGCCTGGGCCTGGCGATTGCGCGAAAGGCCGCGGAGCGACACGGCGGGAGCCTGCAACTGGCCAATCATCCGGAAGGTGGCTTCGTGGCGACGCTGGTGTTGCCGGTTCAAGGCACTGCCAGCGCCTGATGGGAAACCTTGAGGGCCCTGTCGCGGGCAACGCCCGCTCCCACAGGGTTCGGCGGTGTTCTCGATACCTGTAGGAGCGGGCGTTGCCCGCGATGAGGCCCCACCGGTCAGTCAGCCCCAGGCGCTGACAAAATCCTCGGTCTTCAGCACCGGCGCCGTGCGCGGCTCGCTGATCGGCGTGCCCAGGTAGAGGAAGGCGATCAGTTCCTCACCCTCTTCCAGCCCCAGCCCCTTGGCCACATGCGCCGAATAGGCCATGTCCCCGGTGCGCCACACCGCGCCGATACCCTGGGCATGGGCCGCGATCAGGATGCCGTGGGCCGCGCACCCCGCCGCCAGCAGTTGCTCGGACACCGGCACCTTGAAGTGCTCGCGGGTCCGCGCGATCACCAGCACCAGCAACGGCGCGCGCATCGGCATGGCGCGGGCCTTGTCCAGCGCGGCCTGGTCGGCGTCACCCTTCTGCGCCACCGCCTCGGCGAACAGCTCACCCAGCTTGACCCGCGCCTCGCCTTCGACAGTAAGGAAGCGCCACGGCCGCAGCTGGCCATGATCCGGCGCGCGCAGGGCCGCCTGGAACAGGCCCTCGCGCTGCGCGGCATTGGGCGCGGGCTCGGTCAGGCGTGGAACGGAAACACGGTTGAGCAAAGCGTCGAGAGCCTCCACGGGCATCCCTCCAGGTCAGAAAAATGAACCTGCATTCTAGTGGCACGCCCCACAAACGCCACAGCGACGTTTACTTAAAAGGACCCGCAGGTAGAATGGCGCCCTTCCGTTTCGAGTCAGGGCTGAGTACATGGTGGCGTTGCCGACCTTAAGAATGATCGGTTTCATTATCGGCATCTTCCTGATCACCCTGGCGATCAGCATGACCGTCCCCATGGCGACGCTGGTCATCTTCGAGCGCACCGGCGACATGCCGTCGTTCCTCTGGTCGAGCCTGATCACCTTCGTCGCCGGCCTGGCCCTGGTCGTGCCGGGGCGTCCGACCCACGTGCACCTCCGCCCGCGGGACATGTACCTGTTGACGGTGAGCAGCTGGCTGGTGGTGTGCATCTTCGCTGCCCTGCCGTTTCTCCTGACCCAGCACATCAGCTATACCGACGCCTTCTTCGAAAGCATGTCCGGCATCACCGCCACCGGTGCCACCGTGCTCAGCGGCCTGGACAACATGTCGCCGGGCATCCTCATGTGGCGCTCGCTGCTGCACTGGCTCGGCGGTATCGGCTTCATCGGCATGGCGGTGGCGATCCTGCCGCTGCTGCGCATCGGTGGCATGCGCCTGTTCCAGACCGAATCCTCGGACCGCTCGGAAAAGGTCATGCCGCGCTCGCACATGGTGGCCAAGTCGATCGTCCTGGTGTACATCGCCATCACCATCGTCGGCAGCCTGGCCTTCTGGTGGGCGGGGATGAGTGTGTTCGACGCGATCAACCACGCCATGTCGGCGATTTCCACCGGCGGTTTCTCCACCTCGGACCTGTCCCTGGCCAAGTGGGACCAGCCGGCGGTGCACTGGGTCGCGGTGGTGGTGATGATCCTCGGCAGCGTGCCCTTCACCCTGTACGTCGCGACCCTGCGCGGCAACCGCAAGGCGCTGATCAGGGACCAGCAGGTCCAGGGCCTGCTCCTGCTGCTGGTGGTGACCTGGATCGTGCTCGGCACCTGGTACTGGGCCACCACCCAGTTGCACTGGCTCGACGCCCTGCGCCACGTCGCGCTGAACGTCACCTCGGTGGTCACCACCACCGGCTTCGCCCTCGGCGACTACAGCCTGTGGGGCAACTTCTCGCTGATGCTGTTCTTCTACCTGGGCTTCATCGGCGGCTGCTCCGGCTCCACCGCCGGCGGCATCAAGATCTTCCGTTTCCAGGTCGCCTACATCCTGCTCAAGGCCTCGCTGAACCAGCTGATCCACCCACGTGCGGTGATCAAGCAGAAGTACAACGGTCACCGTCTCGACGAAGAGATCGTCCGTTCGATCCTGACCTTCTCGTTCTTCTTCGCCATCACCATCTGCGGGATCGCCCTGCTGCTGTCGCTGCTCGGGGTCGACTGGATGACCGCCCTGACCGGCGCCGCCAGCACCGTGTCCGGCGTCGGCCCGGGCCTGGGCGAGACCATCGGCCCGGCGGGCAACTTCGCGACGCTGCCGGACGCGGCCAAGTGGATCCTCGCGGGCGGCATGCTGCTCGGCCGCCTGGAGATCATCACCGTACTGGTTCTGTGCATGCCGGCGTTCTGGCGTCACTGACGGCTTCGGCCTCGCCCTGGTTCAGGCCATGGCGCCGGGCGCGGTACTCGCCCGGCGTGACATCGAACCAGCGGCGGAAGGCGCGGAAGAAATTGCTCGGATCGGCGAACCCCAGCAGATAGGCGGTTTCCAGCAAGGTCATGCCGGGTTGGGCGAGATACTGCTCGGCCAGTTCGCGACGGGTGTCGTCGAGCAACGCCTGGAAACTGGTGCCCTCCTCCTGCAGGCGGCGCTGCAGGGTGCGCTGGGACAGGTGCAACGCCTGGGCCACCAGCTCGCGCTTGGGCTCGCCTTGCGGCAACACCCGGCACAGGACCTGCCGCGCGCGATGGGTGACCCGGCTTTCCGAAAAGCGCGCCAGATATTCCCCGGCGAAACGATCGTGCAAGCGCGCCATGGCCTCGTTGGCCGTGGGCAGGGGCGACTGCAGGTCGGCGGGATCGAAGATGATCGCGTCGTAGGACGCACTGAAGGTCAGGGGTGAGTGGAAGGCGGTCTTGTACGGCTCGATGTCCTCGGGTTGCGGCCCCTGGATCAGCACCCGGCGTGGCTGGATCGTGCGCCCGCTGAGCCAGCTGCACAGCGACAGCGCGCAGGCCAGCGATGCCTCCGAACTGTGCCGGGTCGGCGGCAGGTGATCGCCATGCACGGTCAGGATCAGCGCATGCCCTTCCGGGCCGAGGAGGAAACTCAGGTCGGAGCTTTCGGCGATGATCCGCTGGTAACGCACCAGGCGCTCGAAACCTTCGGCCAGGGTACGACTGGACATCAGCGCATAACCCACCACATGAAACGACGCCGGCCTGACCACCCGGGACATGTTCAGGCCGATGGCGCGGTTGCCGGACAGGTCCTCGGCGAGTTGCCAGAGGCGGGTCATGGAATCCTGGGTGAAGCGGGCATCGGGGTCGCTGAGCGCGGCGAAGTCCAGGCCGAGCTTGTTGAAGAGGGCCGGGCAGTCCAGTCCTTCCAGTTCGAGAGCCTTGACAATCCCCGAGGCCCAGCTTGCTGACGTGGTTCTCTCGCTCATGGCTGGCTCTGGTTTGGGTAAGACGCAAGGATACTAAAGTGGCGCCTATTGTCACTTGCTGATACAGCTACTGACTCTAGACTCGGATCAGGCTCCACGCCGTACCATTCAGAGAACAGACAATAACAAGGAGGCAGTTCACCCGTGGAAAGTCCTCGCCAGTTCGACAGCTTTGCGCAGTTCTACCCGTACTACCTCAACGAGCACGCCAACCCCGCCTGCCGTCGCCTGCACTTCGTCGGTACCACCCTGGTGATCGCCCTGCTCGCCTACACCATCGCCAGCGGCCAGTGGCTATTGCTGCTGGCGGTGCCATTCGCGGGGTATGGATTCGCCTGGATCGGGCATTTCTTCTTCGAGAAGAACCGGCCGGCTACCTTCAGCCATCCGTTCTACAGCTTGCTGGGGGATTTCGCGATGTACCGCGACATGTTGCGGGGAAAGGTCAGTTTCTGAACGCTCGAGGCCCCATCGCTGGCAAGCGCAACGCCGCCCGGCCAGCGATGAGGCCCTTCAGCCTTGCACGGACTCGGCGACCCGCGCTTCCTCCTGCACCTGCCGCGCCTGGTCATCGGCCAGCCGATACAGCTCGATATGGCCGTCCCAGTGCTCGATCAGCGCCGTGCAGGACTCCACCCAATCCCCGCAGTTGAGGTAGTCCACCTCCCCCACCTTGCGGATCTCGGCATGGTGGATATGCCCGCACACCACGCCATGAAAGCCCTGCTTCACGCACTCGTGGGCGATCGCCTCCTCGAAGTCGCTGATGAAGTTCACCGCGGTCTTGACCTTGTGCTTGAGGTACGCCGACAGCGACCAATAGCCGTAGCCATAGCGCGCACGCCAATAGTTGAGCCAGCGGTTGAGGGTCAGGGTGAATTCGTAGGCGGAGTCGCCGAGGAAGGCCAGCCAGCGGTGGTAGCGGGTGATGACGTCGAACTGGTCGCCGTGGATCACCAGCAGGCGACGACCGTCGAGGGTCAGGTGCTCGGCCTGGTCCACCAGGTGGATATTGCCGAGGATCAGCCTGGAGTAACGGCGCAGGAATTCGTCGTGGTTGCCGGTGACATAGATCACTTCGGTACCGCGCTTGCTCATGGTCAGCAGGCGGCGGATCACGTTGGTATGGGCCTGCGGCCAGTACATGCCTCCGCGCAGCTTCCAGCCGTCGATGATGTCGCCGACCAGGTAGATGCGGTCGGCGTGGTAGCGCTTGAGAAACTGCGACAGGTGTTCGGCCTGGCAATCCCGGGTGCCCAGGTGCACGTCGGAAATCCACAAGGTGCGCACGCGCTGCTTGCGCGTGGGCTTGATCGACGCGGCACTGTTCATGGGCTGGCTCCGGCGGACTTTCGGCGAGCTTGCCAAGCCGCGGTGAATCGTCCATGACAGCCATGCGGCAATCCCATGACAGGCGCCAGCGCGTACACTGTGTGCCTTCACCCCTCTGCGGACACAGCACGATGAGCGGCGGTTCGATCCTTTCCCTGCGCCACTACCGCGATGACCTGATCGCCCACGCCCACGAGCACCCGCAGCTGGTCTTCGGTCTGCGCGGGCGCCTGGATTTCGAGGTCGAAGGACGCGGTGGGCGCATCGAGCGCCAGGACCTCATGGTGATCCCGGCCGGCGCCCATCACACCTGCGGCAGCGATGCCGGCAGCCACTGCCTGGTCCTCGATGTGCCCGCCGACAACTGGCTCGCGCAGAGCCTGGGCGAGCGCAGCGCCGCGTGCCAGCGCCTGCTCGACCGCCCCGGCCCCCTGCTGCTGGACAGCCGTCAGCAGCAGTTGGTGGACTGGCTGGCGCACAGCCCGGTCGGCGACCCGCTGATCGCCCGCCAGGGCGCGGTACTCCTGCTCGCCAGCCTGAACAGCGCCAGCAGCGTGCCGCCGGCGCAACGGCAATTGCCCTACGCGGCCTTCGATACGCATATCGAGCAGTACACCGCCTATCCGCTGCAGGTCGCCGACCTGGCGCGGCTCGCCGGCCTGTCCAGCGCTCGCCTGCACGCGCGCTTCATGGCCGAGCGCGGCATCACGCCCATGGACTACATCCGCCAGCGTCGCCTGCTGCGCGCCCGGCAACTGCTGCAGGGCACCGCACTGCCCATCGGCGAGATCGCCAGCCGGGTCGGCTACAGTTCCCAGAGCGCCTTCGCCGCCGCCATGCTCAAGGCCTTCGGCCGCAGCCCCGGCGCGCTGCGCCGCGAGTCCGGCGACAACTGACGCGAGGATCGCGACAGACAGCGCCGCGCCAGGCGCCTTAGACTGGCCGCGCTGTTTCCCGACTCTTCAAGGACTGTCATGAACCACCGCACCGCCCTCGGCGCCCTGCATATCGGCGCGCTGTTCTTCGGCCTGACCGGCGTCTTCGGCAAGCTCGCCAGCGCCTCACCCGCGATCATCGTGTTCGGCCGTGCCGCCTTCGCCGTGCTTGCCCTCGGGCTGTTCGCCCGTCTTGCCGGACCGGGCTGGACACCCCTGCACGGCAGGGACTGGCGGCGCCTGGCGCTGGGCGGCGTGCTGCTGGCCGGGCACTGGGTGAGTTTCTTCATCGCGGTGAAGGTCGCCGGCGTAGCCATCGCAACCCTTGGTTTCGCCAGCTTCCCGGCCTTTACCGTGCTGCTCGAAGGCCTGCTGTTCCGGGAGCAGATCCGTGCGAACGAACTGCTCCTGGTGGGCCTGGTCAGCGCCGGCCTGGTCCTGGTCACACCGGCGTTCAACCTGGCCAGCGAAGCCACTGGCGGCCTGCTCTGGTCGCTGCTGTCCGGGCTGCTGTTTTCCCTGCTGTCACTGACCAACCGCGCAGGCTCCGGCAGGATTCCGGCCGTGCAGGCGGCCATGTGCCAGAACCTCGTGGTCGCCCTGTGCCTGATGCCCTTCGCCGCGCCGCTGCTGAGCGAGGTCGCGCCGCTGGACTGGCTGTGGATAGGCCTGCTCGGGGTGTTCTGCACCGGTGTCGCGCACAGCCTGTTCGTCGCCGCGCTGGGGGTGATCAAGGCGCGCACCGCCGCGGTGGTGTTCGCCATGGAGCCGATCTACGGGATCGCCATCGCCTGGATGCTCTTCGCCGAAACGCCGACGCCACGCATGCTGGTCGGAGGCGCGCTGATCATCTTCGCCATCGTCATTTCCAGTCGCCTGGCCGCCAGCAGCGAGGCGCGCAAGGCTGCCACCGGGCATTAACGATCGTTGTGGCCCAGATCGCGCTGCGGATCGATCTGGTCGCGCACCCGCTGCTTGAGCACCTTGGCTTCCGGGAAGCCGCCATCGGCCTTGCGCTCCCAGATCTGCACGCCGTCGCAGGTGATGCGGAAATTGCCCCCGGTGGCCGGCTCCAGCGCCACCCGGGCGAGGTCATCGCTGAAGGTGCTGAGCAATTCCTGGGCGAGCCAGGCGGCACGCAGCAGCCACTGGCACTGGGTGCAATAGGTGATGACGATTTCCGGCTTCGACGCGCTCACGGCAACAACCTCAAACAAAATGTGTGGCGCTTATACTAGCGGTTTGCCCCTGGTTCCGAGAATCACGATGCGCCGCCTGTTGTTGAGCCTGCTTCTGGCCGTTGTGCCGCTTTCCCTGTTCGCCGCCGAGGCCGCCCGGCCCAAGGTCGGCCTGGTCCTGTCCGGTGGCGCCGCCCGCGGCCTGGCCCATATCGGCGTGCTCAAGGCCCTGGAGGAACAGGGGGTGAAGATCGACGCGATCGCCGGCACCAGCATGGGCGCGGTGATCGGCGGACTCTATGCCTCCGGCTACAAGGTCGAGGAACTGGAAAAGCTGGCGCGCAGCATCGACTGGCAGCAGGCCCTGTCCGACGCCCCGCCACGCAAGGACATCCCGTTCCGGCGCAAGCAGGACGACCGCGATTTCCTGGTCAAGCAGAAGATCAGCTTCCGCGATGACGGCAGTCTCGGCCTGCCGCTGGGGGTGATCCAGGGGCAGAACCTGGCGCTGCTGCTGGAAAGCCTGCTGGCCCACACCAGCGATACCCGGGATTTCGACAAGTTGCCGATTCCCTTCCGCGCCGTCGCCACCGATATCGCCAGCGGCGAGAAAGTGGTATTCAGCCGCGGCCACCTGCCCCAGGTGATCCGCGCCAGCATGTCGATCCCGGCGGTGTTCGCCCCGGTGGAACTGGACGGCCGGCTGCTGGTGGACGGCGGCATGGTCGACAACATTCCGCTGGATATCGTCCGCGAGATGGGGGTCGACGTGGCCATCGTCGTCGATATCGGTACGCCGCTGCGCAACCGCAAGCAACTGGGCACGGTGGTCGATGTGCTCAACCAGTCCATCACCCTGATGACCCGGCGCAACTCCGAGGAGCAACTGGCGGCGCTGCGGCGCGAGGACATCCTGATCCAGCCGCCGCTGGCCAGCATCAGTGCCACTGACTTCGGCCGTGCCGAGGAAATGATGGAGGCCGGCTATCGCGCCACCCGCATCCTCGATAACCGCCTCGTCACCCTGCGCCCGCCCGAAGGCGACCTCCAGCTGGCGGTGGCGCGCTCGCCCGACCAGCGCACGCCGCTGATCACCGCGATCCGCATCGAAAACGACTCCAAGGTCAGCGACGACGTGATCCGCTACTACATCCGCCAGCCCGTCGGCGAGCCGCTGGACCTGGGCCGCCTGCAGACCGACATGGGCACCCTGTACGGCCTGGACTATTTCGACCGGGTGCAGTACCGCGTGGTACACAAGGGCAAGGACCACACCCTGGTGATCAACGCCCGCGGCCGGACCGGCGGCACCGACTACCTGCGCCTGGGCCTGAACCTGTCGGATGACATGCGCGGCGACAGTGCCTTCAACCTCGGGGCCAGCTACCGGGTCAACGGCATCAATCAGCTCGGTGCGGAATGGCTGACCCGGGCGCAGATCGGTGACCTGCAGGAGCTGTACAGCGAGTTCTACCAGCCGCTGGATGCCGGCTCGCGCTACTTCATCGCACCGTTCCTCAACCTCGGCTCGCAGAACATCGAAGCGACCCTGGACAACGACCCCGTCGCCGAGTACCGCCTGGAACGCTACGGTTTCGGCCTCAACGTCGGTCGACAGATCGGCACCAGCGGCGAAGTGCGCCTGGGCGTCGGCCAGGCCTGGGGCCAGGCCGAGGTGCGAATCGGCGACCAGGACCTGCCCAAGGCCAGCTTCAACGAAGGCTTCTACGAGCTGAAGTACTCGTTCGACACCCTCGACAACGTCTACTTCCCGCACCGCGGCGAGGACATTCGCCTGACCCTGCGCCAGTTCGAGCCGGACCTGGGCTCGGACCAGCGCTATCGGCAGTGGGAGCTCAAGCTGGACAAGGCGCTGAGCAGCGGCCCGGACACCTTTGTCCTCGGCGGACGCTACGGACGCACACTGGACGATGCCGAGGTAGTGATATCGAGCATGGTGATGGGCGGCGCGCGGCAGTTGTCGGGGTTCCGCCAGAACTCGCTGTCGGGACAGAACCTGAGCCTGGCGCGGGTGGTGTATTACCGGCGGCTGACGCCACGGGCCTACCTGCCGCTGGATTTCCCGCTGTACCTGGGCGGGTCGCTGGAGCGCGGCCGGGTGTGGAACAACGACAACGAGTTCGACAGTGGCTATATCAATGCCGCGAGCCTCTTCCTCGGCTTCGATACGCCCCTGGGGCCGTTGAGTTTCAGTTATGGGTTCAACAGCGAGGATCAGAAGGCGGTGTATCTGAATCTCGGGCAGACCTTCTGAAAATATTTGGGGCCGCTTTGCGGCCCTTCGCGACGGTTCGGCGCCCCGACAAGCTCGCTCCCACAGAAGAACAGATTCATACCTTGTGGGAGCGAGCTTGTCGGGGCGCCGAACCGTCGCGAAGGGCTGCAAAGCAGCCCCACTACATCAGACCTTGGACTTTTCCAGATTGGCCAGGATCCGCGTGTGCACCCGCATGCACACCGCCAGATCGTCCTCGTCCACCCCGGTGAACAACTCCACCCGCAGCGCATTGGCGATGGTTTCGATCTGGTCGATCAACGGATTGGCCGGCGGACACAGGACGATCTTCTTGGCTCGGCGGTCTTCCACCACCGCCTGGCGCTTCACCAGCCCCTGGGACTCCAGGCTGTCCAGCAAACGTGCCAGGGTCGGCCCTTCGACACCGACGCTCTGGGCCAGCTCGCGCTGGGTCGGGGCTTCATCGAAACGGGCCAGGTGCAGCAGCACCAGCCAACGGGCCTGGGACAGGTTCAGGCCCGCCAGGCGGCGGTCCAGTTCGGCACGCCAGCCGCGCGACATCTGGGCCAGTTGCATGCCGAAGCGGTGTTGATCGGTCAGGGGCATGAAAAACTCTTATTCAGAACTAATTATTAGTCAGCTAACCATGGCCGTTGCGCTTAGGCAAGATCCATCTGGAGGACGTTCCAGAGCAAACGTAAGAAATCGTGACAACCCCGATCACATCTCGAATTCGGCCGCCAGCGCGGCACGCACGCAGTAGAGCACCCCTTCCGGCACCCGCGCGCCGAACAGCGGGCTGATTTCCGTCACCGGCGGCAGTTCGCCTTCACCATCGAGGAAAGCGTCCTGCACTTCCGCCAGCAGGTCCTGCGGCAGATCCAGGGCCTGTTCCAGCGACAGTTCCTGACGCCCGATGGCCTCGGCCAGCAGGCTGTAGACGTTCTTCTCGCTGCATTTCAGTTGCCCGGCGATCTGCGCCGGGGTCATGCCGGCGCGGGCCAGGCTGACCAGTTCGTGACGCAGGTCGGTGACCACCGGCGGCGCCTCGGCACCGCCGCCGAGCACTTCGAGGAACGCCTCGCCATAGCGCTCCAGCTTGCGCGCGCCGACACCACTGACCCGGGCCATCTCGGCCAGGCTGGTAGGCTGGCTGCGGAGCATTTCCAGCAGGGTCGAATCGGGGAAGATAACGTAAGGCGGTACGCCGTGCTCCTCGGCCAGCTTACGCCGCAAGGTGCGCAGCGCCTCCCACTGCTCACGCTCGTCGCCGCGCACCAGCTGGCTGGCCGGGCTGCCGCCACTGCTGCTGCCCTTGCTGCTGGTCTGCGGCTTGAGGTCGCGGCGCAGCTCCAGGGTCACTTCGCCACGCAACAAAGGCCGGCAGGTGTCGGACAGACGCAGACCGCCGTAGCCCTCCAGGTCGACATCCACCAGGCCGCGAGCCACCAACTGGCGGAACAGCGAGCGCCACTCGCTCTCGGAACGGCTTTTGCCGACGCCGTACACAGACAGTTTCTCGTGACCGAAATTGCGCACCTTCTCGTTGTCCTTGCCCAGCAGCACGTCCACCAGATGGCCGACGCCATAGCGCTGGCCGGTACGGTAGATCGCCGAGAGGGCCTGGCGCGCCGCCTCGGTGGCATCCCAGGTCTGCACGCCGTCGACGCAGTTGTCGCAGTGCCCGCATGGCTGCGGCAGTTCTTCGTCGAAATAGCGCAGCAGGGCCTGGCGGCGGCAGCGGGTTTCCTCGCAGAGGGCAAGCATGGCGTCGAGCTTGTGCTGCTCGATGCGCTTGTGCCGCTCATCGCCCTCGGAGTTCTGCAGCATCTGCTTGAGCATCACCATGTCCTGCAGGCCGTAGGCCATCCAGGCATCGGCGGGCAGGCCGTCACGGCCGGCGCGACCGGTTTCCTGGTAATAGGCCTCCAGCGACTTGGGCAGGTCGAGGTGGGCAACGAAACGCACGTTGGGCTTGTCGATGCCCATGCCGAAGGCGATGGTCGCGACCATGATCAGCCCTTCCTCGTTGAGGAAGCGCCGCTGGTTGGCGGCCCGGGTCTCGGCGGGCAGGCCGGCGTGGTACGGCAAGGCCGGGAAGCCCTGCTCGCAGAGGAACGCGGCGACTTCGTCGACCTTCTTGCGCGATAGGCAATAGACGATCCCGGCGTTGCCACGGCGCTCGCCGAGGAACGCCAGCAGCTGCTTGCGCGGCTGCTCCTTGGGCACGATGCGGTAGAAGATGTTCGGCCGGTCGAAGCTGGACAGGAAGCGCTCGGCATTGTCCAGGTGCAGGCGGTTGACGATCTCTTCGCGGGTGCGCATGTCCGCGGTGGCGGTCAGGGCGATGCGCGGTACCTGGGGGAACAGCTCGGCCAACTGGCCCAGTTGCAGGTATTCGGGACGAAAATCGTGGCCCCATTGCGACACGCAGTGGGCCTCGTCGATGGCGAACAGGGCGATGTCGAGCTCACGCAGGAAATCCAGCATGCGCGGCTGGACCAGGCGTTCGGGGGCCAGGTAGAGCATTTTCAGCTCGCCGCGCCGGATGCGCCCGGCCAGTTCGCGCTGCTGCTCGGAACTCATGGTCGAGTTCAGCGAGGCGGCGGCCACGCCCAGCTCGTCGAGGGTCGCCACCTGGTCTTCCATCAGCGCGATCAGCGGCGAGACCACCACCGCCAGGCCATCGCGCAGCAGCGCCGGGACCTGGAAGCACAGCGACTTGCCGCCACCGGTGGGCATCAGCACCAGCGCGTCGCCGCCCTTGGCCACGCATTCGATGATCGCCCCTTGGCGACCGCGGAAGCTGTCGTAGCCGAAGATATCGCGGAGAACGCGCTGAGCCTGTTCGAGCATAACCACTCCAAAAATCGTGAACCCATCCCGGCCCCACAGGCTGGATGAAAACCGTCCGCAGCTCACGTGAAAAAACGCAAGCGGCTTTTACCGGGGGAAATCCCCACCCCGACGGAAAAAAGCCGGCAGTATACCCGAGCCCCGCCCGTGCAGGACGACCGTACGATAGACAGTCATCCTTTGCCTTGCGGGGGCTGCAAAATGCTAGAATTCAACATCGTTCCGTTTCCAAGGTAGCCCCTAATGTCCTTCGCTGAGCAATTGACCCGCCTGCAAGCCTTCCTCGACGCCGACGAGCTGCATGAAGAGGCGTTGGACTACGTTGCCGCCCACGGCTACCTGACCGCGCTGTCGATCTGCGCCGAAGAGGTACCGGAGCGCGAATGGATCGACGCCCTGTTCTCCGAGGAGCCGCACTATTCCAGCGACGCCCAGCGCGCCGAGATCGAAGCCACCCTGATCCAGCTCAAGGCACATATCGCCCGCCAGTTGGCCAGCGACGAGGAGTTCGAGCTGCCCTGCGACCTCGACCTGGGTGAGGAACCGGACGATTCCGACCTGCGCGGCTGGTGCATCGGCTTCATGGAAGGCGTGTTCCTGCGCGAGGAAGCCTGGTTCGAAAGCGCCGAGGAAGAAGTCAGCGAGATGCTCCTGCCGATCATGGTCGGTTCCGGCCTGTTCGACGAGCAGCCTGAGTTCGCCGATATCGCCAGCGACGCCAACCTGATGGACGACATGATCGTGCAGATTCCGGAAGCGCTGACCGCGCTGTACCTGCTGTGCCATGCGCCAGACGAGAAACCGGCTCTGCTCAAACCCCGCCACCACTGAGTTCGCGGCCGTGCGCTACCTGCTGCTGGCCGCCGGCTGGCTCAGTGTCGCGTTGGGGGTGATTGGCATCTTCCTTCCGGTATTGCCAACCACCCCTTTTCTATTGCTCGCCGCTGCCTGTTTCGCCCGCAGTTCACCGCGTTTCCATGCCTGGCTGGTGAATCATCCACGGCTGGGGCCGTGGATTCGCGATTACCTCAGTGGCGAGGGGATTCCCCTCAAGGGCAAGGTCTACGCCATCGGGCTGATGTGGACGAGCATCGGGCTGTCCTGTTACCTGGTGCCTTCGCCCTGGGCGCGGGGATTCATGCTGACCAGCGCAGTGCTGGTGTCGATCTATATCCTGCGGCAGAAAACCCTGCAGCGACCGGGCTGAACCCTATGGCTGGGGCCGCGTTGCGGCCCCATTGCCCCGCCCTGAATCCTTACACCGTATCCACCTTCAACGATTGGTCATTCAACATCCCGTTGATGATGGTCGCGGTATCCGCCCCCGCCGCGATCACCCCGCCCGCACCTGCCGTCACCCCGTAATGCTGGGCCAGGTCGACCCCCGCCAGGTCGATGGTCTGGGTCGGCGCAGCACCGGCCACCGAGCTCACCTCGATGGTCGAGACCACGCTGGCGCCACTGCCAGTCACCTTGAAGTGCAGGTAGTCATCCAGCGACGCAGTGCTGGCGTTCTCGCCCTGCAGCAGTTGCGACAGGTCCAGCCGGTCGGTCCCCGGGGTGAAGTCGGTGACCACGTCATGCCCGTTGTCCCCCAGTTGCCAGAGGAAGGTATCCGCCCCCGGACCGCCGGTCAGGGTGTCGTCGCCGCGCCCGCCGATCAGCACATCGTCCCCGCCCGCACCGTTGAGGATGTCGTTGCCCAGCCCGCCCTGCAGCACGTTGGCGTTACCGTCACCGGTCAGGGTGTCGTTGTAGTCCGAGCCGATCAGGTTCTCGATCGACACCAGGGTATCCAGCCCGGCGCCGCCGGTATTCTGCTGCGCCGCGATGGACAGGTTCACCGTCACCGCGCTGGTGGCACTGGCATAGCTGGCGGTGTCGATACCACTGCCACCGTCGAGCAGGTCGTTACCAGGCCCGCCGATCAACAGGTCATTACCGTTGCCGCCATACAGCGAGTCATTGCCGTCCCCGCCGATCAGCACATCGTTGCCGTCGCCGGCGTTGAGGGTGTCGTTGCCGCTGCCACCGAGCAGGGTGTCGGCATTCGCGGTACCGGTCAGGGTCGAACTGTCCTGGTAATTGATATCCACCGCACCGGTGGTCGTCCCGCCATGTCCGTCGGTGACGGTGTAGCTGCCGTTGTACTGCGGCGTGCTGTTGGCCGCCCCGGCGTAATCGATGGTCATGGTCAACTGGTAGTTTTCCGCGTTGTTGGCGCTACCACCGCCGCTGCTGTTGGTCAGGTTGACCACATGGATGCTGTAGACCCCGTCATGACTGGCGACGAAGGAACTGCCGTCGGCGATCGTCTGGTAACTGCCGGTATCGTCCTTCCACTCCATCAGCACGTTGCCAACGGGACGATCATGATCCAGCTTGAGGCTCTCGCCCTGTTTCAAGGTCACCGTGATCAGGTCTTCATCGTTGGCGTTGGCCGACGTCACCGAACCCAGATAGCCGGCGACGATCACCGCCGCGGTCGTGGAGGACGCCGTACCGGTAAAGGCGCTGCGGGCAATGTCCTTCACCTGGTTCGCCAGAATGTTGTTGGTGCCGTTGAAGACAACCGTTGGCGTGCTGCTGCCCACCGTGAAGTCGGCGCCCCGTGCCGCCCAGCCGGTATTGAAGGTGATCGGCGATGCGCTCAGGCGATCGTTGTTGGCATCGGTATCGTTGGCCACCAGGGCTTCGGCCGGTACCGTGATATTGGCCGAGAGGATATTGGTGATGACATGATCGGCCCCCGCCACCGGCGCGGCGTTGGTGTAGACGTTGACCACCAGGCTGGCATTGCTCAGGTCGCCGTCGTTGTCACTGACCACGAAGCCGATGTTTTCCACCTTGCTGGTACCGTTGTCCTTCGGCGGTGTGTAGGTGAACTCGCCAGTGTCCATGTCCACCACGATCGAGCCACCCGCCAGGGTTTTCACGGTGATGCTGTTGGTCGAGGTATCGAAGGTGCCGCGGTCGGTACCGCCACTGGCAGCGTAGGAACCCTGGTTGGCGTTGCCCTTCGGATCGTAGGTGTAGGTCGTACCGTCGATCGCCAGCGACTTGATGAAACCGCCATCGGCGCCAAAGGTGCCACCACTCATCAAGCTGCCGGTCACCGGCGCGCCCTGTACCGTACCGGAGAGCACCGAGTTCAGCTGGTTGAGGTCGGTGACCACGGTGGCGTTGGTGTCGGTGTGAGTGCTGCCGTCGTAGGCCAACGGATTGAGGTTGCCAGCATTGACGCCACTGCCTAGGCCAATGGCGTAGGATTTGATCCCGTTGCTATCCAGGAAGTTGGTCCAGGTGGTTTCCCGGGTGCCAGAAATGGCGTGTCCCGACGTAGGCTCGCCGTCCGAGAAGAAATAGGTGATGTTCTGCGCACCGGTGATTTTTCCTGCGGTGCTGAACGCCGTCTGCGCCTGGGTCGTCGCCGAGTCGTAATAAGTGGAGCCGCCGGCGCTGAGGCCGTTGACGATGGTCTTGGCCTGGTCGACCGTGACCCATACCGCCGATTGCCCGGTGGCGCCACTGGAGAAGGTGACGATCTGTACCTTCACGTCGCCCAGATCATCGTACTTGTCGAGCAATGCGCTGATCGCCTGCTTGGCCAGTTGCAGACGAGTCAATCCCGGTACGCCGGAGTCATCGTTCATGCTGCCGGACACGTCGATCACCAGCAGCAGGTTGGAGTCCACCTGCCCCGGTGTGACCGAACGGGTCGCGCCCACGGCCTTGGGTACGTCATCGACGATGTTGATCTGGATGGTGCTGGTGGTGAAGTTGCCGAGGGCATCCGTCGCCTTGTAGGTGAAGGACTCGCTCATCACATTGGCACCGTCGTTGGCGCCACTCGGTGTCTTCGGTGCCGAGGTCAGGGTGTATTTGTAGGAGCCGTCCGCAAGCAACTGGATCTGACCATAGGACCCGGTCGAGCTTCCGACCAGGCTGTAGGTGATCGCCCCGGAGCCCCCCGATACCGATCCCACCAATGTCCCTGAACCGGTTTCGCCGGTATTGCCCGGCTCGCTGCCGACCACGGTCCCCGCGGCAAGATCCTGGCCATCCTTGCTCAGGTCCAGAGCCTTTTCGTACACCGTGATGTCTTGATCCTGACCCGCGATCAGCGAGCAGTCCTTCACATTGACGGTCAGCGTCGTGGTGCTTTCGTCGCCGTCGGCATCGCGGATGGTGTAGGTGAACACATCCTGGGCGCCAGCCGCTGCCACCGCGTTGGGGTTGGCGTGGTACACCGCATTGCCCGCGGCATCCAGGGTCAGGGTGCCGTAGGTGCCGGCGACATTGGTGTTCAGCGAACCGATCGCCGAGGTCGAGGTATTGGCGCCGGCGCGCACGCCCACCACCACATTGCTCCCCGGATCGTCAGCGCCCTTGGTGTCATTGCCGAGGACATTGCCGGTCACCGTATCGCCCTCGGTCACCATGATCGAGTCCGCGCGCGCAGTCGGCACGTCATCGACGATGTTCACGTCCAGCGTGCCGCTGTTGGTGCTGCCGTCTGCGTCGGTTGCGGTGACCGTGAAGCTTTCGGTCAGGCTGTTGATTCCTCCCGCATTCGGATGAGCCTCGTTGTCCAGCAGCGTGTAGCTGTAGGACACCACCCCGGTACTCGGGTTGTAGCCGGTGACCTTCAGCGTATTGCCCAAAGGTGTGGTCAGGGTTTGTGGGAAGGTCGCCACCACCCCGCCGCTGATCACGTTGATGCCACCCACGCTCAGGGTCTGCAGGCCATCCGGTGCAGTCACTGTGAAGGTTCCCGACTGGGTCAGTGCACCGGCGTTCGGCGCGCTGCCATCGCTCAGGTTCTTCTCGTAGACCGACAGTTCGCCACCCGCGACATTGAGGCCATTGAGGGTGACCGGGTCGTTAAGGTTCTTGATGTTCAGCACCAGGTTGGCGGTGCTGGTATCTCCGTCGGCGTCTTTCAGGGTGTAGGCAAACGTCTCGGTGCCCGTACCGCCGCCGTGCAGGTTGATGAAGTCCGGATCGGCAGGATTCAGGGTGTAGGTGTAGGAGCCGTCTGCTGCCAGGACCAGGGTGCCGTAGGTGCCCACGAAGGTGCCGGCAGTGATCGGTCCGACAACACGGTCAGCACCCTGCACGTCGTTGGTCAGCACGTTGCCAGTCAACACCGTGGCGGCTTCGGTCGCTACCGAGGCATTGCTGTCCGCGACCGCCGTTGGTACGTCGTCGACGACATTCACGTCGAGGCTGCCGCTGCTGGTGCTGCCGTCAGTGTCGGTCGCGGTGACGGTGAAGCTTTCGGTCAGGCTGTTGATTCCACCGGCATTCGCGTGGGCTTCGTTGTCCAGCAGGGTGTAGCTGTAGGACACCACACCGGTGCTTGAGTTGTAGCCGGTGACTGTCAGCGTATTGCCCAAGGGCGTGGTCAGGGTTTGTGGGAAGGTCGCCACCACCCCGCCGCTGATCACGTTGATGCCACCCACGCTCAGGGTCTGCAGGCCGTCCGGTGCGGTCACCGTGAAGGTTCCCGACTGGGTCAGTGCACCGGCGTTCGGCGCACTGCCGTCGCTCAGGTTCTTCTCGTAGACCGACAGTTCGCCACCCGCGACATTGAGGCCATTGAGGGTGACCGGATCGTTGAGGTTCTTGATGTTCAGCACCAGGTTGGCGGTGCTGGTATCTCCGTCGGCGTCTTTCAGGGTGTAGACAAACGTCTCGGTGCCCGTACCGCCGCCGTGCAGGTTGATGAAGTCCGAATCGGCAGGATTCAGGGTGTAGGTGTAGGAACCATCCGCCGCCAGGACCAGGGTGCCGTAGGTACCAACGAAGGTACCGGCGGTGATCGGTCCGACGACACGGTCGGCGCCTTGCACGTCGTTGGTCAGCACATTCCCTGTCAACACCGTGGCCGCTTCGGTCGCTACCGAGGCATTGCTGTCCGCAACCGCCGTTGGTACGTCGTCGACGACATTCACGTCGAGGCTGCCGCTGGTGGTGCTGCCGTCAGTGTCGGTCGCGGTGACGGTGAAGCTTTCGGTCAGACTGTTGATTCCGCCGGCATTCGCATGGGCTTCGTTGTCCAGCAGGGTGTAGCTGTAGGACACCACACCGGTGCTCGAGTTGTAGCCGGTGACTGTCAGCGTATTACCCAATGGAGTGGTCAGGGTTTGTGGGAAAGTCGCCACTACCCCGCCACTGATCACGTTGATACCGCCCACGCTCAAGGTCTGCAGGCCATCCGGTGCGGTCACCGTGAAGGTGCTGGACTGAGTCAGCGCACCGGCGTTCGGCGCGCTGCCATCACTCAGGTTCTTCTCGTAGACCGACAGTTCACCACCCGCGACATTGAGGCCATTGAGGGTCACCGGATCGTTGAGGTTCTTGATGTTCAGCACCAGGTTGGCGGTACTGGTATCCCCGTCGCCATCTTTCAGGGTGTAGGCGAATGTCTCGGTGCCCGTACCGCCGCCGTGCAGGTTGAAGAAGTCCTGATCAGCAGGATTCAAGGTGTAGGTATAGGAACCGTCTGCCGCCAGTACCAGGGTGCCGTAGGTACCCACGAAGGTACCGGCGGTGATCGGTCCGACGACACGGTCAGCACCTTGAACGTCGTTGGTCAGCACATTACCGGTGAGCACCGTAGCCGCTTCCGTCGCCACCGAGGCATTGCTGTCCGCGACCGCCGTTGGTACGTCGTCGACGACATTCACGTCGAGGCTGCCGCTGCTGGTGCTGCCGTCAGTGTCGGTCGCGGTGACGGTGAAGCTTTCGGTCAGGCTGTTGATTCCGCCGGCATTCGCATGGGCCTCATTGTCCAGCAGGGTATAGCTGTAGGACACAACACCGGTGCTCGAGTTGTAGCCGGTGACTGTCAGCGTATTGCCCAAGGGCGTGGTCAGGGTTTGTGGGAAAGTCGCCACTACCCCGCCGCTGATCACATTGATGCCACCCACGCTCAGCGTTTGCAGACCGTCAGGTGCGGTCACCGTGAAGGTGCTGGACTGGGTCAGCGCACCGGTGTTTGGCGCGCTGCCATCGCTCAGGTTTTTCTCGTAGACCGATAGCTCTCCGCCTGCGGTATCAAGGCCATTGAGGGTGACCGGATCGTTGAGGTTCTTGATATTCAGCACCAGGTTGGCGGTGCTGGTATCTCCGTCGGCGTCTTTCAGGGTGTAGGCAAACGTCTCGGTGCCCGTACCGCCGCCGTGTAGGTTGAAGAAGTCTGGATCAGCAGGGTTCAAGGTGTAGGTGTAGGAACCATCTGCTGCCAGGACTAGGGTGCCGTAGGTTCCCACGAAGGTACCGGCGGTGATGGGGCCGACAACCCGGTCGGCACCTTGTACGTCGTTGGTCAGCACATTACCGGTCAGTACCGTGGCTGCTTCGGTCGCTACCGAGGCATTGCTATCCGCCACTGCCGTCGGCACGTCGTCGACGACATTCACATCGAGACTGCCGCTGGTGGTGCTGCCATCGGTGTCGGTCGCAGTGACGGTGAAACTTTCGGTCAGGCTGTTGATTCCGCCGGCATTCGCATGGGCTTCGTTGTCCAGCAAGGTGTAGCTGTAGGACACAACACCGGTACTCGGGTTGTAGCCCGTGACTGTCAGCGTGTTACCCAGCAGCGTCGTCGTAGATTGCGGGAAGCTGTTCGCCACCCCGCCACTGATCACGTTTATACCGCCCACGCTCAGCGTTTGCAGGCCGTCCGGTGCGGTCACCGTGAAGGTTCCCGACTGGGTCAGCGCACCGGCGTTCGGCGCGCTGCCATCGCTCAGGTTCTTCTCGTAGACCGATAGTTCCCCACCCGCGGTATCGAGGCCCGTGAGGGTAATCGAGTCATCGAGGTTCTTGATGTTCAGCACCAGGTTGGCGGTGCTGGTATCTCCATCGGCGTCGGTGAGGGTGTAGGCGAACGTCTCCGTACCCGTACCGCCGCCGTGCAGGTTGGAGAAGTCCGGATCCGCAGGATTCAGGGTGTAGGTGTAGGAGCCGTCCGCCGCCAGGACCAGGGTGCCATAGGTGCCAACGAAGGTACCCGCGGTGATCGGTCCGACGACACGGTCGGCACCCTGCACATCGTTGGTCAGCACATTGCCGGTCAACACCGTGGCCACTTCGGTCGCCACCGAGGCATTGCTGTCCGCCACCGCCGTTGGCACGTCGTCGACGATATTCACGTCGAGGCTGCCGCTGGTGGTGCTGCCATCGGTGTCCGTCGCAGTGACGGTGAAACTTTCGGTCAGGCTGTTGATTCCACCAGCATTCGCATGGGCTTCGTTGTCCAGCAGGGTATAGCTGTAGGAAACAACACCGGTGCTCGGGTTGTAGCCCGTAACTGTCAGCGTATTGCCCAATGGTGTAGTCACGCTTTGTGGGAAGGTAGCTGCCACACCGCCAGAAATAACACTGATGCCACCTACGCTGAGGGTTTGCAAACCATCCGGCGCACTGACGCTGAACGATCCACTCTGGGTCAGAGCGCCCGCGTTCGGGCTGCTGCCATCACCCAGATTCTTCTCGTAGACACTCAGCTCTCCACCACTGGCATCCAGCCCGGTCAACACCACCGGGTCGTTGAGGTTCTTGATATCCAGGACCAAGTTGGCGGTACTGGCATCCCCATCAGCATCGGTCAGGGTGTAGGCAAACGTCTCGATGCCCGTACCGCCGCCATGCAGGTTGAAGAAGTCCGGATCCGCAGGATTCAGGGTGTAGGTGTAGGAACCGTCTGCTGCCAGGACCAGCGTGCCGTAGGTACCTACGAAGGTACCGGCGGTGATGGGTCCGACAACCCGGTCGGCACCTTGCACATCGTTGGTCAGCACATTGCCAGTCAGCACCGTGGCCGCTTCGGTCGCTACCGAGGCATTGCTGTCCGCGACCGCCGTTGGTACGTCGTCGACGACATTCACGTCGAGGCTGCCGCTACTGGTGCTGCCGTCAGTGTCGGTCGCGGTGACGGTGAAGCTTTCGGTCAGACTATTCACGCCGCCCGCATTCGCATGGGCTTCGTTGTCCAGCAAGGTGTAGCTGTAGGAAACAACACCGGTGCTTGGGTTGTAGCCCGTGACTGTCAGCGTATTGCCCAATGGCGTAGTCACGCTTTGTGGGAAAGTGGCAGCCACACCGCCAGAAATCACACTGATGCCGCCTACGCTGAGGGTCTGCAGGCCGTCCGGTGCGGTCACCGTGAAGGTGTTGGACTGAGTCAACGCACCGGCGTTCGGAGCGCTGCCATCACCCAGGTTCTTCTCGTAGATCGATAGTTCCCCACCCTCGGTATCAATACCAGTGAGGGTAACCGGGTCGTTGAGGTTCTTGATATCCAGTACCAGGTTCGCAGTGCTGGTATCCCCATCCGCATCAGTCAGGGTGTAGGCAAACGTCTCGATGCCCGTACCGCCACCATACAGATTGAAGAAGTCCGGATCCGCAGGATTCAGGGTGTAGGTGTAGGAACCGTCTGCTGCCAGGACCAGCGTGCCGTAGGTACCTACGAAGGTACCGGCGGTGATCGGTCCGACAACACGGTCAGCACCCTGCACGTCGTTGGTCAGCACGTTGCCAGTCAACACCGTGGCGGCTTCGGTCGCCACCGAGGCATTGCTATCCGCCACTGCGGTCGGCACGTCGTCAACGATATTCACATCGAGACTGCCGCTGGTGGTGCTGCCATCGGTGTCCGTCGCCGTGACCGTGAAACTTTCGGTCAGGCTGTTGATTCCACCGGCATTCGCATGGGCTTCGTTGTCCAGCAGGGTGTAGCTGTAGGACACCACCCCCGTACTTGGGTTGTAGCCGGTGACTGTCAGCGTATTGCCCAAGGGCGTGGTCAGGGTTTGTGGGAAGGTCGCCACCACCCCGCCGCTGATCACGTTGATGCTACCCACGCTCAGGGTCTGCAGGCCATCCGGTGCGGTCACCGTGAAGGTGTTGGACTGAGTCAGCGCACCAGCGTTCGGAGCACTGCCATCGCCAAGGTTCTTCTCGTAGATCGACAGCTCTCCACCCTCGGTATCAAGGCCACTGAGGGAGACAGGATCGTTGAGGTTCTTGATATCCAGTACCAGGTTCGCGGTGCTGGTATCCCCATCCGCATCGGTCAGGGTATAGGCAAATGTCTCGACGCCCGTGCCACCGCCGTGCAGGTTGAAGAAGTCCGGATCTGCAGGGTTCAAGGTGTAGGTGTAGGACCCATCCGCCGCCAGTACCAGGGTGCCGTAAGTACCCACGAAGGTACCGGCGGTGATGGGTCCGACAACCCGGTCAGCGCCTTGAACATCGTTGGTCAGCACATTCCCTGTCAGCACCGTGGCGGCTTCGGTCGCTACCGAGGCATTGCTGTCCGCGACCGCCGTTGGTACGTCGTCGACGACATTCACGTCGAGGCTGCCGCTGCTGGTGCTACCGTCAGTGTCGGTCGCGGTGACGGTGAAGCTTTCGGTCAGGCTATTCACGCCGCCGGCATTCGCATGGGCTTCGTTGTCCAGCAGGGTGTAGCTGTAGGACACAACACCGGTACTCGGGTTGTAGCCGGTGACTGTCAGCGTGTTGCCCAATGGCGTAGTCACGCTTTGTGGGAAAGTGGCAGCCACACCGCCAGAAATCACACTGATGCCGCCTACGCTGAGGGTCTGCAGGCCGTCCGGTGCGGTCACCGTGAAGGTGTTGGACTGAGTCAACGCACCGGCGTTCGGAGCGCTGCCATCACCCAGGTTCTTCTCGTAGATCGACAGCTCTCCACCCTCGGTATCAAGACCAGCGAGGGTAACCGGATCGTTGAGATTGGTGATATTCAGCACCAGGTTTGCCGTGCTGGTATCCCCATCCGCATCGGTCAGGGTGTAGGCAAACGTCTCGACGCCCGTACCGCCGCCGTGCAGGTTGAAGAAGTCCGGATCTGCAGGATTCAGCGTGTAGGTGTAGGAACCATCCGCCGCCAGGACCAAGGTGCCGTAGGTACCCACGAAGGTACCGGCGGTGATTGGTCCGACAACCCGGTCAGCACCTTGCACATCGTTGGTCAGCACATTGCCAGTCAGCACCGTGGCCGCTTCGGTCGCCACCGAGGCATTGCTATCCGCCACTGCGGTCGGCACGTCATCAACGATATTCACATCGAGGCTGCCGCTGGTGGTGCTGCCATCGGTATCCGTCGCCGTGACCGTGAAACTTTCGGTCAGGCTGTTGATTCCACCGGCATTCGCATGGGCTTCGTTGTCCACCAGGGTGTAGCTGTAGGACACCACACCCGTACTTGGGTTGTAGCCAGTGACTGTCAGCGTATTGCCCAATGGCGTCGTCACGCTTTGTGGGAAAGTGGCAGCCACACCACCGGAAATGACATTGATGCCGCCTACGCTGAGGGTCTGCAGACCGTCCGGTGCGGTCACCGTGAAGGTGCTGGACTGAGTCAACGCACCGGCGTTCGGAGCGCTGCCATCGCCAAGGCTCTTCTCGTAGATCGACAGCTCTCCACCCTCGGTATCAAGACCAGCGAGGGTAACCGGATCGTTGAGGTTGGTGATATTCAGCACCAGATTCGCGGTACTAGTATCCCCATCCGCATCAGTCAGGGTGTAGGCAAACGTCTCGATGCCCGTACCGCCACCATGCAGATTGAAGAAGTCCGGATCCGCAGGATTCAGGGTGTAGGTGTAAGAACCGTCTGCCGCCAGGACCAGGGTGCCGTAGGTACCCACGAAGGTACCGGCAGTGATCGGTCCGACAACCCGGTCAGCACCTTGCACATCATTGGTCAGCACATTGCCGGTCAGCACCGTGGCCGCCTCGGTCGCCACCGAGGCATTGCTGTCCGCCACCGCCGCCGGCACATCGTCGACGATATTCACATCGAGGTTGCCACTGCTGGTGCTGCCATCGGTGTCGGTCGCCGTGACCGTGAAGCTTTCGGTCAGGCTATTCACGCCGCCCGCACTCGCATGCGCTTCGCTGTCCAGCAAGGTGTAGCTGTAGGACACCACCCCAGTACTCGGGTTGTAGCCGGTGACGGTCAGCGTATTGCCCAATGGCGTAGTCACACTCTGTGGGAAGGAAGCTGCCACACCGCCAGCAATGACATTGATCCCGCCCACACTGAGCGTCTGCAGGCCATCCGGTGCATTCACGGTAAAGCTGCCGCTCTGGGTCAGCGCTGCGGCATCCGGGCTGCTGCCGGTCGCCAGATTTCGCTCCAGCACGCTGATCTCGCCACCGCTGGCATCCAGCCCGGTCAACACCACCGGATCGTTGAGGTTGGTGATATTCAGCACCAGGTTCGCAGTGCTGGTATCCCCATCCGCATCAGTCAGGGTGTAGGCAAATGTCTCGACACCCGTGCCACCGCCATGCAGGTTGAAGAAGTCCGGATCCGCAGGATTCAGGGTGTAGGTGTAGGAACCATCCGCCGCCAGGACCAGGGTGCCGTAGGTACCCACGAAGGTACCCGCGGTGATCGGTCCGACAACACGGTCGGCACCTTGCACATCGTTGGTCAGCACATTGCCGGTCAGCACCGTCGCCGCTTCGGTCGCCACCGAGGCATTGCTGTCCGCCACTGCCGTCGGCACATCGTCGACGATAAGGACATTCAGGTTGATGCTGCTGGCGCTGCCATCGGTATCGGTGGCCACCACACTGAAGCTTTCGCCCAGGCTGTTGGTCGCGCCGCCGGCCGGGTGGGTCTCGTTTTCCAGCAGGGTGTAGCTGTAGGTCACCACGCCGGTGTTCGGGTCGTAGCTGGTGACGGTGAGGGTATTGCCCAGGGGGGTGACCACCGACTGCGGCGAGGTGATCGCCACACCACCGGTGATCACATTGATCCCGCCCACGCTCAGGCTCTGCAGGCCATCCGCGGCGCTGACGGTGAAACTGCCGCTCTGGGTCAGGGCAGCCGTGTCGGGGCTGCTGCCGGTGCTCAGGTTCTTCTCGTAGACGCTGAGGATCCCGCCATTGGCGCCAATGCCACCGAAGTTCACGCCGTCGTCGAGGTTGGTGATGTTCAGCACCAGGTTGGCGGTGCTGGTGTCGCCGTCGGCATCGGTCAGGGTGTAGGTGAAGGTTTCGCTGCCCTTGCCACCGCCGTGCAGATTGACGAAGTCCGGGTCCGACGAATTCAGGGTGTAGGTGTAGGAACCGTCCGAAGCCAGGACCAGAGTGCCGTAGGTGCCCACGAAGGTGCCGGGAACGATCGGGTTGGCGACCCGGTCGGCGCCCTGGATATCGTTGGGCAGCACATTGCCGGTCAGGACCGTGGACGCTTCGCTGGCAACGGACGGGTGGGTATCGTCTACCGCCCTTGGCACGTCGTCGACGATGGTGACGTCGAGGCTGCCGCTGGTGACGTCGCCATTGCTGTCGCTGGCCGAGACCGTGATGCTCTCACCCAGGGAGCTGCCGGCGGTGGTCAGGGTGTAGCTGTAGCTGACCACGCCGGTGGCCGGGTCGTAGCCGGTGATGGTCAACACGTTGCCGGTGGGGGTGGTGACGGACTGCCCGACACCGGTCACGGCGCCGCTGGTCAGCACGTTGATGCCACCGACATTGAGGTTGAACACCCCGTCCGCGGCCACCACGCTGAAGGTGCCGGTCTGTACCAGGGCAGCGCCATCGCTGGCCGAGCCCTGCGGCAGATTGGCCTCGTTGACCGTGACCTCGCCCCCCGCCACCGACAGCCCTTCGAGGCTGATCGGGTTGTCGAGCGCAGGCAAGGCCTCGTTGTGATCGATCAGCCCGGGATCGCGATTGGCCAGTTCGCCAAAGAAATTGAAACCGGCCGTGGGAAAGCCGATGACCGGATCGACACGTCCAGCGACCTCGGTAAGCAGCACGAAGGAATGCCCACCGCCCAGCGCCCCCGGCGCGCCATTGCCGGGACCGGCCGCGGTGGCCTCGGCCTCCAGGGTCGGGTCGCCGCCGGCGGCGATGGCTTGCTGGAGTTTCTCGACATCGGTCAGTTGCGCCTCGCTGGGGGTAATCACCTCCGGCGCCAGCACATGGGGAGCCTGGTTGGCCAACAAGGCATTGGACAGGGTCAGGCTGCTGTCACGGCCCAGGGTCAGCTCCTCGCCGTTGGCCAGGTGCACCGCAACCGCCCCTGCTGCGCCGGTTTCCAGTTGTTCCCCCACGAACAACCTGTCCCCCTCGACCAACAACCGCCGGCTTCCATCAGCCTCGACCACGAACACCTGACCGACCACCTTGCTGACCACACCGATTGACTTAGCCATCTGGCCACTCCTCTCCACTGCCGACGTTCTCTTGCAGGAAAGCCTGTGGTGTCTCGTGGGAGAACCGCGATGACCGGGTCCGCCTCGATGTCGCGCGCCCTATCGAGAACCACAGGTTTTCCCCGGAAAACCAATGGTCTGGGAAGGATTTTCGCGACGGAGTGACAACAATGACTGGCGAGGATCCAGCGTCAAATTTTCGTCGCCAGTGTTTCCGTTATCCCTCTTCCTCCACTCCTTTCTTGCCCTTTGCCGAAAAACGGCTTGAAAACTTTCTGGCGCCAGTAAAAAAGCGCCACAGCGCCCGGTATACCTGACGCCTGGGTTAAACAATGTGCTGGATTTCTTAGACCGCATAAGTTTTTTTTCGCATAACCCTTATGAAAATTTCTTCTTAGGTTTACGCGCAAATGTTCTTAGCTCAGTTGTTACAAGCCTGAAACGGTTTGAACCTTCTTTTTCGTCAATAATTTGGCGAGCGCAAGACCTAAAAATGGAATCAGGGAGAAGTAACCCATGCGCGTTTTGAACCCCATCACCAGTGCGTTGTTGTTGGCCATGACCTGTGCCAGTGCCCAGGCGATGTCGTTGCAGGAAGCCGTACAGAGCGCCGTGGATTACCACCCGGAAGCCAAGGCGGCGATCAACAGTCGGTTGTCCGCGGATGAAGACGTGAAATTTGCCCGGGGCGGCTACTACCCGAGCGTCGACCTGGTGGCCGGCTATGGCCGCGAACGCTCGGACAACATCAATACCCGTGGTCAGAATGCAGACGGTACGCGCAATCACAACAAGGAAACGCTGAACTACACCCAGTCCGAACTGCGCCTGCGGCAGATGCTCTTCGATGGCTTCAACACCTCCAATGAAGTCGCCCGCACCGAAGCGGTGGTGAACTCCCGTGCCTATTACCTGCAAGCCACTTCGCAGACCGTGGCCCTGCGCGCCATCGAGGTCTACCTGGAGGTGCTCAAGCGCCGCGAACTGGTGACCCTGGCCAAGAACAACCTGCAGGCGCACCTGCGGGTCAACGACCAGATCGGCCTGCGCAGCGAGCGCGGGGTCGGCAGCACCGCCGACCTCGATCAGTCCACCGCCCGCCGGGCGCTGGCGGAGAACAACCTGAACACCGCCGAAGTCGACCTCGCCGATGCCGAGGCCAACTTCTTCAGTGTCATCGGGCGCGAGGCCGATCAACTGGAAGCCCCGTCGTCGATCCAGGGCCAGATGCCCGCCACCCTGGTCGATGCGCGCCAGGACATGCTGGCGAACAACCCCTACCTGAAATCGGCGCAAGCCGACGTGCAGGCCGCCGAGCAACAATACGAAGTCGCCAAGTCGCCGTTCTACCCGCGCCTGGATGCCGAGCTGTCGACCGCCGCCAACAACAACATGGGCGGCGAGGAAGGCCATGCCAACACCGACTGGCGAGCTGGCGTGGTGATGACCTACAACCTGTTCCGCGGCGGCAGCGACAAGGCCCGCCTGCAGTCCGACGCGCACAAGATCAACCAGGCCATGGACATCCGCAACAACGCCCTGCGCACCCTCAACGAGGACCTGTCGCTGTCATGGAACGCCATGAACAATGCGATCAAGCAGACCCCCTCGGCACGCCAGTACGCCGAAACCACCACACGGGTGCGCGCCGCCTACCAGGACCAGTTCGGCCTCGGCCAACGCACCCTGCTCGATGTGCTGGACAGCGAGAACGAGCTGTACAACGCCAATCGGCGCTACGTGGAGGTGCGCTACATCGAAGAGTTCTCGCGCTACCGGGTGCTGGCCAACATGGGCGACCTGCTGACCCGGCAGAAGATCTCGCTGCCACCGGAAGCCATCGCCAAGAGCGAAGTGAAGACTGACGCGCGGTTACCTGAAATGCGTTGACTCGGTTCCGCCCCCTCGGCGGAGAGGTAGGCCATTGTGACCAGCATGCAACCGGCGAGCTCGGCGGACCAACGCCAGAGTTTCGATGATCCGTTACTCGATGGGCTGTTGATTCTCTGCAAGCTGCACGGTTGCACGGCGAGCCGTGCCAGCCTGTGCAGCGGCCTGCCGTTGCCCCAGCAGCGGCTCGACGTCGACCTGCTGCCACGCGCGGCAGCCCGTGCCGGCTTGCAGGCGCGGATCCTGCGCCGCGAACTGTCTGCGATTGCCGCGCTCAACCTACCGGTGCTACTGCTGTTCAAGGACGGCCGCTGCGCCGTGCTGCGGCGCTGGAAAGACCAGGACCAGGCGCTGATCCTGCCCTGCGAAGCCGATGGCGGCGAGCAGTGGGTCAGCCGCGAGGAACTCGCCGAGGTCTATTCCGGCCACGCCCTGTTCGCCCGCCCCCGGCATGAGCTGGAACAGCAGCGCGCGCCGCTGGTGCCGCGGGTCCACGCCTGGTTTCGCGACACCCTGCAGCAATCGCGCTGGCTGTACAGCGATGCCCTGCTGGCCAGCCTGCTGATCAACCTGCTGGGCCTGCTGGTGCCGCTGTTCGTCATGCAGACCTACGACCGCGTGGTGCCCAACCAGGCCATCTCGACCCTGTGGGTACTGGTCATCGGCCTGTTCATCGGCACGACGTTCGAGCTGGTGCTGCGGGTGGTGCGTGCGCACCTGCTGGACCAGGCCGGCAAGAAGACCGACATGATCCTCTCGGCGACCCTGTTCGAGCGCATCACCGGCATGTCGATGAAGGCCCGCCCGGCCACTATCGGCGGCTTCGCCCAGAGCATCCACGACTTCCAGGGCCTGCGCGAATTCCTCACCGCAGTGACCCTGACCAGCGTCATCGACCTGCCCTTCGTGGTGCTGATGCTCGCCGTGATCGGCCTGCTCGGTGGCTGGCTGGTGCTGATCCCGATGATCGCCTTCCCGGTGACCATCGTCTTCGCCCTGCTGATCCAGGTGCGCCTGCGCGACACCGTGCAGAAAAGCCTGAGCCTCGGCGCGGTACGCCAGGCGCTGCTGATCGAAACCCTCGGCGGCCTGGAAACCCTCAAGGCCTGCGGCGCCGAAAGCGAGCGCCAGTACCAGTGGGAAAGCACCCTCGGCGCCCTCACCCAACTGGACGCGCATGCCCGCAACCTGTCCGCCCTGGCCACCAACGGCACCCTGTTCGTCCAGCAGTTCTGCGGCATGGCGACCATCGTCGCCGGGGTCTACAGCATCATCGCCGGCAGCCTCAGCGTCGGTGCCCTGGTGGCCTGCTACATGCTCGGCAGCCGGGTCCTCGCGCCACTGGGCCAGATCGCCGGATTGATCACCCGCTACCAGCAGGCGCAACTGACCATGCGCAGCACCGACGCGCTGATGGCCCTGCCCCAGGAACGCCGCGCCGACCAGCAGCCGCTGGAGCACGCTCGCCTGCAGGGCGCGCTGGAGGTCAGCCGGGTCAGCTTCCGCTATGCCGGACAGGCCGCGCCGGCGTTGAACAACGTCAGCTTCAGCGTCAAACCCGGCGAACGCATCGGCATCATCGGCCGCAGCGGCTCGGGCAAGAGCACCCTGGCGCGGCTGGTGATGGGCTTCTACGAACCGGACGACGGGCAGATCCTCCTCGACAACCTCGACCTGCGCCAGCTGGACATCAGCGAACTGCGCCAGCAACTGGGCTACGTCGCCCACGACCTGCCGCTGCTGGCCGGCAGCCTGCGCGACAACCTGACCCTCGGCGCCCGCTACGTCAGCGACGCGCGCATGCTCGAAGTGGCGGAACTGACCGGCGTCAGCGAACTGGCCAAACAGCATCCGCGGGGCTTCGACCGGCCCCTCGGCGAACGCGGCCAACTGCTCTCCGGCGGCCAGCGCCAGGCGGTCCTGCTGGCCAGGGCGATGTTGCTGGAGCCACCGATCGTGGTCCTCGACGAACCCACCAGCCACATGGACAACAGCAGCGAGGAACAACTGCGCCAGCGCCTGCATGGCTGGATCGAGGGCAAGACATTGCTGCTGGTGACCCACCGCACCTCGATGCTCAGCCTGGTGGATCGCCTGCTGGTCCTGGACAACGGCAAGATCGTCGCCGACGGTGCCAAGGATGCGGTGATCGACGCCCTGCGCAAGGGCCGTATCGGTCAGGCGCTCTAACAAGATCGACGCGCTCCCCTGTAGGAGCTGGCTTGCCTGCGATGGACCGCAAAGCGGTCCCTAATTGCGGTGAGGTCCGGGACCGCCTTGCGGTCCATCGCAGGCAAGCCAGCTCCTACACACAGGGGGCCGCGCCAGCCAACGAGTCATGTGCTGTTTCACAAGAGGCGTACCCATGTCCTCCCTTCGCAGCTACTTCAACAGCTTCAACAAGACCGCCGACCGCGACTACCTGCCGGACCTGGCCAGCGCCACGCTGCAGGATTCGCCGCGGCTGTCGCGCATCACCGTGTGGCTGGCGGCGGCGTTGCTGCTGATCGCGCTGGTCTGGGCCAGCCTGGCGGTGCTCGACGAGGTGACCGTCGGCGAAGGCAAGGCGATCCCGTCGAGCAAGGTTCAGGTGATCCAGAACCTCGAAGGTGGCATCGTCACCGAGATCTTCGTCCGTGAAGGGCAGATGGTGAACAAGGGCGACACCCTGTTGCGCCTCGACGACACGCGCTTTCGCTCCAACAAGGGCGAAAGCGAGGCCGACCGCTATGCCCTCACCGCCCAGGTCGAGCGCCTTTCGGCGGAGGCCGAGGGCAAGCCGTTCCAGCTCTCCGAGGAGGTGCGCAGCAAGGCGCCCCAGGTGGCCGAGGACGAACTGGCGCTGTACCAGTCACGTCAGCGCCGCCTGACCAGCGAGAAGCAGACCCTCAACGAGCAGTTGCGGCAGAAGAACCAGGAACTGGCCGAGTTCCGCTCCAAGCTGGAGCAATACCGCTCCGGTCTGGCCCTGCTGCAACAGGAACTGGACATGTCGACGCCACTGGTGAAGACCGGGGCGATCTCGCCGGTGGAAATCCTCCGCCTCAAGCGCAGCGCGGTGGAAGCCCGTGGCTCGATGAACGCCACCAGCCTGGCGATCCCCCGGGCCGAGGCGGCGGCGGCGGAGATCCGCAGCAAGATCGAGGAGTCCGAGGCCAGCTTCCGCTCCGAGGCGGCCAAGGAGCTCAACGAAAAACGTACCGACCTGTCGAAGATCACCGCCACCAGCGTCGCCATCGACGACCGGGTCAACCGCACCACGGTGGTTTCGCCGGTGCACGGCATCATCAAGCTGCTCAAGGTCAACACCATCGGCGGCGTGGTCCAGCCCGGCAGCGACCTGGTGGAAATCGTGCCGCTGGAAGACAACCTGCTGATCGAGGCCAGGGTGCGCCCGCAGGATGTGGCGTTCCTGCATCCGGGGCAGAGCGCCATGGTCAAGTTCAGTGCCTATGACTACTCCATCTATGGCGGGCTCAAGGCGAAGCTGGAACTGATCGGCGCCGACACCGTCACCGACGACAAGGGCAATGCCTTCTACATGATCCAGGTGCGCACCGACAGGAATCACCTGGGCGGGGACAACAAGCCGCTGCTGATCATCCCCGGGATGGTGGCGACGGTGGACATCATCACCGGCGAGAAGAGCGTGCTGGACTACCTGTTGAAGCCGGTGCTGAAGGCGCGCACGGAGGCGTTGCGCGAGCGTTGAGTCAGCGGGATCGGTGTCGCCAGCTCCCACAAGGACCGCGTACGCCGCCGAACCCTGTAGGAGCCGGCGTTGCCGGCGATGAGGCCCGAAAGATCAACGCAGGTGATTACGCTCGAAGGTCTGCCGCCCCATCGCCGCGATCTGCCCTTCGATCAGCGCATCGAACGGCCTGAGCAAGGCATCGAAACGCCCCTCCCCCTCCAGCGCATTCAACGCCTGTGTCACCGCCTCCACCGTCGACAATGCCCCCGCCTCCGGCGCCTTGCGCAGCCGGTAGCGCGACGGCTGGACCTGCGCCAGCGTGACCCGTGGCAACCCCTCCAGCAGCGGATTCAGATAGAGCAGCTTGCGCGCCTTGCGCCAGGTGCCGTCGGGCACGATCAGCAGCCAGGGCCGCTCGTCCGCCTGGTACCTCTGCAACGGCGTCGCCGTTTCACCAGGGAACAGCAGCCCGACCCGATACCCCGGCGTGGCAATCACCTCGGCCAGATCGTCGAACACCTCGCCCACCCGCAACTCGCCGTTATTCAGGCCAAGCGCGGCCAGCCGCGCGGTATTCAACGCATGACGAACTTCATCGGGATGCTGCAACAACAGCACACGGGTGCGGCTGTCGAGGGACGGGATCAAGGGGCAAAGGCAGTGGTTCTGCGGACGCAGGCAACGTTCGCACTGGATTCTGGACATCGGGCTCTCCTGGGCGGGCAAGTGTGCCACAGCAGTCCCGGAAAACACCCACATCCCTGTGGGCCGGTTATCGCGCGGCTAGCGGTTGAAACGCTCCGCCAGGTCGTGCAGGTATTCCGCCATGCGTTCCAGCTCCAGGCTGATCTCGGCACCCTGCCGGGCCTGGCCGGCGCTGTGATCGCACAACTGGGCGATACGCACGATCTGCTGGTTGATGTCTTCCACCACATGGCTCTGCTGCTCGGACGCCGTGGCGATCTGCTGGCTCATGCCGGTAATGCGGCTGACCGCCTCGCTGATCCCGCCCAACGCCTGCTGCACCGCTTCGACGCTGTGCACGCTGTCACGGGAGATCTGCTCGCCCTTGCTGGCGCTGCTGACCGCACGATCGGCACCGGCGCGCAACGAGGCGATGATCAGGTGGATTTCCTCGGTGGAGGCGCGGGTACGCTGGGCCAGGGAACGCACTTCATCGGCCACCACGGCGAAGCCACGCCCCTGCTCCCCGGCCCGCGCCGCCTCGATGGCGGCATTGAGCGCCAGCAGGTTGGTCTGCTCGGCGATCGAGGTGATCACATCCACCACGCTGCCGATGGACTGGGTCTGCTCGGCCAGGGCATTGACCGCCGCCCCGATATCGCTGACCGCCTCGGCCATGCTGCTCATGGCTTTCAGGCTCTGCTGCGCGAGCGTGCTGCCCTGGCGGGTCAGTTCGTCGGCATCGGAGGCGGCGTGCGCGGTGCTCTGCACGTTGTGCGTGACCTGCTGGATGGTCGCCGCCATCTGCGCCACGGCGGTGGCCGACTGGTCGGTCTCGCTGCGCTGGCGATCGAGCATCTGCGCCTGGGCATCGGACAGGTCCGAGGACTGCGAAGCCCGCGTGCGGACCCCGACGCCGGCATCCACCAGGCGGGTCAGCGCGGTCTGCAGGCGCGCCTCTTCGCTGATCATGGCCAGGTCCAGTTGCCCCTGCGGGCCGAGGTTGCGGCTGTAGGTCAGGGCCACCAGCGGACTGGTGAAGGCTTTCGGGTGCTCGGCCAGGGTGCGCCGGATCACGCGGTTCTGCCGGCTTTCCTGGAGGTACCAGGCGCTCAGCAGGCTGGCCATGAGCATACCCAGCGCGGCGTACTGCGGCAGCGTCAGGTAAGCGCCCACCGAGACCACCCCGGCGGCCAGCAACGGCCAGCCATGCTCCAGCACATCGACGACACGGGCGGCGACCGGCGTCGGCGAGCGCCCGGCGTTCAGCCGCGCATACAGCGCCGAGGCCCGCGCCACCTGCTCGCGGCTCGGCAGCGAGCGGACCGACTCGTAGCCGCTGATCCGGCCATTCTCGTAGATCGCCGTGACATAGGCGCTGACCCAGTAGAAATCGCCGTTCTTCGCGCGGTTCTTGACCACGCCCATCCACGGCTTGCCTTCCTTGATGGTCTCCCACATATGGGCGAAGACCCCGGGTGGCATATCGGGATGGCGGACGATGTTGTGGGTCTGGCCGATCAGCTCTTCGCGGGTAAAACCGCTGATGGCGACGAAGGCGTCATTGCAGTAGGTGATGCGACTGTTGAGGTCGGTGGTGGAGATCAGTCGCTGTTCTTGGGGGAAAGTTCTTTCCTGCTCAGTGACGGGCAAATTCTTGCGCATCTTGGGCGTTCCCTGCTGATGAGATTGTCGGAAAATTCATCACAGCAAGAAAAGGTCTAGCAGAGCATTCATCCGGGTGTGGGCATCTGGCCAGTATTTTTACCATAGACACAAAGTATTAATGGCCAATAGCCGCTATCAGGCAGGCGTCAGTTGTGCACGGAGCAGGTCGCGGAAGGTCTGGATCAACGGCTCGCGGCTGCGACCGCGGCGAATGATCATGGAAAAGGGCGCCTGGTAACCGAAGGTGGCCGGCGACAGCACCCGCAGGTCGCCCTTGTCGACCCAGGCCTGGGCATAGTGCTCGGGCAGATAGCCGATGTAGGCGCCGGACAGCACCAGGATCAGCTGTGCCTCCATGCTCTCCACCGTCGCCGCGCTGTGCTTGAAGCCGTGCCGGGCCAGTTCCGCCTGGCTCCAGTAGCCGCGCCCGACCATGCGCTGCTGGGTGATGACCTGCTCGGGAATGCGCCGCTCGTGGTACAGCGGGTGGCGGTTGCTGCAATACAGCCAGTGCTGCTCGCGATACAGCGGCTGGTAGACCAGCCCACTCATTCGCGTGGAAAAAGCACCGATGGCCAGGTCCAGGCGGTTGTCCTGCACACCCAGCTGCAGCTCGTAGGGGCTGGACACCGACAGGTGCAGGTGCACCGCCGGGTGTTCCTGGCTGTAGGCACCGATGGCTTCGGCCAGGGGCAAGGCGCGGTCGCCGACGGTGGAGTCGATCACTCCGAGGTTGAGGGTACCGCGCAGCTCGCCCTTGAGCGCCGCCGCGTACTGCTCGAAACCGTCCAGCTCGGCGAGCAGGCGCAAGGTCTCCTGATGGAACAGTTCACCTTTGCTGGTCAGGCTGAAACCGCCACGGCCGCGATGGCAGAGGACGATGCCCAGGGCCGACTCCAGCTGGCTCATGTAGGTGCTGATGGCCGAGGTGGACAGGTTGAGATCGCGCTGGGCATTGGCGAAGCCCTGGTGGCGCACCACGCTGGCGAAAATGCGCAGCAGCTTCAGGTCGGGCAGGTTCGAGGCCATGAAAACGGGAGTCCGCGAGGTCGGAAATGAGCACAGTCTAACCGTGCTGCGGCCGATAGTTCAGAAAATCCTGAACTAAGTATTTGCCGGTAGCGATTCTTCTGGCGCACTACCTTTTGCAGACTGCACCGCACAGCAACTGTTCCAGGACATTTCCGGCTGACTGGCCGTTGTCGAGAACATATATCAACAACTAGAACAATCGAATCGATGAGGCCCGAACCGTGGACAAGATTCTTCACCAACCACTGGGTGGCAACGAAATGCCGCGCTTCGGCGGCATCGCAACCATGCTCCGCCTGCCCCACCTGCAAAGTCCCGCCGGCCTCGACGCCGCCTTCGTGGGCGTGCCGCTGGACATCGGCACCTCGCTGCGCTCCGGCACCCGCTTCGGTCCGCGGCAGATCCGCGCCGAGTCGGTGATGATCCGTCCGTACAACATGGCCACCGGCGCCGCGCCATTCGACTCGCTGTCGGTCGCCGATATCGGTGACGTGGCGATCAACACCTTCAACCTGCTCGACGCCGTGCGCATCATCGAAGAGGCCTACGACAAGATCGTCGAGCACAACGTCATCCCCCTGACCCTGGGCGGCGACCACACCATCACCCTGCCGATCCTGCGCGCCCTGCACAAGAAGCACGGCAAGATCGGCCTGGTCCACATCGACGCCCACGCCGATGTCAACGACCACATGTTCGGCGAGAAGATCGCCCACGGCACCACCTTCCGCCGCGCCGTGGAAGAAGGCCTGCTGGATTGCGACCGGGTGGTGCAGATCGGCCTGCGTGCCCAGGGCTACACCGCCGAGGACTTCAACTGGAGCCGCAAGCAGGGCTTCCGCGTGGTCCAGGCCGAAGAGTGCTGGCACAAGTCGCTGGCGCCGCTGATGGCGGAAGTCCGCGAGAAGGTCGATGGCGGCCCGGTGTACCTGTCGTTCGACATCGACGGCATCGACCCGGCCTGGGCGCCCGGCACCGGCACCCCGGAAATCGGCGGCCTGACCACCATCCAGGCGATGGAAATCATCCGCGGTTGCCAGGGCCTGGACCTGATCGGCTGCGACCTGGTGGAAGTCTCCCCACCCTACGACACCACCGGCAACACCTCGTTGCTGGGTGCCAACCTGCTGTACGAAATGCTCTGCGTGCTGCCCGGCGTAGCCCGTCGCTAACGGCCAAGGCAAGGAGCTTCACCTTTCGGCAGGAGCCATGACGGCGGTCCGTTGCTCACGGACCGCGCTACTACGAAGAAATGACCCGCGGCGGCCCACCGCCCGCGGGATCGATCTCACATAAAAAAGATAATTGGAGACACCCCATGGCCTTGGACATATTCGTTGTACTGATATACGCCGCCGGCATGCTGTTGCTGGGCTGGTACGGCATGCGCCGCGCCAAGACCCACGAAGAATACCTGGTGGCCGGACGCAATCTCGGCCCGAGCCTGTACATGGGCACCATGGCGGCAACGGTCCTGGGTGGCGCGTCCACCGTCGGCACCGTGAAGCTGGGCTACGTCCACGGCATTTCCGGCTTCTGGCTGTGCGCCGCGCTGGGCCTGGGCATCATCGCCCTCAACCTGTTCCTCGCCAAACCGCTGCTGCGCCTGCGCATCTTCACCGTGACCCAGGTCCTGGAAAAGCGCTACAACCCGATGGCGCGCCAGGCCAGTGCGGTGATCATGCTGGCCTACGCGCTGATGATCGGCGTGACCTCCACCCTGGCCATCGGCACCGTACTGCAGGTGCTGTTCGAGCTGCCGTTCTGGGCTGCGATCCTGCTCGGCGGTGGCGTCGTGGTGGTGTACTCGACCATCGGCGGCATGTGGTCGCTGACCCTGACCGACATCGTCCAGTTCGTCATCAAGACCGTGGGCCTGATGTTCGTCCTGCTGCCGATCTGCCTTTACCGCGTCGGCGGCTGGGACGAGCTGGTGGCCAAGCTGCCGGCGGCCAGCTTCAGCCTGACCACCATCGGCTGGGACACCATCATCACCTACTTCCTGATCTACTTCTTCGGCATCCTGATCGGCCAGGACATCTGGCAACGGGTGTTCACCGCCCGTGACGAGAACGTGGCCAAGTACGCCGGTACCACCGCGGGTGTGTACTGCGTGATCTACGGTCTGGTCTGCGCGGTGATCGGCATGGCGGCGCATGTGCTCCTGCCGGACCTGGGCAACGCCAACAACGCCTTCGCCGCCATCGTCAAATCGGCACTGCCGGACGGTATCCGCGGCCTGGTGATCGCCGCCGCGCTGGCCGCGATGATGTCCACCGCCAGCGCCGGCCTGCTGGCGGCGTCCACCGTGCTGACCGAAGACCTGCTGCCGAAGCTGCGTGGCGGCAAGCAGTCGAGCCTGGCAGTGAACCGCCTGTTCACCCTGCTGACCGGCCTGGCGGTACTGGGCATCGCCCTGATGGTCGAGGATGTGATCAGCGCCCTGACCCTGGCCTACAACCTGCTGGTGGGTGGCATGCTGGTGCCGCTGATCGGTGCCATCTACTGGAAACGCGCCACCACCCGCGGCGCCATCGTCAGCATGACCCTGGGCTTCGTCACTGCCCTGGCGTTCATGATCAAGGACGGCATGGATGCGAACACGCCGATCTACTACAGCCTGGCGATCGGCCTGGTGAGCTTCGTGGTAGTCAGCCTGACGTCGCGTCCGGCGGTGAATGCGGCCAAACTGGCCTGATATTGCTGCAGGAGAAGAAGCCCGCGCTTGCCGCGGGCTTTTTCATTGTCCGGGGTGGGCAAGCGCAGACCCCGTAGGAGCGTGGCTTGCCCGCGAAGGACCGCAACGCGGTCCCTGACGATCAGCGCCGCGGCTGCTGCTTGCGCTTCTCTTCGTCACTCGGAATCGGCACCGGCTGCATCGGCGGGATCAGGCCCAGCGCAACGGCGAGGTCATGGAGCCAGTTCATCATCAGGTCTTTCATATGTCCCCCTTGAGGGTCATCGTCCAATCCAGTTTGGCTGCGATGTTTCTTACACATCATAGCCTCAAGTCCTACGCATCGCTCACAGAAAACACGGCGCTTCTGACTTGTATCAAGCGCTGAGCGCCTCGCCGACGGACGGCCCCTGGTGCAACGCCTCCTGCAGATTGATCCAGGCATCCAGGTTGGCCCCGCGCATGCCGCGACGCCACACCAGCCAGGTGGTGGCCTGGTCGAACGGGGTCTGCAGGCGATGCGCCGCGACGTTCTCGCGCCCCGGCAGGCTGTCGAGCATGGACTGCGACATCAGCGCCACGCCGGAACCGGCCACCACGCAGGCGAGCATGCTCGGGTAGGACTCGATCTCCATGGCCCGGCCCATCGCCGCATGGTCGTGGGCGTACCAGGCTTCCAGGCGCATGCGATAGGAACAACCCTTGCGGAAGGTGAACACCGCGCGCCCGGCCACATCCCGCGCACTGCGCACCGGCGGATGCTCGGGTTCGGTGATCAGCACCAGGGTTTCCTCGCACAGCGGCACGCCATCCAGCCCCGCCAGCGACAGCGGGCCATCCAGCAAGGCGGCATCCAGGCGTCCGGCGAGCAGACCTTCGAGCAGCTCGCCGCTGGGCGCGGTCTGCACCTGCAGGTTCACCGCCGGATAAGCCTTGTGATAACGCGCCAGCAGGTCCGGCAGATGAATCGCCGCGGTGCTGTACATGCAGCCGAGAATGAACTCGCCGGCCGGCTGGCCGCCCTGCACCGCGGCGAACGCCTCGTCATGCAGGGCCAGCATGCGTCCGGCGTAATCCAGCAGCACCTTGCCGGCGGGGGACAGTTGCAGGCGCTGGCGTTCGCGGTGGAACAGCTCGACGCCCAGTTGCTCTTCCAGCTGGCGCAGGCGCGTCGACAGGTTCGACGGGACCCGGTGCAACTGCTCGGCGGCGCGGGTCACCGAGCCGGTCTCGGCCACGGCCTGGAAGATGCGCAGTTGACTCAGCTCCATGGCCGTTCTCCAAAATTGAACAAGTCGCTCATTATTATTCAATTTTTAAGAATGCCAAGCGCCGGTAGTCTGAACGCCATCAACCGCTTTGCACCGAGGAATCCCGCCATGTCGCCAAGACTCCGCCTGCTGGCCAGCTTCGTCGCCCTGATGATGGCGATGGGCATCGGCCGTTTCGCCCTCACGCCGCAACTGCCGCACCTGGTCGGCGAAGGCCAGTTGAGCCTGACCGCCGCCGGCCTGGTGGCCGCGGCCAACTACCTGGGTTATCTGCTGGGCGCGCTGGATGCCATGTTCGCCCGCGGCCCGCGGCAGGTCCGCCTGCGCCTGGATATCGGCCTGTGGCTGTGCGTGCTGCTGACCCTGGTGTCGTTCTGGGCCGACGGCTTCGCGGTCCACGCCCTGCTGCGCTTCGGCACCGGCGTGGCCAGCGCCTGGGTGCTGGTGATGATCACCAGCCTGACCCAGCCCCTGGCCGCCCACCACAACCTGCCACGCCTCGGTGCGCTGGTGTTCGCCGGGCCCGGCCTGGGCATCATGCTCACCGGTCTGCTGGCCCTGGGTTCGAACCTCTACGGCCTCGGTTCGGCGCCGCTGTGGCTGATCTATGCGGTCGCCGCGCTGGTCATGCTATTGGCGGTGCGGTCGATGATTCCGCGCCCCGAGCACCTGCCGGCGGCGCCGCTCGCGGCCACCGGCAGCAACGCGCCAAGCCGCGGTATCGCCCGCCTCGGCCTGATCTACGGTCTCTACGGTATCGGCTACATCATCCCGGCGACCTTCATGTCGCAGATGGCCAGCGCACGCTTCCACGGCAGTTGGATGGCCGACCTGTTCTGGCCCGGTTTCGGCCTGGCCGCGGCGCTCGGCGTATTGCTGCTGAGCCAGCGCCGGGCCACGCCGAACGGCACGTCGCACTGGCTGATGCTGACCCTGTGGCTGCAGGCGGCCGGCGTCTTCGCCTGCCTGCTCGGCAACGGCCCGGGGCTGGCCCTGGGGGTCATCTTCTGCGGCGCGCCATTCCTGGCCTGCATGCAGCTGGTAATGCAGCGCTCGCGGGAACTGGCGCCCCACGCCACCCAGCGCAATGCCGGTCTGCTCACCGCCTGCTTCGCCATCGGCCAGCTCGGCGGGCCGTTGCTGGCAGCGCTGAGCAATCAGTTCGCCGGCAGCCTGCAACCGGCGCTGATCGTCGCCGGCAGCGGCCTGCTCCTGGCCGGCGCGCTGGCCTTGCGGCCTAGCGCTGCCCCAGCAGTGAACGCAGGCGCCTGCGTACCCACTGCTCCGCGCTGACCAGGACGATACCGGCCAGCACGCACAGCGCGCCGATGATGAAGTTCAGGCTCAGTGGCTCGTCCAGCAGCAGCACGCCGAAAGTCACGCCGAAGATCGGCGTGACGAAGGAGAACACCGCGAGGTTCGACGCCAGGTATTTGCGCAGCAGCCAGAACCAGGTCAGGTAGCTGAAGAACGACACCACCAGGGCCTGGAACAGCACGCTGCCGATCGCGATGGGCGTCAGCGAGACATGGGTCAGCTTGCCGCTGAAGGCGGCGATCAGCAGCAGACCGACGAAGCCCACCGCCAGCTGGTAGAACAGGGTCAGGGTCGCTGGCGCCTCGGACAGCCGCGAACAGCGCACCACCACCGTCGTGGCGCCCCAGGCTGCACCGGCCAGTACACCAAAGGCATCGCCGAGCAGCATCGGGCCGCTGAGGTCCGCCAGCGACACCCCGCCGGCGAAGGCCACGGCGATACCGGCGAAGGACAGCAGGATGCCGATCCACTGCAGCGGCCGCAAGCGCTCGCTGGGCAGACTGAAGTGCAGGCCGAGGGCCGTGAATACCGGCGCGGTGTAGAGGAACACCGACATGTGCGCGGCGGAGGTCAGCAGCAGCCCTTCGGCGATGAACAGGAACTCGATGCCGAACAGCGCTCCGGCCAGGAGCCCCGCGCGCCAGGTGCTGCCCACCTGTTCCCAGCCACCGCGCCAGCAGATCAGCAGGCCGACCAGCAGCGCGGAAATGCCGGAGCGGGTCGCCGCCTGCATCACCGGAGCGATATCGGCGGCGGCCCATTTCACCATCACCTGCTGGATCCCCCAGATCAGGCACAGCCCCAGCATCACCTGGAAGGCAAAGGCATCGGGATCGCGACGCACAGCGTTCATCGGCGCGCCCCCACTTCTGACAACGACATGACGACCTCACGGCAGCGGAGAATTGGCGCCAATTATGAGGACCGCCGGTCAGTCATTACCAGATATGTCTGAGCCTCATCAGGCAATCTGTGCCTTGGTCGCCACTTCCTCGAAGGTCGCCTCGTCGAGCGCATCGGCCTGGTCGTCGAGCACCTGGCGCGGATGATCGTTGCCCGGGATGCTGCTGTCGATCAGGCTGAGCAGGCGCGAGCCACGTTCGGTCAGCACGTAGTTCTCGCCGTTGCCGCCTTCGCTTTCCGGGCGATCGGCGATGTAGCCGCGCTCCAGCAACAGGCGTTCGTAGTCGCAGGCGCGGGTCTTCAGGTGATCCACGTCCGGCACCGGCTGGCCCGTCGCCGCCAGTTGCGCGGCGTGCTGTTCGGCGTAGGGGCGCGGGGTGAAATGCTGGTCGGCGCTGTTCTGCACTTCGTGCAGCAGGCGTTCGATCAGGTCCCAGTCATACACGGTGCTCATGGGTGCAGCCTCCGTTGCGGGTATGTATGGGTTGTGACCGGGGCGCGCGCCGGCGGTTCGACTGAACTTTCCCGGCGGCGCGGGCCTCCACCGGGAACACCACCGCCATGGAAAACGAGGCCGACCATGAAGACCCTGATGCTGCTGACCGCCACCGCCAGCCTGCTGTGCGCCCTGCCGAGCTGGGCCTGCACCCTGGAGGAAGCCACGGAGAAACGCGAGGAACTGGCCAAGGAAGTGACCCGCCTGACCGAGCAGAACCCGCAGAAGGCCAAGGAGATCAACGATGAGTTGCGCGGGATGAAGCTGGGGACGGAGAGCAAGGACCTGCCGGACAAGTGCCAGCTGATCGACAAGCGCCTGCAGGAGTTGCGGGAGGCGGAGAAAAAGACCTGACAGCGCTGGCGCCACGTGTCACTTGCCCGTAGGAGCGTGGCTCGCCCGCGAAAGGACCGCGTAGCGGTCCCATTCATTCCGACTAGCCCGCACAGGGGACCGCTGCGCGGTCCTTTCGCGGGCAAGCCACGCTCCTACGAGGGCGCGTACGGGCGGGGGCGCGTACGGGGGCGCGGTAGGCCGCTCGGAATTATTCGGCCGCCGGCGCGCGCTTCTTCTTCAGCGGCGCCAGGCCATCGGAGCTGGCCAGCGGCGCGTTCGGTTTCGGCTTGGCGGTCGGCTTGCGCTTGGCCGCGGTCTTCTTGTCACCGGCCTTCTTGTCGACCTTTTTCTTCTTCGCCCCGGCCGCCTTGCCCGACGCCTTGACCTTCTTCGGACCGCTGTAGGTGCCTTTCACTTCCTTGATCACCCGGCGCTCGAAGCTCTGCTTCAGGTAGCGCTCGATGCTCGACATCAGGTTCCAGTCGCCGTGGCAGATCAGCGACACCGCCAGGCCTTCGGCCCCCGCGCGACCGGTGCGGCCGATGCGGTGCACGTATTCGTCACCACTGCGCGGCATGTCGAAGTTGATCACCAGGTCCAGGCCATCCACGTCCAGGCCACGGGCCGCAACGTCAGTGGCCACCAGCACCTTGGCACCGCCGGTCTTCAGGCGCTCGATGGCCAGCTTGCGGTCCTTCTGGTCCTTCTCGCCGTGCAACACGAAGGCCTTCACGTCCTTGGCCACCAGGTGACCGTAGATGCGGTCGGCCATGACCCGGGTATTGGTGAAGATGATCGCCTTCTGGTAGGTCTCGTTGTCCAGCAGCCACTGCACGATCTGCTCTTTGTGCTGGTTGTGGTCGGCGGTGATGATCTGCTGGCGGGTGCCCTCGTTGAGCTGGCTGACCGCGTTGAGCATCAGGTGCTCGGGATCCTTCAGCACCTTGCCGATCATGTCGCGCAGGCCGGCGCCGCCGGTGGTGGCGGAGAACAGCAGGGTCTGCGCGCGGTTGGCGCACAGGCCGCAGAGGCGCTCGACGTCCTCGGCGAAGCCCATGTCGAGCATGCGGTCGGCTTCGTCCAGGACCACCACCTGCACGTGCTCCAGGTCGAGGTTGCCGGCGTTCAGCTGTTCCAGCATGCGCCCCGGGGTGCCGATGAGGATGTCCGGGACCTTGCGCAGCATCGCCGCCTGTTCCTTGAAGTCCTCGCCGCCGGTGATGATCCCCGACTTGATGAAGGTGAACTGCGAGAAGCGTTCGATTTCCTTCAGGGTCTGCTGGGCCAGCTCACGGGTCGGCAGCAGGATCAGGGCGCGGATCTCGACGCGCTTCTGGTTCAGGTCGACCAGGCGGTTAAGCAGGGGCAGGACAAAGGCTGCGGTCTTGCCGCTACCGGTTTTCGCCGTCACCCGCAGGTCACGCCCCTGCAACGCCAGGGGAATGGCCGCAGCCTGCACCGGCGTCGGCTCGACAAAGTTGAGTGCGGCGACAGCTTTGAGCAGGCGTTCGTGCAGGGCGAATTGGGAAAACACGGATGTAACCTCGGGCATGAGCGGAAATTCAGCCACATAGGGTAACGTTTTCCGCCGCCGGAGCCGAATTTCTTTTTGCCCACGGCCCCCCAGGGCAGCTCTAATGGACGGTCTGTTTTTCATCTTCCTGGAGTTTTTGCGTTACCCATGGCTATTCAACAGTTCTGGCAAGACGCCCTCGACCTCTGGGGCACCCTCGACCAGCACCCGCTGCTGCACGCCGGCCTCGGCCTCCTGTTCCTGCTGGTCATCGCCCTGGTGCTGGGGCGCGTGGCACGCTTCGTCATCCTGCACACGGTCAAGCTGCTCGGCCGACAGCCGGCACTGCACTGGCTCAAGGACCTGCTGCAGAACAAGGTGTTCCAGCGCCTGGCGCAGATCACGCCGTCGCTGGTGGTGCAGTTCGGCCTGAAACTGGTGCCGGAACTGAGCGTCGCCAGCCAGCATTTCCTCGGCAACCTGGCCCTGGCCTTCACCATCCTGTTCCTGCTGCTGGCGGTCGCCGCCCTGCTCGATGCCCTGCTGGACATCTACGCCCGCACCGAACACGCCCGTACCCGCTCGATCAAGGGCTACGTGCAACTGGCGAAGATGGTGCTGTACGTGTTCGGCGCGATCATCATCGTCGCCACCCTGATCGACCGTTCGCCATTGTTGCTGCTGTCCGGTCTGGGCGCGATGTCGGCGGTGATCCTGCTGGTCTACAAGGACACCCTGCTGTCGTTCGTCGCCAGCGTGCAACTGACCAGCAACGACATGCTGCGGGTCGGCGACTGGATCGAGATGCCCCAGGTCGGCGCCGATGGCGATGTGGTGGACATCACCCTGCACACGGTCAAGGTGCAGAACTTCGACAAGACCATCGTCTCCATCCCGACCTGGCGCCTGATGAGCGAGTCGTTCCGCAACTGGCGCGGCATGCAGCAGTCCGGTGGGCGGCGGATCAAGCGCAGCCTGTTCATCGATGCCGGCGGCGTGCGCTTCCTCACCGCCGAAGAACAACAGCGTCTGGACGGCGTGCGCCTGCTGGGCAACTACCTGGCGCAAAAGCGCCACGAGCTGCATTCCTGGAACGAAGCCCAAGGCCAGGTCGCCGAGCTGTCGGCCAACCGCCGCCGGCTGACCAACATCGGCACCTTCCGCGCCTTCGCCCTCGCCTACCTGAAGAACCACCCCGACGTGCAGCAGGGCATGACCTGCATGGTCCGGCAGATGCAGACCACCGCCGAAGGCGTGCCGCTGGAGATCTACTGCTTCACCCGCACCACCGTGTGGGCCGAGTACGAGCGCATCCAGGGCGATATCTTCGATTACCTGCTGGCGGTGCTGCCGGAGTTCGGCCTGAGCCTGTACCAGCAGCCCAGCGGCAGCGACCTGCGTGCCGGCCTGTCAGCGCTGAGCCAGCAACGCGGGGCGCGTGCCGAGCCGGCTCAGCCACACTGACGCGAGGATCACCGTGCCGCCGATGAACAGGCGTCCCAGCGGTTCGTCCTGGTTCCAGATCAGCAGGTTGAGCAGCAACCCCACCGGGACATGCAGGTTGTTCATCACCGCGAGGGTGCCGCCGGACACCAGGCAAGCGCCCTTGTTCCACCAGTACAGGCCCAGCGCCGTCGGACACAGCCCGAGGAACAGCAGCACGCCCCACTGCACGTCGGTGCTGGGCAGGTGCTCGGCATTGCCGAAGGCAAGGAAGGCCGGCAGCACGACGATCAGCGCGCCCAGGTAGAAGTAGCCGAAACGCCGGTAGTGCGGCAGGTCACTGGGATGGCGGGCGACCAGGTGCTTGTACAGGACCTGGCCGGCGGCGTAGGTGAAGTTGGCCAGTTGCAGAAGCAGGAAGCCGATGAAGAAGTCCGGGCTGATGCTGTCGAAGCGGATCACCGCGGCCCCCGCCACCGCCACCAGGGCCGCGAGCAGCGCCCAGGGCTTGAAGCGACGGTTCAGCGCGTCTTCGATCAGGGTCACGTGCAGCGGGGTGAGGATGGTGAAGAGCAGCACTTCCGGCACCGTCAGCACGCGGAAGCTGAGGTACAGGCAGACGTAGGTGATGCCGAACTGCAAGGCACCGATCACCAGCATCGCCCGCATGAAGCGTGGCTCGACCTGGCGCCAGCGGGTCAGCGGCAGGAACACCAGCAAGGCCAGGGCCACCCGCGCCAGCACGGCGAAGTAGCTGTCGACATGCCCGGCGAGGTATTCGCCGATCAGGTTGAAGGAATACGCCTGGATCAGCGCGACGATCAGTAGGTAGCCCATGGTTGTCTCTCTGCAATCGAGGCGGCGACCTTAGCGGGTTGGGGTAGCAGGCTGCAATGCAGATCGAAGGAGCACGCAACTACTGTAGGAGCTGGCTTGCCTGCGAAAGGACCGCAACGCGGTCCCAGAAATCTCATGGACAGTATCTCCGGGACCGCTTCGCAGTCCTTTCGCAGGCAAGCCAGCTCCTACAGCGGGTCGCAGTGTTCCGTGGCAATAAAAAACCCGGCCGAGCGCGAAGCATCGACCGGGTACTACACCCAAAGGAGCAAAAAGGGGTGTCAGGCAGGGAAATCTCGTTGCGATCAGGCCACCGCGGCCAGGCGTGCCTTGGCCTGGTTCAGGCCTTTCTCGTGGAAGTCGCCACCCATGTTCAGGCCTTCTGCGTGGATGAAGGTCACGTCATGGATGCCGATGAAGGCCAGCACCTGGCGCAGGTAGGGTTCCTGGTGATCGCTGGCGGCGCCGGCATGGATGCCGCCGCGGGCGGTCAGCACATAGGCGCGTTTGCCGGTGAGCAGGCCCTGCGGGCCGGTTTCGGTGTACTTGAAGGTGACACCGGCGCGCAGCACATGGTCCAGCCAGGCCTTGAGGGTGCTCGGGATGGTGAAGTTGTACATCGGCGCGGCCAGGACCAGCACGTCGGCGGCCAGGACTTCGTCGGTCAGTTCGTTGGAAAGGGCCAGGGCCTGCAGTTCGTCGGCGCTGCGCTGGTCCTGCGGCTTCATCCAGCCACCCAGCAGGTTGGCGTCCAGGTGCGGCACCGGGTTTAGCGCCAGGTCGCGCTGGCTGATGCTGTCGGCGGGGTTGGCGGCCTGCCACTGGCTGACGAAATCACGGGTCAGTTGACGGGAAATCGAATCCTGCTGGCGGGCGCTGCTTTCGATGATCAGTACGCGGGACATGTGAAGGTTGCCTCCATCGGCAAGGTCGCTAAGTCGATGGAGGCAAGATTAGTGATTGACCTATCGATAAAAAAGCGTAAAAACTCGGTCAAATCTATCAGTTAATTTGCTTGTTGCGCCTCGCAGGTCACCTTGATTCGCATCTTGATGATCTGCTTGTTGAAGGTGCCGACGACATCCACGCTCTTCTTCGCTGGCACATCGACACGGCGAACCCGCGGGATTTCCGGACCGTTGTTGAAGGTCACCTTGCACTGCGCGGCGGCATCGCCGTAGTTGTTCAGGGTGATGGTGGTCATGTCGTTGGCGGTGTCGTAGGTGGTGGTATCCAGCTTGATCCCCTGCCCGAGTTCCTTCGTCACCTCGATGGGATAAGCGGCCAACACCGACAGCGGCAACAGGGCCAGCACAGCAACACAGAATTTCTTCATACGGCGCTCTCCTTGAGAAGTGCGCCAGCTTAGGACAACAGGAGCCGAAGATGAAAGCGCCGCGCGTAACCCTGGATCAGTGGCGAACCCTGCAGGCCGTGGTCGACCACGGCGGCTTCGCCCAGGCCGCCGAAGCGCTGCACCGCTCGCAGTCCTCGGTGAGCTACACCGTGGCGCGGATGCAGGACCAGCTCGGCGTGCCGCTGCTGCGCATCGACGGGCGCAAGGCGGTGCTCACCGATGCCGGCAGCGTGCTGCTGCGCCGTTCGCGGCAGCTGGTCAAGCAGGCCAGCCAGCTGGAAGACCTCGCCCACCATATGGAACAGGGCTGGGAAGCCGAGGTACGCCTGGTGGTGGACGCCGCCTACCCCAATGCGCGCCTGGTTCGTGCCCTCAGCGCCTTCATGCCGCAGAGCCGCGGTTGCCGGGTGCGCCTGCGCGAGGAAGTGCTGTCCGGGGTCGAGGAAGTGCTCCACGAAGGCATCGCCGACCTCGCCATCAGCAGCTTCAGCATCGCCGGCTACCTGGGCGCCGAGCTCAGCGCGGTGGAGTTCGTCGCCGTGGCCCACCCCGAACACCCGCTGCACCGTCTGGGCCGGGTACTGAACTTCCAGGACCTGGAAAGCCAGCTGCAGGTGGTGATCCGCGACTCCGGCCGCTCGCAACCGCGCGATGTCGGCTGGCTCGGCGCCGAACAGCGCTGGACCGTCGGCAGCCTGGCCACCGCCGCCACCTTCGTCAGCAGCGGCCTGGGCTTCGCCTGGCTGCCGCGCCACCTGATCGAGCGCGAGCTGCGCGAAGGCGTGCTCAAGCCGCTGCCGCTGGATCAGGGTGGCAGCCGTCACCCACTGTTCTACCTTTACTCGAACAAGGACAAACCCCTCGGCCCGGCCACGCAGATCCTCATCGAGTTGCTGCGCAACTTCGACACTGCGCCGCTGGACGTCCCCTTCGCCGCCCCGGCCCAAGCCTGACAGGTATCGCCCATGGCCTACTTCGAACATGAAGGTTGCTCGCTGCACTACGAGGAATATGGCCGGGGCGAACCCCTGGTGCTGGTCCACGGCCTCGGCTCCAGTTGCCAGGACTGGGAATTCCAGGTCCCGGTGCTGGCCGCCGACTACCGCCTGATCCTCCTCGACCTGCGCGGCCACGGACGCTCCGACAAGCCTCGCGAGCGCTACAGCATCGCCGGTTTCAGCGCCGACCTGATGGCCCTGCTGGAGCACCTGAACACCGGTCCCGTGCACTATGTCGGGCTGTCCATGGGCGGCATGGTCGGTTTCCAGTTCGCCGTCGACCATCCCGGCTGGCTGCGCAGCCTGACCGTGGTCAACAGCGCGCCGGCGGTGAAGGTGCGCAGCCGCGACGACTACTGGCAGTGGACCAAGCGCTGGACCCTGGCCCGCGTCCTGCCGCTGCGCACCATCGGCAAGGGCCTCGCCGCGCGTCTGTTCCCCAAACCGGAACAGGCCAGCCTGCGCCAGGAGATGGCCGAACGCTGGGCACGCAACGACAAGCGTGCCTATCTCGCCAGTTTCGACGCCATCGTCAACTGGGGCGTGGAGGAACGCCTGGGGCGGATCGACTGTCCCACCCTGATCATCAGCGCCGACCACGACTACACCCCGGTGGCGCTCAAGGAGCGCTACACCGCCCTGATTCCCGGGGCACGACTGGCGGTGATCGCCGATTCGCGGCACGCTACACCGCTGGACCAGCCACAGCAGTTCAACCAGACCCTGCTGCAGTTTCTCGCTGCGGCCTCAACCACCTCTCAAGGATCATTGAGTACATGCTGAAGAAAATCCTCATGGCCGCCTGCTCCGTCGCCTTCGCCACCGGCGTGATGGCTTCGGACAAGACCCCGCACGTGGAGCTGGTCACCAGCTTCGGCAAGATCGAGATCGAGCTGAACGCCGAAAAAGCGCCGATCAGCACGAAGAACTTCCTCGCCTATGTCGACAGCGGTTTCTACAACAACACCATCTTCCACCGCGTGATCCCGGGCTTCATGGTCCAGGGCGGCGGCTTCACCGACCAGATGGTGCAGAAGGACACCCAGGACCCGATCCGCAACGAGGCCAGCAACGGCCTGCAGAACACCCGCGGCACCCTGTCCATGGCCCGCACCAGCGATCCGAACTCGGCCACCAGCCAGTTCTTCATCAACGTCGCCGACAACGATTTCCTCAACCCCGGTCGCGACCGCGGCTATGCCGTGTTCGGCAAGGTCACCAGCGGCATGGAGGTGGTCGACCAGATCGTCAACTCGCCGACCACCATCAAGAAAGGCATGCGTGACGTGCCCGCCGATCCGGTCTACATCAAATCGGCCAAGCGCATCGACTGACCGCAGTGTCACAGGGACGTGACCCGCGGGCGAGGCGCTCGCCCTCTTTACAGGAGTGACCTTCTACATGCTGTTCCGTCGTTTCGAGCAGTTGATCGACATCTTCCGCGAGGCGCCCAGCGCGGCCCCCCCGTCCCGGGTCCTGCCCTTCTACCTCTACTATCTGCGCCAGGTCTGGCCGAGCTTCGCCGCACTGATGGTGCTGGGGCTGATCGTCGCCCTGATCGAAGTGGCGCTGTTCAGCTACCTGAGCCGGATCATCGACCTGGCCCAGGGCACACCGAGCACCGCGCTGTTTCGCGAACACGCCGGCGAGCTGACCTGGATGCTGGTGGTGGCGCTGATCCTGCGCCCGCTGTTCGTCGGCCTGCACGACCTGATGGTGCACCAGGCCATCAGCCCGGGCATGACCAGCATGATCCGCTGGCAGAACCATGCCTACGTGCTCAAGCAGAGCCTGAATTTCTTCCAGAGCGACTTCGCCGGGCGCATCGCCCAGCGCATCATGCAGACCGGCAACTCGCTGCGCGATTCGCTGGTGCAAGCCATGGACGCGCTGTGGCATGTGAGCATCTACGCCATCAGTTCCCTGGTGCTGTTCGCCGAGGCCGACTGGCGCCTGATGCTCCCGCTGCTGCTGTGGATCGCCTGCTACATCGTCGCCCTGCGCTACTTCGTGCCGCGGGTGAAGGAGCGCTCGGTGATTTCTTCCGAGGCGCGCTCCAAGCTGATGGGGCGAATCGTCGACGGCTACACCAACATCGCCACCCTCAAGCTGTTCGCCCACACCGACTTCGAGCAGCAGTACGCCCGCGAGGCGATCCGCGAGCAGACCGAGAAGACCCAACTGGCCAGCCGGGTCATCACCAGCATGGACGTGGTCATCACCAGCCTCAACGGCCTGCTCATCGTCAGCACCACGGGCCTGGCCCTGTGGCTGTGGACCCAGTCGCTGATCAGCGCCGGCGCCATCGCCCTGGCCACCGGCCTGGTGATCCGCATCGTCAACATGAGCGGCTGGATCATGTGGGTGGTCAACGGTATCTTCGAGAACATCGGCACGGTGCAGGATGGCCTGGAAAGCATCGCCCAGCCGGTCAGCGTCACCGACCGGCCGAATGCCCCGGACCTGAAAGTGGAGCGCGGCGCGGTGCGTTTCGAGAATGTCGACTTCCACTACGGCAAGGGCGGCAACCGGATCATCAGCGGCCTCGACCTGGATATCCGCCCCGGCGAGAAGATCGGCCTGATCGGTCCGTCCGGCGCCGGCAAGTCGACCCTGGTCAACCTGCTGCTGCGCCTGTACGACCTCGAAGGCGGACGCATCCTCATCGATGGCCAGGACATTGCCCAGGTCACCCAGCAGAGCCTGCGCGGGCAGATCGGCATGATCACCCAGGACACCTCGCTGCTGCACCGCTCGATCCGCGACAACCTGCGCTACGGCAAGCCCGATGCCAGCGACGAGGAGCTGTGGAACGCGGTGTGCCGGGCGCGGGCCGAGGAGTTCATCCCCAGCCTCAGCGACGCCCAGGGCCGTACCGGCTTCGATGCCCATGTCGGCGAGCGCGGGGTCAAGCTCTCCGGCGGCCAGCGCCAGCGCATCGCCATCGCCCGCGTGCTGCTGAAGAACGCGCCGATCCTGATCATGGACGAAGCCACTTCGGCGCTGGACTCGGAAGTCGAGGCGGCGATCCAGGAAAGCCTGGAAACCCTGATGCAGGGCAAGACCGTGATCGCCATCGCCCACCGCCTCTCGACCATCGCGCGGATGGACCGCCTGGTGGTGCTGGAAAAAGGTCGCATCGCCGAGATGGGCAGCCACAGCGAGCTGCTGGCCCAGCGTGGGTTGTATGCGCGGCTGTGGCATCACCAGACCGGTGGCTTCGTCGGCGTCGATTGAAATGCTCTGCGGCTGTAGGAGCTGGCTTGCCTGCGAAGGACCGCGGAGCGGTCCCAGAACCCTCCGCTATCGGGGACCGCGTTGCGGTCCTTCGCAGTGGTTCGTCACACGACAAGCCAGCTCCTACAACGACTGCGCCGCCTTCAGCCCTGTCGATACGGCAGCGCCGAGCGCGCCTCTTGCGCATAAGCCTGCACACCCGGCCGCTCCTGGCGCAGGAAATCATCCACCGCCGTGCGCAGACCTGGGTGCAGCAGGTAATGCCAGGAGCGCGTGATCACCGGCTCGAAACCACGGATCAGCTTGTGCTCGCCCTGGGCGCCGGCGTCGAAGCGCTGCAGGCCTTCGGCGATGGCGTAGTCCATGCCCTGGTAGAAACAGGTCTCGAAATGCAGGCGGTCGAATTCGGCCAGGCAGCCCCAGTAGCGACCGTAGAAACTGTCGCCGCCCACCAGGCTGAACGCCATCGCCACCTCGCGCCCGCCCTGGATCGCCATGACCACGCGAATCGCCTCCGGCATGCGCTCGGCCAGCAGGCTGAAGAACGCCCGGGTCAGGTAGGGCGCGCGGCGACGCACCGCGTAGGTGTTGGCGTAGCAGGCGAAGACGAAGTCCCACTGCGCCTCGCTCAGCTCGGCGCCGCGGTACCAGCGGAATTCGATGCCCTGCCCCGCCACCTGCTCGCGCTCCTTGCGCATCTGCTTGCGCTTGCGCGAGCTGAGGGTGTCGAGGAAATCCTGGAAATCCCGGTAGCCCTGGTTGCGCCAGTGGAACTGGCAGCCGAGGCGCTCCAGCCAACCGTCGCGACCACGCAACAGCGCATCGCTGGCCGGGTCGGTGAAGTTCACGTGCAGGCTGGACAGTCCCTGCTCCGGCAACGATTCCTCCACCTCTTCCAGCAACCGCGCCAGCGCCTCGGGCTGCCCCAGCAGGCGCGGCCCGCCCACCGGCGAAAACGGCACGGCGCAGAGCAGCTTCGGGTAATAGCGGATACCGGCACGCTCGCAGGCGTCGGCCCAGCCGTGATCGAACACGTACTCGCCGAAGGAGTGGGTCTTGGCGTAGGCCGGCATGGCAGCCAGCAGCTTGCCGTGGTCATCCGTGATCAGACGATGGGCTGGCGTCCAGCCGGTGCGCGGGCTGACGCTGCCACTGTCTTCCAGGCTGGTGAGGAAGGCATGGCGCAGGAATGGCTGGTCGTCGCCTACCAGGGTGTTCCAGGTAGCGACGTCGATGGCACTGAGGTGGTGCGGAGTGAGGGTTGGCATCGCTGGAGTGTGCCGGGTTGCCTTGAAGAAAAGAAGATTTTCTGCTGATCACGGCAAAACGCCTGTTTTTCCTGAAATAGCTTTACACCTTTCCAGATGGACCGAGCTACCTCAAAGCGCCAGACTTCTCCACCTCTCCGGTTTGTCCACTGCCAAACATGCAACCACTAGTCAGCGCCGCATCTCATCTGCTTGATCAAACTTGAACACGTGTTTACGATCGCCAAAACGTTACCACAATGTAGCTACATTTTCCGAGAGAGATGAGAACATGGCTGGCACACTTAAAACTACTGACGTGCGCTGCCGTATCGAGGAGGATTTGAAGGAAAGCGCCACAGCTATTCTCCAGAGCTGCGGCCTCAGCATCAGTGACGCGATGCGCCTTTTCCTCCGCCAGGTCGTAGCAACGCAGGGGCTGCCCTTCGAGGTAAAAGCCCCCAGCGATAAAACCGCACGGGCACTTGCGCAAGCTCGCAATATTCGCCGTCAGTTCCATTCGATGGAAGAAATGCTGGAGGACCTGAATGGCGAAGCAGGAGAAGAAGCAAAAGCGAGCCGCAATGCCAAGGAGCGTCACGTACACGACTGAATTCAGAAAATCCTGGAAGCGCTATGAGCGGGCAGGAATGAGAGACATGAATAAAGCAATCGAGGTCATGTCCCTGCTTTTCGCGGGTAATCCGCTACCTGCGGAGTATCTTGACCACGAGCTACGTGGAAACTGGCAAGGTTCTCGCGAGTGCCACATTGGCGGCGATTTTCTTTTGGTCTACCAGGATGACGGCCACCTGCTGACCTTCGTTGATCTGGGCTCTCATAGCGAGCTTTTTGGCTAGGCCACCCAGGACCTCTCCCCCACGCGCCAATTAATCCAGTCCAATCGCTGGAAAAAAGCCCCGGTTTCCCGGGGCCGTGCTGCCAGGGCGCCTGCCTGCGCCCGTCAGCCAAGACAACTGTCAAATTTCAGCGCACCAGGCAAGGCCGCTTGTTATCGAACTGCCAGCCCGGAATCAGGAACTGCATCGCCACGCTGTCATCCCGCGCGCCGAGCCCCATGTTGCGGTAGCACTCGTGGGCCTTGGCCAGTTGATCCTCGTCCAGCTCCACCCCCAGCCCCGGGCGCTGCGGCACGCGCACATGGCCGTCGACGATGCGCAGCGGCTCGCGGGTCAGGCGCTGGCCGTCCTGCCAGATCCAGTGGGTGTCGATCGCGGTGATCTCGCCCGGCGCCGCCGCAGCCACCTGGGTGAACATCGCCAGGGAAATGTCGAAGTGGTTGTTGGAATGCGAACCCCAGGTCAGGCCCCAGTCATTGCACATCTGCGCGACCCGTACCGAACCCTGCAAGGTCCAGAAATGCGGGTCGGCCAGGGGAATGTCCACCGCCTGCGCCTGGATCGCATGGCCCATCTGCCGCCAGTCGGTGGCGATCATGTTGGTCGCGGTGGGCAGGCCGGTGGCACGGCGGAACTCGGCCATCACCTCGCGACCGGAATAGCCATCCTCGGCGCCGCACGGGTCTTCGGCGTAGGCCAGCACATGCTGCTGGTCACGGCACAGGGCGATGGCCTGCTTCAGCGACCAGGCACCATTGGGGTCGAGGGTGATGCGCGCCTCGGGAAAGCGCTCGGCCAGGGCGGTGACCGCCTCGATCTCTTCCTCGCCACGCAATACCCCGCCCTTGAGCTTGAAGTCGTTGAAGCCATAGCGCGCTTGCGCCGCCTCGGCCAGGCGCACCACGGCCTCGGGGGTCAGGGCCTTTTCGTGACGCAGGCGCAACCAGGCATCGTCGGCCTCGGCCTCGTTGCGGTAGGCGAGATCGGTCTGCCCGCGGTCGCCGATGTAGAACAGGTAGCCCAGCATCTTCACCGCGTCGCGCTGCTGGCCCTCGCCGAGCAGGGCCGCCATCGGCACGCCCAGGTGCTGGCCGAGCAGGTCGAGCAGCGCCGCCTCGATGGCGGTCACCGCGTGGACGGTGATGCGCAGGTCGAAGGTCTGCAGGCCGCGTCCCGCGGCATCACGCCCGGCGAAGGTCTGGCGCATGGCGTTGAGCACGCGCTGGTAATGGCCGATCGGCTGGCCGAGCAGCAGGCCGCGGGCATCTTCCAGGGTCTGGCGGATCTTCTCGCCGCCCGGCACCTCGCCCAGCCCGGTATTGCCGGCGCTGTCGCGCAGGACCACGACATTGCGGGTGAAGAACGGGCCATGGGCGCCGCTGAGGTTGAGCAGCATGCTGTCATGCCCCGCCACCGGAACGACGCGCAGGTCGGTGACTACGGGGGTGTCGCCATGGGCCGCGCTGCTGCTGAAGGCGTGCGGAGTGCTGTGCATATTCATCTGGGTTGTCCTGCAGGTTCAGTGATTCTGGCCCAAGGCGGACGGCGCCTTGAGGTCATCGAGAGCGTTGTCGCGGGGACGGGTACGGACGAAGAACACCACGATCGCCGCCAGCACCGAGGTCACGGCCAGGCCGTACAGGCCGCCCTGGATCGAGCCGGTCTGCTGCTCCAGCAGGCCGAAGGTGGTCGGCGCGACGAAACCGCCGAGGTTGCCCACCGAGTTGATCAGGGCGATCACCGCCGCGGCGATGCGGGCATCCAGGTAACCCTGGGGGATCGGCCAGAACAGCGACGAGGCCGACTTGAAGCCGATAGCGGCGAAGCACACGGCGACGAAGGCGAAGACCGGCCCGCCGGTGGTCGACATGAACATGCCAAGGGCGGCGATCAGCAGCGCCCCGGCGACCCAGGCCTGCTGGAATTTCCAGCGCGCGGAACCGGCGGCGAAGGCGTACATGGCAATGATCGAGATCAGCCAGGGAATCGAATTGAAGAAGCCAACCTGGATATCGGACAGGTCGCCCATGCGCTTGATGATGCTCGGCAGCCAGAAGGTCGCGGCGTAGATGGTCAGCTGGATGCAGAAGTAGATCAGGCAGAACAGCAGGATCTGCCGGTCCTTGAGCAGCTGCCACGCCGACGGCCGGGCCACGCCCTGCACTTCACGCTCGCGCTGCTCGCGGTCGATGGTCGCTACCAGCGCGTCCTGTTCCTCGCGGCTCAGCCATTTGGCGTCGTGCGGCCTGGAGTCGAGCCAGAACCAGACGACGAAGCACAGCAGCACCGAGAGCATGCCCTCGATGAACAACATCCACTGCCAGCCGTGCAGGCCCAGGCCCTGGATCTGCATCAGGGCGCCGGCCAGCGGTCCGGAGATCAGCGAGGCGACCGCCGAGCCGCTGAGGAAGATGGCGATGGCCTTGCCGCGCTCCAGCGCCGGCAGCCAGCGGGTGAAGTAGTAGATCACCCCGGGGAAGAAACCGGCCTCGGCCACGCCGAGAAGAAAGCGCAGCACGTAGAACTGGGTCTCGTTCTGCACGAAGGCCATCGCCGTGGCCACCAGGCCCCAGGTGAACATGATGCGGGTCAGCCAGAGCCGCGCGCCGACCCGCTGCAGAAGCATGTTCGACGGTACTTCGAACAGGGCATAGCCGATGAAGAACAGGCCGGCGCCGAAACCGTAGGCCGCGGCGCTGATGCCCAGGTCGCTCTCCAGGTGCGGGCGGACGAAGCCGATGTTGACGCGGTCCAGGTAGTTGACGATGAACATGATGACGAACAGCGGCAGCACATGGCGCTTGACCTTGGCCACGGCGCTCGCCAACACGTCGTCACGGCGGACGGACGGATCGAGGGTGTCGTTCACTGGGGAATCTCCCACTAATTGTTTTTGTGCGGGTCGATGGATGTCGTGGCGAGGGCAGTCCGCCTAGTTGTCTGACATGCCAGTGGGAAAAGCATATGGGCTGTCGAGTTGTACGACAAGGACCTGAACAGCGGGCAAAAAGCAAAATACAAGCTGTTAAAGGGCCAATAATCGGCGAAAACACAGTAAAAATAAAAAACAGCACCCTCATCAGGACGCCATTTTCCGGGTAAAAATAGTTGAAAAAACTTACTTGTCGTACAAGTATGCGCACTCAGCCATCCTCGTCCGCCATTCACTTGTACGACCACCCAGGAAGCCGTGCCATGAGCCCCACCGCGCCACTGGAACCCGCACGCAAACGCAGCCACAGCCGTGCCCACGACCTGGTCTCCCATCTGACCCGACAGATCCTCCTCGGCACCTTCGAACCCGGTGACAGGCTGCCCTCGGAAAACACCCTGGTGCGCGAACACGGGGTCAGCCGCACCGTGGTCCGCGAGGCCTTGTCGAAACTGCAGGCGTCCGGGCTGGTCGAGCCGCGCCATGGCATCGGCACCTTCGTCATCGAGCGCCAGGGGCAGGCGCAACTGCGGGTCGGCGCCGAAAGCGCGGCGAGCGTGCGTGACCTGTTGGAGCTGCGCATCGGCCTCGAAGGCCAGGCTGCCGCCCTCGCCGCCCTGCGCCGGGATGACGGGCACCTGGCACGCATGCGCCAGGCCCTGGACGACTATCAGGACCTCGCGGCCGCCGGGGACAGTTGCATCGAGGCCGATCGGCGCTTTCACCTGTTGATCGCCGAAGCTACCGGCAATCTGTATTTCAGCGAGATGCTGGCGCAGCTGGGCAGCCGCATGATTCCGCGCAACCGCATGGCCGAAGACGAGCGGTCGGGCGCCAAGCTGGCGCGCCACGCCTACCTGGCCAACCTCGAGCACGAGGCGATCCTCAACGCCATCCGCCGCCAGGACCCGGATGCCGCGCGCGCGGCGATCTGCCTGCACCTGTCCAACAGCCGCGACCGTTTGCTGCCGGAGTGAACCCACGGACTCACGGAATCTCCGGGTGCAGGGTGGGGTGGCAACCGGCATCGGCATCGGCATCGGCATCGGCATCGGCATCGGCATCGGCATCGCGAGCTTATCCAGTGCAGGCGGTGACGCCACCGGCCCCTTCCGCCTCTACGGCGGGTCCATTTTGTCTTGGCAAAATGGACGAAAACCGCCCGCTCCCACAGCCGGCCCTACGCTGCGCTCCGGGTCCCCTCCTTCCGGTGCCTTGCGGGGGCTCCGCGGCCTACGACTTGCTGCGCAAGTCTTCACCTCGCGTCTTCGGCTCACGCCGAAGGGTGCTACGCACCTGCCCCCTCCAGACACCTCCACTCGGCCGGCTGAAGTCGCAATTCGCTGCGTCTGGAAGTACGCGCACGCAGAGCAAGAGCGCCTTGCATGTCTCGGACTACCGATGCCGATGTCGTTTTCGAAGATGGGTTCATCGTGTCGCCGCCCGTAACTCGCGACGTCAGGAGGCCGAGCGGAGGTGTCTGCCGGGGCTGTGCGCAGCACCTTCGGCGTAGCCGAAGACGCGAGGTGAAGACTTGCGCAGCAAGTCGTAGGCCGCGGAGCCCCGGCAGGCGCCGGAGGGAGGGGACCCGGAGCGCAGCGTAGGGCCGGATGCAGGAGCAAGCGGTTTTCGTCCATTTTTGCCAAGACAAAATGGACCCGCCGTAGAGGCGGAAGGGGCCGGCTGAGTCACCGCCCGCAATGGATAAGCTCGCGACACTGAGTTGGTCTTAACCGATCGACATCATGCGTCGGCCTTCTTTTTTCACCTGACCGGTTTCAATCTTCCAGCGGTTTGGGCGGCGGCAGCGGCTTGGCCGGTTTCACCGGTTTCGCCGCCTCGCCCGGCTTGCCGCCCTTGCCCGGCTTGGCCTCGGCCACCGGCGCGGGCTCGGCAACCGGGGTGGTGATGGTCTTCTCTTCGGCCGGCAGCGCATCCACCGCGGCGAAGATCTTCGCCACCTCCAGCGAGCCGTCGTTGTCGATCGGATGCTGGATGCCGTCCTTGCCCACCAGGGTGACCTGGGTCCCGGTCCGCGCGCCGCGGCTGACCTGGCGGATCAGCGCCATGGTGGTCTGCTGCTCGAGGTTCTTGTCTTCCCGTTTGCCGACCATCCCGGCGATGCTGTAGAGCACCAGGTTGCGCTCCTTGAACCCCGCCTGGTTCGCCGGGTCCTTGAGGGCCTCGTTGATGCCGCGCAGCAGCGGGTCGGCGGTGGTGGGAGCGATGATCACCAGCGGACGGGCCCTGCCCAGATCCTGATCCAGAGGTTTGTCATCGGCGAACAGCGGACCGGCGATGGCCAGCAGGACGGCAAGGGTCAGAGACCGGGCGAGCATGTGTTTCTCCTTCTTCAATCCTCGTAACAATGACTGCAGACCTCCTGGAAAGATCCGAAGGTCGGAGCCTAAACGACTGCGATGGCCCGTTGCCCGGGACAAAGGTAACTTTCGGTGTCAGGACAAGGAAAATTCCTACTACTAGACAGGAGGATAGCTGAAGGATCTCAGGCTGCTGCGCGCCGCAACCGCAATAGCAGATTGCCTTTACCCGACCTACGCTTTACCTCCAGCGGCCCCGATTCCTGTCGGCGGACTCGCCGTCGTTCGGAAGGCCTCGGGGAGGAGCGCCATGGGCGAAAAATGCGATCTGGTCATGAAAGGCGGCATTACCAGCGGGGTGGTCTACCCGCGGTTGATCGCCCACCTGGCCACGGAATACGACTTCGTCAACATCGGCGGCACCTCCGCCGGTGCCATCGCCGCCGCGGGCTGTGCCGCCGCGCAGTACGCGAAGTACCACCACACCGCAAGCAACGCCTTCGACACCTTGAACGAGCTGCCGGAGTTCCTCGGCAAGATCGACGAACGCAGCGGCAAGTCCAGGCTGTTCCGCCTGTTCCAGCCGGCCGCGGCACTGCGCGCGCACTTCGCGGTGCTTGCCGGTGTGCTCGGTCAGCGCCCGGGCCAGGCCGTGCTGACGCTGCTCACGGGCATCATCGGGATGTACCGCGGGTTGCTGCTCGCCGGCCTGCTGCTGGGCAGCCTGTTGCTCACCCCCTTCGTCAGCGTCGTGCAGGCGAACCCGGATGTCGTCGCCACGGTGCTGACCGCCCTGGTCCTGATGCTCACGGTCAGCGCAATCGTCGCCCTGGGGCTGGCCGGCGCCGCCAGCGGCGAATGTTCGTGCGCGCTGCTGTTCCTGCCGCCGCTGCTGTGGTCCGTGATGGCACTGATCCTGTCGGCCATCGGCGGCCAGCCCGTGAGCGGGCGGATAGTCGCGAGCGTACTGGCGATGTCGCTGGTCGCCGTGCTGGTGCTCGGGTTCCTGTTGCTGGCCCTGGTCGCGCTGTTCGCCCGCGGCCTGCTCGAGGGCCTGCATGGCAACGGCTACGGGCTGTGCAGCGGCCGCACCGAGGAAGGTGCCGGCGCCGACGACCAGGGCCTGACCGACTGGCTCACGGGCTATCTCAATGGCCTGGCCCAACTCGACGCCAAGGGCCGGCCGCTGACCTTCGGTGACCTGTGGGGCGATGATCCCGGCAAACGCGACATCAACCTGGAAATGATGACCACCGCGGTCAGCCAGCAGATGGTCTACAGCCTGCCGTTTCGTGACGGCACCCAGCCGTTCTACTACCTGCGCGAGGAATGGCAGCGCCTGTTTCCGGCGCAGGTCATGGACTATCTGGATCAGCTCCACGCCAAATACACGACGGGCCTCGACGTGCGCAACGCGCAGGGCCAGCCCTTGCGCCCGCTGCCCCGGGATGGAGCCCTGCCGGTGGTGGTGGCCGTGCGCATGAGCCTGAGCTTTCCGGTGCTGCTCTCGGCCATTCCGCTGTACGCGGTCGACCGGAGCATGGAAAGCGCCAGCAAGGACCGCCAGGTCAGCGCCAAGCGGGTCTGGTTCTCCGATGGCGGCCTCGGCAGCAACCTGCCCCTGCATATGTTCGATGCCATGCTGCCGGGACATCCGACGTTCGCCATCAACCTCAAGGCGGAGCATCCGAAATACCCGATCCGCAGCAATGACGACGGCAGCAACGCCGGCGGGCGCATCTACCTGCCCGACACCGGCAAGGGCGGTCGCCAGCGCTTCTGGGAGCCCCCGGACGACAGCCGCGCGCTGGGTGGCCTGGTGGGTTTCTTCGTCGGCATGATCAACACGATGCAGAGCTGGCGCGACGAACTGATGTTCCCCACCCCCGGCTTTCGCGACCGCATCGTGCAGATCAGCCTGCGCTCGGACGAAGGTGGGCTGAACCTGAACATGCCGCAGCCGCACATCATTGCCCTCGGCAAGGCCGGGCAACTGGCGGCGCAACGCCTGATCGACCGTTTCCATCCCAACGGGCAACAGCATGGCGAGGGCTGGCGGGTGCACTGCGATACACGTCTGCGGGCCTTTCTCGGCGTCATGCAACCCGCCTGCGTCGCCCTCAACCCGTCATTGCTGCAGGGTAAATGGCACTTTCGCCCCACGGACTACAACGCCCATCAGCATCAGGTCGGCCTGGCGCTTCTTACCGCCATTCAGGACGCCGGCGCGGCGCCAGCCAACCACGGTGTGAATTTGGCGGAAAAAGCACCGCCCCCCCTGGGGCAGGTAAAAATCACCCCGAAGATCTGAACCGTCCAGCGCCGGGAGCCCGTCATGCGCTACATCGAACGATCGGTCAAAGCACCCGCGATTCTCACCGATGAGCAGGCACGCAAGCACAAGTACGCCACGGCCAAGTTCATGGCCCGCAGTCAGGAACAGTTGTCCCAGCAACAGGTTGTCAGATCCTCGCTCAACCTCGGCCACGCCAGCCTGCGCGAGCAATTGAACACGCTGTTCGCCAAGCGCTGCGCCTTCTGCGAAGCCAGGGTGCCGACCCAGCCCTATCGCTTTCGTCCCGTGGCCAATGCCCTGCCGCACCAGGCCAGCGAGCAGGCGCACCTCTATTACTGTTGGCTGGACGTCGCCTGGCAGAACTTCTACGCCATCTGCACCTCATGCCTGCCGCAAGAAGCCGAGTACTTCCCCGTCTATGGCAAACGCGCGGCAATCCCCGACCTGCCAGTGTTCAAGCGGTATGCCGAGATGACCACAGGGCTCTGGCCGGACTATCCCCTGCAGGAAAAGCCGGTGCTGCTCGATCCCTGCGAGGATCGCGATCTGCACAAGCACATCGGCGCGCAGACCGACGGGCGCCTGATCGGTCTCAGCGAACGCGGCGTGCTGAGCCTCGAGCACTTTTCACTGAATGCCCCGGAGCGCATCCAGCAGCGTGCGACCGCCTACCGGCTGTATTTCGAGAAGCTGGTCGACTGGATGAAAGCAGCGGACAACACCGATACGGGGACGATCTTCGACTTCGCCCAGCTTGAATTCGGCGGGACCTGGTATTTGCTGCTGCGTCGCCTGGCGGCCTCGATAGGTGCGAAACGGGGCGCGAAACCGATACTTTCCGCCAGCCGCATAGATCGCGTGTTCAGGCAGTTGCATGAAGGCAATGCCGGCCCGCGGACCTTGCAGCAATGCTGGCAGCAGGTGGTCCTGGAAGACCTGATGGAGTTTTCCGGCACCCGACCGCAATTAAGCCGGCAGAGCGATGCCAGCCTCAGCAGCGTGCGGATCGAGAACTTCAAGTCCCTCGAACACCTCGAGATCAGCCTGCCGACACCCAGGCCGACACTGCCGAACGAGCCCGCACCGCGCACCCCGGCCTTGCTGATCCTTGGCGAAAATGCCGCGGGCAAGAGCTCGATCCTCGAAGCCATCGCCCTCGGCCTGTCGACGGATGCGGCGGTCAAGGCGCTGGGCCTCACCGCGCGCAATTTCATTCTCAACACCCATTATCTGGGCGCGCAGACGCCGTCCGAGATCACCCAGGCGGTGGTCGAGATCCGCCTCTCCGACCAGTCCAGGCGTGTGCGCAGCATCGCCCCGACGAGCATCAACCCGGCCAAGGGCAGCCAGGAGCATATCCCCGTGTTCGCCTACGGTGCCTTTCGCCAGTACCAGTACAAGGGGCGCAGCAACATCGCCACGCAGACCTTCGTCAACAACCTGTTCGACGGCAGCGTCCTGCCCAATCCGGAAAAATGGCTGCTGGGCCTGAAGCCGGACCGCTTCGCCATGGTGATCCGTGCCCTGAGCCACATCCTCTCCATCGATGGCAATTTCGAAGTGGTGCGCCGCGATCCGCAGAGCCAGCAGTGCTTCGTCGTCACCGCGTTCAGGAGCGACGGCAGCGTCCTCTCGCAAAGCTCGCTGAATGTCGCCTCGTCCGGCTTTCGCTCGGTACTCGCCATGGCCTGCGACATCATGCGCGGGATCATGGACCGCAAGGTCTATCCGCATTTCGACAACCTGGAAAGTGCCCGTGGGGTGGTCCTGATCGACGAGGTCGAGGCGCACCTTCATCCGCGCTGGAAAATGCAGATCATGCGCGGCCTGCGCCGGGCCCTGCCGAATGTCACGTTCATCGCCACCACCCATGATCCGCTGTGCCTGCGCGGCATGGACGACGGCGAAACCGTGGTGCTGCGCCGGGTCAGGGTCAACGACGGCACGACCGAATCCGGTCTGCCGATGCGCATCGAGCTGTTGACCGAGCTGCCCTCGGCCTCGGAGCTGCGCCTCGAACAGTTGCTGACCTCGGACCTGTTCCAGCTGCACTCCACCGACGATCCGGCGATGGACAAGCAACTGGCGAAAATCGCCGACCTGCTGCGCAAGCCGGCTCCCAACGAGGCCGAGCAGCTGAGCATCGAGCAGTTCCGCCACGACATCGTGTCCGCGTTGCCGATCGGCACTTCGGAAGTCCACCGTATCGTTCAGGAGGCGGTGGCCGAGTACCTGAAGACGCGCCGGCACCAGCCAGCGGGCGAACGCAAGGCCGCCCGCGAGGCGGTCAAGCAGCACATCGTCGATGCCCTGCGGAGCGTGCTCTGATGCGCGCCGTGCAACGCCCCGCCGGCAGCGCCCCAACCTGCCTGGGCGCCCTCGACAAGGACGGCCGCAGCGAACGCGACCGGGCCCGGGCGCATCAGAACGACCCGACTCCGGACAAAGGCAGCTTCGCCTACCAGGCCTACCGGCATGAGCAGGTCAAGCGCAAGCTGGCCCAGCTGTTTCACAACAAGTGCGCGTACTGCGAGACCTTCTACTCGGCCTCGGCGCCGATGGATGTGGAGCACTATCGACCGAAAGCCGCGGTCAGCGAGGCCGATGGGCACTCCGGCTACTGGTGGCTGGCCATGAGCTGGGACAACCTGCTGCCCAGCTGCATCGACTGCAACCGCCGGCGCAAGCAGCATGTCGTCGACCCCTCGACCAGCCTCGAAGACCTGTACGACCAGGGCCGCACGCACCTGGCCCTGCACGACGCCGGCAAGAAGGACAGCTTCCCGCTCAAGGACAACGACAGGCGCCTGCTGGCCGAAAGCGACCAGTACGCCGACGAGGATGCCCTGCTGCTCGACCCGACCCGCGACGATCCGCGCCTGCACCTGCGCTTTCATATCGATCGCGACTCGCCCATCGGCCTGGTCCTCCCCGGTGGCGACCCACAGCAGCCCAGTGAACGGGGAGCGGTGTCGATCCAGACCTACGGGCTCAATCGCCTCGGCCTGGTCCAGGACCGCACCCGGCTGCTGCGCAGTCTCGAATTTCTCGGCGACCTGGTGGTCGAGCTCGGTGAAATCATCGCTGACCTCGACCAGCAGGCGCCGCAGCCGGCAGGCGCGCCGCTGGACAGGATCGGCAGACGCCTGCGCCTGATGCAGGAGCGCATTCTCCTGGAGATGCGCGGCATGGCCGCTCCCGAGGCGCCTTACTCGGAGATGGTCAGGGCCTGGCTCAGGCAGTTCACCGACGACCTGTGACGCCGATGCAGCCGCCCGCAGACGACCGGCAGCGGCAAAACCGCTGCCACGGGCAACGATCCGATCCGTGCATGGTCTGCATGATCAATCCCCCGGCGCACACCCGCCCGGGTTGAGCAGCCCTGAACGTCCGGAAAGGAACCGCCCGTGCCGAACATCCCGCCCCGAGTCGACGACTCCTCGACAGCTGACCTCTCCAGCCATCCCAAGGACATCTTCTTCGCCGCGGTGGAAACCACGCGCATGCCGATGATCATCACCAACCCCAACGCCGCGGACAATCCGATCCTCTTCGCCAACCAGGCCTTCCTCGACATGACCGGCTATAGCGCGGCGGAAATCGTCGGGCGCAATTGCCGCTTTCTGCAGGGCCCGGACACCGACCGCGAGGTGATCGCCGCGGTCCGCGAGGCCATCGACGGGCGCTATGATTTTTCCACCGAGATCCTCAACTACCGCAAGGACGGCAGCAGCTTCTGGAACGCGCTGTTCATCTCGCCGATCTTCAACGAGAAGGGCGAGCTGATCTATTTCTTCGCCTCGCAACTGGACGTCAGCCGCCGTCGCGACGCCGAGGACGCCCTGCACCAGGCGCAGAAAATGGAAGCCCTGGGCCAGTTGACCGGGGGCATCGCCCACGATTTCAACAACCTGCTGCAGGTCATGGGCGGCTATATCGACCTGATCCGCAGCGCCGCGGAAAAACCCGTGCCTGACCTCGAGCGGATCCGCCGCAGCACCCTCCACGCCCGCTCCGCGGTGGACAAGGCGAGCACCCTGACCAAGCAACTGCTGGCCTTCTCGCGCAAGCAGACGCTGCAAGGCCGGGTCCTCAACCTCAACCAGCTGCTGCAGAGCGCGCAGACGCTGGTCAAGCGCACCTTCGATGCCGGCGTGCAGGTGGACTACGACCTGGAACCCGAACTGAAGAACTGCCGCATCGACCCGACCCAGGCGGAAATGGCCCTGCTCAATATCTTCATCAACGCGCGGGACGCGATGATCGGCCGGCCCCGGCCGAAGCTGTTCATCGAAACCCGCAATGTCACGGTGCGCGACCTCGGTACCACCGCCTATGACGGCCTGCTGCCCGGCCGCTACGTCAGCCTGGCGATCACCGACAACGGCATCGGCATGCCGGCGAGCATCCGCGACCGGGTGATGGACCCGTTCTTCACCACCAAGGAGGAAGGCAAGGGTTCCGGGCTCGGCCTGTCCATGGTCTACGGCTTCGCCCGGCAGTCCGGCGGCGCGGCGCGGATCTATACCGAGGAAGGCGTCGGCACCACCCTGCGCCTGTACTTCCCGGTGGACAGCGGCAGCGTGCTGCCGCGGGAACCGCGCGTGCTGCCAGCGTCGAAGAACGGCCACGAAAGCATCCTGATCGTCGAGGATCGCCCCGATGTCGCCGAACTGGCCAAGATGGTCCTGGAAGACTACGGCTACACGGCCGAGATCGTCCTCAATGCCCGCGAAGCGCTCAAGCGCTTCGATGCCGGCGAGCGCTACGACCTGCTGTTCACCGACCTGATCATGCCCGGCGGCATGAACGGCGTGATGCTCGCCCGCGAAGTGCGCCGCCGCCATCCGGCGAGCAAGGTCCTGCTCACTACCGGCTACGCCGAGAACTCCATCGAGCGCACCGATATCGGCGGCTCGGAGTTCGAGGTGATCTCCAAGCCGTACCTGCCCCACGACCTGGCTCGCCGGGTGCGCCAGGTGCTGGATGCGCCGGGCGGGGTCGGCTGAGGAAAGATTTTCTTGCAATAGAGTTAATAGGAAGCATTATCATGCACGTCATCCCGCTCCCGTCTGGTCTGGAATCGCGCGCATGCCTTCTTCCACTTCCCCGCATCACGCCGTCGGCGAACTCTACGTGGCGCACCACGCCTGGATCGTCCAGTTGCTGCGCCGCCGCCTGGGCAATCATCAGCAGGCCCAGGACCTGGCCCAGGACACCTTCCTGCGCCTGATGCGCCAGGACGTCTTCCCGGCCTTTCGCGAGCCGCGCGCCTACCTGGCGACCGTGGCCACCCGCCTGTGCGCGGAGTTCTTCCGCCGCCGGGCACTGGAGCAGGCCTATGTGCAATCGCTGGCGGCCCTGGACCCGGACGAGGCGCCCTCGCCGGAAACCCGCCTGCTGGTCCTGGAGACCCTCGACGCCGTGGGCCGGGTGCTCGACGGCCTGGGCGCACGCGGGCGGGAGATCTTCCTGTTGTCGCAGCTGGATGGCCTGACCTATCCGCAGATCGCCGAACGCCTGGGGATCAGCGTGAACGTGGTGCAGAAGGCCATGCTCAAGGCCTATCGCGTGTGCTACGCAGCGGTCTACGCCGCGTGAAGCTGTTCCAGCCACAGGATCGGCAGGCCGTCGATCCCCAGGTCCTGGAGCAGGCCCTGCACTGGATGGTGCTCCTGCAATCCGGGGTCAGCAGTGCCGGCGAGCGCCAGGCCTGCGCAGCCTGGCGCGCGCAGAGCGAAGCCCATGAGCTGGCCTGGCAGCGCCTGGTCGGGCTGAACCACGACCTGCGCCAGACCACCCAGGCCATGCCGGCGGCCGATGCCCGCGGCCTGCTGCGGGCGCGTGGCGGCAGTTCGCGGCGCGCGCTGCTCAAGGGTCTGGCCGGCTTCGCGGTGCTCGGCGCCGCCGGCCTCGGCGTGCGCGAACGCACCCTGCTGCCGGAACTGTTCAGCGATCACCACACCGGCACCGGCGAACGCCAGCACCTGCAGGTGGCCGCCGGGGTCGACGTGCAACTGGATACGCGCACCGCGCTGGACGGGCGGATGAGCGCAACGGGCCTGGAACTGGCGCTGAATCTCGGCCGCGTGCTGGTCAGCACCGACAGCGCCAGCGCCGTGCGCATTCGCACCGCCGAGGGCTGGGTGCAGGCGGCGGCATCCAGTCGGCTGGTGATCGCCCGCGACCTGCCGGGGCTGGCCGGCAGCCAGGTGCAGGTGTTCGCCGGCAGCGCGACCCTGGCCCTGCCCCATGGCGACAGCCTGGTGCTGGGGGCCGGGCGGCAGGCGGATTTCCGTGGTGCACAGCAGGCGCTGAATCCCGCGGCCCTGGCCTGGAGCGACGGGCTGCTGGTGGCCGAGCGCATGCCCCTGGGGCTGCTCCTGGCCCACCTCGACCGCTACCGCCGCGGCGTACTGCGCTGCGCGCCGGAGGTGGCCGGGCTGGCGGTGTCAGGGTCGTATTCGCTGGCACAGCCGGAGGCCAGCCTGGAGCTGCTGACCCGGGTCCTGCCGGTCAGGGTGGAGCGGGTGCTGGGGCTGTGGGCGATGGTGGTGGCGGCCTGATCGCCGCGCCGTTTGAGCGAAATGAAAATAATTCCGCTTCACCCCGGCAGTTTTCTCCCCGCTCATGCATCAAGACAGACAGAACGCTGAAAAACAGCGCCCATCCTCTGCCAACCAACGGATCGTCTTCATGCACAACCGCCCCACCCCACTGGCCCGGGCCCTGCGCCTGGCCCTGCTCGGCCTGACCCTGGGCAGCGCTGCCCAGCCGCTGCTCGCCGTCGCCGACAGCACCCAGCAGCAGACCCGCAGCTACCGCATCCCCGCCGGTAGCCTGGACAGCGTCCTCGGCGCCTTCGGCCAGCAGGCCGGGGTGATGATCGGCGTCGACGCGGCGCTCACCGCCGGCCTGCACAGCGACGGCCTGAGCGGCGACTATTCAGTTGCCGACGGCCTCGCCCGGATCCTCCAGGCCACCCGCCTGCAGGCGCTCGGCGATGGTCTCGGCTATCGCCTGGTACCGCGTCCGGAGCGCCTCGCCAACGTCCTGGAACTGGGCACCACCACCATCAGCGGCCAGGGCATGGGCGAGATGACCGAGAACTCCGGGTCCTACACCACCGGCCTGGTCAGCGTCGGCTCGAAGACCCCGCTCAGCCTCAAGGACACCCCGCAGTCGGTCTCGGTCATCACCCGCAGGATGATCGAGGACCAGCGCATGACCATCCTGCCCGACGCCATGAAGCGCACCCCGGGCATCGTCACCCGCAACGCCAACTACCACACCCAGCAGTACTACTCCCGCGGCTTCGGCATCGACAACGTGCAGATCGACGGCGCCGCGCCGATGGACATCGGCAACGGCATCGGCACCTTCTACAGCGATCGCATGTACGACATGGCCGCCTACGACCACGTCGAAGTGCTGCGCGGCGCCAGCGGCCTGCTCGGCGGCACCGGCGACCCGGGCGGCATCGTCAACCTGGTGCGCAAGCGCCCGCTGGATCACTACCAGCTCAAGCTCGACACCTCCGCCGGCTCCTGGGACAACTACCGCAGCGAAGTCGACGTCACCGGCCCGCTGGCCTTCGACGGCGCGCTGCGCGGGCGCCTGGTCGCCGCCTACACCGACCGCCAGTACTTCATGGACAACCGCGGCACGGAAAAGCCCCTGCTCTACGGCATCCTCGAAGCCGATCTGGGCAGCGACACCACGCTGACCCTCGGCGGCAGCTACGACAAGGTCAAGGAAAACGGCACCGGCGACGGCCTGCCGCGCTACAGCACCGGCGGCGACCTGCACCTGCCGCGGCATACCTGGTACACCACCGATCAGGCCTGGAGCGACAGCTACAGCCGCGAGTGGTTCGCCAAGGTCGACCACTACTTCAACGACGACTGGAAGCTCAACACCTCGTACACCTACTCCTACAACCACTCCACCACCGAGGGCGTGATTCCCTACGGCTCGGTGGACGAGACCACCAACAACGGCCCGTACTGGTGGGGCAGCTACGTGTCGAGCTGGAGCAAGCAGTCGGTGTTCGACATCAACCTGTCCGGCGGCTTCGACGCCTTCGGCCGGCGTCATGAACTGCTGCTCGGCGCCGACTACCAGAAAGTCACCAGCCGCTGGCGCGGCGCCCCCGGCATGCGCGGCAAGGGTGGCCTGATCGACCTGTGGAATCCGGGTGCCACGCCGCTGGACGGCGACGAAACCAGCCATGTGTTCTGGCGCGACTACTCGCCCAACACCCGCGAGCAGTACGGCGTCTACTCGACCCTGCGCCTGCAGCTGAGCGACCCGCTCAAGCTGGTCGCCGGCGCCCGCGCCCAGCGCTACAAGTTCGAGCAGGCCTACCAGATGCGCAACAGCGACGGCAGCGGCGACTGGGCCCTGCGCGACCGCGTCGCCGATCGCGAGCCGACCACCCTGGTGCCCTTCGGCGGCCTGATCTACGCCCTCGACGAGCAGTGGTCGACCTACGTCAGCTACGCCGAGGTGTTCAAGCCCCAGGCGCAGAAGCTGCAAGGCCCGAAAGACGCGCCGAGCTCGATCCAGCCGATGACCGGCAGGACCTGGGAAACCGGGATCAAGGGCGAGCTGTTCGACGGCGCGCTGAACCTCAGTGCCGCACTGTTCTACACCACCCGGAAAAACCAGGCGGCCATCGACCCGGCCTATCCCGATCCGGTGTTCAGCTACAGCGGCGCCTGCTGCTACAAGGCCCAGGACAAGATCACCAGCAAAGGCATCGACCTGGAGGCCAGCGGCGAAATCGCCCCAGGCTGGGAGATCCTCGCCGGCTACACCTGGAACCGGGTACAGAACGACACCGCGGAAACCCTCTACAGCACCATCACACCCAAGCACCTGTTCAAGCTGTGGAACACCTACACCCTGCCCGGCGCCTTCTCCGACCTGCGCGTCGGCGCCGGCGTGACCGTGCAGAGCCCGACCTACGTGTCCGGCCAGGCCTACCGCTTCGACAGCGTGGGCAATGTCATCGACAGCCGCGACTACGACTTCAGCCAGGCCGGCTACGCGGTCTACGACGCCCTGGTGGAGTACAAGGTCGACGCCAACTGGACCGTCGCGCTCAAGGGCAACAACCTGTTCGACCGGCGCTACTACGAAAGCGTCGGCACCTCCGAGTACGGCAACTACTACGGTGAGCCGCGCAACTTCGTCCTGACCTTGCGCGGGGTCTTCGACTGACCCGCAGCCGTGCGCGCAGCCTCACCGCGGCGCGCACCCGCTGTCGGGCGAAGGCGCTGGCGTCTGGCGCAGGATGGTTTTTTCGTAGCGCAGGGCCTGGGCATGGTCCTCGTAGTAGTCCTCGACCACGGCGAAGCGCCGATAGCCCTGGGCTTGGTAGAGGCCGACGGCGGCGGGATTGTCCGCGCGCACCTCAAGACGCAGCCGGCCGCAGTCACGCGCCAGCGCGCCGGCTTCCGCCGCCTGCAGCAACTGCAGGCCCAGGCCATGTCCGCGCCAGCGCGGGCTCACCGCAATGGAATACAGGCGGGCCACGGAGGTGCCGCGATGGAACAGCAGCAAGGCATAACCGGCCAGTTGCCCGTCACGCCCGGCGACGATCAGGCTGGCGTTGCCGCGCCCGAGCAACCAGTGGAAGTTGCGCGCACGCAGGCGATCGAGGCTGAAGCACTCCTGTTCCAGGGCCGCCAGGGAGGCGATATCGGCCATGGATGCAACGCGGAAATCAAAGGACATGGTGGCACCGTAAAGAGTGAGTAACGAAACGGGACAGCCCGTAGGGTTCGTGGTTTATGGAAGCGGCGTGTTCTTCCAACCAGGGATCGTCAACTCATGTCAGCGGTGCAGACCAAGGTCGCCGAAGTATTGGACAAAAACCGGCAAGCCACAATCACCCTCGGCGAGGAACCTCCCGGTCGACAGCGCGGCGGCAGCCGCCTGCTGATCCTCGTCGAACGCAAGGAAGACTGGGCCAGCTACCTGCCCAGCGAAAGCCTGATGCTCGCCCAGGACTACCTGGAGCACAGCGACCACAGCGCCAGCCGTACCCAGGTGATCAACCTGTGCCGCAACTACAAGTACCTCGGCCAGGGCTACTACTGCTCGCTGTTGGCCGAGGCCCGCGGGCACAAGGTCCTGCCCTCGGTGCGGACCCTCAGCGAACTGGCGCGCAAGTCGCTGTACGGCGTCGGCCTCGACGACCTCGAACGGGTCATCCAGCGCGCCCTGGCCAACCATCCCTACGCAAGTACGGAGGCCTTCACCCTGACCCTGTACTTCGGCAAGACCGGCATCGAGCCGCTGCAGGAGATCGGCCGCCAGCTGTTCGAGACCTTCCCCTGCCCGGTGCTGCTGGTGGAGTTCCGCCGTGGCGAGACCTGGCAGATCGCCGGGATCAGGCCCGGCGCCCTGCACAAGCTACGCGACGAACAGCAGCACCTGTTCGCCGACGCCCTCGACGCCTTCAACCGGCGCACCTGGCGCCAGCCGGCGTCCAGGCGCGTCGCCCGCTACGACCTGGCGATCCTGCACGATCCGGCGGAACCGCTGCCGCCCTCCAACCCGCTGGCGCTGCAACGCTTCGTCGAGATCGGCGCGCAACTGGGTATCGCCGTCGAACTGATCGAGAAGAAGGACTATGCGCGCCTGGCCGAGTACGACGCGCTGTTCATCCGCGAGACCACCCGGCTCGACGACCACACCTACCGCTTCGCCAAGAAGGCCGAGCGCGAGGGGCTGGTGGTGATCGACGATCCGTCCTCGATCCTGCGCTGTACCAACAAGGTCTACCTCGCCGACCTGCTGCGCCGTCACGGCCTCGGCAGCCCGGCCACGGAAATCCTCTACAAGGACCGCCCCCAGGAGCTGGAGCAGGTCGGCCGGCGCCTGGGTTTCCCGCTGGTGCTGAAGATCCCCGATGGCTGTTTTTCCCGCGGCGTGATCAAGGTCGCCGATGCCCCGGCACTGATCGCCGCCGCCGAGGAACTGTTCCAGCATTCGGTCCTGCTGCTGGCCCAGGAGTACTGCTACACCGAGTTCGACTGGCGCATCGGCGTGCTCAATGGCGAGGCCCTGTATGCCTGCCAGTACTTCATGTCCAAGGGCCATTGGCAGATCTACAACCACAAGGCGGTGGCCGGCGAAGTCAACGGCGAATGCCGTGCGCTGGCGGTGCAGCAGGTGCCGCCCGCGGTGCTGCAACTGGCGCTGGACACCGCGCAGCTGATCGGCGACGGGCTGTACGGCGTCGACCTGAAACAGACCGGCGAGCAGGTGGTGGTGATCGAAGTCAACGACAACCCCAACCTCGACGCCGGCATCGAGGACGCCGTGCTCGGCGACGAACTCTACCGCCGGGTGCTCCAGGCGTTCGTCAGTCGCCTGGAATCCAAGCACCGCGGGCAGGCGTGCTAGCCCATGATCGAGAGCTACGAGATCGCCGCCGGCGAACTGCGCGAAGCCGCGCCGGAGCGCGCCAGCATCTGCTTCTGCATCGCCCCGGACCACGCCGAACAGTCGCGGCTGCAGCACCTGGGCATCGGCAGCCATGTGCTGGAGTCGTCGCTGGACCCAGACGAGGTCGCGCGCATCGAGATCAAGCCGGACCACCTGTTCCTGGTCTGGAAGCGCCCGCGAAGTTTCGACGGGCGCGCCTTCCAGGTCGCCTCGTTCGGCGTGGTGCTCAACGAGCGGCGCCTGGTGGTGATCTGCGCGAGCGATTCGCTGCTCGCCGGCCTGCGTGGCGGGCAAGGCCTGAACAGTCCGCTGGACGTGCTGATGGCCCTGCTGGAAGAAAGCGTGCACCACTACCTGGGCCATCTGCGGGTGGTCAAGCAGGTCGCCCGGGACATCCAGCAGCAGTTCACCCGCGGCATGGACAACGCCCACCTGGTGCAGATGTACAACCTCAGCGAGAGCCTGGTGTATTACGTCAATGCCATCCACAGCAACGGCGCGGTCCTCGCCCTGCTGCGCAGCCACGGCCAGCGCCACGGCTTCGGCGCCGGCCAGTTGCAGATGCTCGATGACCTGGTCATCGAGAACCAGCAGAGCTACCAGCAGGCGAAGATCCACGCGAGGATCTTCGACAACCTGATCGAGGCCCGCGGCAACCTGGCCAACAACGGCATGAACCTGGCCCTGCGCAACCTGACCCTGATCAACGTGGTGTTCCTGCCCCTCAACCTGATCGCCAGCATCGGCGGTATGTCGGAGTTCAGCATGATGACCGCCGGCCTGCCCTGGTGGCTGGCGTTTCCCGCGCTGCTGGCGGGCATGGCCGTGCTCGGCGTCGGCATGGTCGTCGCCCTGCGGCGCATGACCTGAGCCCCGCCAGCGCCCTTTTCAACCTCACTGGAGCCTGTTCATGGAACCTTCGCAGATCGGCCTGGCACTACTGGTACTCATCGCCATCACCGGCGCCCTCATCAGCCTGCTGGATCACCGTATCGAATCCGGGCGACCACGCCCGGACGACCGCCCGTCACACCCGCGCGGCGACTGAGGCAGGGCCGTGCATTTCAATCGATGCGCAGCCGCCAGCGCCCGTAGTGGCTGAAATGGACCTGCGACAGCGGCAGCACATCGATCTGGTGGAAGCTCTCCAGCGGCGCCTCCAGCACATGCAGGAGCGCCGCGCGGATCACCATGGGATGGGTCACCGCCCGCCATTCGCCCTGCCGTGGCAGCTCGCTCAGCCACTGCGCCACCCGCGCGCACAGCTGGCTCACCGATTCACCGCCATGGGGTGCGGCGTCCGGGCTGCCCAGCCACAAGCCAAGACCGGCGGGGTCCTGCTGCTCCAGCTGCTTGATGCTCAGGCCCTGCCAGCGGCCGAAATCACAATCGCGCAGTGCCGAATCCAGTGGCCCGACCAGGCCCAGCGCCTCGGCCGTCTGCCGCGTGCGCAGCTCCGGGGCGATCAGCACCCGGGCCGCATCGAGTCCCATCGTCGGCGGGTCGAGTGGCAGCACCGGGTCTTCGCCCAGATGAAAGCGGCCGATCCGCTGGGCATCGGTGCGGGCGTGGCAGATCAAGGTGAGGTGGGTGTGCTTCATGGCCGGGCCTGTGCGCGAGGGATTCGTTGCAAAGGCCTCCATGCTGCGGCTTCGACGCCGCCAGGGCAACCTCGATTCAGCGCGAGTGCTGCGCCCGTCGGGCCAGGATCACTTTGATGCACACCAGCAACGGCGCGGCGACGACGAACAGCGCGGCCACCGCGAAGAAAGCCGAATCGAAGGCCAGCACCGCGGCCTGCTCGCCCACGGCGCGACCGAGCAGGCCCAGCGCAGCGCGCCCCGCCGCCAGGCGATCGAGGCCTTCGCCGGCGAGCAGCGCGCTGCTCTGCGCAAGGCGCTCGACCAATGCGGGGTCGCCGGCGTTCACATGGCTGCCGAGAATCACCCGGTTGGCGGCCTGCTGGTGGTCGATCAGGGTCTGCAAACCGGCCACGCCAATCAGCCCGCCCAACTGCCGGCCGATGTTGAACAGGGCGATGCCGCTGGCCAGGCGGTCGCGGTCCAGCTGGCTGAAGGCGATCAGGGTGATCGAGAGAAACAGGAAGCCGAGCCCCAGCCCGCGCAGCAGCACCGCCGCCTGCATGTCGTCGGCCCCGCTGTCGCGGCTGGAACCGGCGAGCAGCCACATCGCCGCCATGATCAGCAGGATGCCCACCGGCACCGTGGCGAAGGGCGCCAGCCCCCGCCCGCGCACCAGCCAGGCGGTGAGCAGCAGCGCCGCGATGAACGGCAGCGCACCGGGCAGCAACAGGGCGCCGGCGGCCATCGGGGTGAAGTCGAGCAGGCTCAGGGCGAACGCCGGAATCAGGAAGGCACTGCCGAACAGCGCCGCGCCGGCGACGAAGCTGACGATGAAGGCGAAGCTGAAATCGCTGCAGCGGAACAGCCCGACCTCCAGCAGCCCCGGCCTGAAGCACTGCAGGGCCAGGCACGCGAACAGGCTGGCCAGGCCCAACGCACTGAGCCAGAGCACTCGCGGTTCTTCGAACCAATCCCAGCGACTGCCCTGGCTGAGCACCCAGGCGGCGCAGCCCAGGGCGATCGCCGCCAGCAGCGTGCCGGGCCAGTCCCCCGGGCGCGGCGCCAGCCCCAGATGCCAGGCGCCGCCGCCCAGCAGCAGGCCGCTGGCGGCGCAGGCCAGCGGGACCACGGCAAGAAAACTCCAGGGCCACGACTGGCTGTCGATCAACCAGCCCGACAGCGCCGGAGCCAGGGCCGCTGGCGCCACCACCGAGGCCATGGCGAACAGGGCCTGCAGCACGGCTTGCTGACTGCGGGGAAACAGCACGAACAGCGTCGCCTGCCCGGCCACCAGCAGCACACCGCCGGCCAGTCCCTGCAGCACCCGCCAGGTGCTCAGCGGCAGCAGTTCGCTGCTGCCGGCGCAGGCCGCGCAGGCCACGCCCATCAGCACGCTGGCGGCCACCAGCAGGTTGCGCGGGGCCAGCCTCGACAGCAGCCAGGGCGCCAGGAGGAAACCGACCAGCTTGCCGGCGATGTAGCCGACATCGAGCCAGGCGAACTCGTCCGGCGTGGCATGCGCGGTGCCCATGATCTCGACCCGGCCGAAGGCCAGCACACTGCTGGCGATGGCCTCGGTCAGGGTTGCCAGGAGGATTCCGGCGAGCAGCAGCAAGCCGGCCGGCGAGCGCCCGTCGAGCAGCTTCACCAGGCGCCCCCGACGTCCACCGACACCCGCGCCGACAACCCCGGCACGATGCGCCCCGGCAGCGGGTTGTGCAGCAGGCGGATCTTCACCGGCACCCGCTGCACCACACGGACGAAATTGCCGGTAGCGTTGTCCACCGGCAGCAGGCTGAAGGCCGAACCGCTGCCCGGCGCGAAGCTGTCCAGCACACCGTCGAGGCGCTGGTCGGGATAGCCGTCGATATCGATCCGCACCGCCTGCCCCGGCTGCAACCGTGCCAGCTGGGTTTCCTTGAAGTTGGCCACGACCCACACACCGTCCACCGGCACCAGGTCCAGCAGCGCCGCACCCGGGGTAACGAAGCGCCCCGGACGCACCTGACGGTTGCCGACCACCCCGGCCAGCGGCGCGCGCACCACCGTGTGCTCCAGCTCGATACGCGCCAGCTCCCGCGCTGCCTCGGCCTGGACGATGGCCGCCTGGGCCGCCTCGCGCTGCGCCGCCAGCACGCCGATGCGCAGGGTCTGCGCATCCAGCGTCGCCGCCGCCGCGCTGACCGTGGCCTGGGCGCTGCTGCGGGCAGCGGCGGTCTGGTCGACCAGGGCCTGGCTGACCGCACTGTGCAGGACCAGCTTGAGATTGCGTTCATGGGTTTTCTCCGCCAGCCCCCGCTCGGCCCGAGCCGCCTGGGCGCCCGCCGCGGCCTGGCGGATCTGCGCCTGCTGCAGGCGGGTTTCGGCGTCGATGTCGCCCAGCCGCGCTTCAGCCGCGCGGACATTGGCCTCGGCCTGGGCCAGGTGCGCACGGTAGTCGCGGTCGTCGATGCGAAACAGTACGTCGCCGGCGTTTACCCGCTGGTTGTCGGCGACCTCGACCGCCACGACGTAACCCGCCACCTTGGCTGCCAGCGCGGTCACCTCGCCGCGGACATAGGCGTTGTCGGTGCTCGTCGTGCTGCCCGTGCGCAGCATCAGCCAGGCCGCGCCCGGCACCACCAGGGCGCACAGGCACAACAGCACACCGAGACGCCGGGCACCGCGGCTGCGCGCCACGGCGGTGCTGGCGACGGCTTCCTCGGGCAGGTTCATGATGCTCGATCCTCCTCTGTCGCCCCGGCGCGCACGCGCCGCCGGGGCCCTGGTTCACTTGTCGCTGGGAGTGACCAGCTGTTGCTCACCGCTGTCGAGGACGAACACCGCCATCAGCTTGGCCGGCTTGCTGTCGCTGGCATTGGCGCTGACCCCATGGAACGCGCCGGGCGTCTCGAACCAGTGTTCGCCGGCCTTGTAGACCTTCTCCGGCGAGCCGTCGACGCTGCTGCGCACTTCGCCCTCGAGCACCGTGGCATAGATGAACGCCGACTTCGGATGGCGGTGCGACGGCGAGGCCGCGCCGGGGGCGTAGTCGACGATCACCCCGCGCATGCTCTTGCCGGGGACGTTGGGCAACGGCTGGTCGAAGACCAGCGAAACCTTGCTCGCCGGGCGCTCGTCGGCGGCCACGGCAGTGAGGGACAGGGCCGCCAACGCGGCGGCCAGAACGATGCGACTGAACATGACGATGCTCCTGTTCAAGGATGGAAAGACGGCGGCTGCGCTCAACGCACACGCGCCAGCCACTGTTCGAAATCGATCGCGCCCAGGCGCGCCCCCGCCCCCGGGGTCAGCGAACGGTCGTCGAGCTCGTCGCCGAAGTAGCGGGCATGCACATCCGCCACCACTTCGCGCGGATCGCCGGTGACCTGGAGGAAATACCGGACCATCTCGTCCAGCGGCGCGGCTTCGGGGCCTGCGACTTCCAGGGTGCCGTTGACCGGCGCGGCCAGGGCGATGTCGGCCAGGGCGGCGACCACATCGGCCGAGGCCACCGGCTGGAACAGCGCCGGCGACAACAGGATGCGTTCGCCGACCACACCGGCCTCGGCGATGCCGCCGACGAATTCGAAGAACTGCGTGGCCCGCAGGATGGTGAACGGCACGCCGGACGCCTGGATCAGGTTCTCCTGCATGACCTTGGCGCGGAAATAGCCGTTGTGCGGCAGGCGCTCGCTGCCGACGATCGACAGGGCGACATGGTGGCGAACCCCGGCGGCCGCTTCGGCGGCGAGCAGGTTGAGGCTCGAGGTGCGGAAGAAATCCAGTACCGCCTGGTCTTCCCAGGACGGCGCGTTGGCCACGTCGACCACCACGTCGGTGCCGCGCATGGCTTCGTCCAGGCCCTCGCGGGTGATGCTGTTGACACCGGTGCTCGGTGCTGCCGCAACGACTTCGTGACCACGGCCGCGCAGGCTGTCGACCAGTTGCGAACCGATGAGGCCGGTGCCTCCGATGACGACGATCTTCATGGGCTGTCTCCTCTTGTCGACGACACCATTGCCGCCGGGATGGAACAACGATGCGCCCGCGCGGCGGACAAGTCCTTGCCGTGCCCATGGATTTACCTCCAGAACCCCGTGCTTTTTCGTCCAGAACCACGCAACGGCGCCCGGGCGCCCTGTGCAGCCCGGAGGCGCCGCCGTATCATCGAACACCGGTACATTCCAGCAGCCGCCTCGGACACGACGCCCAGGGCATCGGGTAGAGGACAGGACATGCCATTCGCCTTCGACGACTTTGTGCTCGATCAGCAGCGCCGCGAGCTGACCCGGCATGGCCAGGTGGTGTGCATCGGCCCGCAGGTGTTCGACCTGTTGCGGCTTCTGCTCGACAACCGCGAGCGGGTGGTCAGCAAGCACGAACTGCTCAGCGAGGTGTGGGCCGGGCGCATCGTTTCCGAATCGACCATCACCAGCCATATCAACGCCCTGCGCAAGGCCATCGGCGACTCCGGGGAGGAACAGCGCCTGGTGCGCACCGTGGCGCGCAAGGGCTACCGCTTCGTCGGCGAGGTCCGCGAGGACGCCAGCGATGCGCCGGCGCCGAGACCGGACGAGCCGGTGGCGCGGCACGCCCTGCTGCTGCCGGACAAGCCGTCGATCAGCGTCCTGCCCTTCCACAACCTCAGCGGCGACCCCGAACAGGACTATTTCGCCGACGGCATGGTCGAGGACATCATCGCCGCCCTGTCGCGGATTCGCTGGCTGTTCGTCATCGCCCGCAACTCCAGCTTCACCTTCAAGGGGCGGCCGGTGGATATCCAGCAGGTCGGTCGCGAACTGGGTGTGCGCTACGTTCTCGAAGGCAGCATCCGCAAGGCCGGCAACCGCCTGCGCATCACCGGCCAGCTGATCGATGCCAGCAGCGGCGCGCATATCTGGGCCGAGCGCTTCGAAGGCGAGCTGGACGATGTCTTCGAGCTGCAGGACCGCATCGCCGAGCGCGTGGTCGGCGCCATCGCCCCGCAACTGGAGCGGGCCGAGACCGAACGGGCCAAGGGCAAGCCGACCGACAGCCTGGGCGCCTACGACTACTACCTGCGCGGCACGGCCAGGCTCTACAACGGCACCCGCGAGGCCATCGACGAGGCCCTGCCGCTGCTGTACAAGGCCATCGAACTGGATCCGGAATACGCCTCCGCCTACGGCATGGCCGCCTGGTGCTATTTCTGGCGCAAGCTCAACGGCTGGATGCTCGACCGTCCCGGCGAAATCGCCGAAGGCGCGCGCCTGGCCCGCCTGGCGGTGACGTTCGGCCGCGACGATGCCGTGGCCCTGACCCGTGGCGGGCATGCCCTGGGCCACCTGGCCGGCGATATCGACGGCGGCATCGCCCTGCTCGACCGCGCCCGCCTGCTCAATCCCAACCTGGCCCCGGCCTGGTACCTGGGCGGCATCCTGCGGGCCCTGCGCGGCGAGACCGAGACCGCGATCGACAACCTCAACCACGCCGCGCGCCTCAGCCCGCTGGACCCGGAGATGTTCCGCATGCAGGTAGGCATGGCCCTGGCGCACTTCTTCGCCGGGCGCTACGACTGCGCGGTGAGCTGGGCGGAGAAGGCCCTGGGCAACCTGCCCAGCCTGCTGGCCGCCATCGCCCTGGTGACCGCCAGCCATGCCCACTGCGACCGCCAGCACGAAGCGCACCGGGCCCTGGCACGCCTGCGCCAACTGGACCCGAACCTGCGTGCCTCGCGGCTGCGCGAATGGCTGCCGATCCAGCGCGACCAGGACCTCGCCCGCCTGGCCGACGGGCTGCGCCTGGCCGGCCTGCCCGACTGAGGCCGCACTTCAAGCTTTGCCCGCGCCTGCCGATACAGGCTGAACACGTACGGAAACAACGGGTATTCAGCATGACCCTCACCCTTTCAGGATTGCGCATCACACCGCTCCCTACCGCGCCCCAGGCCGTGCCGAGCGTCCCCCGCGACAACCCGGCCACGGCGTCGGTCAGCGCCATCCCCAGCACCAGCGTCAGCCTCGGCCAGACCGCCCGCAACGACGATCCCAGCCTGTACACGGCGCGCGGCACCCTGGCCTCTTCGGCAACCCGCTATGCCCTGGAACAGGACAGCACGGACAAGCTCAGCATCGCCCTGCTGACCGGTGTCCAGTCCTCCGCCAACACTGTACGTTTCCAGGGCATCGGCGCCGCCTTGCTGGAACAGCTGGTGCTCAAGGGCGGGCAGAGCGTTTCGCAGTCGGTGTTCACCTACGCCGACGGCACCCAGCCCAGCACCGAGGCCTTGAAACTGCAGGCCGACAAGCTGCGCCAGGAGCCCGCCAGCGCCATCAGCCTGAGCCTGACCACCACCTCCGGGGCCACGGTGCGCCTGTCCCTGGCCAGCAGCGACGAGGGGCTGGCGGTCAGCGCCGAGGTGCTCGACGGTGAACTCGACAGCCGTCAGCTCAGCGGCCTTGCCGGCCTGGCCGAGAGTTTCCAGGCGGCGATCAACGGCCTGACCGAGGAGCCGCCGAAACTCAAGCTCGGCGAACTGGTCAAGCCCGACCCGGCGCTGTTCAGCTCGCTGAAGCTGGACGCCAGCCTGCGCACGGCCAGCGGCGAGCAGCAGACCTTCGCCCTGGACATCAGCGCCAGCGCGCGCTCGCTGAGCCTCAACGGCCCGACCGGCAACCTCGAACTCAACCTCGACACCCGCGATGCCTCGCTGCTCGGCAATGCCAGCCAGCGCCAGGCGGCGGTACGCAACTACCTGAACCAGTTCGATGCCGCGCAGGCAAGGGGCAAGGGCGACAAGGACCTGATGGGGCTGTTCAAGGACGCCTTCGTCCAGCTCAACGGTGCCGACGACGACCGTGCCTCGAACACCGGTGGCAAGGTGCTGACCGGCAACGACCGGGTCCTGCTCAGCGGCCTGGCGGATTTCACCGCCAGGGTCGGCAAGGCCGAGCAGGCGGTCAACCCGCTGCTGCCGGCGGAAACCGATCGCTTCGACTATGAGGTCTCGCAGTCGACCAGGGTCAACGGCGCGGCCCTGTCGAGCCGCGCGGTGCAGCAGGACCAGCAGTCGCACCTGAGCGCCGCCTGGCATGAAGGTCTCAACCCACTGGTGCCGCTGGCGCTCGGTACCGACTTCAAGTCGCAGAACTACCGCTACCACGAGATCGACGACCGCGCGAGCAGCAGCACGCGCCTTGCGTACAACAAGGACAACAAGCTGGTGGAAGCCAGTGCCAGCCAGCAGGCCAGCCAGAACGAGCGAGTCCGCACCTACGTGGATGGCGTGCTGAGCGATGACGTGAACACGCCGCGCTCGACGGCGCAGAGTCGCAACCTGCTGGGATTGATCGACGGCGCCTTCCAGCGCGAACGGACGTCGCTGCGTGAGCGTGGGGTGTCGATCCTGGAAAGCGAGCTGGCGAGCAAGCGTGAGGGCTGGTTGCTGCAGGCGGATCCGAACGAAATCAGGCGCTGACCGCCTGATCTCACGCTGAACTCCCGTAGGAGCTGGCTTGCCTGCGAAAGGACTGCGAAGCAGGCCCAATCGAGTCGTTACCCATTTGGGACCGCTGCGCGGTCCTTTCGCAGGCAAGCCAGCTCCTACGGGGATTGCTGGCAACCTGCAGCGCCTTGAGCGCCCACACGAACCGCCCTGGTCCTTGAAGGCGTGACTCAGCCCTGTTCAACAACGGCGGACGTCCGCGGAGCGCGCTGCATGCCCAGGGTCAGCAACAGCGCAGCGGCGGCAATGGCGGCGGCGAGCCAGAGGTTGGCGAGCAGGCTCACGCCATCCACCATCGTGCCGCCCAGCAGCGAGCCCAGGCCGATGGCGGCATTGAACACCGCCACATACAGCGCAGTGGCAACCTCGATGGCCCGTGGCGCGGCGTGCATCACCCAGGTCATCAGGCCCACGGACACGCCACCGTAGGCCAGCCCCCAGCCCAGCAGCAACAGGGCGCCGCCGAGGTTGGAGTTACCGAGGCTGGCGAACAGCAGCGGCGTCAGCAGCAGCCCCAGGGCAATGCAGGCCAGTACCCGTGCCGGGTGGCGGGCGGCACGGGTGCCGCTGAGGAAATTGCCGACGATACCGGCGATGCCGTAGCCCAGCAGCAACACGCCGATCCATTGCCCGTCGAAGCCGGAGAACGACGACAGCAACGGGCGGACGAAGGTGAAGGCCATGAAGTGGCTGACCACCAGCAACAGGGTCAATACCAGGCCGGCGACCAGCGCGCGATTGCCCAGTTGCGCGACGAACTGGCGCACCGTCGCCGAGCCGCTGACCGGCAGCGGCGGCACTACGGCGAGGAACAGCACCAGCACCGCCACACTGAACGCGGCCATGGCGGCGAAGGCCCAGCGCCAGCCGGCAAAATCACCCACCAGCGCCCCCAGCGGCACCCCCAGCACGGAGGCAGCGGCCACGCCGCCAAAGATGATCGAAGTCGCCAGCCCCAGCGACCGCGCCTCCACCAGGCGCACCGCCAGGCCGCCGGCGATGGCCCAGGTGCCACCGATGCAGAAGCCGACCAGCACCCGCGCGGCCAGCATCCAGTGCCAGGTCGGTGCCAGGGCCGACGCAAGGTTGGCCAGGACCAGCAAACCCAGCAGCACCGCGAGGATGACGCGCCGGTCGGTACCGCCGGCACCGATCACCACCAGCGGGGCGAACAGTGCAGCCAGCAAGGCGGGCAACGAGAGCATCAGGCCGGCAGTGCCCAGGGAGGTGTCGAGTGCTTCGGCGACGGGGTTGAGCAGCCCGACCGGGAGCATTTCCGTGGTCACCACGGAGAAGATGGTGAGGGCGACGGCGGCGACGGCCAGCCAGGGGTTGCGCGGGGACGTTGGTGACGTCATGACTCGGTCCTTGAATCGGCAGGATGGGATACGCCGGGGAGTCTGCTTGTCTGCGGGCGGATAGGGAAATGATGGAAATACATAGGGGGTATCGACGGTGTCGATGGGCGAACGGATCTGAGCCAGGCGGCGCCCTCGAGATCGCATCGCTGGCAACGCCAGCTCCCACAGGGTCCTGCGCCAAACCTCGCTATCGAGTACGACACGGAACCTTGTGGGAGCTGGCGTTGCCAGCGATGCGCCGCGCAAGCGGCGCTCGATCCCAGGGCACACAGATGGCAAATTGACACCTCCTTCCGCCCAAGGCTACGCTCACCCGCTGGCCCGCCACGAATCCAACCCGCCATGACCCCGCGCGACCAGCTCCACCGAGACGGCTACATCCTCCTGCGCCAGGCCATCCCCGACGCCTGGCTGGACACCTTGCGCGCCACCTTCGATGCCGGCGCCAGGCCCTCGGACCAATGGTCGACCCCGCGCGGCAAGGACTGGCTGCATTCGCAACTGGACACCGACCCCACCATCCAGCAGGTGTGCCGCTTGCCCCAACTGCTGGCGGCGGTCGGCCAGCTGATCGGCGAACGCTTCTTCATCTCCCAGATAGACGGCCGCGACCCCCTGGCCGGAGGGGGTTACCAGCAACTGCACCGCGACCTGTCGATACAACGACCGGGCGACATCGCCAACGCCCTGGTCTTCTTCGATGACTACGGCCCGCAGAACGGCTCGACGCGCCTCATACCCGGCAGTCATCGCCCTGCCCCGGACGCACCGCCCTGCGATTTCAGCGACGAGTCCGCGGTCATCCAGCTCAGCGGCTCGGCGGGCGACATCCTGGTGTTCGATGTCGACCTGATCCACGCCGGCAGCCTGAACCTTTCCGGCGCACGCCGACGCTCCATCCTGGTCGGCTACTTCTCCGAGCCGCTGTATGCCTCGCACCTGGAAACGGTGGCCTTGCGCAATATCCACATGGACACCAGCGAACGCTTCGAACCCGCGGATTTCGCCTTTCTCTGAAACCCCTGCCCCACGCAAGGATGCCTCGAACATGGAAACCACTGCCTGACCGGCGAGGGCGAAATGCTCGCCGGCTGGTCCCGTGGCAAAGTCGGCGTGGATGCTGACGGGCGCACCACGCTGAGTTTCGTCTGGGGCTGGCTGTCGGGCGCCAGCGGTGGCGGCGAATCCCACTACGTCGAGGCACGCGACTGATCGTCAGCGGCTAGCCGCGCGCGGGACAAACATGCTCCAATCGCGCCCCCCAATCCCGAGGCCTCCGTCCCCATGTCCCAAGCCACCGACGACTCCTTCTACGACCGCGCCGACGCCCACATCGCCCTGGCCAACCAGCAGATCGACAGCCTCCAGGACCTGGGCAAGGTCAGCGCCTCGATGACCTTCGGCGCCAGTCGCTTCAACGCCTGGATGAGCGCGCGCAGCTTCAAGTCCGCCGACGAGATGGCCGCGGCGCGGGAGGAGTTGCTGAAGTACTTCTGCGAGCAGTACCGGATGATGCTGGAAGACAACCTCGACGATCACATCCAGCATTTCGACCGCTACAGGCTCGGCAAGCAGGACTGATTCGAGCACCTCTGCTGGCCCTTGCCCGTAGCCCTCTCGTAGGAGCGTGGCTTGCCCGCGAAGGACCGCGCAGCGGTCCCGAACCCTGTGCCATCGGGGACCGCTGCGCGGTCCTTCGCGGGCAAGCCACGCTCCTACGGTGGGGCTGACAAGACAGTTCCCAGCCACCCCGCTTTTCGGCAACATGGCCCCACCCCCTCTGCGCGCCCGGTCCCGCCATGACCTACCTCTACTCGCTCCTGCTGATCACCGGCATCTACCTGGCGGTCCTCGCCAGCCCCGGCCCGAACTTCTTCATCCTCAGCCAGATGGCCCTGGCCCAGCGCCATCGCGACGCGCGCTACGTGGCCTTCGGCATCGGCACCGGCTCGGTGTTCTGGGTCATCGTCTCGATCGCCGGCCTGGCCACGCTGCTGGCGCAGCACCCGTGGCTGTCCTCGGCGGTACGCCTGCTCGGTGCCAGCTACCTGGTCTGGTACGGTGCGCGCCTGCTCTGGTCGGCGTTCCATCCGCCCCCCCGCAGCGGCCCCATCGAGCAGCCACACCTGGACGGCTCACGCCTGGCCGCCTTCCGCACCGGCCTGCTGACCTGCATCACCAACCCCAAGGGCGCGGCCTTCTGGACCAGCGCCTTCGCCGCGATCTTCCCGAGCCACCCGCCGCTGTGGTTCTACGCCGTCACCGTGGTGCTGATCGGCGTGCTCTCGTTCGGCTGGCATGTCGGCCTGGGCATGGTCTTCGGCACCTCGCACCTGCGCGGCCTGTACCTGCGCATCGAGCGCTGGATCAACGGCTGCGCCGGCGGCGCACTGGTGGCGCTGGGGCTGCAGCGGATGTTCAGTCGCTGACGGAGGTCTCTGGCGATCCCTGTCCACGACGGCTGCGCCGCCGATCGCGGCTAAAGCCGCTCCTACGCTGATTGCACCCGGCCTCTGTAGGAGCGGATTCATCCGCGATTGGGCGCGAAGCGGCCATGCAACCTGAGTGCACGGCGTGTCAGGTAAACCCGGGAGTCAGGTTCTACGACGGCTGCGCCGCCGTTCGCGGCTAAAGCCGCTCCTACAGGTTCCGCGTACACCGTCCTGAGCCGTTCACAACACCCCGAGCAACGTCCACAACCGCCGCGCTTCCGCGTCGGACTCGATCAGCTCGGCCAGCAGGTCGCGCAGCGGCTTGTTGCCCCACTCCACGCCGCGGCGAATCAGGTACGGCACCGGGCTGTGCGGTTCGGTGCGGGCCAGGTAGTCGGCGATCACCAGCAACTGGCGATAGGCTTCGTCACGGGTACGCGGTTCGGCGAAGGGCTGGCGGCTTTCCACGGGTGCGGGCACGTCCATCGATTGCGAATTCTCCTGTTGCGATTGCACCACCGCCGGCGCTTCGGGCTCGGTCGGCAGCAGTTGCGGCGGGTGCAGGGCGATGAACTCGCGCACGGTTTCCTCCAGGTGCTGCAAGGTCCGCCGCAGGTCGGCGAAGCCGGGCGCATCATCACCCAGATTGCGGTCGCACCAGCCATCCAGCAGAACCAGCTGCGCCTGCGCCGTGGCGATGGTCTTGACCCCCTGCAGCCACCAGGTCACCGGGGTGTTGCGGGCCAGCTCGGTGACTTTCTTCTGCAACGCCTGGGCCGCCTCGGCAGCGGCCTTGGCCGGCTTGCTGTCATTGACCGGCACCTGGCGCCGCTTCATCTGGTACCACTGGTACAGGCTGAAACCGTCCAGGTCCGGCGGCGACTCGGGGAACAGCTGCACACGGGTCAGCAGCACCTGGTCGTAACGCCGCGCCATCCACGCCAACGGCGCCGCGCGCCAGGCCAGGTCGCCGTCCTCGGGCTGCGGGTGGAGATCATCCGGGAAGCGTTCGCACAGCCCGCCGATCAAGGCCAGGGCGTCGGTGATGCCCTTGAATCCTTCACGGTGCAGCCAGGCTTCGCCCAGCCAGATGGCGATCATCAGTTCCTTGCTGCGCTCCTGCAGCACCTGCGTGGCCAGGCGCTCGACGCCCGCCCAGTCGGCGCGCTTGACCTCGCTGGTGGACCAGACACCGGTGGGCAGGCTGGTGTCGTCCTCGCGGCGCAGGTCTTCGAGGCGATCGAAGACGGCGTCGTAACGCATGCTCTTGCCGCAGGGCAATTCGCCGGGAATCGGCTCGAGCAACTGGCTGACCCGCTGGGAAAAGCCGGGTGTGGTCATGGGTAGTCTCCTGAGTCGGCCACGGAACGCGGTGTGTAGCCGAACGGTGAATGCGGTGCCTGTACCGGCAACGGGTGAATGGACAGCGGTGCCTTGCCGCCCTGGCTCATCAGCGACAGGCGCAGGAACATCTGGGTCTGGTTGTCTTCCTCCGGCTGGGCGTGCACCGGCACCTCCAGGCTCAACGGGAATTCGGTGTAGTCGACGTTGGGCTGGCGCAGCATCGAGCTGTGCGCGGCCATCATCCGCAGCAGCGCCCAGGGGCCCTGGTACTGCCACTCGGCCTCCAGGCCGCTGACGTGCAACTGCTGCTGCAACGGGTCGTTGACCGGCCGCTGGGTGCCGTCACGGGCCCAGCGCAGGCGCAGGTTCAGCGGCTGGCCGACGCTCCAGTGCAGGACCTGCTCGTCGCCCGGCCAGACGATTTCCCGCACGCCGCTGCCGAGGGTCCAGGCGATCACCTGGTCGGCGCCGCGCTCGCTGTCGCGGTCGGTGCGCCAGGTCACTTCCAGGTCGATCCCCGACAGCCCCGCCTTGTCGCGCACCAGCATCGCCCCCAGCCACGGCCGCGCCAGGGCGATGCGGTCGAGGAACTCGCCGGCCGCCGCGCGCTCGCGCAGGGTCAGCAGGCCAAGGCCATCGCGGGCCTGGGCCAGGCGGTTGTCGATCAGGGTGAGGAAGTACTGCACCCGCGCCGGATCGGCGTCCGGCGCGTGCCGGTCAAGGGCGAACGGGAAGCGCCCGGCCAGGTACTGGTTGAAATAGCCGGCCAGGTCGTTCCAGGCACTGGCTACCGCCTGGCGCTGGAGCCACTGGCAACGCTGCAGGGCCGCCTGCTGCAGGCCGACCCAGCGTTGGGTCAGTTGCCCGGTGGCATGCGGGGCAGTGGCCGAACCGAGGATCTTCAGGCAGTTGCCCTGGTCCATGTCGTTGAAGTCGCGAACGATCAGCTGGGTGATCAGCGCCGGCGAGCTGGACGGGTTCTGCGCCTTGTACTTGACCATCTCCTCGCCGAGGGAATTGAAGCGGCTGACCAGTTCCGACTCGGTGAGGTTGAGGTTGGGCAACTGGGTCATCAACCAGTCCTTGGCCGGCGCCGACTCTTCGGTGATCGCGGTGATCACGGCGAACTGCTGGTCCAGGCTGCTCTTCAGGTCCTGCGCGTCGATCGCGCGAAACAGGCGCAGGCCGAACTCCTTCGAGCCGTCCCACTGGTTGATGTCGGCGCGATCACGGAACACCGGCTGCTGGAACACCTCGTCGATGGCCTGCGAAACATCGGCCAGGGCACTCTGGTTGAGCGCACTCTGCAGACCGCTGGCCAGGTCCGGGCGCTGCAGCTGGACAAAGGCGCGGTGCACGGCCAGGGCCTGGTCGGTGCGCACCTGGAAGCTCGGCGCGCTGAGTATCTGGCTTTCCGCGGTCTGCCGGTTGAGGCTGGCCCACATGGCATCGCCGGCGGTGTTCTCGGCGGTCTTGAGCAGCGCGTTGCGGTACACCGGGGGAATGCCCGAGAGGGACTCGTGGGCATACAGCTTGTAGCTGTCGTAGTAACTCTGGGCCAGGCGCAGCCCTTCGCTGTCGACACGGGTCAGTTGCGCCGAATCGCCCAGCGGCTCCTCGCGCAGGGCCCGGGCGACGAAGTCACGCTTGAGCAGCAGGTTGATCGCGCTCTGCAGGTGGATGATGCGCTCCTGCAACGACAGCTGGCCGGTGCTGCTCTGCACCAGCAGCTGCTTGCTCGCCCCGCCCTGGGCCACCCACTGGTCCTTGAAGCGGTACTGCAGTTGCTCGGCCACGCGCTCGGTTTCGTCGGCGATGGCCGGGCCCAGCAGCTTGCTCTGGCGGACCTTTTCCAGCATCTCGCCGTAGCCGGCGACCAGGTCCTGGCCCTTGCCGCGGCTCCAGGTGGCGTTGGTCAGGTCGATGGAGGCCTGCAGGTCCTCGATCAGCGCGTCCATGTGCTCCAGCTCGCGCAGGGTCTGCCCCGAACCGTTTTCCAGGCGGTCGAGGTACAGTTTCAGGTAGCCGGCCGAAGTGACATAGCCATCGGTGCGGAAGTAATGCCCCAGCCAGGTTTCCATCAGTTGGTTGAAGCTGGCCTGGATCGCGCTGCGGTGCAGCGACAGGTCGATCGGCTTGAGCGGGCTGATGCCCTGGTTGACCAGCAGGCGGTTGTAATACTTCTCAAAGGGCAGGGTGCCAACGTTGAGGTTCATGTCCAGGGTCTGGTTGCTCAGCGGAATCAGCTGGTCCAGCGGGCTCTTCTGGTTGGCCTGGGCCTGGGCGTAGAGCGTGGCCGCCTGCTCCAGGCGCAGCGTCTTGTCCACCAGTTCACGGGCCTTGAGGTAGCTCGGCCACTGCGCCGGATCGCCGCCCTGGGGCGCGCTGCCGCGCCGGCCGGCCTCGCCGAGGGCGAGGACATCACGCAGTTCGGCCTGCAGCAGGTCGTGGATCGGCTGGTTCATATGGCTCATGGACGTGTGCTGCAGCACCTGGTCCATCTGCCCGTCCAGCGAGGAGAACCACGAGGTCGGGTAGACCAGCGAGGTGAAGTGCCAGCGCGGCGCGCGCTCGAGCACGTTCCAGAAACTCTGCACGTTGTGCCGGGTCAGTTCCTGGCGATGGCTGTCGTCGCTGATGCTGATGTAGTCGTTCTGCGCGTTCTGCAGCAGCCGCGACAACTCGCCGGCATCGCGCAGCGAATCGCGCCAGACCCAGACCATGGCGATGGCCCAGATCACCCCGACCAGCGCTGCGCTGAACGCGGCGACGCGCTGCCAGCGCTGGCGCAGTTGCAGCAGGCGCGGAATCGGCCGGGCCAGGCCGCGTTCGGCATTGATGCGCTGCTGCCAGAGGCCCTGGGCGAAAACGTTCTGCAGCGGCGGCTGGTCCAGCGCGGTGAAGCTGTCGGCCGCTCCGGCGATGGCCTGGGCACCGGTGAAATACAGGCCGCGCAAGGCCGGCGCCTCGCCATGGGTGTTGCCCTGGAACACCGGCCAGAGCAGCATCTGCAGGTTGCGCCGCATGCCTTCGAAACGCTGCGGCAGGGTATCCAGGTCACCGCTCAACTGCCCGGACAGGGTGCCCATCTGCACGATGGCCTCGGACAGCGCGTAGGTGATGCCGTCCAGCGCATCGTCGGTCCATTGCGACTGCCAGGCGGCATCCGCGGCGAATGGCGACGACCAGCCGAGCACCTGGCGGCGCGCCTCCTCCGGCAAGGCCCGGGCCAGTTCCTGGAAGCCCGGCACTTCGTCCATGCCGGTGATCACCACATACACCGGCAGGCTGATGCCCAGGCGCTGCAGCAGATCGATGAAGCGCCGCCGCGCATCCAGGCCAAGGGTGGCGGCGCGGTCGGGATCGAGCAGGTCGGCGGCGGCGACGGTCCAGATCACCCCGTCCAGCGGCCGTCGCGTGCGCAGGCGCAACAGCAGGCTGATCAGGTTCCACCAGCCACTGGACTGCTTCATGCCCTCGCCGGGCATGAACAACGCCTGCGGCACCACCAGCACGGCGCCACTGGGGTCGGCCCACCAGCGGCCGAACCAGGCCGGCTTGTCCACCGGGTTGAGGTTCCAGCTGGCGCACAGGCGCTTGCCCTCGACCTCGTCGCCGAGCATCAGCAGCCAGGGCGCCTGGTAGCGGTCGCTGACGCCCTGTTCGTGCTCCATCTGGCGCACGGCCAGATAGAAACTGCGCACCGCCGCGCCATTGCGGTTGCGCAGCCAGAGCACCAGCAGCAGGACGATCAGCAGGACGACGACGAGGCCCACCACCCAGGCCAGCAGGGACAGGCTCATGAGCTGCGCTCCTGGGTCTGGAAGGGTGTCGCCAGGTGCAGCACCGGCGACAGCTCCTGGCCGATATCACGCCAGAACAGATGACCGACGCCGATCAGCAGCAAGGTCACGCCCAGCACCAGCAGCCCCAGGCGCAGGCCGTCACCGAGGGTTTCGCGCACCGGCGACTGCTGCGGCCGGACGCTGGCCGGCTCGGCGAGCAAGGCGCTGACGTTGGCGTAGTCAGGGTCGCGCTGGCGGGTGAAATTGAACAGCGCATAGCGCCACTTGGCATGCAGCGCCTCGCCACCAGGGGCGCGCAGGCGACCATGGAAGCCGAGGATCATGCACAGCAGGTAGACATTGCCCAGGTCATGGCTGGTGGGCGCCTGTTCGTCGAGCAGGCGCTTGATCTCCACCGGCAGGCGATCACCGGCCTGGCGGCTGGCATACAGGCGCAGCTCCAGCGGTCGCTCCTGCCAGGCCGGCTGGCCGGGCCAATCGGCGAACAACAGGGTCTCGTCGACCAGGGCGACGAAGGCGTAGACCATCGACTTGATCTGCAGCGGCGCCGAATCACCGACGCTGGCGAAGGCCGTGCGCCACAGGCGCCGGGTCGCAGCGGTGGACAGCTCGACCACCTGGTCGAGCAGCTTGTCGGTGTCCTCGGCGCGCTTGTCCAGTTCGTCCCAGGCCTGCGCCCAGTCTTGCCAGGCCTCGCGAAAGGCGCTGGTCAGCGGCGCATCCTGCACGCCGCGAAAGCGCGAAACGGCAATCCCTTCTGGCATAGGCTTCCCTACCCTTGTCAGGCATCTTGTTGTTCGGGGTTGTCATCGATCAGCAGGACGATCTGCCAGGGCCTGAACGTCTCCCCGCCCGCCGCCGAGACGATCTGCAACGGCAGTTGCGGATCGAAGCTCTTGCCATCGGCCTCGATGACGAACAGGCGGGTGTCGTCACCCACGCCGTAGGCGACCTGGTCCTTGCGGCTCATCGGCAGGTGCCCCAGGCCCGGACTGCGCTGGCGAGCCAGGTCGGGAACATGGGCGGCGGAGGCGATGATGGTGCGTCCCAGCCACAGGCTGGCGTCCTGTTCCGGCGAGCCGGCCGGCATGCGCAGGCCGATGACCAGTTGCTGGCTGGCCTCGCGCGAGGGCAGCTGGATCTCGTAGACATTGCCCTTCTGTTCGAACGGCACACTGCGAAAGCCCAGGCGCAGGTTGCCCAGCACCCGCTCCATCCAGCGCAGCACTTCGTCGAAGCCGCGGTACAGGTCGAGGAAGTCCAGCGGGGCAAAGGCCGGCACGCCCTTGATCGGGTCGAGCACCGACCAGCTCCCGGCCATGCCCAGCAACAGCCCGTACAAGCCTTGCGGTGTGGCGATGCGGCTGTTCAGCGCGCCCTCCACTTCCGGCAGGCGCGCCCACAGCGCCGCCGACTGCCGGCGCAGCTCCAGGGCCGCGGACGGATCGCCGTCGAGCTGCACGTCGCGCAGGCGCGCGCCGAGAAACACGCACTTCTCGCGGATCATCGCGCAGAGCAGGAAGATGCGCTGGCCCAGGGTCGACTCGGGGAGGATCCGCGGAGTCGGTGCGATGAAGTCGTCGCGCAGGCGGTAGCCGCCGTCTTCCTTGCGCACCCGCAGCAGCGGCAGGCAGATGCTGTCGCCCTTGTCGGCGTCGGTGACCAGGCGCGGGCTGGGCTTCCAGACCTTGATGCGCTCTTCGTCGAGGCTGCTGTCGAGGTTGGGCACCGGCTCGCTCTCGTCGGAGCGCCAGCGACCGTCCAGGCTGCGCAGGCGCTGGCCCTGCCAGAGCGGGTTGACCGCCAGGTACACGGTCACGGTGGAGGTGCTCGACGCCGCCACGGCGTCGGCCAGGTCCAGCTCGGCCAGCCCGCCCTGGGCCGGGTCGATGCTGATCGGCATGCCGTCGGGCAAGGTGGCCTCCAGGCTCAGCACCCGCAGCTTGCCGGCGACCAGCGCGGCGGGTTCATGGGTAAAACGGGAAACCCCCCAGTACCAGGGGTTGGCGGCCTGGGCCAGGTGGGCCGCCATGGCCTCCGCCCGCAGCCCTTGCAGCTGAAAATGCTGGGGCAGCAATTGCATGCCTTCGTACCAGCAGACCACATCAGGTCGCACGCTCATAGGTTCCCTTGACGTCCTGTATTTGCCGTATGCCGGCGCGGCGGGCAGGCCGCGCTCAGCGAATGTTCTGGTCCAGCAGGGTCATCTCGCGCGCATCGAACCTGAGGCGGATGCTGCGCTGGTCTTCCAGGCGCAGGCGATGCGCCCCCGGACTCTGGTAATTGGCGAAGGCCAGCAGTCCTACCGACGGTTTGCCATCCAGGGGGAAAGTTGACGACTCAATCAACTGTCCCGGTACCAGTTCCATGCCCCAGACATACAAATATTGGCGAAAATCGCGCTGGTATTGATCACGACTTGCAAACCATTGTTTTGCTGTCAGTCCGGACAACTTTGCGAGCAAATCAACATCATTCACCGCAATAAAGTCGACCGCGATCGGCGCGTCGTCGTTTGCACGCAAAGCAACATCGAAGGTAACTCCCTCGACACTTACTTTGGATCCAAACAATGAGCAACCGCTCATCGGGGCGATGCCTAAAAGTACCACCAACAATCTGAAAAATATGAACTTTTTAAGATGCATGACGATCCAAGAAAAGTTTTATTTGCATTTCGGCATGCCTGTTATAGCATCCATGCCAATTCGCCACCACGACGAATTGAGGTGATTGCGGAAAACAGGATCCTCTACGCGAGAGTGTCCGCTCCGCGGTCTAAGCAAGGGAATGCGATCAGTGGGAAACCGTTGCATTGCGCCCGCCTACTGCATCGGAGTCAGCCACTATGGAAGAGAGTATTCAGCACAAGCTGGACCGGGTTCGCCCGCCTCGCGTGCAGATCACTTATGACGTAGAAACCGGTAATGCCATCGAGAAAAAGGAACTGCCGCTGGTGGTTGGCATCCTCGCCGATCTCTCGGGTTCCCAGGCCAACGCGGCCAAACTTGCCGAGCGGCGCTTCGTCGAGATCGACAGCGACAACTTCGACAAGGTCCTCGACTCCATCTCCCCCAGTGTCACCGTCAACGTCAAGAACACCCTGAGCAACGACGGCAAGACCCTCAGCGCCAAGCTCGAATTCAACAAGATCGAAGACTTCGACCCGATCAACGTGGTCAAGAAGGTCGATTCCCTCAAGGTGCTGTTCGAAGCCCGCGAACGTCTGCGCGACCTGCTGACCAAGCTCGACGGCAACGACAAGCTCGACGAACTGCTCAAGGAAGTCCTGGCCAGCGCCGACAAGGACCTGGAAGCGATCAAGGCTGCCCGCTCCGGTGCCGGCACGGCGAAGACCGACGCCACCCCCGATGCCAAGAACGATGACGCGGACGCTGGCGACAACCCCGAGGCGAAGACCGAGTAAGCGGTCCGACGCCTGACTCGCCTGTCCGATCATTCCATCTGCTCCCGGAGACTCCACCATGCCCGCGTCCAGCACCGAGAATCAAAGCGAAGGCAGTACCCAGACCCTGACCCTGCTCGAAAAGATCATCAAGGAAGGCCAGATCGTCCACGACGAAAGCCAGAAGATCTACGCCCAGGACATGATCGCCGAGTTCGCCAGCCAGGTCCTCGACAAGGCCCTCGCCGTCAGCCAGGGCCAGGACCCTGACACCCGCGCCCTGATCAACGACCGCATCAGCCAGATCGACAAGCTGATCAGCGCCCAGCTCAACGAAATCCTCCACGACGAAGGCTTCCAGAAGCTCGAGGCTTCCTGGCGCGGCCTGCACATGCTGGTCAGCAACACCGAGACCAGCACCCGCCTGAAACTGCGCCTGCTCAACGTCTCGCAGAACGAGCTGAGCAAGGACCTGACCCGCGCCGTGGACTTCGACCAGACCGTCCTGTTCAAGAAGATCTACGAAGAGGAATACGGCACCTTCGGTGGCTATCCGTTCAGCGTGCTGGTCGGTGACTACTTCTTCGGCCGTCACCCGCAGGACATCGCCCTGCTGCGCAAGATCTCCGAAGTCGCCGCCGCCGCCCACGCGCCGTTCGTCGCCGCGGCCAGCCCGCTGCTGTTCGACATGAAGCAGTTCAACGACCTGGCCGTGCCGAAAGACCTGGCGAAGATCTTCGAAAGCCTGGAACTGGGCCCATGGCGCGACTTCCGCGCCAGCGAAGACTCGCGCTACGTGTCGCTGGTGCTGCCGCGCTTCCTCCTGCGCCTGCCCTACGGCAAGGACACCCTGCCGGTGGAAGGCATGGACTTCACCGAGCAGGTCGGCGATCCGGACGGCAAGCAGTACCTCTGGGGCAACGCCGCCTGGGCCCTGGCCTCGCGCATCACCGACGCCTACGCCAAGTACGGCTGGGGCGCGGCGATCCGTGGCGCCGAGAGCGGCGGCGCGCTGAGCAACCTGCCGCAGCACACCTTCAAGACCGCCTCGGGTGACCTGACCCTGAAGTGCCCGACCGAAGTGGCGATCACCGACCGTCGCGAGAAGGAGCTGAACGACCTCGGCTTCATTTCCCTGTGCCACAAGAAAAACACCGGGACCGCAGTGTTCTTCGGTGGCCAGACCACCAACAAGCCACGCACCTACAACACCAACGAGGCCAACGCCAACGCGCGGATCTCCTCGATGCTGCCGTACGTGCTGGCCTCGTCGCGCTTCGCCCACTACCTGAAGGTGATCATGCGCGACAAGGTGGGCAGCTTCATGACCCGCGACAACGTGCAGACCTACCTGAACAACTGGATCGCCGACTACGTGCTGGTCAACGACAACGCCCCGCAGGACATCAAGGCCCAGTACCCGCTGCGCGAAGCCCGCATCGACGTGTCCGAAGTACCGGGCAAGCCGGGCGCCTACCGTGCCACGGTGTTCCTGCGTCCGCACTTCCAGCTGGAAGAGCTGACCGCCTCGATCCGCCTGGTAGCGACCCTGCCACCACCGGCTGCCGCTTGACCGGAGCTCCCGCGGGTACGCCCGCGGGAGCCGTTGCCCTTCTTTTTGCCACTTTCTGACTGCAGGAGCTTCACGCGATGGATGCGATCATTCTGGACCTCGGCGACGACATCAAAGGTGACTCGCTGATCGAGGGCTACAAGGACAAGATCGAGATCATGTCCTACAGCCATAACGTCGCCATGCAGGTGACCAACGACGTCAGCAACACCGAACGAACCTCGGGCAAGCCATTCGTTGGCGAATTCACCCTGACCAAGTTCATCGACACCTCCACCCCCAACCTCAACCTGTACTGCGTCTCCGGCAAGCCGATCACCCAGGCCAAGATCACCATCGGCCGCAACGCCGCCGAGAGCAGCGGGCAGATCATGCCGTTCATCGTCTACACCCTGGACAACGTGATCCTGTCGAACCTCAGCGTCAGCGGCGGCACCGGCGGCAAGCCGGTGGAAACCATGTCGCTGAACTTCACCAAGATCAAATGGGAACTGACCACGCAGAAAGACGACGGCACCAAGGAAGGCGTGGCGGGCACCAGCTGGGACATGACCCTGAACAAGGCCGGCAGCTGAGGCTTCGTCTAGATGTCCAGCGGCTTGCGCCCCCTGCTGTTCGAACGCCTGGCCGGGAGCGCGGGCGACGCCCACTCGCTCGACCGCCAGGCCCTGGCCGCGTCGGTCCGCGAGGAGCTGTCGCGCCTGCTCAACAGTCGCCGCTCGGGACCGGCGCTGAGCACGCCACCCACCGTGCTCGACTACGGCATCGGCGACTGGAGCGGCCTGCAGGCCAGCAACAGCGACGACCGTCGGCGCATCGCCCGGGAAATCCGTGCCGCCATCAGCCACTTCGAACCGCGCCTGCAACTGGGCGAGGTGGAAGTACGCCTGGTGGCCGGGCAACCGCGCGCGCTGAACATCCTGCTCAGCGGCATGCTCCGCCAGGGTGGCCAGCAATGGCCGGTGGCCTTTGCCCTGGAAGCAGGCGATACGGGCGTGGAGGTCAGCCATGAGCGACTCGATTGACCCGCAACTGCTCGATTACTACCAACGCGAACTGACCTGGCTGCGCAACGCCGGCAGCGCCTTCGCCAACCGCTACCCGAAGGTGGCGCGGCGCCTGGAACTGTCGCCGGGGGAAAGCCAGGACCCCCACGTCGAACGCCTGCTGGAAGGCTTCGCCCTGCTGTCGGCGCGCCTGCAGCGTCGTCTTGACGACGACTACGCGGAATTCAGCGACGCCCTGCTCGAACAACTCTACCCGCTGGCCCTGCGCCCCCTGCCCTCGTGCGCCATCGTGCGCTTCGAGCCGGACCCGACCAAGGGCGCGCTGGAAAGCGGTTATGCCTTGCCACGCGACACCCCGTTGTTCGTCACCACCACCCGTGGCGACAGCATTCATTTCCGCACCGGCGCCGAGGTCACCCTGTGGCCGCTGCAGATCGCCGAGGCGGTGCTCCTGGGCGGCGACGAAGCGCGCGAACTGAGCGGCCGCTACGACGCCGGCTCAGCCCTGCGCCTGCGCATCGACTGCCTGGGCAAGGCCGGCTGGGCCGACCTCGGCGTGCGTCAGCTGCGCCTGCACCTCGACGCCTCGCCGATGGTCAACGCGACGCTCTACGACCTGCTCGGCGCCCATACCCTCAGCGTCTTCAACGGTGCCAGCCGCGACAAGCTGCGGCGCCTGGCGGACCTGCCGCGGGTGGTCGGTTTTGCCGACGAGCAGGCCCTGCTGCCCGACGAAGACGGCGTTCACCCCGGTCTGCGCCTGCTCGCCGAGTACTTCGCCTTCCCGGAGAAATTCCACTTCTTAGATGTACCGGTCGACCCCACGCACGTCGAGGGCAACAGCCTGTACCTGTACCTGGTCTTCGACCGCCCGGCGCCGCCGCACCTCTACCTGCAGGCCAGCGATATCGCCCTGGGCTGCGCGCCGGCGATCAACCTGTTCCGCCGCACCTCGGAGCCACTGCGTCCGGACGGGCGCAGCAGCGAATACCGCCTGGTCGCCGACAGCCACCGCGAGAACAGCGTGGAGATCCACAGCATCCGCAGCATGCGCGCCCTGGGTGCGGATGGCGTGGTGCGCCCACTGGCGCCCTACTACGGCAGCCAGCACGGCAGCGCCACGACGCTGTACTGGCATGCCCGGCGCATCCATGGCCTGACGCCCAACCGCATCGGCAGCGACCTGCTGGTCAGCCTGGTCGATCCCGGTTTCGATCCGCTGCGCCAGGCCTGGAACTTCAGCCTCAGCGCCGAGCTGCTGTGCACCAACCGCCACCTCGCGCAGAGCCTGGCCGCCGGCACCGCGCTGTCGTTCGAGCGCCCCGGGGCACCGGCCAGCGCGCGCCTGGTCAACCCGCCCAGCTCGCAGGGCGTGCCCAGCCTCGACGGCCAGTCGCGCTGGCGCCTGGTGTCGCAGCTGACCCTCAATCACCTGTCGCTGGTGGAAGGCCCGCAGGCCCTCGATGCCCTGCGCGAGATGCTGACGCTGCACAACCTGCGCAACGAAGCCAGCGCCGGCCGGCAGATCGACGGCCTGATGAGCCTGAGCAGCGAGCGCCGCGTCGCCCATGTCGGTACTGACGCCTGGCGCGGCTGGCGCAAGGGCCTAGAGGTGCGGGTGCAACTGGACCCGGCGCACTTCGTCGGCCACAGCACCGTGCTGTTTTCCGCGGTGCTGGCGCAATTCTTCTCGCTGTATGCCACCGCCAACCGCTACATCAGTACGGTACTGGTCGACGCCGACGACGCCACCAAGGAGATCAAGACATGGAGCCCGCAGGCCGGCATGCCCCTGAGCCTCTGAGCGACACCCTGCGCGGACGGCCCCAGGGCTTCGAACTGCTCCAGGCCCTGCTGATCCTCGAACACGAGAACCGCAAGGCCACCTCGCTGGGTTGCGGCAGCGTGCCGCAGAACGAGGCGGTGCGCCTGCGCGGTCCGCTGACCCCGGTGTTTCCCGCCAGCCAGGTGGAAAAGCTCAGCCATGACGCCCACGACCCGCGGCCGATCCTCAGCACCCCGCTGTTCGGCCTCGGCGGTCCGGACGGCCCGCTGCCCTACGCCTTCCAGGAATGGCTGCAGCAGCGCGCGCTGGCCCGCGACCATGCGCCGGCGGAGTTTCTCGACCTGTTCCAGCACCGCCTGCTCAGCCTGCTCTACCGCGCCCTGCGCAAGCACCGCGTGGCCCTGGGCTTCGCCGAGCCCGAGGCGACCCCGGTGCACCAGCAACTGCGCGCCCTCAGCGGCCTGTTGCCGCAAGGCCTGCGCGAGCGCCAGCAGTTGCCGGACGCGGCCCTGCTGGCGCGCACCGCGCTGTTCGGCGGCGGACGGCGCTCCCTGGCCGGCTTCGTCTCCATCGTCCGCCATCACTTCGACCTGCCGCTGCGCTGCGAGCCCTATACCGGCGCCTGGTGCGAAATCCCCCCGGGCAGCCGCAGCGTGCTCGGCCGTGGCCGGCGCAACCTCAGCCTAGGACGCACGGCGATCGCCGGCAAGCGGATCTGGGACGAGCACGCCGGCATCACCCTGGTTTTCGGCCCGCTGAATGCCCGGCAGGCGCAGGGCCTGCTGCCCCAGGGCGAGATGCACCGGCAACTGGCCGACCTCGCCGCGCTGTATTTCGGCCCCGACCTGGACTGCGCCCTGATCCTCGAAATCGATGGCGCGCAACCGCTCTACCTCAAGCGCGAGCAGCCCCCGCAACTGAACTGGAACTGCGGCCTGCAGCGCGCCGACAACCCGACTCATCGTCAGCGAATCGCAACCCGACTGCGCCAGTCGGCAAGGACAGAACATGGAACTCGGCAGTCTGATCGCATGGTTGAACAGTGACACCCGCGACGCCCTGGAACGCGCCGCGCAACGCTGCCTGCAGCGAGGTCATCATTTCGTCGAGATCGAGCATTTCCTTCTCGAGATGCTGGAGATCGACGCCGGCGACCTGGCCTGCCTGCTGCCCGCGTTCAAGGTCGAGCGCGATGCCCTCGACGAGCAGATCAACCGCGCCCTGGAGCTGTTCAAGGGCGGCAACACCCGAACCCCGTCGCTGTCGGCGCAGACCGTCAACCTGCTCAAGGAAACCGTGCTCCAGGCCAGCCTGCGCGGCGAGCAGAGCATCCGTTCCGGCCAGTTGCTGCTGACCCTGCTGGAGCGCGACGAATTCCGCGCGCAACTGCTCGACAGCGCCGCGGCACTGCTGACCATCCCCGTGGACCGCCTGCGCGGCAGGTTCGCCGAGCTGACCGCCGGCTCCCGCGAACAACCCGTGGCCAATGCCCCGGCCAAGCGCGGCAAAGGCAACGCCAAGGGCGCCGAAGACCCGCTGCTGGAGCAGTACACCCAGGACCTCACGGCCGACGCCCGGGCCGGGCGCATCGACCCGATCATCGGCCGCGAAGGCGAGATTCGCCAGTGCATCGACATCCTCCTGCGCCGTCGGCAGAACAACCCGATCCTGGTCGGCGCCCCGGGCGTCGGCAAGACCGCGCTGGTCGAGGGCCTGGCCCTGCGCATCGCCGCCGGCGACGTGCCACCGGCCTTGCAGGACGTCTGCCTGCGGGTCCTCGACCTCGGCCTGCTGCAGGCCGGCGCCGGGGTCAAGGGCGAGTTCGAACAGCGCCTCAAGGGTGTGATCGACGCGGTGCGCAGCGCACCCAAGCCAACCATCATGTTCATCGACGAAGCCCACACCCTGATCGGTGCCGGTGGCGCCGAGGGCGGCAGCGACGCGGCCAACCTGCTCAAGCCGGCCCTGGCCCGCGGCGAACTGCGCACCCTGGCCGCGACCACCTGGCAGGAATACAAGAAGTACTTCGAGAAGGACCCGGCCCTGGCCCGGCGCTTCCAGCTGGTCCAGGTCGAGGAGCCGAGCGAGGCCACCTGCGTGAAGATGCTCCGCGGCATCGCCGCCAAGCTGGAGCAGCACCACGGCGTGCAGGTGCTGGACAGCGCGATCCAGGACGCGGTGAAGCTGTCGCACCGCTACATCTCCGGACGCCAGTTGCCGGACAAGGCCATCAGCATTCTCGACACCGCCTGCGCCCGCGTCGCCCTCGGCCAGCACGACGTGCCACCGCCGCTGGAGCACCTGCGCCACCGCCAGCACAGCCTCAACGAAGAACTGGAACGCCTGCGCCGCGAACAGGCCACCGGCCAGGATCATCGCGAGCGCATCACCGCCCTGGAGGCGGAACTGAAGATCGACCAGGACGCCATGCGCGAGCTGGAAACCCGCTGGAGCGAAGAGCGCGAGGCGGTCCGCGAGCTGCTGGAGACCCGCCAGGAACTCCTGCGCCTGAGCGAGCGCGCCGATGCCGACAGCGAGAAGCGCGATGCCGAAAGCGACAGCCGCATCGATCACCTGGCCGCCGAACTGCTGCGCCTGGAGGCCGGTCTCGATGCCATTCGCCAGGACGATCCGCTGGTGCCCGAACAGGTCGATTCGAAGATCGTCGCCGCGGTGATTTCCGGCTGGACCGGCATTCCCGTGGGCAAGATGCTCGCCGACGAAGCCCACGCCGTGCGCACCCTGGGCCAGCGCATGGGGCAGCGGGTGATGGGCCAGAAAACCGCCCTCGACACCATCGCCCAGCGCCTGCAGGCCTACCGCGCCGGCCTCACCGACCCGCAGAAACCAGTGGGCGTGTTCCTTCTCCCCGGCCCCACCGGGGTGGGCAAGACCGAGACCGCCTACGCCCTGGCCGACGCCCTGTACGGCGGCGAGCGCAACCTGATCAGCATCAACCTCTCCGAGTACCAGGAAGCCCATACCGTCAGCCAGTTAAAGGGCGCCCCGCCCGGCTACGTCGGCTACGGCAGCGGCGGCGTGCTGACCGAGGCGGTGCGGCGCAAGCCCTATTCGGTGGTGCTGCTGGACGAGATCGAGAAAGCCCACCCGGATGTGCTGGAGGCCTTCTACAACGTCTTCGACAAGGGCGTGATGGAAGATGGCAGCGGCCTTATCGTCGACTTCAAGAACACCGTGATGCTCGCCACCAGCAACGTCGGCGCCGAACTGATCCTCGACACGCCCAAGGCCGAGCTGGACGGCGAAAGCTTCAACGAACGCCTGCACAAGGTGCTGCTGCAGGCCTTCCGCCCGGCGTTCCTGGCGCGCATGACCGTGGTGCCCTACCACCCGCTGGACGAGGCGACCCTGGAGGGCATCGTCCTGCACAAGCTGGAAAAACTCCGCGACCGCTACAAGGCCGCCACCGGCAAGCAGTTCGATTTCGACCGCGGCATCGTCAAGGCGGTCTTGGCCAAGTGCAGCGGTGCCGGGGCGCGGGATATCGAGAACGTGCTGATGAAGCAGGTCACCGGGACGCTGGCGGAATGGGCGCTGGAGTAGTGCTTGTCTTGAGATTTTTTGCGCTCTTGAGACCGAGCGCCGCCCGCGCGGCGCATCGCGGGCTACGCCCGCTCCCACATTTGTTGCAACGCGCCATGGCCTGTGAGATTTGAGTTGCCAGCCTTTGTCTCACGGCGACGCATGGCGGGGAAGCTGTTGGTTCGGCTCGGTATCGCGTCGTGCCGACAAGGCGGACAACCATGGCCTATCAGACATAGGTACGTTGCAACAAATGTGGGAGCGGATTCATCCGCGATGCGCCGCGCGGGCGGCGCTCGATCTGGAGAGCACTGCAAGCCTCAAGACCAGCGCCACCGCGTCACCGCAAAACCCCATCACCGTGTAGAGTCACCCTTTCCGCCTGACCGTTCCGAGAGCCCTCGATGCCCCGCGCTACCGACAGCAATACCAGCCTTTCCCTCAGCGCCAGCGCCGTCAGCGACCTCTACCCCGAGTCGCTGAGCGGCACCGAGGTACTCAACGGGCTGGGCATGTGCATGCTGCGCGGGCATGCGGACAGCGCCCTGACCCTGACCAGCGCGGTGGCCAGCCATGTCACCGCGACCCTGCACAACGACGCCCAGCTGCGCCCGCTCGACGGCCTGGTCGCCGAGATCCGCCAGCTGCCCGGCGACGCCAGCGCCGAGCACTACCAATTGCTGCTGCGGCCATGGCTGTGGTGGCTGAACCTGGCCAGCAACAACCGGGTGTTCCAGAACCAGACCACCTCGGACATCGTCACCACGATCTTCGACGCCCACGGCTTCAGCGACTACAAGCTGTCCCTGACCGGCAGCTACACCGCGCGGGAATACTGCGTGCAGTACGGCGAAAGCGATTTCGCCTTCGTCTCGCGGCTGCTGGAGGAAGACGGCATCTTCTGGTTCTTCACCCATGAGGACGGCGTGCACACCCTGGTCCTGGCCGACAACAACGATGCCTTTCCGGCGATCCCCAACGGCCCGGCGCTGAAGTACCTGGGCCAGGAGATGGGCGTGCGCGAGCTGCACGGCATCCGTTCCGGGCAGCGGGTGCTGCAGGCGGTGGCCGGGGTCTATTCGGCCAACGACTATGCGTTCACCACCCCCACCACCGCGCTGTACAGCCAGGCCGAGGCCAAGGCCGGGCCATTGACCCTGTACGAACACCCCGGTGGCTACATCGACAAGTCCCGTGGCGATGCCCTGACCAAGCAGCGCGTCGACGGCCTGCGCAGCCAGGAACAGCGCTTCGTCGGCGAGAGCGACTGCCGCTGGCTGGTGCCGGGGCATTACTTCACCCTCAGCGGGCACGATGACGACAGCCTGAACAGCGACTGGGTGGTGACCTCGGTCACCCATGACGTCAGCCACCAGCACTACCGCAACCGCTTCGAAGCCATTCCCAAGGCCACCCCCTACCGCCCGCCGCGCACCACCGCCAAGCCGCGCATGCACACCCAGACCGCCACCGTGGTGGGCAAGTCCGGCGAAGAGATCTGGACCGACGAATACGGCCGGATCAAGATCCAGTTCCCCTGGGACCGCGACGGCAAGAACGACGAAACCAGTTCCTGCTGGGTGCGCGTGGTCCTGCCCTGGACCGGCAAGAGCTTCGGCATGCAGTTCGTGCCGCGGATCGGCCAGGAAGTGATCGTCACCTTCATCGACGGCGATCCGGACCGGCCGCTGGTCAGCGGCTGCGTGTACAACGGCGACAACAGCCTGCCCTGGGCCCTGCCGGACAACCAGACCCAGTCCGGGATCAAGACCAACTCGTCGAAGGGCGGCGGCGGTTTCAACGCCCTGCGCTTCGAGGACAAGAAAGACAGCGAGGAAGTCTTCCTGCAGGCGCAGAAGGACTTCAACACCAACGTGCTCAACGACGTCAGCGTGACCATCGGCCACGACGAGACCCAGACCGTGCAGAACGCGCGCACGCGCACGGTCAAGGAAGGCGACGAGACCATCACCCTGGAAAAGGGCAAGCGCACGGTGGCGATCCAGACCGGCAGCGACAGCCTCGACGTCAAGGACACGCGCACCGTCACCGTGGGCGGCGACCAGACCCACAAGACCGGTGGCAACTACACCGACAAGGTCACCGGCAACTACAGCCTGACCATCGATGGCGACCTGACCATCAAGGTGAGCGGCGCCATCACCCTGCAGAGCGGTGCCAGCTTCAGCATCAAGAGCGGCGCCGACCTGGCCGTGCAGGCCAGCACCTCGATCGCGCAGAAGGCCGGCACGTCCTTCGCCAACCAGGCCGGCACCTCCCTGGAGAACAAGGCCGGCACCACCATGACCAACGACGCCGGGGTCAGCCTGACCAACAAGGGCGGCGCCGAACAGACCGTCGACGGTGGCGGCATGCTGACCATCAAGGGTGGCCTGGTGAAGATCAATTGAAGACCGTGACCAGGGGTGATGCCTTTCAGCTGGAGCGTGGCGATTCGCGGCTCAGCGGGCGCCTGCTCGAAGGCGAGCTGAACGGGCCGCTGCGCATCGACGAGCAGGCGCGGCCGCAGGCCTTGCTCAACTATGCCGGTGGTCTGCTGCAGGGCGAGAGCCAGACCTTCCACGCCAATGGCCGGGTGTCCGCGCAACTGCCCTATCGCAACGACCGGCTCGATGGCGTGGCGCGTTTCTACTCCGAGGAAGGCCAGCTGGTTCGCTCGGCCAGCTATCGCCTCGGGCAGCTGCATGGCGAAGCGATCAGCTATTACCCGGATGGCGCCATGGCCGAGCGCGAGCGCTACACCAACGGCGTGCGCGAAGGGCTGCAGGAGCGGTTCCATGGCAATGGCAAGCTGGCGTTGAAGGCGCAGTACCTCAATGGCCAACTGCTCGACCCGGGGCAGCGCTATGCCGAGGACGGGCGGCCGCTGGATGCGGCGGGCAAGCCGGTGTCGCGGTTGAAGTGGTGGTGGACGAACGGGGCGGAAAACTAGCCATCCACGCGAGGAAACAGACCGGTCCCTTCGAACCATTCCTCAGCGGCGCGAGCGAGCGCCTTGAGAAAACGGTGCTGGTCGCGCCGTGCTGCCTGATGAGCATCGTCCTGGAAGTAATAAAGCATCAGGCGATCATTCTCGTCGGACATCGCATACACCAGATGCCTGTCGGATGTCTTTCTATAAGGATCGACATGTGGGTCCGTCCAGAGTCGTCGCTCTCGTGGGGGAATATCGCCTTCCGGTCGCAGATGGACATGGCGCAAGCCGACCTTGGGAACGACCGAACCGGCTGGGTCGCGGTAACTGGCATCCCGCCCGAAATCGGGATGATGACCCTGTTCGGCCCAGTACTTGAAAGCCTCGATCAGCTGGTCGCGAAACTCGACCTCGACAGGATCGGCAGGATCGAATTGCCCTATGAAAACGTCATGTATTTCAACGCTATCCATGCGGCAGGCGGCTACCTATTCGGGCGCGTAGCGATCAATGAGCGACTCCCGGCCCCGCTCGGAGATGGCCCGGGACTTGTCGTTTGCAAGGGGAGGCAGCGAGGGTGGGGGCTTGCGTACAGGTTGTTCGGAGATTTCGCGCTTTTTACGCGAAGCCGGGGCTTTGACGCTCATCACGAACTCCAGGGATTCGAAGGGACAGATGGCGATCATTTTTGAGCAACGAATCCGGGTAGTCAACGAACAGTTGAAAACCAGGCAGCGTCTGCCCGAGGACTCTGAACAGCACCCTCAGGTTCAGGGAATCAGCGTCTGCACCTGCCCCGCGAAATTCACCTTGATCACCCCCGCCCAGTTGCACATCAGCGTGCAGTTGGCGTCCAGCGCCGGCATGTTGCCCAGCAGTACCGTCGGCGCCCCGGGGATCCACGGTGAGGCGGTAGCCGGAATGCACGGCATCGGCGTCAGCACGCCGAGCGCCGCGGCGGTGGCGGCGGCGACCATGGGGTTGGCCATGCTCGTGCACATGCCGAAGGTGGGGATATTGACCAGCGGAATATGATCCATGATGTTCGCCGCCGGCACGCCACCGACCATCACCCGATTCACCGGCAACACGTTCAAGGCACATGGCGCAGCACCGAAGCTGCATTGCAGCAAGGCACCGGTAACGACCTGGGGGCACGACATCCCTGACTCCGCGGGTGGGTCTCTGTGGGTGTCGACTGTAGCCCATTTGTAGGAAATTTCCCTCACCCAAAAGCATCGCTGACAAGCCAGCCCACAGGTTTACGGCGAGCCGGAACCTTGCGACCGGCAGCAATCCTTGTGGGAGCGGGCCGGGCGGCGTTCCGATTGCCCGCGATGGCGTAGTCCAAGACACCACCTTTGTCAGTGCCGACCTCATCGCGGGCAATGCCCGCTCACACAGGGATTCCTGCCAGACGCACGGCCCCTGTCAGCCACCTTATATTCCAATAAATTATTAATTTATCTTTATTGATAATTGGACTGAATATCACATCCCCTCTAAAACTCCCTCCACCCGGCCACTGTTGCCCGGCCAACTGTTCACCCACCAACACCCGATCAACAGTTGCCGCACAAAGACAACAGCCACGCCAGCCACGAATCAAGAACAACCCATTGATTCAAAAGACTTTTCAGAACTGGAACGGCTCTTGCTCAAGTCAGGACATCAACGCAGCCAAGGAATCCGCACCATGAGTACCGCTTTCAACATCGTCGCCGTTTCCGGCGGCGCCTGGCGCCCGTCGCGCACCCTGGTCCTGACCGAAGCCCTGATCAGCGCCCTCGGCCAGTACCTGGACTTCAACGTGCAGGTCATCGAACTCGGCGACATCGCTCGCCCAGTCGGCGGCGCCCTGTCGCGCAGCGAACTGCCCGCCGAGGTCGAGGCGCAACTGGCGGCCATTGAGCAGGCCGACCTGCTGATCGTCGCCGCCCCGGTCTACCGCGGCTCCTACCCGGGCCAGTTCAAGCACCTGTTCGACCTGATCGGCCAGGACGCACTGATCGACACCCCGGTGCTGCTCGCCGCCACCGGCGGCAGCGAGCGCCATGCGCTGGTCATCGATCATCAACTGCGCCCGCTGTTCAGCTTCTTCCAGGCCCTGACCCTGCCCATCGGCGTGTACGCCGCCCAGGCCGACTTCCACGACTACCAGATCACCAGCCCGGCCCTGCAGGCGCGTATCGCCCTGGCCGCCGAGCGCGCTGCCGCCGTGCTGGGTGGGGTGATCGACAATGCCCCGCGCAAGATCGCCTGAGGCATGCCCATGAACCTGCCTTCCCAGCACCTGCAAACCCCGCTGCAGATCGCCCGTGAACTGGCCACGCGCTTCGCCGAAACCGCCGTCGACCGCGATGCCCGCGGCGGCACGCCGAAAGCCGAACGCGACGCCCTGCGCGCCAGCGGCCTGCTCGGCCTGGTGATTCCGACCCAGTACGGCGGCCTCGGCGCCAGCTGGAGCGAGACCCTGGAAGTGACCCGCGAATTCGCCCGGGTCGACAGCTCCATCGCCCATGTCTTCGGCTTCCAGCACCTGATGCTGGCCACCGTGCGCCTGTTCTCCCGCCCCGAACAATGGGAGCCATGGTTCGAACAGACCGCGCGCAAACACTGGTTCTGGGGCAACGCCCTCAACCCGCTGGACACCCGCACCGTGGTCAAGCGCTTCGACGGCTGGTGCGAGTTCTCCGGCAAGAAGAGCTTCTGCTCCGGCGCCAGCGACTCGGAAATGCTCATCGCCTCGGCGGTCGACGAAAGCGCCGGCGGCAAGCTGCTGATCGCCGCGGTGCCCAGCGCACGCAGCGGCATCACCCTACACGGCGACTGGGACAATATCGGCCAGCGCCAGACCGACAGCGGCAGCGCCACCTTCGAGCGGGTCCGCGTCGAACACGCCGAGTTGCTCCTCGATCCAGGCCCGCTGAGCACGCCGTTCGCCTGCCTGCGCCCGCTGATCGCCCAACTGCATTTCGCCAACCTGTTCCTCGGCATCACCGAAGGCGCCTTCGCCGAAGCGCGCCAGTACACCCTCAACGAAAGCCGTCCGTGGTTCCGCTCGACGGCCCGGCACAGCGGCGAAGACCCGCATGTGCTGCGTCATTACGGCGAATTCTGGGTCGGCCTGGAAAGCATGCGCCTGCTGATCGAACGCGCCGCTGCCCTGCTCGACCAGGCCTGGGCCAAGGGCACCGGCCTGGGTGCCGAGGAACGCGGGCATCTGGCCCTGGCCATCGGCACGGCCAAGGTCGCCGCAACCCGCCATGGCCTGGATATCTGCAACCGCCTGTTCGAAGTCACCGGCGCCCGCGCCACCCATGCCTCGCTGCGCTTCGACCGGCACTGGCGCAACCTGCGTACCCAGACCCTGCACGACCCGGTGGACTACCGCATCCACGAGCTCGGCGAATGGGCGCTGAACGCTGTGCGCCCGACCCCGACCTTCTATTCATAAGGCCTGCCCATGCAATTGCTCACCCTGCCCCCGTCCCCGACCCTGGCCACCTCGATCCGCGCCACCGCGCAGGTCTTCGAAGACCCGCGCTCGCAGGCACTGCTGGCCCACCTGCAACAGGTTGCGCCCAGCGAGGCCAGCGTGCTGATCATTGGCGCCACCGGGACCGGCAAGGAGCTGGTGGCACGGCACATCCACAACCTCAGCGCCCGCCGCAACGCGCCGTTCGTGGCGGTCAACTGCGGGGCATTCTCCGAGTCGCTGGTGGAAGCCGAGCTGTTCGGCCATGAGAAAGGCGCCTTCACCGGCGCCCTGGCGGCCAAGGCCGGCTGGTTCGAGGAAGCCGACGGCGGCACCCTGTTCCTCGACGAGATCGGCGACCTGCCGATGCCGATCCAGGTCAAGCTGCTGCGCGTGCTGCAGGAGCGCGAAGTGGTGCGCCTCGGTTCGCGCAAGAGCATCCCGATCAACGTGCGGGTGCTGGCGGCGACCAACGTGCAGCTGGAAAAGGCGATCAACGCCGGGCACTTTCGCGAGGACCTGTACTACCGCCTGAACGTGGTCAGCCTGCAATTGCATCCGCTGCGCGAACGCCCGGGCGATATCCTGCCGCTGGCCCGCCACTTCATCGCCGAGTACAGCCGGCGCCTGGGCTACGCCGAGGTCAGCCTCAGCGAAGAAGCCCGCCAGCGCCTGGCCGGCTACGACTGGCCGGGGAATATCCGCGAGCTGGAAAACGTCATCCACCACACCCTGCTGCTGTGCCGCGACCAGGTGATCCGCGCCGAGGACCTGCACCTGTCGAACCTGCGCATCGAGCGCGAGGACAGTAGCCGGTCGCGCCAGGAAAGTGCCGACGAACTGCTGCAACGGGCCCTGCTGCAACTGTTCGAGGAACAGGGCGAAGGCCTGCATGAAAAGGTCGAGGACGCCTTGCTGCGCGCCGCCTACCACTTCTGCCACTACAACCAGGTGCACACCGCGCAACTGCTCGGGCTGTCGCGCAACATCACCCGCACCCACCTGATCCGCATCGGTGAACTGGTGGTGAACAAGCGCCGTCCCGCGCCCGGCGGCTTCGACGGCCGGGTGATCAACCTGTCGATCTGAATTCCTGGAAACCCCTTGCCAAGCGTGCCTACCCACCAACCATGGCAACAAGGACACTGCAATGAGCCTCGATATCTTCTGGTTCCTGCCGACTTCCGGCGACACCCGCTACCTCGGCCATTCGGCCAGCGGCCGCCCGGCGACCAACGCCTACATGCGCCAGATCGCCGTGGCCGCCGACCAGCTCGGCTACGACGGCCTGCTGATCCCCACCGGCGCCAGCTGCCTGGATCCCTGGGTCACCGCCGCCAGCCTGGTGCCGGTGACCCAGCGCATCAAGCTGCTGGTCGCCCTGCGCACCTCCCTCGGCAACCCCACCGCCTCGGCGCGCCAGGCGGCGAGCCTGGACCAGGCCAGCAACGGCCGCCTGCTGCTCAACGTGGTACCCGGCGGCGATGCCACCGAACTGGCCGCCGATGGCGTGTTCCTCGAACACGACGAGCGCTACGAAGCCTCGGACGAATTCCTCACCATCTGGCGCCGCCTGCTGCAGGGCGAGAACGTCGACTTCGCCGGCAAGCACCTCAAGGTCGAAGGCGCGCAGAACTTCTTCCCGCCCGTGCAGCAGCCCTACCCGCCGCTGTATTTCGGCGGCTCCTCGCCGGCCGCCCATGACCTGGCGGCCAGGCACGTGGATGCCTACCTGACCTGGGGTGAACCACCGGCGGCGGTCGCCGGGAAGATCGCCGATGTGCGCGCCCGTGCCGCGAAGCTGGGGCGGACCGTGCGTTTCGGCGTGCGCCTGCATGTCATCGTGCGCGAAACCAACGCAGCTGCCTGGGCCGCCGCCGACGAACTGATCAGCCATCTCGACGACGCCACCATCGCCGCCGCCCAGGCCAACTACGCGAAGATGGACTCCGAGGGCCAGCGGCGCATGGCCGCCCTGCACGGTGGCGACCGCAACAAGCTGGAAGTGGCGCCGAACCTGTGGGCCGGGGTCGGCCTGGTGCGTGGTGGCGCCGGTACCGCGCTGGTGGGCGATGCCGAAACCGTTGCCGCGCGCCTGCTGGAGTACGCCGAGCTGGGCGTCGACAGTTTCGTGCTGTCCGGCTACCCGCACCTGGAAGAGGCCTACCGCTTCGCCGAGCTGGTGTTCCCGCTGCTGCCGGGCAAGGGCAAGGTCACCGTGGACGGCGCCTTCACCGGCGGCGCGTTCGATATCCGCGCGGGCAAGGACAAGGAGCAGGCGGCATGAAGATCATCGACCTGCGCTGCCGTCCGGCCTATCTCCATCCGTTCTTTGGCGGCGTGCCGGGCTCGCCGGAGCATGACACCGCACGCTGGCTCAATCGCCGGGTCGGCACCCGTGGCGCCGACAACCATTTCGAGCGCTCGCTGACTCCTGAAGGCTTTCTTGGCGAGATCCGCGAGGCCGGGCTGGACAAGGCCGTGGTGGTGGGTCGGCATACACCGGGCCAGCACCTGCCCAACGACCTGATCCACAGCGTGGTCCAGGGCCATGCCGAGCTGCTCGGCATCGGCGCGGTGGAACCGGTGCTGCAGGGGGTGGAAGGCGCCCTCGCCGAGATCGACCGCGCCCTCGACGTGCTGGGCCTGGCCGGCATCGACCTGGAGCCGGGCTTCGCCGAGCCGGCGCGGCACCCGGACGATCGCCTGTACTGGCCCATCTACGAGCATCTGCAGCAGCGTGGCGTGCCGCTGTTCATCATGAGCGGACCGACCACGCCGGACCCGGCCTACAACGACCCCGGGCGCCTGGCGGCGGTGGCGCGGGCCTTTCCCCAACTGAAGATCGTCGTCAGCCATGGCTACTGGCCGAACGTGCAGCAGGCCATCGGCCTGGCCTTCCGCTACGACAACGTCCACCTGGTGCCGGACATGTACCTGTTCCAGGCCGGCAGCGAAGGCTATGTGCAGGCGGCCAACGGCTTCCTCGCCGAGCAGTTGCTGTTCGGCTCGTCGTACACCTTCCGGCCGATCGCGCAGAGCATCGAGGATGCCCAGCGCCTGGGCCTGCGCGATGACGTGCTGGAGAAGTTCTTCTACGGCAATGCGCAGAGGCTGTTCGGTCTCTGAGCGACTTTCGGCAGTCAGTCAAGCCAATCGGGGCTGCTTTGCCGCCCTTCGCGAGCGAGCTCGCTCCTACAGGTTATTGAGCAACCCTGTGGGAGCGAGCTCGCTCGCGAAAGGCTGCAAAGCAGCCTCAACCGGGTCAGGCGCTGCGCGCCAACCCCGCGAGCACCGCCTCGATCTCCACCAGCACCGCCGGATCGTCGAGGGTCGACGGCGCCACATAGGCCTGCTGGTCGGCGATCTTGCGCAGCACCGCACGCAGGATCTTGCCCGAACGGGTCTTGGGCAGACGCTTGACCACCCGCACCCGGTTGAAGCAGGCCAGCGCGCCGATCTGCTCACGCACCGTCGCCACCAGTTCCGCCTGCAACTGCGCCTCGCCGCCGTCCACGCCATCCTTGAGCACCAGCAGCGCCAACGGCACCTGGCCCTTGATCTCGTCGCGCACGCCGACCACCGCGCACTCGGCCACCGCCGGATGACGGGCCACCAGGTCCTCCATTTCGCCGGTGGACAGGCGATGCCCGGAGACGTTGATGACATCGTCGGTGCGACCCATGATGTAGACGAACCCGTCGTCGTCCAGGTAGCCGCCGTCACCGGTGTGGTAATAGCCGGGACAGGCCTGCAGGTACGACTCCAGATAGCGCGCATGATCGCCCCACAGGGTCTGGCTGCAGCCCGGCGGCAGCGGCAGGGCGATGACGATCGAGCCCTGCTGGTTGGCGCCGAGGAGCTGGCCGTCCTCGTCCAGCACCCGCACGTGATAGCCCGGCACCGCGCGGTTGCTGGAGCCGGCGCGCCCGCCGCTGCCGTCCAGGCCCAGGCACGGCGCGGTCACCGGCCAGCCGGTCTCGGTCTGCCACCAGTGATCGTGGACGTTCTTGCCGCTGACGCTCTCCAGCCATTGGTGGGTGCTGGAATCGAGGCGCTCGCCGGCGAGGAACAACTGCCGCAGCGAACTCAGGTCGTAGCGCCGCAACAGGCGGCCGTCCGGGTCCTCCTTGCGGATCGCACGCATCGCCGTCGGCGCGCAGAACAGGCCATTGACCCGGTACTGCTCGACCACCCGCCAGTAGGCCCCGGCATCCGGCGTGCGGATCGGCTTGCCCTCGTAGAACACCGTGGTACAGCCGCTCATCAGCGGCCCGTAGACGATCAGCGAGTGCCCCACCACCCAGCCGACATCGGAAATCCCCCACCACACCTCGCCGGCCTGCATGCCATAGATAGTGCGCATGGCGAAGCGCAGAGCCACGGCATTGCCGCCGTTCTCACGGACGATGCCCTTGGGTTTCCCGGTGGTGCCGGAGGTGTACATGATGTACAGCGGATCGCCGGCGCGCAGTTCCACCGGCGGCACCGGCCGCGCGCCCGCCAGTTCGGCCTGCCAGTCCAGATCGCGACCGGCCAGCAGCGTGGCGCGGGCCTGCGGGCGCTGCAGCACGAGCACTTTCGCCGGCTGATGCGCGGACTGCTCCAGGGCGCTGTCCACCAGTGGCTTGTATTCGATGACGCGGTCGAACTCCACACCGCAGGACGCGGTCAGCAGCACCGTCGGCCGCGCATCGTCGATACGCAGGGCCAGCTCGTGCGGGGCGAAGCCGCCGAACACCACCGAGTGCACCGCGCCGATCCGCGCGCAGGCCAGCATGGCCATGGCCGCCTGCGGCACCATCGGCATGTAGATGACCACCCCGTCGCCCTGCTTCACCCCGAGCGCGCGCAGCAATCCGGCCAGCCGCGCCACTTCGTCGCGCAACTGATTGAAGGTGAAGGTCTGCTGGCTGCCGGTGACCGGCGAATCGTAGATCAGGGCGAGCTGCTCGCCGCGACCTTCTTCGATCTGCTGATCGAGGGCCAGGTAGCAGCTGTTCAGGCGACCGTCGGCAAACCACTGGTGGGTGCCGTCGGGGTTGTCGCGCAGGATCTCGGTGGGTTTGCGAAACCAGGCCAGGTCGGCGGCCTGCTCCGCCCAGAAATCGGCGGGCGCGGCAATGGAGCGGTCATAGCTGTGCTGATAGCTCATCGGTACATAACCCTACGTTTGTTGTTGTTAAAGGGCGAACCGCGAGTATGCCGGGATAGCGCCGCGGTGCTATCGAACTTAAGTCGCATGGGCGCTGGCGTTTGCCGTTATCATGGCCGCCGTTTTTCGCCACGACAGCCCCCATGCACAGCCTTGAAGACCTGAAAGCCGGCCGCCTGGCAGGCACCGTTCGCCTCGACCTGGCCTGCGGCCTGGAGCACTTTCCCGAGGAAATCTTCGACCTGGCCGACAGCCTCGAAGTCCTCAACCTGACCGGCAATGCCCTGACCACCCTGCCCGCCGACCTCGGCCGCCTGCACAAGCTGAAGGTGCTGTTCTGCTCGGACAATCGCCTGAGCGACCTGCCGCTCGGCATCGGCGGCTGCGCGCAGCTGCAGGTGGTCGGGGTGAAAAGCAACCGCATCCGCCAGGTCCCGGCCGCCGCCCTGCCGCCACGCCTGCGCTCGCTGGTGCTGACCGACAACCTCGTGGAAACCCTGCCGGAGGCCCTGGGCGATTGCCGTGAACTGCAGAAGCTGATGCTCGCCGGCAACCGCCTGCGCGCGCTGCCGCAAAGCCTGGCGCGCTGCGACAAACTGGAGCTGCTGCGCATCGCCGCCAACCGCCTGGAAGCGCTGCCGCAGTGGTTGCTGCGCCTGCCCAACCTGGCCTGGCTGGCGTATGCCGGCAATCCGTTGCACGGCGACCTGCCCGCGCAGGAATGCGCGCGGATCGACTGGCACGCCATCACCCTGGAACAGCCGCTTGGCCAGGGCGCCTCGGGCATCATCCACCGGGCCCGCCTGCAGGGGCACGACGCGCCGGTGGCGGTGAAGCTGTACAAGGGCGACATCACCAGCGACGGCAGCCCGTTGCTGGAGATGCAGGTGTGCATCGCCGCGGGCCACCACCCGCAGCTGATTCCGCTGATCGGCCGGGTGGACAATCATCCGCAGGGGATTCCCGCGTTGGTCATGGAACTGATCGATCCAGCCTGGTTCAACCTCGCCGGGCCACCGAGCCTGGACAGCTGTACCCGCGATATCTACCCCGCCGATCGGCAACTGGATGGCGCCGCGCTGCAACGCCTGGCCCTGGGCATCGCCTCAGTGGCGGCTCACCTGCACGGTCGTGGCATCAGCCATGGCGATCTGTATGGACACAACATCCTCTGTGACGAGCACGGGCACAGCCTGCTGGGGGACTTTGGCGCGGCGTCGTTCCATGGCGCAGATGGGCGTGTCGAGGCGAGGCTGATCGAGCGGATCGAGGTGCGGGCGTTCGGGGTGTTGCTCGGGGAGTTGCTGGAGCGCTGTGGTGAGGCGCTGCCAGGGGTGGCGGAACTGCAGCGGGACTGCTTGCAGGCCGATGGTCTGCTGCGGCCGGGGTTTGCCGAGATCGTGCGACGTTTGTCGGCCCTCTCCCTGTAGGAGCGTGGCTTGCCCGCGAAGGACCGTGAAACGGTCCTCAATGGCGTTGCTGCCGAGGACCGTTTCACGGTCCTTCGCGGGCAAGCCACGCTCCTACAAGAGACGCAGCACGAGCAGATGACTCAGGCCGTCAAACCGACATACACGTTCTGCACATCATCATGCCCGTCGATCGCATCGAGGAAGGCTTCCACTTCGGCCAGGTCCTCGGCGCTCAGGCTGGCGGCGCTGACCGGGTTCTTCGGGGTGTAGCCGATCTTCGCTGAGATCACGGTGAAGCCCTGGCCCGGCAGGGCTTTCTGCACGCTGTCCAGGTCGGTGGTTTCGGTGATGAACAGGGTCGCGCCTTCATCGGCCGGCTCGAAGTCCTGGGCACCGGCTTCGATGGCGGCCAGTTCAGGGTCGGCATCGGCGCTGTCCGGGGTGGCTTCGATCAGGCCGACGTGGTTGAAGTCCCACGACACCGAACCCTCGGCGCCCAGCTGGCCCTTGCGGAACAGCACGCGGACTTCGGCGACGGTGCGGTTGACGTTGTCGGTCAGGCACTCGACGATCAGCGGCACCTGGTGCGGAGCGAAACCTTCGTACTTGACCGCGTGGTACTGGACCTGCTCGCCCAGCAGGCCGGCGCCTTTCTTGATCGCACGCTCGAGGGTCTCGCGGGTCATCGAGGCCTTCTTGGCCTGCTCGATCACCAGACGCAGACGCGCGTTCATGTCCGGGTCGGCACCGCTGCGCGCGGCGATCTGAATTTCCTTGGCCAGCTTGCCCATGATCTTGCCCTTGGCATTGGCAGCTGCTTCTTTATGCTTGGCTTTCCACTGTGCGCCCATTTCGACTCTCTTGTTTCAGGTGCCGGTTCAGGAAACGACCGACAAAGTGGGCAGCAGTTTATACGGCCTCCGGCGGGCAATCGACAAAAAATCGCGATTGCCCGCCCCGCCCGTCTCAGGTGCGCAGCGGCTTGATTGCCATGGCGGTATTCGGCGCTACCTGCGGATCATCCGCGGGACTGGCCGGGCGGCTGTTCCAGTGCGGCAGCAGGACCAGCGCGGAAAACAGCGCGCAGCCGGCGAAGATGACGAACACCGTGACCCCGTCGAAATAGCCCGGCAGCAACCCGCCGAGAATCGCCCCGACCGAGCCGCAGCCGTTGACGAAACCGGCGGCGGTGGCCCAGGCCCTGGCGGTGCCGAAGTCGATGGCCGCGGCGCCGCTGATCATCGAGTCGGGACCGTACAGGGTCAGGCCCATGACGAACAGCAAGGCCACCACCAGCACCACGCTGCCGCTGTGCAGCGCGCCCATGAACAGCGCCAGGACCAGGGTCAGCAGCACCAGGCTGATGACGCAGGCCGGCATGCGCCGGGCGCCGAACAGCTTGTCCGAGGCCAGGCCGATCATGATCGGGCCGAGCAGCCCGGCCAGTTCGAAGGCGGTGGGAATGATCGCCGCGCCCACCTTGCCCACCGACGGCATCTGTTCGAAGACGATCACCGGCCCCCACAGCAGGATGGCGTAGCGCGCCGGCTTGAGCAGGAAGTAGGCCAGGCCGAGGACCAGCACCGTACGGTTGCACAGGATGTCGCGCAGCGGCGCCCAGATACTGCGCAGCTGATGGGCCGCGGCCATGCTTCTGCGACTCGGGCTCCACCGCCGGCAGGCCGACGTCCTCGGGCTTGTTGCGTTGCAGGAAGAAGAACAGCAGCGCCACCGCCGCCACCACCGCGGCGCTGGAGAAGAACGCCGCATGCCAGCTGCCGATCAGGGTGTAGGCCCACCAGCCGGCGAACGGCGAGGCCACCAGGCCGCCGAAGGCGTAGCAGGAGCTCCACAGCCCCAGCACCCGGCCCCGTTGCACGGCCGGGAAGAAGCTGCCGATGTTCTTGCACAGCCCGGCCCAGCCGGTGGACTGGGCCAGGCCCTGGACCAGCATGCAGCTGGCGAATACCGGGACTGACCGATCTCGGCGAGCGCCTGCTGGGCATCACCCAGCGCCTGTTCGCCTGCGAAGCCGAGGCCAACGAACTGCTGCAGGACTCCCGCGCGCTGCAGACCGGTACGCTGGTCCTGGCGGTGGATGCGCCGGTGCATGTGCTGCGCCAGGTGGCGCGTTTCTGCCAGCGCTTTCCCGGTATCAGCGTGAAGATCGAGACCGGCAATACCGGTGCCGATGCGCGGGTCTGCGCGTTGCCCATCATCGATTGCCAGCGGCGCCTGAAGGAGACCCTGGTGTGCCTCAACGAACAGCGCTCGCGGCGGCTGGTGGCGACGTTCATGGAGATGTTCGAGGAAGATTTGCCCACCGCGTGATTGTGGGAGCGAGATCGCAATCAACCCCAAGGGCAGTTTTCTTCAATACCGGCACATTCCGCCCCGATAGTCTCCAGGCTCCCTCCCCACTCGAGAGCGCCTTCATGAGCCTGTCGCTATCCATGGCCGCCTTTGCGCTGGCCTCGTCCATTTCCCCCGGCCCGGTCAACCTGGTCGCCCTCGCCGCCGGTGCCCGCCACGGCCTGCGCGCGGCGCTGCGGCACGTCACCGGGGCGACCCTGGGTTTCTGCCTGCTGCTGTTGCTGGTGGGCTTCGGCCTGCACGCGGTGCTGCTGCGCTGGCCGGGGCTGACCGAGGCGCTGCGCTGGGCCGGCATCCTGTTCCTGCTGTACATGGCCTGGAAACTGGCCAGCGACGACGGCCACCTCGGCGACGGCGACCCGCACAAGGCCCCCGGTTACCTGCACGGCGCCGCGATGCAGTGGCTCAACCCCAAGGCCTGGCTGGCCTGCGTCGCCGGCGTCGGGGCCTTCGTCGGCCAGGGCGAAAGCACCCTGCTCTGGCACTTCACCCTGATCTACCTGGTGATCTGCTACCTGTCGCTAGGCTGCTGGGCCTGGGCCGGCACGGTGATCCGCCGCCATCTGCAGCAAGCGCAACGCATGCGCCTGTTCAACCGCGCCCTGGCCGGCCTGCTGGCGGCCAGCGCCGGCTACCTGCTACTGGGCTGAGCGATAGTGCCCTGGCGTCGCCGCCAGGTGCTGCTTGAAGGCCCGCTGCAGATGGGCCTGGTCGGCGAACCCGGCCTCATGGGCGACCTCGGCGATCAGACGGCCCTGGCGCAGCTGCGCGCGGGCATAGCGCACCCGGTGATCGAGCAGGTAACCATGGGGCGTCAGGCCGAAATGCTGCTTGAACGCACGAATCAGATAGGACGTCGACAACCCCGCCGCGTCGCCGATGTCCTCCAGTTTCAGCGGCTCGGTGCAATGCGCGCGAATATACTCCGCCGCCCGCTGCAGCCGCGCATTGCCCGGCTCGACAGGCAGCGGCGCCGCCTCGATCTGCTCGCGCAACTGACCGAAGAAGCACTCGGCGGCGAGGCGCTTGTCGTCGCTGCTGCAGTGGCGCTCGGTCAGGCGCCGGTACAGCGCGGTCAGCGCCCGGTACAGCGCCGGCGAGGTGCTCAGGGTGCGCCCCAGCGGCTCGAAGCCCTGCTCGCCCAGCCACGGCATGTCGACGTAGAGCATCAGGTAGGACCAGGGCTGGTCGGCGATGGGATTGCAGGCATGGACCACGCCGGGGTTCATCATCACCACACTGCCCGCTTCGATTTCGTGCCAGCACTGGCCATCGAAATAGGTACTGCGCCCGGCGGTGATCGCACCGATGGAAAAGCCTTCGTGGGAATGCCGGGCATAACAGACCTTGCGGCCGTCGGCGACCGCCCGGGCCTCGATGAACGGCAGCGCCGGATCGCGCCAGAAAGTCGAACCATTGCTCATCGAAACATCTCCCGGGGCTGTGCGAAAACGTCAAGGAGCCTATCACCCGCCAGCCCGCCGCTCCAGCGACTCACGCGCCAGAATAGCGCGCCACGCTCAAGCGCTCGGCCGCCGCCAGGTCACGATTGACCAGCGGCAGGATCAGCGCCATGGCCCCGTCGTACAGCGCTCCCGCAGGGGTGCCCACAGCACTGCAGCGCTCGAACAGCTCCTGCAGGCGCGTGCCGATCGCCTCCGCCGCCGGCGGCTCCTCGCACGCCGCCACGTACAGCGTCTCGAACAGCGAGTGATAGCCGTTGCGCAGCCAGAAGGCGCTGTTGGCCAGCTGGAAACGCCAGTAGCGGGTCACGCTCGGCGGGCCGTCGAACAGGCCTGGCAAGCCCCGGCAGAGGGCTTCGGTCACGCCGCTGACGCCGCCGCTGAAGGGGCTGTCCAGCTGGTCCATGTAGTGGCTGTGCGGGTGCCGCGGATCGGCGCGGTACTGGTGGTAGCCGCGGTACTTGTCCTCGGCGATCAGCCAGCTGTTGTCCGCCGCCAGCAAGGTTTCCGGGCGCGCATTGAGGATCAGGTACGGGTCCGGGCGCAGCAGGCGATTGCCCGCCGCGGGCGGCCCGGCGACAACCCGCAGGCACTGGAACAGCACCTGCCTGCGCAGGCTGCGGCCAGCGTCGCTGTCCAGCAGCGGTTCAGCCGGGTCGTCAGCCAGGAGGATGTCCAGCAGGCGCAGCGCGCGGGCCTGGTGCGGCATGGCCGGGAGTCCCTCGCCCAGCAGATGGCGGGCTTGCGCCAGTGTGCTCTGCAGGTAGGCATTATCCAGCCAGGTGTGCCGATCCTCGCGGCGGCACAGGCGCCCGGCCAGGTCCGAAAGCAATGGGTCCAGGGCCGGCCAGCGCCAGACCTGGTCCGCGAAGGCCCGCTCCCAGAGCACCTTGCCCAGGTGATTGCCCTTGATATCGCGGCGGCCGTCGCGCGGCGCGTCAGGCACCGCCAGCAGCCCGCCCGGGGTCAGGTGATTGCGCTCCAGCAGGCGCAGCCACTGCGCCATGAAGGCACTGCGCTCGCGCGGATGGTTGAGCCAGGGACAAGCGCCCTCGCCAGCATCGCGCAACGCCTCCAGCCGGGCGAAGAAGGCAGCGTTGTGGGCATAGGCCGCCTGCACTTCGCTCACGCACAGGTGCCGACTGTTGACCCGCTCGCCCTGCAGTTCCATCACCCCGAACGGCGTCGCCGCCAGGTACTCGCCGTCCCGGGGCAGCTCCAGCAGGTACAGGTGCTCGCCAAAGCCCAGGCTGCGCTCCAGTTCGCGCACGTCGACGAAGCGGCCATCGCGGTCCGGGTCGTAATGACTGTGGGCATAGCTCGGCACGGCGATGGTCTGGAAGCTGGCGATATCGGCGTAGCGATTGAGCAATTGATCGAGGCGCCGCGGCCCGCTGACGTTACGCGCCCGTGCTTCGCCATGCGGGTCGTCGAAGGCTTCGATGCCGATCTGGTTGCACACCTTGCGATCGACATTGACCGCCCGCAGCCAGTAGCCGTCGTCCAGCACCCGCACCAGGAAGCCGCCGCGCAGGGTGCTTTCGGAGACCAGGTAAGCGCCGAGAAAGGCCTCGATGAAGGCAGTACGCACCAGCACCGAGCGAATCGGCGCGAAGGTCGGCGACCAGGCCGGCGCCGGCTCGTGCTTGAGCCGGTACTGCTGCTGCCACGCCAGGGAGCGGGCCTGGGTGCCGAAAGAGAAATTCATCAGGCCCCGGGTGCGGGTCGCCAGGCGCCCGTGCTCCAGGTACAGGTCCTTGTAGCGGCGCTCATAGCTGGGGTCGACCAGCGCGACATTCATCCGCACATGACCGGGGCGCTCTTCCATCAGCAGCAACGACAGGTTGACCGGCAAGGCATCGGAGGCCGAGGGAATCCGCTCCAGCGCGGCGACGGCCTTCGCCGACGGCGCTTCGAGCAACGCCCGATAACGCTCGGCCACCGCCTTCCAGCCCTGCTGGCGGGCGAACGGGATGATGCGCGAAGCGCCTTCGACGTCGATCTTGCGTTGCAGCAGGTCGATCATGCGTTGCAGGCGCGCCAGCAGGCCGGGGCATGGCGCGCGCAGGCCATCGCCGGCGCGCAGCAGACGCAGGGCCTTGCGCCAGGCCCCTTCGAAGCCCTGCATGGCGGCTTGCTGGCGGCTGTACAGGGTGATGTCGCGATCGAGCGCCTGGCGATACGCACTGGCGTCGCCCAGTTGCTCGCGGTGGCGGCGCAGCAGCCGCAGGTGCTCGTCGATGTCGCGGGGGTTGTCCTGCATGCTGTAGCACTGCGCGGCGAGCACGCTGAGGGTGGTGCGCTGGATCTCCAGCAGGCGCGCATCGACTTCGCCGAGAAAGTCGGCGCGCTCGCCGGGATTGAGGTGGAACCACGGACTGCGCCGCGGCGCGGCGGCGATGCGCTGGTCGACGAGAGTGTTGAGCAAGCGGGTGTAGTCCCGTGAGGGCTGGGTCATGGCGATCATCCTTGAGGGCCGGGGAAAGCCGCGATGCTAGCGTGCCCCCCGGCCCGGAAAGGACCGGCAAAACCTACCCGGCGTCGTGCACCACCACCAGCAACTGCGCCGCGACCTCGCCCAGCGAGCGCAGGCGATGTGGGGTCTGCGCATTGAAATAGAGGGCGTCGCCGCGTTCCAGGACGACGCGCTCGTTCATGAAATCCACCTCGACCTGGCCGTCATGGACGAACAGGAACTCCTCGCCCAGATGCTCCTTGAAGGTCGAGTCGCTGAAGTCCATGGGCGGACTGATCAGGAACGGCAACAGGCTGCGCTGGCCGATCTGGTTGGCCAGCACCGCGTAGCCCGGCCCCTGGACGCTGCCGGAAAGCAGCTGGCGCTCGCCGCTGCGTACCAGGCTGTAGCGCGCCTGGTTCGGCGCATCCTCGGCGAACAGCTCCTCGACATTGACGTTCAGCGCCCGCGCCAGCTTGAGGGCGGCGGCGATGGACGGCGTGTTCAGCCCGCGCTCGACCTTGGACAGGTAGCTTTTGGTCATGCCGGACTTTTCCGCCAGCACCTCGAGGGTGATCCCGAGTTTTTTTCTCAATAACTTCAAACGGATAGACATGCGCCGTGATCGATTCCAGGCAGTGGGAAACTTTTTCCTTGCTTATGACACTTTGTGTCATATAGCCTTTGCTGTGTCATCTGACCGCCCCGTCGGTTTCTCAGGCTCGCGGGGCGGGCCAGCCAGGACATCGCACTTCACACCACCGAGGACACACCCCAATGGCCAACACAATGGCACTGCCCAAGGACCAGCTGGTCCAGCAGGCCCTTGCGCGGATGCAAGGCTCGCTTGCGGATAATACGTGGACTGTCAGGGAAAAGCTGGCCCTGACCTGCCGCATTCTCTTCGACCGCGGTCACGACTCCGGCCTGGCCGGGCAGATCAGCGCCCGCGGCCCGCAACCCGGCACGTTCTACACACAGCAACTGGGCCTGGGTTTCGACGAGATCAGCGCCAGCAACCTGTTACTGGTCAACGAGGACCTGGAAGTCCTCGAAGGCCAGGGCATGGCCAACCCGGCCAACCGCTTCCACAGCTGGCTGTACCGCGCCCGCCCGGACGTCAACTGCATCATCCACACCCACCCCACCCATGTGGCGGCCTTGTCGATGCTGGAAGTGCCCTTGCAGGTATCGCACATGGACGTCTGCCCGCTGTATGACGACTGTGCGTTTCTCCAGCACTGGCCGGGCGTGCCGGTGGGCAACGAGGAAGGCGAGATCATCGCCGCGGCGCTGGGCGACAAGCGGGCCATCCTGCTGTCCCACCACGGTCAGCTGTCTACGGGCAGCAGCATCGAGCAGGCCTGTGTCGTCGCCAACCTGATCGAGCGCGCGGCGCAACTGCAGTTGCTGGCAATGTCCGCCGGGACCCTGCAGCCGATCGACCCGGCCCTGGGCCGCGAGGCCCACGACTGGATCGACCGGCCCAAGCGCCACGGCGCGGCTTTCGACTACTTCGCCCGGCAAAGCCTGCGTTCCCACGCCGACTGCCTGAACTGACCGAACCGGAGCAACGCACATGAGCAACCTCTTCCACGGCATCATCGGCTACACCGTTACCCCGTTCAGCGGCCGCGATGGCGAAAGCCTCGACCTCGCCGCCCTCGGCCAGTCCATCGAGCGCCTGATCGACGGGGGCGTACAGGCCATCGCCCCGCTGGGCAGCACCGGCGAAGGCGCCTACCTGAACGACCGCGAATGGAGCCAGGTTGCCGAATTCAGCCTCAGCCAGATCGGCAAGCGCGTGCCGACCATCGTCAGCGTGTCCGACCTGACCACCGCCAACGCCATCCGCCGCGCGCGCTTTGCCGAGGAGCACGGTGCCGATGCGGTGATGGTGCTGCCGGCGGCCTACTGGAAACTCAGCGAGGCGGAGATCCTCCGTCACTACCAGCGCATCGGCGACAGCATCGGCATCCCGATCATGCTCTACAACAACCCGGCCACCAGTGGCACCGACATGTCGGTGGAGCTGATCCTGCGCATCGTCAGGACGGTGGAAAACGTCACCATGGTCAAGGAGAGCAGCGGCGACATCCAGCGCATGCACGCCCTGCAGCAACTGGGCGAAGGCCAGGTGCCGTACTACAACGGCTGCAACCCGCTGGCCCTGGAAGCCTTCATTGCCGGCGCGAGCGGCTGGTGCACGGCGGCGGCCAACCTGATCCCGGTGCTCAACCAGCAGTTGTACCGGGCAGTCACCGGCAATGACCTGGAGCGGGCGCGTGAGCTGTTCTACCGACAGTTGCCATTGCTGGAGTTCATCCTCAAGGGCGGCTTGCCGGCGACAGTCAAGGCCGGCCTGAAGCTGACCGGGATCGATTGCGGGGTACCGCGGGCGCCGGTGTTCCCTCTGGATGAGGGTGGCTGCGGGCGGTTGAAGGCGTTGCTGGATCGACTCGCTTAGCCCAGGACGGGGCAATTCCCGTAGGAGCGGGCAAGCCCGCTCCTACGCGGACGCGCGCGGCAGACGCCTACGGAACCAGACCACCGGCCTCGAAAACCTGCCACGTCTCGCCCTCGCCCAGCTCCACCACCAACCGCTGCACCGGCCCCAGCAGCGCACGGTACTGCGCCGCATCGCAGGTTGGCAGGAACACCGACAGCACCCGCGGATCATAGAAACGGAACATCAGCACCCGCCGGTCCTCGGTACGCACCCGGAGAAACTTCTTGCAGTGCCGGCGCAGTTCCGCCATCGACACCCGCGCCGGCACCCGCAGGGCGATGCCCCACGCCTTGCCCCAGCCCAGGCCCAGCAGCTCCAGGCTTTCGGCGCAGCCCGCCTCCAGCCTGACCAGCCACGGCGCCGCCGCCTTCAAGCGCGGGATCAACACACCGGCATACAGGCAATCGCGCTCCAGCCGGCTGCCTTCGAGCCAGGCCAGGATCGCCGGATCCCGGGCACCGTCGAGCAGCAGGTAGACCTGGTGCTCCCGCGGCGCCTCGTCCTCGGGCCAGAGCAGATCGATCACGGCCGGCAGATTCATGTTCATGCACCACGCTCGCAGACTTCACAGAAAGGCGTGCCATGCTCGGCCGCCTGCTCCAGGACGCCCGCCTGCGCGTCCTGTACCGCCTCGACCCTGGCCTGCTCGGCGCTGGCCGCGGCGGCGACCTGTTGCGCCTTGACCTGCTCGCACACCTCGCAGAGCGGCGTGGCCTCCTGCGCGGCCTGCTCCAGCATGCTGGCCAGCGCCTCCTGGACCTGCGCCACGTCGTCCGCTGGCGCGGCCTGCGGTGCTTCGACCGGCGCTGGCGCCGCGGCCGGCGCCAGCGCGACAACCGGTTCGGGCTCGACCGCCTCGACCCGCTCGGGCACCGCTGCGGGCTTCGCGAGCGGCGCGACCACCTTGGCCGTGGCGGCCGCGACCGAGCGCGTCGGCACCTGCGCACGCCAGGCGTAGCGATCGGCGCGCAGGCTGCCGAAGCGCAACTCGTTGGCCACCTGCTGCAGCACCTGTTCGTCGCTCAGCCGATGGATCGGCAGGGTCTGCCGGGCCAACAGGCCACGCAGCTCATGCACGCGGCTGGCATCACGCAGGTGGCGCTGGACGAAGGCATCGGCCTGCCAGGCATCGCCCAGGTCGAGACGCTGCTGCCAGGCCAGGCTCGGATCCTGCGGCAACGCGACGTCGAACCCGGCCTGTTCGCAAAGGCCGATCTGTTCCACGCCATCCGCAATCCATAACTGCATGATCCCGTTCCTGGAAGCTGCTGAACGAAGGGCTCGCCCGTGGGCCGACACACTAGCGCGCGCCATGGCCTTTAGCCAGATCAGCCGCGCAATTGCGTCCGGCGGCCGGCCCCAGGCACCTCGATACCCACCTCAAGCGAACTCATGTCAATAAGCCACGAAAAAAGCCGGGATTTGCTTGACCCACTGCGGAAACCTCCCATTAAATCCGCACATTCCTACAAAAATAACGGCCGCCGCCGGCACCCTCAAGGGACGTCCAATGCTAAGCACCGCCTTCGACAACGCACGTGTCATGGCTCTCAACGACCAGGCCGTGCAGTACCGGAACCAGGGCTGTCTGGACGAAGCAGAGCGGTGTTTCCACGAGGCCCTGCACCTGGCGGACAGCGTCGAGGGCTTCGATCCCGCCAGCCTCGCCACCCTGCGCGACGGTCTCGCCGGGCTGCGCTGGGCCCAGCAGCGCCATGCCGAAGCCGAAGCACTCTACCTCGAGGTGCTGAGCACCCGCGAAACCCTGTTCTCCCCCAACCACCAGGTGGTCGGCCAGAGCCTGCAGACCCTGGGCAACTGCTACCTGAAACTGGGTCGTATCGGCGAGGCCGCGAGCCTGCTCGAGCGCGCCGTGCAGGTCTACCGCGAAGACACCCCGGATGACCTCGAACCGGTCAGCGCCTGCCTCGCCTCCCTCGGCCTGGCGCACCTGCAGCAGGACAACCTGCGCGCCGCGCACGAGGCCTTCAGCGAATCGCTGGTGATCTACCAGGTGCAGACGCCGCGCAACGAGCAGGTGATCGCGGTTCTCGGCGAACAGCTGAAGATGATCGAACACCTGGGCAAGGGCGCCTGGTGGAAATTCTGGTGAGCCGGCCAAGACCGGACTGAGCCGACGCGGTCCCCGTAGGAGCTGGCTTGTCGTGTGACGAACCACTGCGAAAGGACCGCGGAGCGGTCCCAAAAATGGTGCTGCCCATGAGATTTTGGGACCGCTGCGCGGTCCTTTCGCAGTGGTTCGTCACACGACAAGCCAGCTCCTACGGGGACGTGCGAGAGGGCACCGTCACACAATCCCCCTGCAAAAACACGCAGGAGGGATTATTCTGCAAAAACATTTCCCCGCCAGAAACTATGTGAGAAGCGAATATGAAGATCGATGACATGGACGCCTTCGTCGCCGTCATCCGCTGCCAGTCAACCAATCTCGCCGCCGAGGCGTTGCAGTTGACCCAGCCAGCGATCACGCGGCGGGTGCAGAATTTCGAGGAAGACCTGGGCGCCAACCTGCTCGACCGCAATACCAAGCCGCTCAAGCCGACGCCCATGGGCTGGCGGGTCTACGAGCAGTGCAAGGCGATCCTGCGCGAGATCGATACCCTGCGCGAGCTGGTGGCCAGCGACGGCGCGCCCAGCGGCACGCTGCGCCTGGGGGTGCCGCAGACCATCGGCGACGTGGTCCTGCTCGACGCCCTGGCGAAGATCCGCGAGGCCTATCCGGAGCTGCGCACCCAGGTGGTCAGCGGCTGGGGCAGTTCGCTGATCTCGCGCATGGAAAACGGTGACCTGGACGCCGCCGCGGCGCTGTTCCCCACCGGCAAGATCTTCCCCGAAGGCATCGCCAGCCGTTCCATCGGGCGCATGCAACTGCGCGTGGTGGCCGCCAGGGGCAGCGCGCCCAAGCGCAGCTACAAGCTCAAGGACTGCTACCTGCGCGGCTGGGTCCTCAACCCCGATGGCTGCGGTTTCCGCGCCGGGCTGCAACGGGCGCTGAGCGAACAGGGGCTGTCGCTGCAGATCAACCTGGAGACCTTCGGCACCGAGCTGCAACTGGGGCTGGTCGCCAACGGCCAGGGCCTGGGCCTGGTGCCGGAACCGCTGCTGGCGGCGAGCAGGCATCGCGAGCAACTGGAAGTCCTCAATGTCAGCGACTTCAAGCCGCAGGTCGATCTGTGGCTGTTCCACCCGCGCTACCTGGGCAATCTGCAGGAGCCGGTGGAGCTGTTCGGCGCGGTCTCGGCGCAGCGCCTGGACAGCAGTAAAATAGACTGATTGCATTTTGAAAATTATCTTTATGCTTTTTTCTGATAATTAACTTAGAACCAAAAAGCCTTTCACAAGCGTCTTTAAGGCGCTTATGTTCGTTTCACCGACCCCGACCTGGTGGAGGCAAAATGGATTTTCGCCGCCGCCAGAGGGCCTGCCCGCCTTCGCTCCCCCCGCTCTCGCGGGTTCTCCCTGGCCGCACGCGGAATGCCGATATTCCGACCTCATGGAGAACGCGATATGGGGCTCACCCGTAGAGATCTGGTAACCCGCCTGGCCGCCATCGGCGGCTATTCGGCGGCACTCGGCGGCCTGTCCGCCCTCGGCCTGCCCGGCAATGCCCGGGCGGCGAGCTTCGAACCCCTGAACCTGGCCAGCCGTGCCGGCAACGGCAAGCGTGTGCTGATCGTCGGCGGCGGCATCAGCGGCCTGGTCTCGGCCTATGAGCTGCGCAAGGCCGGTTTCAACGTGAAAGTGCTGGAGGCCCGCGAGCGCATCGGCGGACGGGTCTGGACCCTGCGCAATGGCGATCGCATCGAGCACAACGACGGCAGCCGGCAGACCGTGGAATTCGACGACGGCCTGTTCTTCAACGCCGGCGCCGCGCGCCTGCCCAGCCACCACCTGACCATCCTCGGCTACTGCCGCGAGCTCGGCGTGGAGCTGCAGGTGCTGGTCAACAGCAGCCGCAATGCCCTGGCCCAGCCAGACCTGGCGCAGCCGCCACTGCTGCTGCGCCAGGCGGTCAACGACACCCGCGGCCACCTCAGCGAACTGCTTGCGCGCAGCGTGCAGCGCAACAGCCTGGACCAGGAACTCGACGCCGGCGAGCGCAAGGCCCTGCTGGACTTCCTCAAGGTCTACGGCGACCTCAACGACGAACGCCAGTACCGCGGCTCGGTGCGCTCGGGCTACACCCGCTTCGCCGGCGCCGGTGACCAGACGCCGGTGCAGCGCGACCCGGTGGAGCTCAAGCGCCTGCTCGACAGCAACCTGCTGCTGCCGCTGGTGTTCGACGAGATCCCGGAGTTTTCCTCGACCATGTTCCAGCCGGTGGGCGGCATGGACCAGATTCCCAAGGCCTTCTACCGCCAGGTCAAGGACGCGGTGCAGCTCAACGCCGAGGTGCAGTCGATCCAGACCTCGGACAACGGCAGCCGGATCGTCTGGCGCGATCGCCTCACCGGGCGCCAGCACACCGAGGACGCCGACTACGCGGTGATCGCCCTGCCCCTGCCGCTGCTGCGCAAGCTCGACAGCAACTTCACCCCGGCCTTCAAGAGCGCCCTCGGCCTGGCCCAGGGCGACAAGGCCAACAAGGTGGCCTGGCAGTCGCCGCGGTTCTGGGAGACCGACTACCAGATCTATGGCGGCCTCTCCTACATCAACCACGAAGCGCGCACCCTGTGGTACCCCAGCGACCGCCTGAACAGCGCCCAGGGCATCCTGGTGGCGACCTACAACAACGGCGAGGTGGCCGACGGCTTCGCCGCCAAGCCGTGGCAGGCGCAGTTCGCCTCGTCCCGTGCCGCCGTGGAATCCCTGCACCCGGGTCACTCGCACAAGCTGGGCCGGCCGGTGGCAGTGAACTGGTCGAAGATTCCCTTCAGCGAAGCGCCGTGGATCGTCCACGACGAAGTGGCCCAGCCGGGCTACGACATCCTCAACCAGCCGCAAGGCCGCACCTGGCTGGCCAGCGACGCCCTGGCCCACGGCGGCGTCGGCATCTGGCAGAACAGCGCCGCCGAATCGGCGCGGCGGGTGGTCGGCCTGATCGCCCGGCACGCCGGCCAGCCCTCCGCCAACGTTGCCGCCGCCTGAACCACGACAAGGAACGTCCCATGAAGAAGACCACCACACTGGCGCTCGGAGCCCTGATGAGCCTGACCCTGAACACCGCCCACGCCGACAGCATCCAGCGCGTCGATCCGCCGGGCTCGAACTTCCCCATTTCGCAAGTGGTCAAGGTACCGGCCTCGGCGCAACTGATCTTCGTCAGCGGCACCCTGCCCGACGTCGCCGATGCCAAGGCGCCGAAAGGCAGCATCGCCGCCTACGGCAACACCGAAACCCAGACCCTCTCGGTGCTCAACAAGCTGCGCGGCATTCTCCAGGCCCAGGGCCTGGACCTGGGCGATATCGTCCAGCTGCGGGTGTTCCTGGTCGGCGACCCGGACAAGGGCAACACCCTCGACTTCGCTGGCCTGCAGGCCGCCTACACGCGCTTCTTCGCCACCGCCGAGCAGCCGAACAAACCGACCCGCACCGCCTTGCAGGTGGTCGCCCTGCCGCTGCCCGGCGCGCTGGTGGAAATCGAAGCCATCGCCGCCAGGACCCCGTGAACCGGGGTCGTTCACCGCTATAACCAGAAAAGGAAATCTGCCTTGAACACTGCCCGCCTCTCCCGCTGGCCGGCAGCGACGGCGCGCACCCCGTTGTTGGGTGCCGCGCTGCTCGCCAGCCTCAATCTCCCCGTGGTCGCCGCCGAAGAACCGAGCGACAAGCAGCAGGGCTCGCGCCTGGAAACCGTGATCGTCACCGGTAACCGTGGCAGCGAGAAACGCACCGTGACCACCAGCCCGGCGCCTATCGATGTGATCAGCGCCAAGCAACTGCAGGCCACCGGAAAACCCGGGCTGATGGAAGCCCTCAGCGCCACGGTGGCCTCCTTCACCCTCCCGGAAAAGACCGGCTGGGACGCCAGTGGCATGGCCCGCGCGCCAAGCCTGCGCGGCCTCAACGCGGCGCAGGTGCTGGTCCTGGTCAACGGCAAGCGCCGCCACACCAGCGCCACCCTGAACATCAGCGGGATCCACGCCGGCGCCGCCCCGGCCGACCTCGACCTGATCCCCATCAGCGCCATCGATCATGTCGAGGTGCTGCGCGACGGCGCCGCCGCGCAGTACGGCTCGGATGCCATCGCCGGGGTGATCAACGTGATCCTCAAGGCCGACACCAGCGGCACCGCGGTGACCAACGTCGGCCAGGGCTACGACGGCAAGAAGCAGACCGTGCAGCAGAGCCTGAACAAGGGCTTCGAGATCGGCCAGGACGGTGTCCTGCAACTGGCCCTCGACGCCCGCAGCCAGAACGACGACAACAAGGCCAACGCCAACGGCTACAGCCCGGCCGAAGCCCATGAGAAGGCCGGCAAGGCGACCTATGGCGGCTACGGCACGCCGAAGATCAACCTGCTGACCCTCGGCTACAACGCCGAGCTGCCGGTCAACGACGACCTCAGCCTGTACTCCTTCAGCACCTGGTCCTACCGCAAGGCCGAACAGGGGCAGAACTTCCGCCTGCCGACCATCGTCAACACCATCACCACCGGCCCCAACGGCCGGCCGTCCGGTTACACGCCGACCTGGTACATCGAGGAGCAGGACTTCCAGGCCGCGTTCGGCGCCAAGGGCCTGGCCGGTGAATGGGACTGGGACCTGTCCAGCACCTACGGGCGCAACGACGCCGAACAGGGCACCTGGAACAACCAGAACCCGTCCCTCGGCGAAGCCACGCCGAACCACTTCAAGTCCGGTACCTGGATCTCCACTCAGTTGACCAGCAACCTCGATCTGCATCGTGGTTTCGAGGTCGGCCTGAGCAAGCCGCTGGACCTGTCCTGGGGCCTGGAACAGCGCCGCGACGGCTACGAGGTGGAAAAAGGCGACTGGGCCAGCTGGGCCAATGGCGGCTACTGCCGGGCGCCGGGCCAGTGCGCCTCGTCCGGGGCCCAGGTGACCAACGGCATCTCCCCCGACCAGACCGCCAAGACCCACCGCAACAGCGTGGCCAGCTACGTCGACGTGGGCTTCAACCCGCTGCCGCAATGGTATGTCGGCACCGCGCTGCGCTACGAGCACTACGACCAGGGCATCGGTGCGACCCGCAGCGGCAAGCTCAGCACGCGCTACGAGTTCACCCCGCAACTGGCGCTGCGCGCCACCGTGAGCAACGGCTTCCGTGCGCCGTCCCTGGCCAACAGCCTGTTCAGTGCGCGCTCCACCACCTTTGGCGTGGTCAACGGGGTCTACCAGTCGATCAACTACGGCGTACTGCCGGTGGATTCGGCGGCGGCCAAGGCCCTCGGCGCCGAACCGCTGAAGCCAGAGAAATCCAGCAACTACAGCCTCGGCCTGACCTTCCAGCCCAGCGACCGGCTGTCCTTCACCGCCGATGCCTACGTGATCAACGTGCGTGACCGCATCACCCTGACCGGCACCCTGCTCGGCCCGGAAGTGCTGCAGACCCTGATCGCCAACGGCATCAACTCCACCTCCGGCGGCCAGTACTTCACCAACGGCGCCAATACCCGGACCAAGGGCGTCGACCTGGTGGGCAACTACGACCAGGACCTGGGCGGCTTCGGCAGTGTGAAATGGACCGCGGCGTGGAACTGGAACGACACCGAGATCCTCGACTACAAGGAGAGCGTGAGCATTCTCGGCAAGCAATACGACCTGATGGACCGCCAGGCGCGCAACTTCATCACCGGGGTGCAGCCCAAGACCAAGCTGATTCTTGGCGGCAACTGGCGTCTGGATCGCTACAACGTCAACCTCGGCCTGACCCGCTACGGTTCGTACCGCGAAGTCAACGACGCAGGCGACCGCTCGCTGGACCGGGTGTACAAGGCACGCTGGATCACCGACCTGGATGTCGGCTACCAGTTGACCAAGGACCTGAACCTGGCGGTGGGGGCGAAGAACCTGTTCGACATCTATCCGGAACGGCAGAACCCGCCCAACAAGACCATGACCAAAGGCTATGGCGCGTACTCGCCATACGGCTTCACCGGGGGCTATTACTTCACGCGCCTGACCTATGAGTTCTAGCTGACCTGCACGGACGGTGTGGGTGCGGATTCAGCGCGGCATCGGACCGCCGCGGTGAATCCGTGCCCACACCGTTCGTGCATGAACCCGGCACCACAAAATTCAATTTACTGATATTGAAAAACACATTTAATGCTTTGTTTACATAATTAGCATAGAAGAAAACGGTCCTTCACAGACGCTCCACAGCCGCATAAGGTCTATCCCAAGACCGACCCCTTTCCCGGCGGAGGCCCCTTTTTGCGACGCAAGCCGGGCCTCGCCGCGCTTCGTCGCCTCACCCTCCGCGCAGGAACGAAGCATGAGCAAACGACAGATCAGACTCGGCGCCATGATCCACGGTGTCGGCCACGGCTGGGGCGAGTGGCGTCACCCGAACGCACTGGCCGATGCCAGCGTCAACTTCGGCTATTACAAGGAGCAGGCCCGCCTGGCCGAAGCCGGCAGGTTCGACTTCGCCTTCATCGCCGACAGCCTGCATATCCACGCCAAGTCCAGCCCGCACTACCTCAACCGCTTCGAACCGCTGACCATCCTCTCTGCCCTGGCCGCGGTCACCGAGCACATCGGCCTGGTGGCGACCATCACCGTGAGCTACACCGAGCCCTTCCAGGTCGCCCGCCAGCTGGCCTCGCTGGACCATATCAGCGGCGGCCGCGCCGGCTGGAACGTGGTCACCTCGTGGCTGTCCGGGACCGCCGACAACTTCGGCAAGAGCGAACACCCGCCACACGCCGAGCGCTATCGCATCGCCAAGGAGCATGTGCAGGTGGTCCAGGCCCTGTGGGACTCCTGGGAGGACGACGCCTTCACCCGCGACAAGCAGAGCGGCGAGTTCTTCGACCCGGACAAGCTGCACACGCTGAACCACCACGGCGAGTTCTTCAAGGTCAAGGGCCCGCTGAATATCGCCCGCTCGCGCCAGGGCCAGCCGCTGATCTTCCAGGCCGGCACCTCCGAGGACGGGCGCAACTTCGCCGCGCGTCAGGCCGATGCGATCTTCGTCAGCCCCGAGGGCTTCAGCGACGCCCGCGCCTACTACCTGGACCTCAAGCAACGGGCGCGCAACTTCGGGCGCAACCCGGACGAGCTGTTCATCCTCCCGGGCATCCGCCCCCTGGTCGGCAGGGATGCCGCGGATGCCGAACGCCTTTACCAGGAAGCGCTCGCGCTGGTCAGCATCGACGATGCCCTGGTCGCCCTCGGCCGGCCGTTCAACGACTACGACTTCAGCGTCCATGAGCTCGACGCGCCGTTCCCCGACCTGGGCGATCTCGGCAGCCAGAGCCACAAGGGCTCGTCCGACCAGCTCAAGCGCATCGCCCGCGAAGAGGGCCTGACCCTGCGCCAGGTGGCCCTGCGCTTCTCGGCGCCGAGCCGGGACTTCGTCGGCACCGCCGAGGAGGTGGCGAACGCCGTGCAGGACTGGTTCGAACACGACGCGGCGGACGGTTTCATCATCAACGCCCTGCTCCCCGACGGCCTGCAGCGCTTCACCGAGCTGGTAGTGCCTTTGCTGCAGGAGCGCGGTCTGTTGCGCCATGACTACGAGGGCCAGACCCTGCGCGACAACTTCGGCCTGGCCGTGCCGGACAACCGCTACACCTTGCGTCGCACCCGCGAAGCGGTCGCCTGAACCGCCCGGACAGAACCTTTCAACGGACAAGGAGTTTTGCCCCCATGAGTCTCGAATTCATCGGCCTGATCGGCCCCCAGGAAGGTAGCGAATCCCAGGCCCCGCGCGGCCCGGCGGTCGACCTGGAATTCATCAGGGCGTTTGCCCAGGCGCAGGAATACGGCGGTTTCGACAAGGCCCTGCTGGCGGTCAACACCAGCGCCGCCGACTCGCTGATCATCGCCAGCCACGTCGCCGCCTACACCGAGAAGCTCGGCCTGCTGGTGGCCCACCGCCCGGGCTTCCAGGCGCCGACCTTCGCCGCCCGCCAGTTCGCCACCCTCGATCACCTGAGCCGGGGGCGCGCCTCGATCAACGTGATCACCGGCGGCGACAGCGGCGACCTGCAGCGTGACGGCGATTTCCTCGACAAGGACGCCCGCTACGCGCGCACCAGCGAGTACCTCGACGTGGTCCGCCAGACCTGGACCGCGACCGCGCCGTTCAACCACGAGGGCGCGCATTATCGCGTCGAGGACAACCTGACCCTGATCAAGCCGCTGCAGAAGCCGCATATCCCGATCTACTTCTCCGGGGCGTCCGACGCCGCGGTGGACGTGGCGGCGAAGCATGCCGACGTCTACATGATGTGGGGCGAGCCGCTGGAGCAGGTTCGCGAGCGTATCGCCAAGGTGCGCCGGGCGGCGGCGAAGTACGGGCGAGAGAAGCACATTCGCTTCAGCCTGTCGCTGCGCCCGATCCTCGGCGCCACCGAGGAACAGGCGTGGGCCCGTGCCGAGCGCATCCTCGCCAATGCACGGGTGCTGCATGAACAGCGCGCGAGCAAGCGTCGCGAACTGAACGTGGGCAAGAACAACAGCGGCTCGGCGCGCCTGGTGGAACTGGCCAGCCAGAAGGTGGTGCACGACACCCGGCTGTGGACGGCGATCGCCGCGCTGACCGGGGCGGCGGGCAACTCGACCTCGCTGGTGGGCACGCCGGACCAGGTGGCCGAGGCGGCGCTGGAGTACTACAACCTCGGCGTCAGCACCTTCCTGTTCCGTGGTTTCGATCAGTTGCGCGATGCCGTGGAGTATGGCCAGGAGCTGCTGCCGCGGATTCGCGCCAAGGTGGCGCAGCAGGCGCAGGGCAAGCGGGCCAACGGCTGAGTCCAGGCCTCACGCGATTGGCCCCCCGTAGGAGCTGGCTTGCCTGCGAAAGGACCGCGCAGCGGTCCCGAAAATGGTGCTGCCCATGAGATTTTGGGACCGCTGCGCGGTCCTTTCGCGGGCAAGCCCGCTCCTACAGAACCCAGACAAAAAAAACCGCCAGCAACCCTGCTGGCGGTTCAAACGTAGCGCAGATATGAAGATATTGCCGTCGCACCCAGAGGGACCTACCAAAGGGGCAGCATCAGTATCTCCCTCCCGCCGCCACCCTGCTTGTCCTTCCCTGCCAGGCGCTTGCACCTCGATGCCAGTGCACGGCAGCGGGGCTGGATCAGCGGTTCCCAGTGATGCTGGGTTGACTGTTCGACCGCAACTATCAACGCCACACGATAAAACCCGACTTCCATCATTCCCCGTGATAGTTACCTTCGCTTCGTTCGATTCGTCGCCGTCCCTGGCAAAACGCAGAATCCGCCCACTATCAATACATTGGCGGAGTTCTCCATGGAGCAGTCACTCAAACCCTTGCGCTACCCCCTTGCCGCCTTGGCCCTTCTGGTGATGAGTGCCTGCGGTCGCACCCCGGAAGCGGTGCATGCGCCTTCGGCGCCGAAGGTCAGCGTGGCGAAAGTGATCGAGCAGCCGATCAATGAATGGGACGAGTTCACCGGCCGCCTCGAAGCCCCGGAAACCGTCGAAGTCCGCCCGCGTGTCTCCGGACAGATCGACCAGGTAGCCTTCACCGAAGGCGCCCAGGTGCAGAAAGGCGACCTGCTGTTCCAGATCGACCCGCGTCCGTTCCAGGCCGAGGTCCGCCGCCTCGAAGCCCAGCTGCAACAAGCCCGCGCCACCGCCATCCGCTCGGAAAACGAAGCCCAGCGCGGCGAACGCCTGCGCAACAGCAACGCCATCTCCGCCGAACTGGCCGAGTCGCGCAGCAGCGCCGCCGCCGAAGCCCGCGCCGGCGTCGCGGCGATCCAGGCGCAACTGGACCTGGCCAAGCTGAACCTGAGCTTCACCCGCGTCACCGCGCCGATCAGCGGCCGGGTCAGCCGCGCCCAGTTCACTGCCGGCAACATCGTCAGCGCCGACGTCACGCCGCTGACCAGCGTGGTCTCCACCGACCGCGTGTATGCCTACTTCGATGCCGACGAGCGCGTCTACCTCAAGTACAGCCAACTGGCCCGCGACGGCCAGCGCGGCCAGAGCACCCCGGTGTACCTCGGCCTGTCCAACGAAACCGGCAACCCGCACCTGGGCCAGATGAACTTCGTCGACAACCAGGTCAACCCGAAGACCGGCACCATCCGCGGCCGCGCCGTGTTCGACAACCGCAACGGCCAGTTCACCCCGGGGCTCTACGCGCGCCTGAAACTGGTGGGCAGCGCCACCTACGACGCCGTGCTGATCAACGACGAGGCGGTCGGCACCGACCTGGGCAAGAAGTTCGTGCTGGTCATGGACCAGGACAACAAGGCCGCCTACCGCCCGGTGGAACTCGGTCCGAAACTCGAAGGCCTGCGCATCGTCCGGGCCGGCCTGAGCAAGGACGACCGCATCGTGGTCAAGGGCCTGCAGCGGGTCCGTCCCGGCTCGCCGGTCACCCCGGAAGAAACGCCGATGGCCAGCGAGTCCACCCTCGCCGCCCTCGCCCAGCAACGCCAGGCCCTGGAAGCCGCCAACCGTCAGCCCGTCGATAACGGCAAGGCCACGGTCAAGCTCGCCAGCGCCGCGACCCCACGCGGTTAAGAGACGACACCAATGAATTTTTCCAAGTTCTTCATTACCCGGCCGATCTTCGCCGCGGTGCTCTCGCTGCTGGTCCTGATCGCCGGTGCGATCTCGCTGTTCCAGCTGCCGATCAGCGAATACCCGGAAGTGGTGCCGCCCACCGTGGTGGTGCGCGCCAACTTCCCCGGGGCCAACCCCAAGGTGATCGGCGAAACCGTCGCCGCGCCGCTGGAACAGGCCATCACCGGTGTCGAGAACATGCTCTACATGTCCTCGCAGTCCACCGCCGACGGCAAGATCACCCTGACCATCACCTTCGCCCTGGGCACCGACCTGGACAACGCCCAGGTCCAGGTGCAGAACCGCGTGACGCGGACCCAGCCCAAGCTGCCGGAAGAAGTGACGCGCATCGGTATCACCGTCGACAAGGCCTCGCCCGACCTGACCATGGTCGTGCACCTGACCTCGCCGGATAACCGCTACGACATGCTCTACCTGTCCAACTACGCCATCCTCAACATCAAGGACGAGCTGGCGCGCCTGGGCGGTGTCGGCGACGTGCAGCTGTTCGGCATGGGCGACTACTCGCTGCGGGTCTGGCTCGATCCGAACAAGACCGCCTCGCGCAACCTCACCGCCAGCGACGTGGTCGCGGCGATTCGCGAGCAGAACCGCCAGGTCGCCGCCGGCCAGCTCGGCGCACCGCCCGCGCCTAACGCCACCAGCTTCCAGCTCTCGGTCAACACCCAGGGTCGTCTGGTCAGCGAGGAAGAGTTCGAGAACATCATCATCCGTTCCGGCGAAAACGGCGAAATCACTCGCCTGAAGGACATCGCCCGGGTCGAGCTGGGCTCCAGCCAGTACGCCCTGCGCTCGCTGCTGAACAACCAGCCGGCAGTGGCCATCCCGATCTTCCAGCGCCCGGGCTCCAACGCCATCGAGATCTCCGACGAAGTGCGGACGAAGATGGCCGAGCTCAAGCAGAGCTTCCCCGAAGGCATGGACTACAGCATCGTCTACGACCCGACCGTGTTCGTCCGCGGCTCGATCGAAGCGGTGGTGCACACCCTGTTCGAAGCGCTGATCCTCGTGGTCCTGGTGGTGATCCTGTTCCTGCAGACCTGGCGCGCCTCGATCATCCCGCTGGTGGCCGTACCGGTGTCGCTGATCGGTACCTTCGCCGTGATGCACCTGTTCGGCTTCTCGCTCAACGCCCTGTCGCTGTTCGGCCTGGTACTGGCCATCGGTATCGTGGTGGACGACGCCATCGTCGTGGTGGAGAACGTCGAGCGCAACATCGAGCTGGGCCTGAAACCGCTGGAAGCCACGCAGAAGGCCATGGGTGAAGTGACCGGACCGATCATCGCCACCGCCCTGGTGCTCTGCGCCGTGTTCGTGCCGGCGGCGTTCATCTCCGGCCTCACCGGGCAGTTCTACAAGCAGTTCGCCCTGACCATCGCCATCTCCACGGTGATCTCGGCCTTCAACTCGCTGACCCTGTCGCCGGCCCTGGCCGCCGTGCTGCTCAAGGGTCACCACGAGCCGAAGGACCGTTTCTCGCTGCTGCTGGAGCGTCTGCTGGGCGGCTGGTTGTTCCGTCCGTTCAACCGCTTCTTCGAGCGTGCCAGCCATAGCTATGTCGGCACCGTCGGCCGGGTCATCCGCCGCAGTGGCGTGGCGCTGTTCGTCTATGCCGGCCTGATGGGCCTGACGTACCTCGGCTTCTCGTCCACCCCGACCGGCTTCGTCCCGGCCCAGGACAAGCAGTACCTGGTGGCCTTCGCCCAGTTGCCGGACGCGGCCAGCCTCGACCGTACCGAAGCGGTGATCAAGCGCATGAGCGAGATCGCCCTGAAACAGCCGGGCGTGGCCGACTCGGTGGCCTTCCCGGGCCTGTCGATCAACGGTTTCACCAACAGCCCGAACAGCGGCATCGTGTTCACCCCGCTCAAGCCGTTCGACGAGCGCAAGGACCCGAGCCAGTCGGCCGGTGCCATCGCCGCCGCGCTGAACGCGCAGTTCGCCGATATCCAGGACGCCTACATCGCCATCTTCCCGCCACCGCCGGTACAGGGGCTGGGCACCATCGGCGGTTTCCGCCTGCAGATCGAGGACCGTGGCAACCTGGGTTATGAAGCGCTGTACAAGGAAGTGCAGAACGTCATCGCCAAGAGCCGCAGCGTGCCGGAACTGGCCGGCCTGTTCACCAGCTACCAGGTCAATGTGCCGCAGGTCGATGCCGCCATCGACCGCGAGAAGGCCAAGACCCACGGCGTGGCCATCAACGACATCTTCGACACCCTGCAGATCTACCTGGGTTCGTTGTACGCCAACGACTTCAACCGCTTTGGCCGCACCTACCAGGTCAACGTCCAGGCCGAACAGCAGTTCCGCCTCGACGCCGAGCAGATCGGCCAGCTGAAGGTGCGCAACAACCAGGGCGAGATGATCCCGCTGGCGACCTTCATCAAGGTCAGCGACACCTCCGGCCCCGACCGGGTGATGCACTACAACGGTTTCATCACCGCCGAGATCAACGGCGCCGCGGCCCCGGGCTACAGCTCCGGCCAGGCGGAGAAAGCCATCGAGAAACTGCTGAAGGAGGAACTGCCCAACGGCATGACCTTCGAGTGGACCGAGCTGACCTACCAGCAGATCCTCGCCGGCAATACCGCGCTGTTCGTCTTCCCGCTCTGCGTACTGCTGGCCTTCCTCGTGCTGGCCGCCCAGTACGAAAGCTGGAGCCTGCCGCTGGCGGTGATCCTGATCGTCCCGATGACCCTGCTCTCGGCGATCACCGGGGTGATCCTGTCCGGTGGCGACAACAACATCTTCACCCAGATCGGCTTGATCGTACTGGTGGGGCTGGCGTGCAAGAACGCGATCCTCATCGTCGAGTTCGCCAAGGACAAGCAGGCCGAAGGCCTCGACCCGCTGGCCGCGGTCCTGGAAGCCTGCCGCCTGCGTCTGCGGCCGATCCTGATGACCTCGTTCGCCTTCATCATGGGTGTGGTACCGCTGGTGTTCTCCTCCGGTGCCGGTGCCGAGATGCGCCATGCCATGGGCGTGGCGGTGTTCTCCGGGATGATCGGCGTGACCATCTTCGGCCTGCTGCTGACCCCGGTGTTCTTTGTCCTGATCCGTCGTTACGTCGAACGCAGCCAGGCACGCAAGGCCGCACGGCTGCCGGCGCTGGAGAACCACGCATGAACGCTGCAACCCTGAACACCGCCAGGCACCTGTGGCTGCCGAGCCTGCTCGCCCTGGCCCTGAGCGCCTGTGCCGTGGGCCCGGACTACCAGGCCCCGGACACCGCCGCCGCGCACCTGACCGCCGTCGAGGGCCAGGCCGGCCTCGATCGCAGCCGCTTCGAAAGTGCCTGGTGGCACCAGTTCGAGGACCCGGTGCTGGACCAGTTGGTGACCCAGTCGCTCTCCGGCAACCGTGACCTGCGCGTCGCCTTCGCCCGCCTCAAGGCCGCCCGGGCGATTCGCGACGACGTCGACAACGATGCCCTGCCGACCGTGACCAGCCGCGTCAGCAGCAACCTGGGCAAGGGCCAGGTTCCCGGGCAGACCGAGGACCGGGTCAACAGCGAGCGCTACGACCTCGGCCTGGACATGGCCTGGGAGCTCGACCTGTTCGGCCGCATCCAGCGCCAGCTGGAAGCCAGCGAGGCCCAGGAAGCCGCGGCCCAGGCCGACCTGCAACAACTGCAGGTGAGCCTGATCGCCGAACTGGTGGATGCCTACGGGCAACTGCGTGGCGCGCAACTGCGCGAGCAGATCGCCCTGGCCAACCTCAAGACCCAGCAGGACTCGCGCGGCATCACCGAGACCCTGCGCGATGCCGGGGTCGGCAACGAGCTTGACGTAGTCCGCGCCGACGCTCGCCTGGCGGCGGTGGAGGCCAGCGTGCCGCAGTTGCAGGCGGAACAGGTGCGGGCGCGCAATCGTATCGCCACCCTGCTCGGCCAGCGCCCGGACGCGCTGAGCGTGGACCTCTCGGCCAAGCAACTGCCGGCCATCGCCAAGGCCCTGCCGGTGGGTGATCCGGGCGAACTGCTGCAACGCCGTCCGGACATCCGCCGCGCCGAACGCCAGTTGGCCGCGGCCACGGCGAACGTCGGCGTGGCCACCGCGGACCTGTTCCCGCGGGTCAGCCTCAGCGGCTTCCTCGGCTTCACCGCCGGGCGCGGTTCGCAGTTGGGTTCGTCGGCGGCGCAGGCCTGGGCGCTGGGCCCGAGCATCACCTGGGCGGCATTCGACCTGGGCAGCGTGCGTGCGCGCCTGCGCGGCGCCAATGCCGAGGCCGAGGGCGCGCTGGCGACCTACGAGCAGCAGGTACTGCTGGCCCTGGAAGAATCGGAAAACGCCTTCAGCGACTACGGCAAGCGCCAGCAGCGCCTGCTCTCCCTGCTCAAGCAGAGCGAGGCGAGCCGCAAGGCGGCGGACCTGGCGTCGATTCGCTACCGCGAAGGCACGGTGGACTACCTGGTGCTGCTGGATGCCGAGCGCGAGCGCCTGGCGGCCGAGGATGCCCAGGCCCAGGGCGAGGTCGAGCTGTATCGCGGGATTGTCGCGATCTACAAAGCGCTGGGCGGTGGCTGGCAAGCCGAGGCGGTCGCTTCGGTGAAATGATTGTGTGAGGCTCCTTTGGTTGGTTCATACCGACCTCTTTGCCCCGCGGGTTTCGGCCTGGCGGGGCTTTTTTTGGTCTTCTTGCACAAGACCGCCAGGTGCCTGTCTTGAGCCTTACAGCGCCCTCAAGATCGAGCGCCGCCCGCGCGGCGCTTCGCGACGGTTCGGCGCCCCGACAAGCTCGCTCCCACAGTTTGTTGCAACGAACCTATGTCTGATAGGCCATGGTTGTCCGCCTTGTTTGCACGACGCAATATCAAGTCGGGCCCAACAGCCTCCCCGCAATAAATCGCCAAGCACCAAGGGCTGACCACTCAAATCTCACAGGCCATGGCGCGTTGCAACAGACTGTGGGAGCGAGCTTGCTCGCGAAGCGCCGCGCGGGCGGCGCTCGGTCTTGAGGGCTCTGCACATGTTGAGGCGAGCACCTCGCGGCCCAAATGCGGTTTCCTGCCAAGCCCTCAAAGATGTGCAGATACCCATGCAGCAATGAGGCCCGCAAGAACGATACAGAAACCTCAGCCAGGCACCGTCCCCTTCAGATGAAAGCCCATCTCCCCCACCGTCTCCTGCAAGGTGTAGTCCCGGTATGCAAACCGCCAGACCCCGTCCACCCGCTCGAACTCGTCGTGATAGCGCCCAGCCGTGATCGCCTGCAGCGGCAAGCCCTCGGTGGCCTGGAACACGGTGTAGTACGAACGTACCGTGGCACGATTGCCCGCCTCGTCGATGTCGATGATCGGGTTGCTGGTCACGTGCCGGGTACGTGGCGTCCCGCACGGGTAGAGGATCACCAGCTCACGGAGCAGAGCGAGCATGCCGTTCGAATCGATCGGCGGTACCTCCTTGCCGACCTTGATGCGCGCGTGCCGGAACAGCCTCGCAGCGCCCTCGAAGTCACCCGTATCCAGGCATTCCGCATACTGGTAAAGCAGGTTGCTGATAGCGATGGCACTGCTGCTCATACGGACCTCGTGCAAAGGGTGTGCGCGCATTGTCCGAGGGCCTTCGCCAGCCGGCATCGTCCATTCGGCCGAGGCCTTTTTCCACTTTCGCAAGGCACAAAAGACCACTAGATCCGCCTCTTTGCCCCTCCCTGTCAACTGTCAGAGTTGTCAGGTTTCAAGCCCCGGAGCCCCGCATAGACTGCAAGTCCAACCCACAGTTGTGATTTACAGATCACGGAGCACTACAGCATGAACGCAAAGTCCCACACCCCCCGCGCGGAGCAGATCCGCAATGGCGACTTCTCGAACGGAAGCGTCAACTGGCAGGTTTATGACGACGTCAATTTCGAAGAACAGCGCTGCAACGTCGGCCAGAACGGCATTGCCGCGCAGGTCATCGGCAGCATTCCGGCCGGGCGCTATCGCCTCTCCTGTCGTGCCGCGATCGTCACCCCGGGCGGCTTTCCCGGCGCGCGGATTCGCCTGAGCTACGACAGTGTCAACGTGATCATGGACATCGTCGGCACAACGCCGAACCTCTATGAGACCGACTTCGACGTACCGGCCGGTGTCGCGGGCATGGAGGTCTACCTGGAAGGCAACACCGCAGCCGCCTGGTTCGACGACGTATCGCTGGATTTCGCCCCGCAGAGCGACGAACTGATCCGCAACGGCGACTTCGCCGAAGGCAATGCCCACTGGGAGATGACCGGCGCCAACTTCGACGCGGAAACCTGCGCGCTGCGCATGGACGACGTATCGCAGACGGTTGCCGTGCCGACCCTCGGCTACTACCAGCTCACCGCCCGCGCCAAGGTCGGCGCCGGATCCATGGGCCGTCTGCAGGTCAAGCTGCTGCCGGATGGCGCGACGCAGTACGTACCGGTCAGTTCCACCGACTGGAGCGACTACGCGATCGACATCACGGCGATCCAGGGTGAAAGCGCGTTCAAGGTGTCGCTGATCCGCGTGACCGGGGATGACGTGCAGTTCGACGATGTGTCGCTGAAGCTGACCGCCGGCCTGGACGACTGATCGACGGGCAAGGCCCCGCGCTCTTCAGGGAGTGCGGGGCCTTGCCTGTGTCATTGACAGGCTCGATACCGGCGGTTGAACGGCCTTGATTCGGGGATATTCGGGGATGTTGCATAGCGCGACAAAACCGCCTCTGGATCCGACTTTCATGTAGGCAATTTCCCAAGCATACTTTTCCGCCTTATCAGTCATTGCGCCCCTGGAATTCGGTGCCTACGCTTCGCCGGTCGTTGCACACAACGACCGGTCTTGACGGGCCGACTCCACGGAATCGCCGACTGCTATGGCAGCTGTGCGTGTGGGCGCCTTCGGGCGCGCCGGGTTTTCTCTGTGGACCGGTCCGTCAACCCGCGCACAGTCGCCACCCTCCTGCTTGACGGCAGGTCTGTGGCGTTTCATTCCTCCACAGAGAAACGAAGTCATGAAAAAGCTGGTACCGGATCCTCCTGCCTCCACACTTCGTCGCACCACTGTCCACACTCACTTCGGCGCTTGCCACGGCGCGCACCCACCGTTGTTCTCGGTGTGCGAAGAGGCCGATATCGAAGATGCGCTGGTTCATCTTTCTGCTGCGCTCACGTCAGCCTTTGAAACCAACTGGCAACTCTGCGAAATGTTGTCTCGACCTACAGCAGACATGGCGTGGGCTACATGTCAGTCGCTGGAAATCTGTCAGGCGTTGATCAAGGCGCTGTTGAATAGACACGACTACAGAATAGGCGCCTAGAAACATAAGCGCGAAAACGTATACGGCGGCAGAACAGGTTCTGTCGCCACTACCGCTGACTTGTCCCGCTCACCAACTTAGCCCTTCTGGCCGTAGAGCGATTCTTATACAGGTCGTTCAGGGGAAGGGAGGTTTAGCAGCAAGCAGATAAAACAACACCAGCACGAGGCCGGTGCTGTGTGGGGTAGTGTGCTTGGACAATTATCGAAAAGACCAATCATGTATTGAAATATATTCAATCTTCTGACTTGGCGCATGCTCCAGCGAAGCTCTATAGTCGGTTATAAAGCTAATTCCCTCTATATACTTACCACTTTCAATTATTAAAAAATCATCATCCAAATCATTGAAATCAAGCTCATAAAAATCATTAAGCAGCAGTAGGTCATCGCCAGGCACAACCGATTTGAACCCCCCTTGGTAGCCTTTCCCAACCACAACTCTATATAGTTTCTTGGCATCTCCAAAATCCAATGAAACCAAATCATTTCGATAGCTGAATGACTCAACAGTCTTGCCAAGTTCGATAGCCGTACCGACTTTCGACCTGACTCCAACCCATCCCGCACTGCTAATTAAAACCTCATCAATGCATGCGTTAGATTCATGCCAGTCAACGATTCCAATTCTTTCTTGAATGCTGGAAAAATCCTCACCCAGAGAAAACCCCGCCGCACTTATACCCGGAATCAGCACTGCCTTAAGATTAGGAACTAACATTGCCATGCACCACTACTCCCAAGCTTTCCACTGGCCAGCCTCATACTTCAAGCGGTTACCTTGCTTATCGTAATACTGCTGATACTTGGTAATTGTTCCTGGCTTTAAGCCTGCACTTGAGTCAATCACCCTGACCTCAGCTCCATCTTTGTACGTAAACTTATAGTACTCCGCATCATGCCGACCTCCGCCAGAGTGGTATTGGACCTCCTTAATTGCTGGATGCCCTTCCACTGTAAATGCTTGTGCATTGCCAGAAGTGCCTGGCTTGTGAGGTTTAGGCACAAGCTTTGCGCCGTCCATCTTATACGCTTGAGCCAAATCATCTATTGATGAACCCCAGACCTTATCCAAGCTTCTTGGAATGCCTGCCTGCACAGCAAGATCATTACGCAACCCATCTCGGGCAATAGACGAAGTGGCGGGAACGTCTACAGCTCCTGTTGCTTTTGTCCCACTGACTCCCGCAACAGGCCGACTATACGCCATCCCCGCTTCAGCGTCTGGTGAAACCTCCGGCTTGAGGGCTCCACCCCCAGTCGTCGATTTACCAGCCCCGCCCAACCCACTCGGTTCCGACGGTTTCCCTCCAGGGCCGAGTTCAGGGCCCCCCGACTTTCCAGGGTCTACAGTCCCTGGAGCATTTTTCCCTGTTCCTGACGTAGCCCCCCTTCCCGCCATTCCAGCAACGATTCCAGCAGCCCCAGACTCTCCATGGAACGTCTGCATCCAAGGGGTACGCGCGACTCGCTCTTCTTCAAAGTGCGCGTTTGCAATTGTCTCGACAATCTCACGCTCTTCACTGGTCAGGGTAGAAAGTAGCGCTAAGGAATCCAGCGCTCGGGTGCCATTTTCGACCTCCTTAAGTTGTGCCTCACAAGCCGCTTCTCCTCCAGCCTTGCAGCCTTCAAACCAAGCGCCCGTTTTACTCTGCCGGATCGCATCGTATTTGCTCAATACTCCACTTTGGCATGCGCCAGGATCTCCGCTCCCCCGACAACCAACCAGCTCCTGCGCAAATTTGTCGATTTCCTCGTGCTTGAGATAGTTGTAAAGTAAGCGCTCCATGAACCCCACATTCAAAGCGCTCAACTGATTCCGGATGCTGTGCTCCCGATTTCTTCCTGGAGCCCGCAAGTCATGATGCGACCCGACGCCAAAGTCGAAAAAGTCTACCTCTACCCCAAACCCGTCGACTTTCGAAAGTCCATCGATGGCCTGGCCGCGCTGGTCGAACTCGATATCAAGGTGGCGGTGTTCGATCCCGTGCTTTTTGTCTTCCTCAACAAGCCGCGCAACCGCGTGAAGATCTTGTACTGGGAG